>CAVRBB010000008.1:0-212059 GCA_963719195.1 Bryobacterales bacterium | reverse complement strand
GTACTACTGGGTCATAAAATACGAGTCGGATTCGCCCTCTCCCGAGGGGCGTATTCTGAGGAGGTATGACTCCGCAGCCTGACAGGGAGCAAACCGTGAGGGAGATTTATTTACTCCTTCGCCGGGCGGCTGCTTGCAGGCAGCCGGTGGCGGCAGTTTATGATGGCTTACCGCGCCTGCTTTGTCCCCATGTGTTAGGACAGAAGTCCGGCCGACTCCGTGTGTTGTGTTATCAGTTTGGAGGAAGCAGCAACAGCGGCTTGGCGGTGGCGTCAGAAGCCATGGGCGGCTGGCGCTGCCTCGCCGTGGAGAAACTCAGCCAGGTCGAGTTGCGCGCTGATGCCTGGCACACCGAGCCACGCTCACCGCGGCAAACCTGCCTTGATGAAATTGATTTCGATGCCAACGCTCAGTCCGGAGACAACCCGCAAAAAGGGCAGTGAGGCAGTTGCCGGAGCAACACCCGCGCCAGAATGATGCGCAGCGTCGCGATGGAGTGCGGATTATGTCTTTCGGGGCGTGCGCGGCGATCCGCGGGGCCGGAAGCCCGGCGGCGGCCCCAGGGCGGCGAATCCCAGATGACCGGCACGGGCCGAGGGGGAAAAACGGTTCCGCTCGGCCACCAGGAACCCATAAGCTGCGATACATAGCGTCGCGTGGTGGTGGAACCCACGCCAGTTGCGGCCTTCAAAATGCCCCAGCCCTAGTTCTTGTTTCAACTCCTCATAGTCCCGTTCGATGATCCAGCGGTGTTTGGCCATCTTGACCAAAGCTTTGAGTTTGGTAGTGGGCGGCAGCGTCGATACCCAATATTTGGATGGCTCTTTCTCCGCTCGCGGCCACTCGATCAGCAACCATTCCTCCTGGTGTGGTTCCGCTTTCTCGTAATCCCGATGAGCAGGACGTACGCGAACGGCGGCAAAGCGTGATTGCAACTTCCGGTCTGTGCCTTCACGCCAAGTGATTTCTTTGAAGGCGGTGGAGGGCAGACTCATCGCTAACTGCTTCACGGCGACGGGTTGATGGTCCGTGGTCCGTTGCAAAAGCCGCGGAGGTCGTCCCATTTTTCGGCGGGGCTTGGCAGGCAAAGGCTGCTTGCCGGACTCCCAGACCGTCATCGAGCTTTGCACGCCCACCACATATTTCAGGTTGAGTTCGGTGATTCCGTCGCGAAATTCGGTGTTGATGCCGTAAGCCGCGTCAGCCAGAATTACCCCACGGTCCAGGTTGGCCGCTACCGCCGCACGGATCTGATCCAGCGCGATGGCCGGCTTGGTTTGAAACTCAACCTCTTTGGGCACTTCCGTCTTTTCCCGCCGCTCCGCATCCTCGGCCCATTCCTTGGGCAGATAGATGCGATAGGCGATCGGCAGGCTGGAACTCCACGTCGCCACTGACAGACTCACCGCTACCCGACAGTTCTCTTGCTTCCCTACTTGTCCGCAGTACTGACGTGCGACCCCCACCGAATGCGTGCCTTTCTTCGGAAAGCCGGTGTCATCTACGATCCAGGCCACCACTGGCCCTTGCTTCTGCATCGCTGGTAACACATGGTTGCGCACTTCATCGAGCAGTGCTTCGTCGCTCCAAGGCGCCTTGGCTACCAAATGGTGCAGTGACTGACGCGTCGGCTGCACGTTCCCCGGATCCAGGCGGGCCGCCATCGGCTCAATACTCTTGCGTTCACCGGGTAATAGCAACGCCTTGCAGTAGTTCTTCAAAGGTGTGTGCCGGTCTTCGTGCCCCGCGGCTATCGCCAGGCCCTCTATATATGCCGCGAAGCGTTTCTCTTGTGGGCCTGGCGCAGAGAGGCGTGAACCCACAAGACAATTCTACATCAGAATGTTCTTTTATGACCTAGTAGTACTAGATGATCGTTCTCTAAATACCGATACATTTAACCCGATTTATGTTTTGATGGATCATGCCCTTCCCGAGGAAGCGCCCACCCCTCCAGTTCAGCGAGCAGGATTTGCTCAGGCTGAACTCCATCCGCAGATCTCGCACCGGAGCAGAAGCGACGCACCCTCCGGGCCGCGTTTCTCTTGGATTCCCTATCCGGCCAAAGGGATGAAGCCATTGCGCGGCACCACCATGTCAGCCGCAGCACGGTGGTGCTGGTGTATCCAGAAGTTCCTCCAATTCGGTCTGGGCGCGGCGCTGGGAGAATTGCCCCGATCCGGTAAGCCACGCCGATTGCCAGACGACGCGATTGCCTGGGTACAGGATTGTGCTTGCCAACAGCCGGTACGTCCACCATTCGTACGAATAGCCCAGTTCCTTCGGCTTCTGACCAGCCAAACGAAAGCCTCATCAGACTCGCCTAAGGCCGCGTGAACGCTTGCGATCGCATATGCGCAAACGTAATGGCGAGGCATCCGGCCCTTCACGTCAGCGAGAATCCGCCGAGCGCGATCTTGGTCGCCGGCCCGGGCGAAACCCGAGGCCGCCAGCAGCGCGACCGGGGAACCTGATCTGCGCGCATGCTGGCCGCAAGCTGTTCAATGCCGTCACGGGCCCTCCCCGAATAGATGAGATTGAGACCAACGATCGCGCGCAACAAAGCTGCGTTCGGCTCCCGAGCCACAGCACGAAGGCCTGGCTCCACGGCATCCCGGTAACGCCTGGTTACCAGCAGACCGAATTGACTAAAGGTTGTCAGTGGGATTGATAGCGGATCCCGCTCGCGAGCGATCCGCAGATTCGCGAATGCTTCGTTGAATCGGCCAGTCGAAATGTTTATAGAGGGCCTGCATCTCGTTGACCAACGGCTGGTTCGGAGCAATCTCCGTCGCGCGCCGCAACTCTGCGTGCGCCGCCGTCGGGCGCCAGTCGTAGACAAGCGAGACGCCTGACAGCAAAGCACGCGCTTCCGCGAGGTCGGGCGCCAAGGCGAGCGCATGCTGGGCAGCTACTCTCGCCTTCGGCATTCCTTCCATCGGAGGTACGAAGAAGTTTGAGCGCCGGAACCATGCTAACGCGAGGCCCGCGTAAGCCAGCGCATAGTCAGGTTGCCGCTGGATGGCCTGCTCGTAAAGCTCGATGCTGCGCCTGAGCCCGGCCTCCTGGTATGTGTTGAATTCTGCCGTGCTTCCAGGTACAGCAGTGCCGCTTCCGGATCGATCGTCGCCGGCCGCCTGTCATTTGCGCGTGCCTCCCGAGATTTGGGAACTGCTTTACTCGCCAGCGCTTCGGTTAGTTCCGCCTCCAGGTTGGGCATCTCCTTGACTGGCCGACGGTAGATGTGCTGCCAGAGCGGTCGTCCGCTCGTCCCGTTCTTGAGAACCACGTTAACCTCAAGTTCGTCGCCCTTGCGGGTGACACTGCCCTCGACAGCACACGCTGCATGCAGGTCGGCGAGACGCCTTCCCGAGCGTTTGTGCCGCATTGCGGACTCGAACGAGATTAGTTCCCGTTATAGGGGCCCCAACGCGAATTTTGTTCGCGTTGGGGCCAATTCACGCGGCGACTTTAAAGCCCACGGCTTTTAGCAGTGCGTCCAGATCGTCGCCAATGCGCTGATAGAGGCGATCCAGTGCGCAGCGTCGGTCATCTGGTAGTGCACGATCGCCGCGGAATGGCGCCAGCAGCCCGGCTGTCAGGGGCGCGTAGATTCGTTCGAACAGCTTCAGAAACGCTACGCAGATCGCGTAACCCTTGCCGATGAGTTGGTAGCGACGCGAGTGCGGAATCCTTTCCAGCAGGCCTTTGGCTCGCAGCTTGGAAAGGTCATAGCGGAACGAGGCCAGCGAGTATTGCGAATCGGTGACTCCCAAGGCATGCAGCGCAGGGCCGTAGAGATCGGCGGTGGTGAATCTGCCATTGGCAGCCACGTTGGCGAAACGGACCAGCGAGTGCATGACCGCCAATTGGCGCGGATGGTCGAGCTTAAGGCCGGGTATGCGACGGCCACTGGGTAGGACAGTGGGTTCGGCCAGTTTCCGCAGTTGCCCTCGATCCACGAAGGTTTCCAAGACGTCCTGCTGCACGTCGTGATAGTGGTCGATGATCTCGGACATGCGCTTGCGGAGGTGAGGCAGATTCGCGACGTCTTTGTTGACCCCGTAGTCGTACACGTTGTTGGTGGCAGGTTCGGTTCGCAAGATGCGGTCGTCGCGGACGTACTGCTTGGCGAAGCCGTGTCCATAGTGACTGCGGATTACCGGATTGGGCAGGTCGAGATCTTCGATGACGGTCTGCAGCTTGCCTTTGTATTCCTTGGTCACCTTGCGGCCGAAGATCATCGTGATCTTCTTGGGCTGTCCGATGGTGCGGTTCAGATCCAGCAGACGTTCGGTGAGTTCATCGACCGCGGCGCGGCGGTGGAAGATGAGGTTGTCACAGTACTCCACCTGGGCGAAGAACAGCCGGTGTTGACAGCCGGCCTGCTTTCGTTCCCTGTCGGAGATGAAGGGAGTGAAAGCGGCGAGCCACTTCTGACCGCAGCGCAACAGGTCCTGGGTGGTGAGCGAGTCGGCGAGTTCCTGTAGACGCGCCGGATTGGCGCACTTCAGAAAGGCGTTAGTGCATTGCTGAAAATCGATTCCCTCCTCTTGCATACGGATCGCCAGCCAGTGGTGTTGGTTGAGGCAAACCCGCGCGGAGAACGGGAAGTACGGGCACATCCGGACAAACATCCGGCCCCAGTGCGCGTCGCTCAGGTAGAAGTTAAACTGATTCACCCAGCGTTGTTTGTACTCCAGGTGGGGGCTGTCGTTGTCCCGATCTCCGATGGCTACCAGGATCCGCGCCGGTTCGCGCGCTTTCACGATTGCCACCACTTGGTTGGGCTTGGCATTCTGGAAATACGGGTCCAGCAGTCGATCGCGCCGGCTATCATCGCCCGAGCCATCGGAGGGTTCGAGAATTGGGGCACCCCACTTCTGGGAACGATTCTTCAGCCAATACTGGAACTGGTCGGCGATCTCCGTCAAGGTCCTTCTGGTCACCCTCTTTCCGTCGCGGTACACGTTGAAGAACCCGAGGACGCGCTCGGGTTGCTGGAACGGCTGGATCAACCCGTTGAGCAGGAGTCGATCGAAACACCGATATCCGAACTGGATGCTATGCTTGTGATGCTCGACGAAGGCGTTCATGGCACACTCCCGTGTGGTGAGATACCAGGAGCTTACCGCCAGGAACGCCTCCCGTTCCATGGCCGTTTCCAAGCCAGCGCGGACATTTCAAGATCTGCTGGTGTGGCAGAAGGCGCACGGGTTTGTCCTGGAGGCATACACCTTCACCGCGGCGTTTCCCAAGCAGGAGACATACGGTTTGGCGATGCAGATGCGTCGCGCGGCTGTGTCCATTCCAGCCAATATCGCGGAAGGATTCCGCCGGCGGAGCAAGCCGGAAAAGGCCCGGTTTCTCAATATCGCCGAAGGATCGGTAGAAGAATGCCGCTACTTTCTGATCCTCGCCAGGGACCTCGAATACGGCGACACCCAGAAACTCACCATCCTGCTGGAAGAAGTCAGCAAGCTTCTGAACGCTTACACCGCTGCCATTCTGACTTCCTCGACTTCTGGCTCCTGACTTCTATATCCCGAAGGGATATCAAGGGCGAAGCCCTTGGCTAGTTAGGTTTGCCTGCCGCCTGAGAAAACCAAGGCACTACGGCCGGTGACCGCCTCGAAGATGGTGGGTTTAGACACGGAAGCCGAAAACTAAACCGGCTCGTTTCAAAGTCCCGTTCAATGCAACGTTCACGGTGAATTCACCTCCATTCACTTCCGTGAGTCGGTTTCAGCAGAAGAAAATCGATCATCGGAGGAGGGATCCCGGCAAGATTGGCTCTCAGCGTACCGTTTCTTGATGGGATCTTCTCCACCCAGGCGCGGGGGGCACAACTGCGAGCAAACTCCAACGAGGTTTTCAGACTGATGGAGGATTGGATGACAGAAAGTCAGGAGTCAGGATATTTCGCCGGCGCACGCTATTCAAAAAAGGTACTGCGGCGCTTCCAGGACTGACCGTACTGCAGGTGGCGGGTCCATCGCACGCCTTTGCTCAGGCTGGTGAAGAGGTTATCCCTTGGCTGGACCAGCCGCCACCGAGCCCGTTTCCGACCTTCGGCAACCTGTTGAAGCGGGAAGCCCTCGACTCTCGGCTGACACCTGTCTATGACTTTTTTTTTTCGTTAGCCACTACGGCCCACCAACGAGCCTGGACGAGCTCACGTGGCGTGTAGAGATTGGAGGGTTGGTGGCCCGCCCACGATCGTTGAATTTAGCCCCAATACTGTTCACTTAACAATCCTGATTCGCTTGGCAAAATCGACACGGCGATCGCGTTGGCGCTTGCGCGGACGCAGCGGGTAGTTACTCATCTTTCGCTTGACACTGCGCGGGGTGATCCGCTTGCGGCTCGAAAACGACCCGCTCCTCAAGAATTTCGCCGAGGATCGCTTCGTGGAAGGCTTTTCTCTGCCGGGGGGATAGCGGCATAACGGGCCATCCGCCGCTGGACCACGTGCGCGGAGTGGAGAAACGAAAGCCGGTCCGGGTCTTCATCGGCCTTTAGGCATTGTTAAGAAATAGGCATTGTTAAGAAATAACCATGTCATCTTCGCGGCAAGATCTCGTAGTTCCATTTGCCGTGAAAAGCCTCTCGCTGGAGTTTGATCTCCGCCATCTCCGAGTCTGGAACTTGGATGCCCGCGGGGTAGCTTTGACCGTCGATCTCGGCATGGACTTTCAGCCCTTTCTTTGTCGTTGTTCCGCCAATGAGATTGACGATCACCTTCAGACTGGTGAGGGGCTTCCCTCGCCAGTTCTTACTGATGAAAGAGAACAGACGGTGTTCGATTTTGTTCCACTTGCTCGTACCGGGCGGAAAGTGACTGACCGCAATGGCCAGTCCCGTCTCGTCGGCTAGTCGTTGCAACTCCAGTTTCCACAGCCGGACTCGGGATCCGTTACTACCGCCCCCGTCGGCAGTGATCAACAGCCGCTCCGCCCGAGGGTGTTTCTCCTGGCCCATCGAATACCACCAGCGCCGGATAGTTTCCACCGCGAATGACGCCGTGTCATGATCGACTCCCACGCTAACCCATCCGGTGTTGGATGCCAGATCGTATACCCCGTACGGCGCAGCGCGGCCCAGTTCCGGTATCACAAAATCGTGCACGCGAACCTTTTCCGGATTCCCTTGCGGTCGCCACTCCCGCCCTCCCTTCTTGAAATTCCCCAGCAGTTCCTTCTTTTTGGTGTCAACCGATATCACCGGCTGACCGCCGGCGATGTAGCGCTGGACCTTGCCATCGATGTACTCGAACTGCGCATCCCGGTCCGGGTGAGAGTCTCCTTCCTGGGTCTTCCAGTTGGCTTGCAGGCTGTAATCCAGTTCATGCAGCAACTCCGCGACCACTGGATAGCTCACCCGATGTCCCATCTGGGTGAGATCCTCGGCCAGTTTGCGGACGCTGTTGCAGGTCCAGCGCAAACAGGTTTCTGGGTGCCCCCGCGTGGTGGGTTCCACCAGCTTCTCCAGATCCGCCACCAGAGTAGGATCCTTCTGTTTGGCCTTCTTACGCCCGCCCCCAGGGCGGCGTATCCGCCCCACCGGATGCACCGGCGCTTGCGACAGTTCCTTCAGACCCTGACGGATTACCTGGCGCGAGACCCCAGTGGCACGGGATACCACGGAGATGCCACCCGGTCCCCACGCCTTGCTCTCCGCCGCAGCCAATAGGCGACGGGATCTCTCGTCGAACACCGCCTCCAGGGACTTGAAGCGGTTGCGAACACCAGCCGAGTCATCCATCCACTCCAGAATAGCCCAAAACATTCCTGAGTGGTAATGTTATTTCATAACAGATCCTTAGTGCATCAAGCCGCGAACGGCAAAATGCGCCATCATCAGGCCGAAAAACTCCTGCCGGACCAAGTCCGGCGTCTTGCTACGCAACACGATCTGCGCGCTGCGCAAATGGGTTTTCAACTCGTCCAGGGTAGTTTCGATTTCCCATCGTTCCTGATAGAAAGCCGCCAGTTCCCTGACCGGGGCCTGCTCGTGATCCATGATGGTGGTGAGCAGCCGGTACAACGGTTCCGATCCTTCGACGTCTTTCAGACGGTAGTCGATGACGCGCACGACAATCCCATTCCGCCCATTCCGGCGGTCGGAGGTGGATGGCGCAAATCCGGCTGAGGTAAGAGCCATCTGGCAATCGTTTCTCCACATCCAGACGGGCATTTTGGCGCGTGCGCCAAAGCAGGTCCGCCCCGGTTTGGCAGCCATACCCCAAAGTTTGTAATGTAACTCGGGAAGAACCGGTCCGCCATGCAAAGCATTCCTTTGCGGAGCGAAGGGATCACGTTCTCGGCCAGCGTGAGTTCATCGGTGGCATATTGATCCATGTGGGCGGCCCACAACACATGTGTCCCATTCTCCAGCAGCGCCACAAACCGGATCTTGGGGAAAGCGCTGGAACCTCGACTCGCGCCCGGTCGCCCGAAGGCCTCGTCGTTTTCCACCGTGTCGGCGACATCCAAGCTGCTTCCATCCAGACTCACCAGTCTCCATTGGCGGAACCAAGCTCCCTTGGTTTGTTTCTCGGCAATCGGGGCCACCACCGTGTCGTACAGTTTCTTCACCGGCTCGACCCCCAAGCGGCTCCGTGCCTGGGAAATACCGGACTTGCCGGCGACCTTCACCTTGGCGGAAGGATCGAGTAACCACTGCACGCCTTCCAACAGACAACGCAGCACTTCACGATAGGAGGACCGCATATACAGCACCAGCGCGATGACCTAATAGACCACCACGTGCGCTGGCAAATCGCGTTCGCGGACGCTGGCGCGATTGGTCTGCTCCAGGACATCATGGATTTTTTCGACGGGGAAGAACTTGGCAACAACGCCGAGGCTGATGTAGTCAGTGATCCGGCTGCCGGCCGGCAACTCCGCCAGTGTTCGCGCCATGGGTGTCTCCTAACGATCGCACCCGGCCGCTACTTCCGCACTCCGCAAAACCGGATTGGATCCCAGGGTCTGACGATAGGGATAACGTCCGCGGATGGCCCCATTGAAATACCAGCCCTTCGAAGGCGCGTCGAGCAGCGCTTTGAACACCGCCGCGGGAACGCCGAAGTAAAGGTAGACAGCCCGGTTACCAAACTCCACCCGGCTACCAAACTCCAGTTGCAGTAGTTCTTGGGCTTCGTCGTAGCCAACCGTCGCAAGGGTGGTTGACTCTACCGTGGCAACGCGCATCGAACACCTCCTTGTCGGAGGCATTCGCCCCTAAAACAGAATATCAGAAACATATTGTTAAGTGAACAGTATTGAATTTGGCCCGGATTTCTCACAGACTCACAGAGAAGGTGGCGGAAAGCCGAATCCTGTGGCATAAACATATTTGCCACAACATGTTTGGGCCAGAGAGGAACACGGCTTCCGCTATGACACAGTGTACCCAATCCAGGTTTGAGTTTGCTGCCCATTTTACGCGCCAGGTGGTGGCCCGATTTGACGGAGGGACCCTTACCACTGACAGCGGTGGGTTGCTACTGCGGGAAACCGACCGGCGGCTGAATCTACTGCCGCGGCTGGCCGAGTGCTTCCTGGACGCGCGCATTCCCGTGTTCGTGGACCATTCCGTAGAGCAGTTGGTGTCGCAGCGGGTCTATGGCTTGGCACTGGGATACGAGGATTTGAACGATCATGAGCAACTGCGGCAGGACCCGTTGTTGCGAGTGCTGGCGGGCAAAGCCGACGTAGAAGACAGTCCGTTGGCCGGACGTCCACCAAGTGAGAGTAGCCGGCCTGGGTTTTCTCAGCGATAATGCTGAGCGTCATGCGCGGTGTTTTCTCCGGGCGGAACCCGAATGAACAGGGCACGAAATCGGCTTCGAACAAGGGTTCGATCACCAACTTCACGGCCATCTGTGCCACTCGGTCCTTCACCGTGGGGATGCCCAAAGGCCGAGTTTTCCCTGGCTGTCCGGGTTTCGGAATGCGAACCCGGCGGACCAACGAAACCTGGTAGATGCCGTCGCGAAGTTCCTGTTCGATCTCGCCCAGGAACCGCGCTTCGCCATATTCCCCTATCTCGTCAATATCCACCTCATCCACACCCGCTGCACCCTTGTTGGACTTCACCCGCCGCCAGTCCTCCTGTAGGATGTCCTGCCGACAGACCTTATCGTAGAGAAGGGCAAACCTCCTTTCTGGTTGTTGCTTGGCCACTCGGTATAGGGTCCTCTGCAGTTTGCGGGCATTGTCTAATCTCGCGGGCGCTTTGCGCTTGGCTCGATTGGGCCGGGGTTGGAGCCTTCCCTCGCGGGGGCAGTCCGGCTGCCTTTCCCCACAGTGGACCAATGATGGGAGTAGCGGCCCTTCCCTCCCCTCGGTTTTCCCGAGGTTCACGGGTACTACGGCCACCTCCGACTCCCGGCTCGGCATCGTTACTGCGCTTTCGGGTTTCGCCCTTATACGCCTCCCTACCAGACGGAGTCGCCTCCGCTGGACCGAACCGGGTCTCTCCGGTTGTGCTGATGCGCTGTCTCTGCGTGCCGCCGCCCTCTACACCGTCCCGGCGGGCCGGATTCCCTCTCGCTGTAGTCCGGTCCGTAGCAGGCTTCGCCTCCAAGGGACAGCCTCGCCCCGGGAAAAGCTCCATCTGGATCGGCGTGATCGCTGGTGGATATGACGATGCTGAAACGGCGTTTACTTCTGTTGCGGCCCGCAAATTCGCCTCGCCCTCCTGCCGACAATTGAGGGCTTTGTCGTCCCGCTTCTCTGGTTCGGGTTGCCCCGAACCAGAGGGGACCAGGCTATCGGGTGAGCGAGTCATTACCCGAGCTGATTCCTTTCATTCAGCAAGTACATCAACATCACTTCGGACACGCCCCCTGATATCCCTGCGGGATATGGGAGTCGAGGAAGTCAGGAGCCAGAAGCCAGAATGGCGGCGGCGTACGCGCCGAGGAGCCGGCTGACTTCTTCCAGCATGGCGGACCGCTTTTTGGTTTCTCCGTAGCCAAGGTCCCTGGCGAGGATCAGAAAGTAGCGGCACTCCTCGACAGATCCCTCGGCCATATTCAGGAACCGAGCCTTGTCGGCTTTGCCGCGACGGCGGAATCCCTCGGCGATGTTGGCCGGGAGGGACACCGCGGCACGACGCATTTGCAGAGACAGCCCGTACGTCTCCTGCCTGGGAAAACCCGTAGTGAGGGCGGATATTCCCAGCACAAACTGGTGAGCCTTTTGCCAGACCAGCAGATCCTGAAACGTCCGGGCTGGTTTGGAAAGGGCCATAGAGCAGGAGGCGCCCACAGCGGTATGCTCCTGGTATCTCACCACACAGGAGTGTGCCATGAACGCCTTCGTCGAGCATCACAAGAATAGCATCCAGTTTGGGTATCGGTGTTTTGACCGGCTGCTGCTGAACGGTTTGATCCAGCCATTCCAACAGCCCGAGCGTGTGCTGGGCTTCTTCAACACCTATCGCGATGGGAAGCGAGTGACCAGGAGGACCTTTGACGGAGATCGCCGATCAGTTCCAGTATTGGCTGAAGAACCGATCCGAGAAATGGGGCGCTCCGATTCTCGTACCTCCCGATGGCAACGGTGACGACAGCCGGCGGGACAAGTTCCTGGACCCCTACTTCGAAAATGCCCAACCCAACCAGGTGGTGGCGATCGTGAAAGCGCGGGAGCCGGCCCGCATTCTGGTGGCCATCGGAGACAAGGGCAACGACAGCCCGCATCTGGAGTACAAGCCAACGCTGGGTGAACCAGTTTAACTTCTACCTGAACGACCCACACTGGGGCCGGATGTTCGTCCGCATGTGCCCCTACTTTCCATTTGCGGCGCGGGTCTGCCTCAACCAGCATCCCTGGCTGGCGATTCGGATGCGGGCAGAGGGCATCGATTTTCAGCAGTCCACCAACGCATTCCTCAAGTGCGGCAATCCCGCCCGCCTGCAAGAACTCGCCGACTCGCTTACCCCTCAGGACCTTCTGAGATGCGGGCAGAAGTGGCTGGCCGCATTCACTCCCTTCATCTCCGATAGGGAACGGAAGCACGCTGGTTGTCAGCACCGTCTGTTTTTCTCGCAAGTGGAGTATTGCGACAACCTCATCTTCCATCGTCGGGCCGCGGTGGATGCACTCACCGAACGACTGCTGGACCTGAATCGCACCATCGGACAGCCCAAGAAGATCACCATGATCTTTGGCCGTAAAGTCACCAAAGAGTACAAGGGGAAACTACAGACGGTGATCGAAGATCTCGACCTTCCCAATCCGGTGATCCGCAGTCATTACGGGCACGGCTTCGCCAAGCAGTACGTGCGCGACGACCGGATCTTGAGAACCGAGCCTGTGACCAATCACGTGTACGACTATGGCGTTAACAAAGACGTCGAGAACCTCCCCCGACTTCGAGATCGGATGTCAGAGATCGTCGACCATTACCATGACGTGCAGACTGGATGTCCTGGAAACCTTCATCGATCGGGGACAACTGCGGAAACTGGCCGAGCCCACCGTCCTCCCTGGTGGAAGGCGGATCCCCGGTCTCAAGCTGGATCACCCGCGACAACTCGCGGTGATGCATTCGCTGGTACGCTTCGCCAACGTCGCCGCCAGCGGACGGTTCACCACGGCCGATCTCTACCCTCCGGCTCTGGAAGCTCTTGGCATGACCGGCTCTCAGTATTCGCTGGCATCGTTCCGCTATGACCTTTCCAAGTTGCGAGCCAAAGGCCTCGTCGAAAGGATTCCACACTCGCGTCGCTATCGCCTGGTCGGCAAGGGCTACGCGATTTGCGTGGCCTTTCTGAAGCTCTTCGAAAAGATCTACGCACCCCTTACCGCGGGCTTACTGGCGCCATTCCGTGGAGATCGCGAACTGCCAGAGGAGAAACGCTGCACACTGGACCGCCTCTACCAAAACATCTGCGACGACCTGGAGGCGCTCTTGCGCGCTGTCGGCTTCAAAGTCGCCGCCTGAACGCCGACAACGAGAACAAAATTCTCGTTGGGGCCCCTATAACGGCAACCAAGCCCGTGGTAGAACCCCCGTGCCTCCACTTGAGTCACGGGGGATTCGTGCGAAGAATTTCCGCCGGACTCCGACGGTTTTTGCGCTTCGGCCACGGGACTCATAGCCCTTGGGACAAGCCCTTCTTAGCCCCACTCATCCTACACCGCCTGGCCAAAACACTCTAGTTCGCGCCGGCCGGGTAAGATGCGGGAATCAGTGAATCATCGCGGCTTTCGAACCGGTACCGCGCCTATGGCAGCGCGCGCGGAATAGTGTAGTTGTGGGCCGCCACTCCGCCCGCTACCGCCGCGGCTCCGAAGTTGACGATGGAAAGCACCTTGTTGAGCTTGCTGCTGGGACGGTGCCGCATCAGAAGGCACTCGAATCCCACCAACCCTCCCTGGAAAGCGGCCTTCAACAACGCACCCTGACCTCCGAAATTGCCCGACCGTCCCGCGAGCGTCTGATTCAGTTCCCGTTTGCCCCAGGACGAATGGACATCCAGGGCATTGGCGACAGCCAGGGCCGTCACGCTGGTGAGCCAGAGATTGCGGCCGGACACGGCCGGGCACGACCAGTCCCGGATGGTCGCGACCCGGCCTATCGCTGCACACATGTGGTGCAGTTCTGAGCCGCGCGCGCCGGCCAGTGGACTTTCGGATTCCTTGAGCAACCTGTTGCTGAAAGACAGATCCTGCGCACACGCCACTGTGGCGCCGATCCAGAAAAACATCGAGATTGTCCGCATGTTCAGTACACATATGCGGGATTCCGGAGGCCGGTTCCAGCAGTACTTGTACTAGTACAAAGGGCGATGCGCCGCGGCCGTCGGGCGGTATTCCCGTCCGTGCGGCGGCCAAGAGGTATTCTCCAACGTGTTAGGTGGCTACCGTATAATTTAGGAGTGCGAACGACCGCCTTAGTACTGCTTGCTCTCTTCATTGCCGCCTGCAACCGCGGGACACACAGCAATGAAGCCGTACGGCAGGGCATCATCGACCACCTCGCGAACCGTGCCGGGTTGAACGTACAGGGAATGGATCTGACCCTCACGAGCGTGGATATCAAAGGGCCCGAGGCGGACGCGACCGTATCGATCACGCCTAAAGGGGGCAACCCGGCGCAAGGCATGACAATGAAATATCACCTGCAGCAGCAGGGCAACCGGTGGGTTGTGACTGGCAGGCAGGACGCACCCGGCTCTCCGCACGGTGCGGGCGCGTCTATGCCCGAGGTCGAGAACCCCCACGGCAGCGGCACGCCTCCAACCGGTGCTCCCGCGGGCGGCATGGCTCCGGCTGAGGGTGGGAGCGTCAGGATGCCCTCTCCGGAGGACCTGCCGCCGGTGAAAAAGAAATAGATGAAGCAGGTCGCAATTCTGGGTGGCGGACCGGCGGGAGCATTCGCCGCGGAACAACTGGCATCGGCCGGCCTGCGTGTGCTTCTCTTCGACGAGAAACTGGCGTGGGAGAAGCCGTGCGGCGGCGGTCTGACTTATAAGGCATACCATCAGTACCCGTTTCTCCTGCAAAACGATACTCCCAAGCGGCTGGTGACCGAAACCGTGCTGGCGGCGCCGCGCGCCGGGAGGGTATCCCTGAAGCTGGAGGAGCCACTGCTGATCTATTCGCGCTTCGATCTCAACCGCATGCTGCTGGAGCGCGCCGAGCACGCCGGCGCGCAGATCGAAAAAGCGCGGGTGACGGACCTGTCGCGTCACGGCTCGGGCTGGCGTCTGCGCACATCCGCGGGCGCGGCCCAGGCGGATTTCTGCATTGTGGCCACCGGCGCCCGCAACGCGCTGCGGGAGGTCGGTACGCAACTCCGGCCGGAGGACACCATGTCGGCCCTCGGCTACTACGTGCCGGGCGACCAGGAGCGGATCGATATCCAGTTTCTGCCGCGCCTGGAAGGCTACATCTGGATCTTTCCGCGCTGCGGACACCTCTCGGTGGGAATCTGCGGGAAAGGCGAGCCCGCCGGCTCGCTGCGCAAGCGGCTGGAACATTTCATGAACGAACGGGGCCTCTCGTGGAAAGGGGCAGCGTTCTATAGCCACCTGCTGCCGTCGCTCGACACGGCATCCTGGAGGAAGAATCGTGTGGCGGGGGACGGCTGGATGGCGGTGGGCGATGCCGCCGGCCTCGTGGACCCAATTACCGGCGAGGGGCTCTACTACGCCATCCGTTCCGCCGATCTCGCGGCGCGGTCTCTGCTCTCCGAGGCGGCCGCCATGCTCGAAAAGGTCGACCTGTACCGGCGGCTGCTGCGCCACGATTTTACCGCCGACCTGGAATTCGGCTCCCGGCTGGCCAAGCGGGTATTTCTGGGGCGATTCTTTTGCGGCTCGGTGCCCACCCGCATGGTACAGTTCACGCGCCGCAGCCCGCGGTTCTCAGCGGTCATGCGCGACCTCTTTGCAGGCAAGCAGCCGTACCAGACACTGAAACGGCGGCTGCTGAAGAATCTGAACGGCAGCCTGTACGAAATCGGCATGAGCCTGGGATTCAGCCGCCTAGTGCCGCGGAAGGCAGGGTGAGCCGCACCGCATGACACATCCCAAATCCGAAGAGCTGTTCCACAGAGCAGTGGGGGTCATTCCAGGGGGCGTGAACTCGCCGGTGCGCGCGTTTCGCAGTGTGGGTGGCAACCCGCCGTTCATCGCGCGCGGGGAAGGTTCGCACATCTTCGACGTGGATGGGAACGAGTACATCGACTACGTGGGTTCCTGGGGGCCTCTGCTGCTGGGGCACCGCCATCCCGAGATTTTGGCGGCACTGGAAAAGGCACTGTCCATCGGCACGAGTTTAGGCGCGCCGACCGAGCAGGAGGTGGAGCTCGCCGAGGCCATCTGTGATGCCGTGCCCTCGATCGAGATGGTGCGGCTGGTGAACTCCGGCACGGAAGCCACCATGTCGGCGATCCGGGTGGCACGCGGGTTCACCGGCCGCGACCTGGTGGTGAAGTTCGAAGGCTGCTACCACGGCCACGTGGATTCGCTGCTGGTAAAGGCCGGGTCGGGTGTGGCTACGCTCGGTATTGCGGATACCCAAGGCGTGCCGAAGGCGTTTTGCGATACCACGATCGCGCTGCCGTTCAACGACACGGATGCCGTGGAAGCGGCTTTCCGCGCGCATGATGGCCGCATTGCAGCGATCATCGTGGAACCCGTGGCGGGCAACATGGGCTGCGTGCCGCCGATGACGGGCTTCCTGGAGGCGTTGCGGGAAATCACCCGGCGCGCGGGCGCTCTGCTGATCTTCGACGAAGTGATGACCGGTTTCCGCGTGGCCTTCGGCGGGGCGCAGCAGCGATACGGCATTCGTCCCGACCTGACCACGTTGGGTAAGGTGATCGGCGGCGGCCTCCCGGTAGGGGCTTATGGCGGGCGGAGCGACATCATGAGCCGGGTGGCGCCCGCGGGACCGGTGTACCAGGCGGGCACCCTCTCCGGGAATCCGCTGGCAGTGGCGGCGGGGCTTGCCATGTTGCGGCACCTGAAAGCACACCCCGAAGTGTATGACCGGCTGGAAAGGCACGCCGCGGAGCTGTGCGCGCCGGCTCCCGGGGGTATCGCGGTAAACCGCGCCGGCTCGATGTTCACGTTCTTCTTCACAGAGGGACCGGTGACGGACTATGAGTCCGCCAAGCGGAGCGATACCGCGCGATTCGGGCGTTTTTTCCGGGCCATGCTGGAGCTCGGGATCTACCTCGCGCCCTCGCAGTTCGAGGCAGCGTTTGTATCCGCGGCCCACACGGACGAAGACATCCGCAGAACCATCGCAGCGGCCCGGGAAGCCTGGGCTATCAGCGAGTGAGGAGTTGAGGTTGGGTAGACTCCCGGCCTGCCCATGCCGCAATTGGTGTACAGGGACGGAGGGCGTTCCATCATCGGGACGGCCACGCAGGATCTTCGCTATGCGCCGCGGGGAGCCCGCCACAGCCCGGCATTCGCGATCACTGCCTTGCTCACCCCGGTTTCGGCACTGTTGCCATCTGCACCGTATTCAACGATCGCCAATACACTGTTCTTCCGCGAGCTTCCCGTGGATCGTCCGGAGCGGGTGGCAATTGTACAGGCCACGCGGCGGCACGGCCGGCGTCCGGGCTGGGTATCGTATGGCGCGAATTCGATCGGCGTGACACGCTGAAATCGCCGCCCGTGGCGATCGTCAGCAAAGCCCCGGCACGGCGGTTCGTGCCCGGAGGCGGGGTGATTGGCGCCACCGTGGTCGTGAACCGGCAGCCGCGCCTGGTGGCCGGCGTCGTGGAGGACGTTCCGCTGCAAAGCTGCGGTGAGCCTCCGGAGCCCTAGGGCGATCCGGCGGCGATGCTTTCGGTGCTGGCGCGCGAGGCAAATCGAATCAACTAGGATGTCCCGATCGCCGAGACCATTACACTGCCCATGCAGATGGCTGGCGCCACCAGATCCCTGCGGATCACCGCCGGCTTCGTCTCGTATGCTGCGGCCCTGGCGGTGCTGCTGAGCGCCATCGGCCGCTACGGCGCGCTGGCGTTTGCCGTATCGCGCCGCACGAAGGAGATCGGGATCTTCATCGCCGTGGGAGCGAAATCCACAACCGTCCTGGCCATGGTGATGCGGGAAGGAATTATGGCGATCGCCGTTGGCGTGCTCGACGGTTTGGTGCTGGCGGTGGCGGGTACGGACTTGATCCGTGATCATCTTTATGGGTCGGACGCCGGCGATGCAATCGTGTACGCCGCCGCCGCGGCCGTAGTAGTATGCGTGGGAGGGCTCTTTGAATTACCCACAACTTCGGCCCCGGCGACCAGATGCCTTGAGGCGTAGAATTAACGTACAGGGTGCCAAAACAAAGATGGGTGGAATTGTTTCAAGAGTCTCTGCAACGTCCCGGCACTCCTGCTACGAGCGGGACGGCGGAGGCTCTCGACAAGGAACTGGCGGGCTGCCGGTTCTGTGACCCGAGACTCGGGCGACGATTTCGGAGTCTGGTTGGGCGACTGGCAACCAGCCTCGGCCAGACCATTCCGCTGGCTTGCCAGGATTGGGCGAACACTAAGGCAGCGTATCGATTCCTTTCCAACGGGCGGGTCAATGAAACGGCGATTCTGGCCGGGCACTTTCAGGCCACTCGTCAACGCTTCGCGGCGACCGAGGGACCCGTCCTCATCCTGCATGACACGACGGAATTCAGCTATACCCGGGAATCCAAGGAGGCGATTGGCATCCTCTATAAGGTGTGTGGCAGAAAGGACAAAAATGGACGTCCCCGCCTCCACACGGTGTGCGGCATCCTGATGCACTCCAGCTTGGCAGTTACTACCGAGGGGTTGCCACTCGGACTGGCGGCAATCAAGTTCTGGACACGGAGTAAATTCAAGGGGACCAATGCCCTGAAGCGGAAGGTGAACCCGACGCGGGTGCCCATCGAGGCCAAAGAGAGTGTGCGCTGGCTGGAGAACCTAAAGCAGTCTACCAGTCTGCTGGACGAACCGTCCCGTTGCATTCACATCGGAGATCGCGAGAGCGACATTTACGAACTGTTTTGCGCCGCGCAGGAAAGCGGAACGAAATTCCTGGTACGCACCTGTGTGGACCGTCTGGCGGGTGATGGCCGGCAGACGATTGCCACACTGATGCGGCGGATCAAGGTGAAGGCGGTCCATCAGGTCGAAGTTCGCGACGCAAAGGGGACGGTTTCGCAAGCGACCGTGAACGTGAAGTATCACCGGTTGCGGATATATCCGCCGATCGGCAAACAGAAGGAATACCCACCGCTGATGCTGACCGTGATCTACGCCCAGGAAGCGTCCACGCCGAGGGGCAGGGAGAAGATCGATTGGAAGTTGATTACCAACCTGCCGGTCCGCAGCCGCAAGGACGCAGTGGAGAAGTTGGCTTGGTACGCGATGCGGTGGCGCATCGAAACCTTTCACAAGATTCTGAAGTCCGGCTGCCGGGCAGAAGCATCCAGACTGCGAACTGCGCAAAGGATCGTCAATCTCATCGCGGTATTTTGTCTTCTCAGTTGGCGGATCTTCTGGATGACCATGATCAACCGCGTCGCACCGATGTCGTCGCCGCTGGTTGCGCTGACCGAAGTAGAGACTCAACTGCTGGATACCCTCCTTCCAGAAAAACCCAAACGTCGGAAGGCAAAACTTTCCACCTATCTCATCAAGATTGCCCGATTGGGTGGCTATCTCGCCCGTGCGAGCGATTCCCCACCTGGGAACATGGTCATGTGGCGCGGGCTGTCGCGGCTCACGGACATCGAACTGGGGTTCCTGATGGGAGTGGAACTTTGTGGGTAATTCAAAGGGGAGGGCTGGCCTGTTGGGCTCCCGCGCGCCGCGCCGCCTCGGTTGAGCCCGTGACCGCGCTCAGAGAACAGTAGACCGGATCCACCAACCGCTCCACCGTATCATGGAGTTTCAGGCTCTCCCGATGACCACGATCTCTCTCGACAAGGACAAAATCAAGATTCTTCTGCTGGAGGGTATTCACCAGAGCGCCGTCGATGCCTTCCGCAACGATGGTTACCGCAACCTGGAACACCACGCCAAATCGCTGCCCGAGGATGAACTGCTGGCCGCGGCGCGCGATGCATTTTTCGTGGGGATTCGCTCAGGAACGCGGTTGACGCCGCGTTTTTTCGAACACGCCCCGCGGCTGGTGGGCGTCGGCGCGTTCTGTATCGGGGTCAACCAGATCGACCTGGCTGGCGCCCAGGAGCGCGGCATACCCGTGTTCAACGCTCCGTTTTCGAACACGCGCAGCGTGGCGGAACTGGTGCTGGCTGAAGCCGTACTGCTGCTGCGCGGCATCCCGCAGCGGAGCCAGGCGGCGCGCCGCGGAGGGTGGGTGAAGACGGCCAGTGGCGCGCACGAGGCGCGCGGGAAATGCCTGGGCATCGTGGGCTACGGCCACATCGGGTCGCAGCTCAGCGTTCTGGCGGAAGCGCTGGGGATGCAGGTGGTGTTCTACGACATCGGGAAGAAACTGGCGCTCGGCAACGCGCGTCCGGTGCCGTCGCTCAACGAACTGCTGGGCGCCGCCGATGTGGTGAGCCTGCACGTGCCCGAGACACCGCAGACTCGCGACATGATCGGGGCCGAACAACTGGCGCGGATGCGAAAGGGCGCGCACCTGGTCAACGCTTCGCGCGGCTCCGTGGTGGATATCCCGGCGCTGGCTGAGGCCCTTCGCGCGCAGCACCTGGGTGGCGCGGCGATTGACGTTTTTCCGGATGAGCCGAAGAGCGCGTCGGAAGAGTTCCTTTCTCCCCTGCGCGAGTTTGACAACGTGATTCTGACCCCGCACATCGGCGGCAGCACCGAGGAGGCGCAGGACAGCATCGGCACCGAGGTGGCGGAGAAGCTGATCAAGTACAGCAATAACGGCTCGACGCTCAGCGCGGTCAATTTTCCGGAGGTGTCGCTGCCGGAGCATCCCGGCAAACACCGGCTGCTGCATATTCACCGCAATCAGCCGGGCGTGCTTTCGGGCATCAACGCCGTGTTCTCCGAGCGGCGGATCAACATCGCGTCCCAGTATCTGCAGACCAACATGAAGATCGGCTACGTGGTGATCGATCTCGAGGTGGAAGACCGGTCCGAGACGCTCGATATCCGGCGCCAGTTGGAGCAGGTGCCCGGCACGATTCGCACGCGGGTGCTGTACTGAGCGTACTCGGGCGGTCTGCTAGAATGAGCAGCGAATCGGGGGTATTCCGACGTGTCCATCACTTATGAGTACCGAAGCCCGGACTTCGATTCCGATTTGAGCCGCACCGCCGACAAAGAGAACGCGGTCACTCTGACTATTACGATCCGCATCCTGGCGGACATGATAACCGTGTCGTCCGGTGTCGTGAAAGACAACGCCGGCCAGAGCTTCCGTACACTTCCTTGGGCCAATGACGACAAGGATATCAAGGAGTTTCTGCGGAAGTTCAAGCAGGTCACCGAGGAAGCCTGGAACGACAAAATCTACATACTCTATCCCAATCAAAAAAACCCGCTCGAGGCGATGAACGCGGCGGACTACAAGGCTCTTCAGAATCCGCAACTGATCGGCAAGAAAGTACCGTTCATCAAGTGCATGCTATCCATCAGCTTCAATTCTCAGAGTCCCCACGCGAGATTCGCGGTCGTCAACCTGGCACCCCGCCAGGGCCAATTTCAAGCTACCGTTCGGCGGCACCCGGGGAGTATGGATACCGGCGTGTTATCGAACGAGTCCGTGGAACTCCGGCGTCTCCCAGGGCCGGATGATCTGTATCAGTATCCGGTGGCCCACGAAGTCGGCCACCTGCTTGGCCTCGGACATGTGAACGAGAAGCACCCGGACTGCCGGGCTAATCCAAACGCGGAGATCTGTTACGGTGACAGCGGCTATCAGCAGCGGAGCATCATGGGAAAAGGGCCCGCGGTGAGCGGCGAAAACGCCGCGGCCTGGCTCACGGCGATACGCCACCACACCAACCACGACAAAGGCTGGAAGGCAACCCACCTTTCTCCGCCCCTCGAGGAGTTGCTGGGGCCGTTCAAGAAAGCGGCGGGACAAGGCCGGTAGGGATGCAGTGATTAGCGGGAAGCCTATTCGCAGCGCAGGGCGTCCAGGGGATCGGACTTCGCGCCGCGGCGCGCGGGGATCACCATGGCCAGGATGGCCGCGGCGGCAAGCAGCAGCGTGGCGCCGCAATAGAGCAGCGGGTTGGCGGTATCGAGCCGGATGGGCGACCCGCTGACTACCTGGTAGAGGCTCGCGGCCGTGGCCGCCGAGAGCCACAACCCGGCCAATAGGCCTTTGGCGACGGGCTTCCCGCCGGAGACGAACACCTGGCGGACGATGTCGCGCCGCTGCGCCCCCAAGGCCATCCGGATGCCCAACTCGCGGGTCCTCTGACTGACGGAAAACGAAACCGCGCCGTAGATGCCGGTGGTCGCCAGCACAATCGCCACCAATCCCAGGATCACGATCAAGGCCACCATGTTCCACAGGTCCGCGGTGATCTGGTCGAACCAGACTCGCGCCAGCCGCGCGACCACCATCACGTTCGGATCCATCTCGTGAATCGCGCTGCGGACCACGGCAGCGCCGGACGCGGCTCCCGTCTCGAAGCGCACGGACAGCACATTGCGTGTGGGACTGGGGATCCAGGGCCGATACACCGCGGGGTTCTCCGAGCCGCCGAAGCGCAGCGGATCGAGATCTTTGACGACCCCTACCACCGTGGCGCTGAGCCCGCCGGGTAAAGCCACGGTCTTGCCGAGAGGGTCCTGCCTTCTCCAGAAGGCTTTGGCCAGCCCTTCGGAAACCAGCACCGAATGGAGATCCCGGATGTCGAACTCACGGCCACGCAGCACAGGCACTCCGAGCGTTGCAAAGAAGTTCGGCGACGCGGTGTAGATATCGACCGGCTGGCTGGCGTCGGCCGCGCGGGCGGCCGCATTTCGATCGTGGTGCGGGAGAACAGCGGAATCCCTTCCGACCAGGCGACGGATCGCACGCCGGGAAGGGCCATGACCCGCCCGGTAATGACCAGAAGTTTCACCTCGGCCGTCTCGAGGCTGGCGTTGTCCGGAAAGAAAAGCGGGGCTACCACCACCTGGTGCGACGCGAAGCCCATATCGATGCGCAGGTTTCGTTGTTCGCTGCGTGCAAACAGCGCCGCCTCTACCAGCAACGCCATGCTGAGAGCCACCTGCGCGCTCACCAGCAGGTCCTGAAGCCGCCGCGGGCGGTGGGATCCAAAGAGACCGCGCGCGGACGGCACTCCGCCCTTGAGGGACGCGGTGAGATTCACTTTGACCGATTCCAGCGCCGGGGCCAGGCCGGCCATCACGCCCGCCAGCATCACGGCCGCCGCGACGTAAGTGAACGTGCGCCAGTCGGTAGTCATCGGAAAGTCGGCCGTGCGTCCGGCCAGCAGTCGGAAGAGCGGCTGCGGCACGCGCGTCGCGAGGTAGAGGCTGGCGGCTCCGGCGATCGCTGCCAGCAGCAGGCTCTCGGTGAGCAGCATCCGCACCAGTCGCACGCGCGGCGCGCCGAGTGACAGCCGGACCGCGATCTCGCGGCGCCGCGCGGTCCCGCGCGCCAACAGCAGCGTGGCCACATTGGCGCACGAGATGAACAGCACCAGGTTGAAAGCTCCGGTGAAGAAGCCGAGCAGCATGAACTCCCGCGCGTTGAGCATCAGCTCCATTTCCCGCAGCCAGGAGCCGTCGGTGGTGACGACACCGGTATCGCGCCCGGGATGCAGACGGTCTTCCTGGCGGGCCAGGATGTTCAACTCGGGGCGAGCCTGCGAGCGGGAATAGCCGGGGGCCAGCCGGCCGGACAACTGCAACCAGAGCTGATCGGGGCCGAACAGGTCGGCGCCCGGCTCGAAATACGCGGTGGAGGTGAAGGGCAGCCAGATACTGGGCGGGCGGGTCCATCCGGCACTTCGGGTCTATCCGGCCGTGCCTTCGGGGACGACGCCGACCACCACGACCGCACGGTTGTTCACGACCATTCGCCGGCCCAGGATGCGCGGGTCTCCGCCGAAGCGCGAGCGCCAGATGCCTTCGCTGATCACGGCCGCCGGCACCGCCGCCTTGTGGAGACAGTCGTCGGCGGTAAGGAGGCGGCCGAGAAGGGCGCGGTCCAATCCATCCACCAGGAAGAAGTTGCAGGAGACGGCCATGCCCACGGAGCCGATCGAGTCCCCCCGCCGATGAAGGCCGGGAAATGGGTGTACGCGGCGAGTTGCCGGAGCGTGCGGCTGCGATCGCGATACGCGAGGTATTCGGGGTAGGAGGCGGGCCGGATGCCCTCGCGGATGCGTGGTCCGAGCACGATGCGGACGAAGCTGTCCGGGTCTTTGTAGACGTGCGGCCGCAGGGCGAAGCCGTTCACCTCCGTGAATACGCTGGTGCTGATGCCGATACCTGGCGCTGCTGGAGCGCTGCATGGGCCGTGCCGAAGCACGGGCGTTTCTGGAGTCCCACCGCCGGGCCTCCTGAGGAACGGAGCCGCGCCGGCGCTCACCCGGTGAATTCCGCTGTCGCCGATCTCCGCACCGCGCCCGTCGCGCCGCTCGAGCGCTGCACGGGCCGTGCCGAAGCGCGGGCGTTTCTGGAGTCCCACCGCCGGGCCTCCTGAGGAGCGGAGCCGCGACGGCGCTCGCCCGGCGAATTTCCGCGCTCGCCGCGCCTCTGTCGGCGCCCGTGGCCGGTACCTGGAAAATGCTCCCGCGCCGCGGCTATCCTGGTGGGTGGATTGCATGCCACCGCTACGCCCAGCACGTTCTACCCCGGTGATCTGATCATTTTCACCACGGGGCTGCTGATCGCGGTTCTGTTGCTCGCGCTGACCCTGCGTGCCGCCCGGCTGCCGGGAACGCCGCTGGCCAACATCGCCTTTGCTGCGTGCGGCGTGCTCTGGTGCGCGGGCGGCCTGGCACACGCGGCTTTGTCCGCCGTCGGGATGCCGCGTGACAGCCGTTTCCTCCTCGTGGCCCAGGCATTGCAGTCTTCGGGCGCTGCCGCGTTCCCGATTCCGATACTCGCCATCTGGCGCCCGTTCGCCGTGCGCTCCTGGCAAAAAACGGGCGCCCGCCTGGTATTTGGATTTGCCTGCCTTGCGGCTACGACCATCGCCATCCTCCTGTGGGCTGCGCCTTTCGCCGGCGCCGAACCGCTGCCCCTGAACGTGGTGAGGCACGTCACCGCCTTGTACGCCGCGCTGGTTCTGATTCTGGGTGCGGTCACCTCGCTGCGCCGCGACAATACTCCGCGGGCGATCTACCTGCCTTCACTGGCGATGGTGCTGACAGTATGCGGCGCGGCTCTCACCACCGTCATCTCCTGGCACTCTCCCACCGGAACCATTGTCAGCGCCGGGGCCTCGGCCGTCGCTGCGCACCTGGCGCTGCTGGTTGTCCTGCTCGCATTCCTGGTCTTCGCCCGATTTCGTTTTGCCGATCTCTTCCTCCGCCACGGGATCCGCATCCTGCTGGCCGGAGTGTGGGCGGGGTTCCTAATGTTGATCACGGGAACGCCGCATCTATGGCTGTTCCCCCGTTCGGCCGGCCGCGAGGCTCTCCACGTCAGCCTGATCGTCGTGTTCGCCAACGCGATGCTGCTCTCCTTCACCTTCGTGGACGCGCGCCTCGGCAAGCTTCTCAGCCGATGGCTCTTCCGCCCGCCGGACTATCGCGCCGAGACACGGCAACTGGCTAACCGGCTGCGGCATCTGGAACTCGAGTCTGAAATCGCGGCGTCCGTGGAAGATGCCGCCCGCCGCCCGCTCGATCTGGCCGGCGCGTGTCTCACGCCCATCGACAGGCCGCCTTCCGCGGGATGGCCGGCCGGCATTGCGGAAGGCGAAATCGTGGAGCGCAGTTACGCGGAGGTGTTGATCCCCGTCCCCTCGGCGGGCCGCGTCACCCACGTGCTTCTCATCTCGCCGGGCCCGGTTCGCCCCGGTCTCGTGAGCCGCGACTTCGAATACCTGCGCGCCATCGCAGGCCTGTGCGGCAATCGCTTCGACGCGCTCCGCCGCGAGCGCGAGGCCGTGGAACGCCAGAGCCGCGAAGCGCTGCTCCTCCAGCAGGTCACCGAAGCCGAGCTGCGCGCCCTGCGCGCCCAGATCAACCCGCACTTCCTGTTCAACTCGCTCAACACCATTGCCGACCTGATCGTGCGCGACCCGCCCCGCGCCGAAGCCATGACCCTGCGCCTGGCGAGCGTATTCCGGCACGTGCTGGCACACTCCGCCCGCCCGCTGACATCCATCGCCGACGAGATGGAATTTCTTCGCACCTACCTCTACATCGAAGAAGCGCGCTTCGGCGACCGGCTGCAGGTCCGCTTCGATGTCGACCGCGAAATCGCAGCCGAGCTTGTGCCGTCGCTGATCTTGCAGCCGCTCGTGGAGAACGCTCTGAAACACGGCTTGGGACCCAAGCCCGGGCCGGGTCACCTCTGGATCTCCGCCCGCGCCCGGGCATCGCTGCTGTGCCTCTGCGTCGAGGACGACGGCATGGGCTCGGGAGCGGCCGTGGAGGGCTCGGGTCTCGGCCTGGCCAACGTTGCCGAGCGCCTGGCCACCCTGTATCAGGATCGCGCCAGCGTGAAGCTCGAGCCGCGCGAGGGCGGAGGCAGTCGCGTCACGGTGCTGATTCCGCGCGCGAAAGCGGTGAGCGCCGCATGAGAAGCATCATCGTGGACGACGAGGAATCCGCCCGTTCGCGGCTGCGGCGCCTCCTCGCCGCGCACCCCGATATCCTGGTGGTGGAGGAAGCCCGGGACGGCATCGAAGCCGTGGAGAAGATCGAAAAGATCCGGCCCGATCTCCTCTTCCTCGATATCGAACTGCCAGGCCTCACCGGCTTCCAGGTGCTGCAATCGGTTCCGGCCAACGTCACCCTGCCGCTGGTGATCTTCGTCACCGGCTACGATCAGCACGCGCTCGCCGCCTTCGACGCCAATGCCCTCGCCTACCTGCTCAAGCCCGTGGAACCCGAGCGCCTGGCCCAGGCCGTGGAGCGCGCGCGCAAACTCGGCGCGGTTACCGGCGGTCGCGCGCGCGAGCAGGAACACATTCTGAGAGTCGCGCGCGAGTCGCCCAAGGTCCTCCGCCAGATCGTGTGCCGCAAGCGCGATCGCCTGGTGCTCACGCCTCCCGACCAGATCCTCTGGTTCCAGGTGGAAGACGGAATCGTGAAGGCGCATACCGCGGCCGACACATTCTGGGTGAATCATCAGCTCACCGAGCTCGAAGCCAGCCTGCCCAGTGAGCGGTTCTTCCGCGCGCGCCGTGAAGTGCTGGTGAATCTGAACCGCATCAAGGAAATCCGGCCGTATTTCAAGAGCGGCTTCCTGCTGGTCATGGCCGATGCCGCAGCCACCGAGATCGTGGTGAGCGAGCGCCAGGCCCGCTCGCTCCGCCAGCGCATCCCAGGCCTTTGAGCGGCCCGCTCGCCGCCGGAATTTCCGCGCCCGTTCGCGGCGATTCGCGCTCGCGATTTTTGTGTTGAGCCTGTTCTCCCCGCCGCCTTACCGTCATGTCAGGGGGCCCAACCGGGGTCCTCGAGGAGGGAAATGTGAACAGACTGCTTCCAGCGATTCTCGCCGTCGCCATGTGCGCGGCAACCGGCCTTCGGGCGGAGGATGCCCGCATCGCCGGCAAATGGCAGATGTCCGTCGAAACACCGCACGGACTGGTACAAGGACAACTCGAGATCAGGCAGGACGGCGCCAAGGTAACCGGCACCTACGAGACGGAACAAATGGGGTCGATGCCGATGGCAGGCAAGGTGGACGGCAAAACGGTCGCGTTCACCCTTCAGGTCCCCGGGGGCGACATGACGGTCGCGCTCAACGGTGCCGTCGATGGCGACAAGATGAGCGGCACCATGCAGCCGCATGGCAGCGCCTGGAACGCCACCCGCCAATCCGCGGCGCCGAAGGCTGTGCTAGGCACCGTTACCGAATTCAAAATCGCTTCGCTCGAAATCGGAGTCCAGCCGGACCACGGAGCGCCGGTCTTTCTGAAGTTCGGGCCGGAGACCCAGGTACTCCGGGTTCCGCCCGGCGATCGCGGCCTTGACCGCGCCCAGCCCGCGGCGATGACTGACATCGCCCCGGGTGATCGCATCATGGTGTCCTTCGTGGCGGGACTGGCGGATGCGCGCCGCATCGTGGTGGTCTCTTCCAGCGACATCGCGCGCCGCAATGCGGCCGAGCGGCTGGATTGGCAGAAGCGCGGCGTCTCGGGCATCGTGGCTTCGAAGAGCGGCGGCGAGATCGCGCTGGAGCAGCGCACACTGCAAGGCGCACACACCATCGCCATCGAA
The DNA here is from genome assembly GCA_963719195.1 of Bryobacterales bacterium. Taxonomy (GTDB): domain Bacteria; phylum Acidobacteriota; class Terriglobia; order Bryobacterales; family Bryobacteraceae; genus DASQZT01. The sequence continues at coordinate 184,235 of CAVRBB010000008.1, read as the reverse complement.
GTCGGCGCCAGGACAATCGTTCGCCGCTACGCGCCCGATTCCGTGAAGTTCTCCGATGCCCGGCCCAGCAGCATCGCCGAGATTGCCCCCGGCGATCAACTCCAGGCCCGCGGTACGAAAAGCGAGGACGGGACGCGGGTGGCCGCCGAGGAGATCGTCTTCGGCACGTTCCTGACGAAGATCGGCACGATCACGGCCATTCGCCCTGAGGCCGGCGAAATCCAGATCGAGGATCTGGCCACCAGGAAGCCGTTGACCGTTCGTGTGACCCGGGACTCGCGGCTCAAGATGCTGCCGGACATGCACGCCACATCCGCCGGCATGCCGGCGGGCCCCGATCACGCGCCACCGGACTCCCGCGCGGAAATCGCCAAAATCATTGAACGCCTGCCGGCGGCGACGATGGACGACCTGAAAGTGGGCTCGGCCATCGTGGTCGTCAGCACCAGGGGCGCGGACCCCGATGAGCTCACGGCTATCACGCTTCTTGCGAATGCCGATTTCCTGGTGCAGATGGCCGCCATGCACGGCGGCGCGAACGAGAATCCCATGGAGGTCATCGGCCGCCTGCACGGCGGCGTGCTGAACGGCCCGAATGGAGTGAGCCTCCCGGCGATGATCCAATGAGCCGTCTGCCGCTGTTCGCACTGGTTCTGTCTCTGGCGCCCGCGTGGACGCAGGAGACTGGCGCGCCGAGCCTGCGCGGAACCGTGACCGATCCGTCCGGTGCCGTCGTGCCCGGCGCGGTCGTTCAGCTTCGCGGCCCCGGCGGCGACCGCCGCGCCAGGACCGGCCATACCGGCCGGTATTCCTTTACTCCGCTGGCGCCCGGCAAGTACCAGGTTCGCGTAGTGGCCAAGGGCTTCGCCCCGGCGCAAAAGAACGGTCTCGTCATCGACCGCGCTACCGTGCTCGACGCCCAACTGGTCATTCAGTCCGAGTCGCATCTCGTGATCGTGAAGGGTCAGTTGGGCCGCGTGAGCGCGGAGCCCGAGTCCAACGCCGGCGCCTTCAGCATCGGCGAGCGGGAAATCGGCGCCCTGTCCGACGATCCCGATGAGCTCGCGTTGCAACTGCAGGCGCTGGCCGGGCCGGCTCCCGGGCCGAACGGCGGGCAGATGTACATCGACGGCTTCACCGCCACGAATCTTCCGCCCAAGTCGGCGATCGGCGAGGTGCGCGTGAACGCCAACCCGTTCTCACCCGAGTATGACCATCCTGGCTTCGCGCGCATCGAGATCTTCACCAGGCCGGGCGGCGACACCATTCGCGGCCAGGCTTTCGCGCAGTACAACGACGAGTATCTGAACTCGCGCAATCCCCTGCTGACGCGGTCCACCCGCCCGCCCTATCGCGCGCAACTCTACGGGTTGGATGCCGCCGGCCCGATCCGGAAGAATCGCGCCTCCTTCACGCTGGGCCTGGAGCGACGGCAGATCGACGAGAACGCCTTCATCCTGGCGACCGTGCTGAACAGCGATCTTCAGCCAGTGATGCTCAACCAGGCACTCGCGACGCCGCAGTCGCGAACCACCCTCAGCCCGCGCATCGACTACGCGATCAACTCCAGACACGCGCTCGCCGTGCGCTACCAGAACCTGCGCATCGGACTCGACAACCAGGGCGCCGGCGACTTCAACCTGGCATCCCGCGCCTACCACGAGCAACAGATTGAGCACATCGTGCAGATCACCGAGCGGGCGACTCTCGGCCCGCGCGCCATCAACGAGGCGCGGTTTCAGTTCCGCCGCTCGGTGTCGCAAGACAGCGGAAGCGACCCCGCGCCCGGGCTCAACGTGGAGGGCGCGTTCTACGGCGGCGGAGCTACCAACGGCAACTCCGGCCGCCGCACCGACGATTGGGAATTGGCCAACACCTCCACCTTCATCCGGGGGCGGCATACCTTCAAGTGGGGCGGGCGTGCGCGCCAGTCGCGGCTCACGGACACTTCTTTCGCCAATTTCACGGGATCCTTCACCTTCTTCACCCTGGCCCGCTATCAGCAGACGCTCGCTTTCCTCCGAGAAGGCTACACCGGCGAACAGATCGTCGAGCTCGGCGCGGGACCTTCGCAATTCAGCCGGAACGCCGGCACGCCCGCCGCCCGCGTGCGACAGTTCGATGCCGGACTGTTCGCGAATGACGACTGGCGCGCGCGGCCGAACCTCACGCTCAGCCTCGGCCTGCGCTACGAAGCACAAACCAATCTCGGGGGCCTCGCCGACTGGGCGCCGCGATTCGGCCTCGCCTGGGGAGTCGATGCCCGGCGGAACCGGCCCGCCAGAACCGTGCTGCGCGCGGGGTTCGGCACGTTCTTCGACCGCATCCCGCTCACCCTGACGCTCAACCGCCAGCGCTACGACGGCATCGGGCAGCAGTCGTACCTGATTCCCGATCCCGCGTTCTTCCCGGCGGTTCCCCCCGCCGCGGCGTTGGCCGCGGGCCGCCAGCCGCAACAACTGCGGCCCGTCGCGAGCGGCATCGCGGCGCCGCGACTCTACCAGACCAGCCTCGGCGTCGACCGCCAGCTCAGCCGCTCATCGCGCCTGGCCGTCACGTGGATCCACAGCCGCGGAGTACACCTCCTGAATCTCGCGCAACATCAACACCCCCATCGCCGGCGCCTACCCGTTCGGCGACCGCTCCGTCCGGCTGCTTTCGGAATCGGCCGGCCTTAGCCGCCAGGACCAGTTGATCGCGAGCGCGAACGTCAACGCCCGGCGCGCTGCTCCTGTTCGGGTTCTATGCGCTCTCCTATGGCATGGACGACAACGAAGGCTTGCCGGCAGATCCCTACAACCTGCGCGCCGAATGGGGACCGTCGTCGTATGGCGACGTCCGGCACCGGATGGTCCTCGGGACCACGATTCCCCTGCGGTGGCGCTTCAGCGTCAACCCGTTCCTGGTGGTCAACAGCGGCCTGCCCTACAACATCACCACAGGCCTCGATCCCGGCAACACCGGGTATCCCACCCAACGGCCCGCGGTCGTTCCGCAGGCCGGCGCATCCGCCTGTGCCGCGAACGGCATGGTGTATGCGGCGGCGTACGGATGCTTCGACCTCGAACCGGCTTCCGGCAGCGCGAGGATCCCGCACAATTACGGCCGCGGTCCGGCGGCGGTGAACCTGGCCCTGCGCATCTCACGCACCTGGGCATTCGGCCCGGAGGGATCAACGGGCGGTCCGTCAGCCGCCGGCGGGTCGCATGGCGGCATGCGGGAGGAAGCTCCGCCACCGGGCATGTTCGACCCGAAGACCACCCGGAGGTACGCCCTGACGCTCAGTGCCTCTACCATGAACGCGCTGAATCGCGCGAATTTAGCGCCGCCTAACGGAGACCTCTCGTCGCCCTATTTCGGGCAATACCGCAGCCTCGGCGGACTGGTGGTCATGATGCACGGCGGCGGGGCGAGCACGTACAACCGCAAAATCGACGTGCAACTACGCTTCTCTTTTTGACACTATTCTTTGTGACCGGCCGGGGCAGCCCCTTTCCTGGTAAAATCGGCCACCATGACGCGACCCGCTCCGCGCAACGCGGGTCGTGAAGGAGGTGCGCATGCTTTTCGAATCGACGTTCTCCGCCCATTCCCTTCCCGACTTCCCCAATAACACCGTCTGCCTCACATTCGATGACGGTCCATGCCAAAGCGACTCGCCGCCCACCGAGGCCGGACCGCACTCGCTCGAGCTGGCGCAGTATCTCGCGTCGGAGGGGGTGCACGCGACGTTTTTCATGGTGGGCAGACAGCTACAGCAGTACGCCGGCGTGGCGGCGGAAATCAGTGCCTTGGGACACCAGGTGGGCTGTCATACCTACGACCACCTGGGGCTCGACGAGTTACTGACCGCGAATGGCGACGTGGTTCGCCAGATGGCGCTCACCAGCGCCCTGGTGCCGCCCGCGGTTGCCACCCCGATTTACTTTCGCGCGCCATACGGGCAATGGTCGGACGCCGTGGCGCAAGCCATGAACTCCGATTTTCTGACCTGCCACACCAGTTTCGGGCCGATCCACTGGGACAACGAGACCACCGACTGGGATAAATGGCTGAACGGCGTGGATCCCCAGGTGGTGGCACAACAATACCTGGACGAGATCAACGTCCTGCGCAAGGGCGTCATCCTGATGCACGACAGCACCGCCAACAATGGGCCCTTGCAGCGGAAGAACAGGGCCTATTCGCTGGCACAGGCCCTGGTACCGCGACTCAAGGACGCCGGTTACAACCTGGTCCGGCTGGACGCGGTGGCGGAGCTCTCTGCCCGCGCCAACACGCGGCCGGGGATCGCATTGCGCGGAGCCAACCAGATGTACATCTCGCCCCAGGAAAGCGGAGGGGGAGAAATTCTGGTGAGCGGCGCTGCGCCGGACTCCTGGGAGCGGCTGACGGCGGTCCCGCTGGGCTACAACCGTTTCGCCTTCCAATCGCCGCGCGGTGAGTTCTTTTCCGTTCAGAACACGGGAGGCAATCCGGTGACCGCCACCGCCGCAGCGGTCGGCGATTGGGAAACCTTCGAGGCCGCGCCGGGGGGAAACGGCACCACCATATTTCGCACGTTCACCGGAGATTTTCTGACCTTGGGCGGCGACACGGTGCTGGCCGGTAACGGCGGCCCGACCGATCCGAAAAGTTTGTTCTCGCTATTCGTATATCCGGCGGCGGAAGCCGCCGCGGCGGGCGGTACGATCTGAGGCTTCCGCGAACTCACTCCCACCGCAGCATCTGAATGACGTCAACGCGCCCGGCCGCACCGGCCCCGACCATCGCCGCCGGGCGCACACCGGCGGTGCGCCCATTCTCACCCGGCGGCACCCGCCCTCGGGCCGTTCATCCCCCCGTGGACCGCCGCTCTTTGAGCCGCCGGATCTCCTCCAGCCGCTCCGCGATGCGCTTCTCCACGCCGCGCCCGGTCGGGAAATAGTAGCGTCGGCCCGCGCAGCGAATCGGGCAGGCACTCCATGCTCGGTGAGCGCGTCCTCGAACTGGTGGGCGTGCTGGTAGCCCTGCGCCGTAGCCCCACTCCTTCATGGCCCGGTGGGGGCGTTGCGGAGTCTGCATCGGAACCGGCTCGGCGACGGTGTTCTCGCACGTCGTCGTGGACCGCGCCCATGGCGCGTGTACGCCGGCGTCCGACTTGGGCGCCACGCGCCAGATAAATGGCGACCTGCGCCAGCGCCAGGTCGCCTTCCGGGATTCCCAGGAAATGCACCGCCTGCATGCGCCGCGATGGCCTGCTCCAGCGCGCGCGGATCGGCCAGCCCGATGTCCTCGATCGCCATGCGCACCAGCCGGCGGCCGATGTACATCCGGTCTTCCCCGCCCTCCAGCATGCGCGCCAGCCAGTACAGCGCCGCGTCCGCGTCGCTCGACCGCACCGACTTGTGCAGCGCCGAAATCAGGTTGAAGTGCTCCTCGCCGGACTTGTCGTAGAGCAGCACCTTGCGCTGCATGCACGTCCTCCACAGCGCTTCGCTGATCGAGCACGCCTTCCGGCGATGCCGCCCGCGCCGGTTCCAGCGTGTTGTACGCCGCGCGCGCGTCGCCGTTGGCGTAGATCGCGATCTGCTCCAGCAGTATCGTCGCGGCGCGGCGAGCTTCCGATCCACCGGACAGCGCGCCGTTTGCCAGCAGCGTTACGATCTCCTCCATCGAGTCAGCGCCGCGCAGCGCGTACACCTTGGAGCGCGACAGCAGCGCCGAGATCACTTCGAACGACGGATTCTCCGTGGTCGCCCCGATCAGGATGATGTCGCCGTGCTCGACGTAGGGCAGGAACGCATCCTGCTGCGCCTTGTTGAAGCGGTGGATCTCGTCGACGAAGACCATCGTCCGCCGGCCCGGCGGCGCAGCCGCTCGGCGTCCGCCATCACCGCCTTGATCTCCTTGATCCCGCTGAGCACCGCGCTGAACGGACACGAACTCGCAGCGGGTGATGCGGGCGATCAGCCGCGCCAGCGTGGTTTTGCCCGACGCCCGGCGGCCCCCACAGGATCATCGATCTCAGCTCGTCGCGCTCGATCTGGTCCGCAGCGGCTTGCCCGGACCCAGGATGTGCTCCTGGCCCACGTAGTCTTCCAGCCGTTCGGGCCGCATGCGCTCGGCCAGCGGCCGCGTGTTGTCGGCCGCAGCTCGCGGATGGCGCGGTGTCGAACAGGCTCAACGAGTGTTGCACTCTCTGGCGGCGCGCCTCGTACAGTAAGATGCCGGCCGCCACGGCCGCGTTCAGCGATTCCACCACGACCGTGGGGATGGCGGATGCCCGCGCCGCCGATCGCAGCTTCGGGACCGACGCCGTGTCCCTCGCTGCCGATCACCAGCGCGCACGGTCCGGTCAGGTCGATTTCGGCCGGCGCTCGCACTCCTTCCCGTGCCGGTACGCCCGCGTATAGATCCACCCGCTGCTGCCTGCAGAGCCGCCCGCGCGGCCGCCGCATCCAGCCCGTTCAGAAACGGCACCCGGAACAGCGATCCAGCCGAAGCGCGCAACGTCTTGGGATTGTACGGACTCACCGTGCCTTTCAGAAACAGCACCCGGTGGCGCCGAACGCTTCCGCCGCACGCACGATGGCGCCGGCGTTGCCGGGGTCCTGCACGCCATCCAGCACCACCACCAGCGGCAGCCCGCGAAACAGCTGCTCCAGGCTCCAGTGCCGGGGCCTCACCAGGGCGATCACCCCCTGAGGTGGTTTCCGTCCCGGCGAGGCCCTGAAACAGCGCATCCGGCAGGACAATAATCCGTTTACCGCGGCCTTCCACGCAGGCTTCGGCCCCGGACCTGGCGGATTCCGGCACGCCAGTACCGCCTGCACCGGGCAGTCGCTGCGCAACGCTTCTTCCAGCAGGTGGAACGTCTCCGCGATGCACAAGCCGCCCGCGGTCAGCCCCCCGCGCGCGATCGCCCGCCGCACGTCCTTCACCAGGGGATTGGCCGCGCTCGTGATCGTCTGGGCCGGGGGCATCTGATTACAATAGGTTACTGAACGTCAGAATACCGCAGATGAAAAGGGCGCTATGGAACGCAGCCATCCTGGCAGGTACTGCGCTGATCTTCGCCGTGGCATATCTTTCGCTGCGCATCCAGCAACAATCCACGCGGGACGAAGCGCAACCCGCGGACATCATCATCGTCCTTGGCGCCGCCGAGTACAACGGTAAACCGTCCCCCGTGCTCAAAGCCAGGCTGGATCACGGGCTCGAGTTGTACCAGCGCCACCTGGCGCCGCGCATCATGACCACGGGCGGCGCGGGCGGCGATCCGATCTACACGGAGGGCGGGGTCGGACGCACGTACCTGATGAGCCATGGCGTGCCCTCGGAGGACATCGTGGTGGAAAACGAGGGCGAAAGCACTCTGGAATCCACCGCCCGTGCGGGTGAAATCATGGAGCGCATGGGACTGCACTCGGCCATTGTGGTCAGCGATGGCTATCACATCTTCCGCGTGAAACGGATGCTGCAATCTCGGGGCCTGACTGTCTACGGATCGCCCCGCAAAGACCACTCCCCGGATCGGCTGCACGATCGTTGGAACTACTTGAAACAGGCGGTCGGATACCTGCTGTGGCGGGCCGGGCTGGGCGTATGAAAGTGCCTGACTGGGCGTGCCGCTCCTATGCGTCCCGCAGCGCCACGGAAGGATCCACGCGGGTGGCGCGGCGCGCCGGCATCCACACCGCGCCCAGCGCTACCACTCCCAGCCCCAGCGCGGCCGAGCCCAATACGAATGGATCGGTGGCGCTGATCCCGTACAGCAAGTCCTGCAGGTAGCGGGTGAGCAGTAACGCCCCCACCGCCCCGATCGTCGTACCCCATGCCGCCAGCACCACACCCTCGCGGAGCACGGAGCGCATCACATCGCTTGGGCTCGCGCCGATCGCGATCCGGATGCCGATCTCGTGCGTCCGCCGGCTGACCTCGAACGAGATCACGCCGTAGATTCCGATGGCGGCCAGCACCACTGCCAGGGCCGCAAATGCGCCCAGAAGGGTCGTCGAGAAGCGCGGCTGCCACACCGCGCGATCCACCACCTGCCGCATGCTCCAGACGTCGGTGACCGGCAGGTCGCGATCCAGCGTCCAGACGCTGCTTCGCACGGCTTCCGCCAGCGCCAGCGGGTTCCCGGCGGTCCTGGCCACAATCGTCAGGTACGACTGGATGTCCTCGGGATTCTGCGGCTGGTTGAAGTAGAACTCGTTGTCCGCCGCGGCGCCCCAGTCCCGCTGCTCCACGTCCTGGACCACACCGATGACCGTGAAGGGCTGCTCCCCGCCGAAGCGAATGCGCCTGCCTACGGGATCCTCGCCGGGCCAATAGCGGCGCGCCATGGTCTGGTTGATCACCGTCACGCGGGGCGCGCCCGCATCGTCGCGCGCGGTGAAATCGCGCCCCCGCAACACGGGGATGCGCATCGTAGCGAAATAGCCCGGGAAGACCACTCGGAACGCGGCGCCGGGCCGCTCCGAGGGTGGGGGAAGGGGCCGGCCGTCCACCGTGAAGGACAGTGTCCACAGGTCGCCCGCGAGCGGAAGGTGATTGATGCCGCTGGCGGAGATCACGCCCGGCACGGTCTGGACGCGGTCCAGCACCCGCTCGTAGAAAAGCGTGCGCTGTGCCACGACGGCGTGCGGCGAACCGGTGAGCACCACTCGCATCGTGAGCACATCTCGCGGATCGAAGCCGGGATCCACGGCGCCCAGCCGCGCGAAGCTCCGGAGCATCAGGCCGGCCCCCGCGAGAAGCACTACCGACACGGCGATCTCGCCCACCACCAGCACGCCCCGCGCGCGCGAACGCGAAGGCTTCAGGCCGGTGTGCAGATCCTGCCGCGAGGATTCGAGCGCCGGCACGAGCGCGAACAGCACTCCGCTGGCGGCCGAGGCAACGAACGTGAACGCCAGCACGGCGGCGCCGAGCCCGATCTCCTGGTACCGTGGCAGAACAAACCGGCTGGCTTCCGCAATGCTTGCCGAGAGCGCGTGGATCGACCACCAGGCCAGCAGCACGCCCAGCACGCCGCCCGCAAATGACAGCACCAGGCTTTCCACCAGCAACTGGCGCACCAGGTGCCATCGCTGCGCTCCCACCGCCAGCCGGACAGCGATCTCCTTCCGCCGCCCGATGGCGCGGGCGAGTAGCAGGTTGGCCACGTTGGCACATGCGATCAACAGCAGAAAGACCACCGCCCCGAGCAGGATCACCAGCGCGCGCCGCACCGGGCCGACCACCTGCTCGGCGAGCGGTATCACGCGCGCGCCCACGCCCTTGTTCGTGTCCGGATAGGCGTCAGCGATCCGGCTCGCGATCGTGCTCATCTCCGCGGCGGCGCGCTCCATCGTCACTCCGTCCCTGAGCCGCGCGAATACCCGCAGGGAGCGGCCGTCGCGGCTGTGCTGTTGCGCCGGCGTGAAAACCAGCGGAATCCAGAGTTCGGCCTTCACCGCCCAAAACGGCGGAAAGCGGAAATCAGGCGGCATCACGCCGATGACCCGGTAGCTGGCTCCGTTCAGCGTCAGGTCGGTCCCGATCACCGCGGCATCGCCCGCGAACCGCCGCTGCCAGAGCGGGTAACTCAGCAGCACGACCCGCTCATCTCCCTCGGCGAATCCGCGGCCCAGCATCGGCGCCACCCGAAGGACCGAAAGCAGAGAGGTCGAGACCCTCAGCCCGCCCAGCTCCTCCGGCCGTCCGCCGCCGGTCAAGGTCGCGCCCCACACCTCGGCCGCGGCGATGGCCTGGAAGACGGTCTGCTGGTCGCGCCAGTCGGCATAGGTGGCCGGAGCGGTGGGGTGGATGCCGCCGGATCGCAGGCTGCTTTCCTGGACGAACACAAGCTGCCCCGGCTGGGGATAGTTCAACGGCCGCAGCAAAACGTTGTAGACCACGCTGAACATGGCCGTGTTCGCCCCCATCCCGAGGGCCAGCACCAGGATGGCGATGGCCGAAAAACGCGGACTCCGCCGGAGTGTCCGCAATGCAAACCGCAGGTCTGACAGCATGAAGCCTCCAGCCGTTAGACGGTTGGATCACAATGCGGTCTTGCCGCGGGCCATCTTTTCCGCCAGTATATTCGTATGCTGACCCGCAGATCGTTCGCCGCGCGCCTGGGTCTGGGGACCGCGGGATTGCGCCTGCTTCCCGAGATGGCCTACGCCCAGCGCGCGGCCGTCAACGCGTCCGGACTGCCTTCGGACATGGTTTGGCTCAACGCCAACGAGAACCCCGCGGGCCCGCCCGCCGTTTCTCTGGCAGCCATGCAACAAATACTGCCCGGCTCCGGGCGGTACCACTACCAGGAGTTTCGGGAGATCAACGCCACCGTTGCCCGGAGCGAAGAACTCTCCCCCGGCCAGATCGTGCTGGGCAGCGGCTCGAGCGAGGTGCTGCATACCAGCGTGGATGCGTTCACCTCGGCAACGCGGCCGTTGATCAGCGTCACTCCGGCCTACGAAGGTCCCATCGAGCTGGCCCGCGCGCTGGGCCGGCCGGTGGTGCTCACGAAACTGCGCGAAGACTACACGGCGGATGTCCGGAAGCTGGCGGAAGAAGCCGGCAAAGCGCGAGGCGGCCTGATCTATCTGTGTAATCCGAACAACCCCACGTCGGCCATCACCACCGCCAGGGACGTCGATTGGCTGGTGGCCAATCTGCCCGCCAACACAACCCTGCTGCTGGACGAAGCGTACATACACTTCGGCGACAACCCCGAATTGAAAACCGCGCTACCCCACGTACGGCAGGGCAAGAACGTGATCGTCACCCGCACGTACTCGAAGATCTACGGCATGGCCGGACTGCGGGTCGGGTTCGCCGCCGCCCGCCCGGAGATTATCGAGCGGCTGGGACCCTTGCGGATGAACGTGATTTCGATCGTCAGCGCCCGCGCCGTCACGGCCGCGCTGGGCGACCAGCAGAATATCCTCCGCGAGCGTCACGCGTCGCTCGCCCGCACGCGCCGCGAGCTGTGCGCCTGGCTTCGCGAGCGCCGCGTGAATTTCATCGAGCCGCAGGCGAACTTCATCATGATCGACGTGGGCCGCAACGCCCGGGAGTTCATCGAAACCATGCCCCGCATGGGCGTGGCGCCGGGCCGCCCCTTCCCGCCGCTGACCAACATGCTGCGCGTCACCATCGGTACCGACCGGGAGATGGCGAAGTTCCGCGACGTGTTCTGGAAGGTCTACAAGGCGTAGAACCCGGCCGCATCAGCCGAGAATCGCGTCCACGTTCCAGAGCGCGTCCGGCCGCACATCCACGTTGGCCGCTCCGCCGAATTCGCCCCACACCTCGGTCGCGGGCAGCTTGTTGCCGGCGGCATCTACCGCGCCGGCCAGCACCACGCGGCGGGGCGCCATGACGCGCGCCAGGTCGGGCAGGTCCGTGTGCCGCAGCAGGTTCGGTACAAAGTTGCCCAATGGATATCGGTACACCTCGCTGTCCACGATCCGTTGGTAGGAAGCGAGGCCGCCCGCGAGATAAAGCCGATCGATCGCCGGTTCCATGGCGGCCGCGAATTGCGCCACCACCGTGGACGTACCGCGCGCCGCCACCAGCAGGCGTCGCGATTGGAGCTCCGGCCGCGAACGCAGCCCGTGAACCACCGCCAGCAGGTCGGACACCTTCTGCCCGAGTAGCGGCCGGCCCAGAATCATGGACGACCAGGCATAGTCTTCGTCGCTGTTGTGCGAACGCGCATAGCGCGCGGATCCGCGGCCGAACTCGGGCGTCAGGTCCCCGGTGTTTCGCAGGTCGGGGGCGCACACCACGCAACCCCGCGCGGCCAGCTCATCGTACAACTCTCCCTCATGCCACGCCGTGCGTCCGCCCGGTTCCAGCACGATCACCAGCGGGCGGGACGCATCGGGGCGCTTCGGCTGGAACAGCCAGGCGGGAACCCGGACCTGCGGCGCTGAAGCGAACTCCACCGCCTCGATCGCGGTCTCCCGGTACGTCGCCCGGTCGAGCGACGTCATCGCCTTCGTTGCCGGCCGCTCCACGCCCAGCAATGTCTCCAGGTTCCCGGGGACCTTCGTCACGGCATACTTCCGGTTCAACGTGAACGGAGTTTCGCCGTGCAGCCACCCCACCACGTTGCCGGTCTCCGAGACGTACAGCGTCTCGTCCCGCTCCGGCGATGTCGGCGGCTCTTCCGCCACGGGCCGCGACTCGCCCTTCAGCCACCGACCGAACCAGTTGTAGATCTGCATTCGCATGTCGTAGCTGAGGCCATGCGGCAAGGGAGTGGCGAACCAGGCCAGCCGGTCTCGATGACCGAGCACCTCGTAGACCTTCTGGAGCTTCCCGTATTCCTCGATCCCGTTGTCGATGTAGCTCGGCGAGTACGTGCCGAAAAAGTCCCGGCTGCTCACCTGGATTTCGAGGGGCTTCGGCGCCAGCGGATACAGCAGGTCCCAGCGGTCGAATCCTGCCGGGCCGGAGCCGGGCAGATCCTGCTCCGCGTCATCGGTCGAGCCGGGAGGGTTGAAATTGGCGCACGCCACGTTTTCCGTGTTCCCGCAGGAGACCGCGGCGGCGGCCAGCCGTTCGTCCACCGCCGCCAGCAGCATGGTCAAGGTTCCTCCGCCCGATTGGCCGGTGGACGCCAGTCGCTTCGCATCCACCAGCGGATGGGAAGCCAGGTAGTCGAGACTGCGCACGGCGTCCCACGTTTGCAGGCGCGTGCTGGTGATACCCTTCAACAGCATCTGGCGGCCGGGATACGTGTGTTCCTCGTCCGGGCCGAAGCGGCTGCGCCACGTCCCCGGCACGGGATAATAGACGCGCTCGCCCTGCCCCATCGGATCGAATCCCAGCACCAGGTAGCCCAGCCGCACCAATCCCTGGCAGCATCGCTGGTAAAGATCGCCGGCCTTGCCGTTGGCCGTGTGACCCATTTGAAAGAGCACGCCAGGAAAGGGCGGGTGGCCGGTGGTCGGAACGTACAGGTTCGCGGAGACGCGAAAACCCGGCTGGCTCTCGTAGGTCAGTTTCTCCACGCGATAGCCGGGGCGTTCGAAGGAGCCCGTCGCGCGCACGTTGAGGGGGGTGCGTTCGGGTCTGCCCCCCACGATCTTCCAGAAGGTCTCCGTGACCCACTCCTGCCGGGCGTGCACGGCGCCCGGGGTTGTGAGCCTGGACAATTCCGCATTCCGCAGTGAGTAAGCCCTTTCCGCGAGGTCGCGGAGGTAATCCGGCAGGCATCGCGAATAGTCGCGGTAGATTTTCGCAGGGGACTCGCTCTGCCCCCGCGCGCTTCTCAGGATCGCTCCGCACGCCGCCAGCGCCAACAGTTCCCGCCTGGTAGTTCTCATAACGTCCTGTCTCGGTTGGAAGCACGGTACAACCCGGCCGCCGGCGGTGTCAAGCGGGAATCGTGGATGCCCTCCCAGGCGCATGGGACGCTGCGGGCGCCGTGGAGGTAAGCTGTACTCTGATGCCGAACCAGATGACCGCGCGGCGAATGTCCGTGGCGGCGGGGGAGCTGTCCAAAGTCCTCGCCCGCCGGCGTAAGGATTCCCTCCGCTTCGCGCTCGCGGGCCTGTTCGTTTTCGCCCTGGTGCACTCCGCACAGGTTAGCCGCGACGCAACGCTCTCGGTGCGGGTGCTCGACGCTTCCGGCAGGCTCACGCCGGTGCGCATCCGCCTCGAGGACGCCAACGGGAACCGGCCGCGGGTGCGGGGCGCGCTGGCCGTCTCCGAAACCGCGATCCCGATTCCGCGCCAGGCGCTGGCCGTGATGTGGGGACAACAGGACCGCGCCCAGGGTTATGCGATCCAGCCGGATGGATCGTTCTACGTGGACGGCGCGTTCGATGTCCGCCTCCCGCCCGGCGCCTACACCGTCACCGTCACCAAGGGCTTCGAATACCTGGCGCGGACCGATCACCTCGATATGGCTCCGGGCGCCTCGCAGGCGCGCGAATACCGGCTGGAGCGCTGGGTGGATATGCCCGCGCGGGGATGGTACTCCTCGGACGACCACATTCATCTGCGCCGCTCCCCCGCCGACAACGCCGCCATCCTGCGCTGGATCGCAGCTGAAGATATCCAGGTGGGCCACATTCTCGAGATGGGAGATTTCTGGGCGACCTTTTTCAGCCAGTACGTGTTCGGCGACCGGGGACGGTACCAGGAAGACGGGCGCGTCCTCTCGCCCGGACAGGAGGAGCCGCGCACTCCCGAGATCGGCCACACGATTTCCCTCGGCGCACGCGAGTTCGTGCGCTTCCCGCGCGACTACTACTCCTTTGACCGCCTCTTCGACCGCGTCCACGAACTGGGCGGCGTCACCGGTTTCGCCCACCAGGGGATGAGCTTTCACGGGTACCGCGGCATGGTTCTCAACACCCTTCGCGGCAAAACCGATTTCCTGGAACTGGCCCAGTTTTGCGTGCCCGAAGGTCCGCTGGCCGTGGAGCACTACTACCGTTTTCTGGACCTCGGCTACAAACTCACGGCGCTCGCGGGATCGGACTTTCCGTGGTGCGGGAAAGGTCCCGACTATGGCTTCACGGAGCCGCGGTTCGCCCAGATCGGCAACGCCCGCTTCTACACGTATGCCGGCCAGCCGTTCTCGTACGAGCGATGGTTCGCCGCCTTGCGCGCGGGCCATACCTTCGTGAGCACGGGCCCCATCGTGCTGCTCACGGTGAACGGTCACATTCCGGGGGACAGCCTGGATGTGGCTTCCGGAACCAGGCTCCACATCTCGGCCGAAGCGTATGGACACGGCGGGCAGGTTCCACTCCGTTCGCTCGAAATCGTCGGACATTCCCGGGTGCTCAGCCGCGCCACGGGCCAGAACGCGGCGCATCTCACGGCGGATCTGGAACTCGACGCGCGGCACGGCATCTGGATCGCCGCCCGCTGCGATGCGGGCACCGGACAGGTGGCGCACACCACGCCGGTCTACGTCACGGTGGCGGGGGATGGATTCCACAACCCGGAGGCTTTACAGCGCAACCTGGAAATCGCGGAAGGGTACCTCCAGGAACTGGAGCGCGAGCTGGCCAATCCCGGGTCCGCTCTCGACGAACAGGCGCCGCGCCACAGGGAGCAACTGGTGCGGCAGATCACCGAAGCGCGCGCCCGGCTCCACACCCTCGCCGCCCTGAAATAGCGAGCCGCGCCGCGTCTATCGCAGCAGCGAGAAGATGCCGCTGTAGGAGTCGTCAGCGCGCGCCCGGCTCCACACCCTCGCCGCCCTGAAACGGCGGGCCGGCGCCGCGCCTATCGCAGCAGCGAGAAGATGCCGCTGTAGGAGTCGTCAGCGCGCGCCCGGCTCCGCACCCTCGCCGCCCTGAAACGGCGGGCCGGCGCCGCCTATCGCAACAGGGAGAAGATGCCACTGTAGTCGTCCGTCCAGAGTTGAGTGGCGAGCGTATCCGGAACGGTGGCCGAGGGCCGCAACACCCGCAGCAACTCGGGGTTGTCGGTGATGATCACCCAGTCCGCCGGCAGGATCTCGTGCCGCGGATCGGCGCCATTGCGGATCAGCAACATCTCTTTGTGGATGACGCCGGCTCCGGCACGGACCACCGGCACCATGTCCAGGTACCGGTTGGTGACATGGATGGCCAGGCTGCCCCCCGGGCGCAGGCATTGCGCGTACAACTCGAAGGCTTCCCGCGTCAGCAGGTGCACCGGAATGGTGTCGTCGGAGAACGCGTCGAGGATGATGGCATCGAAGCTCGCGGCGGGTTCGCGTGTCAGGGCCAGCCGGCCGTCCGCGATCACCACCTGGATGGTGGCCGCGGACTCGCGCAAGAACCGGAAATCGCGGGAAGCCACCTCCGCCACGGCGGGATTAATCTCGAAGAAGCGGAACGTGTCGCCCGGCCGTCCGTAGGCCGCCAGCGCACCCGCGCCGAGCCCGATGATGCCCACCCGGCGGCCTGGCCCGCGCATCGCTGCGAGCAGCCGGCCGACGCCCGACTCCGCGCCGTAGAACGAGATGGCTTCCAGGCTGCGAGAACGGCTCAGGTACTCCCTGCCGTGCAGCGTCGTGCCGTTGTAGAGGGAACGCACAGCCCCATCGCCCGTGCCGCTGTCGCTCACCAACAGCGATCCGTAGAAATTGCGCGAGCGAACCACTTCGCTGCGGCCGGCATGGTAGCTGGTGGCAGCCACGAATGCCAACACGGCGAACACGGCGAGACGCAGCAACCGCCGCCGCGAGTATCCATACAGCAGGCCCAGTGCCAGCAGAATGCACGCTGTGACCGCGATGGGGAGTTCCAGCGGCCGGTTGAACACCGCCGGCGCCACCAGGGCCACAAAGACTCCTCCCAGCGCGCCGCCCAGGGCGACCATGAGATAGAAGAACGGCAGACCCTGCTTCGGCTCGGGCTTGCTCCGGGCCAGCTCGCCGTGGCAGAACATGCAAGACAAAAACAGCGCCACCAGGAACAGCGGGATCTCCCATGCGAGGCCGCCCTCCGGTCCCGGGCGCGCCAGCCGGTAGCCGACTGCGATCCACGCCACGGGCAGCCACCAGCGGTACCGCGAGGGCTGGTAAGCGCCTTCGAACTCGAAGCACAAGATGAAGCTCAGCAGATACACGCCCAGGGGCAACACCCACAGCAGCGGAATGGCGGCTACTTCCGAGTTCAGGTGATTGACCACTCCCAGCCATAGCGTGGAGGCGCAGGCGGCCAGCGCGATCCACAGCAGGGGATGCCCTTCGAACGGCCGCGCCGCGGGGCGGACCGCCGCCGGCTGCCGCCGCCCATCCGCCGCCAGCAGGAAAACCATCACCGCCAGCAGTATGTACGCACCCGACCACCAGCGGAGCTGCGCACCCAGCGGCAGGAACCGCTCCACCGCGACCGGATAGGCCAACAACGCCAGGAGCGAGGCGGCGTTCGACCACGCAAAAAGACGATACGGAAACTGCGCGCCGGGCGACGCCGCAAACCACGACTGGAGCAAGGGGCCGCTGGTCGACAGCAGAAAATAAGGCAGGCCCACGGAAACCGCGAGTTGGGTAAGGATGGAAACCACGGGACCCGCCCCGCCAGTGACCGCCGCCTCGCCCGGCCCCCGCCACGGCAACGCCAGCAAGCTGAGAAGCAGCACGCCGGCATGCACCGAAGCCTGCATCCTGCGGCCCAGGTAGCGGGTCAGGAGGTAGGCGTAGAGGTAGCCCAGCAGCAGCACCGCCTGAAAGAACAGCATGCAGGTGACCCACAGCCCGGCCGACCCCCCGAAGCGCGGCAACAGGGCCTTGGCGATGATCGGCTGGATGGCGAACAGCAGGCCCGAACTGACACTGATCGCGAGCGCGTACCGCAGCCGCCCGCTATGGAACCCCATGTGCTCTAGCGTAGATCCACAACCGGCGTCCGTGGTGCGCCGCCCGCCGGCTCCACCAGTTCGCGCTCGATCTCCACGGCCACTCCGCGTTGTAGCAACTCTACGTTGACCACCACGCGATAGCCGGCCTTCTCGCGCACCAGGATCCCCTCCAGTCCCGACATAACTCCTTCCCGGATGCGCACCCGCTGGCCGGTGCGCAGGTAGGGCCGCACCATTACCTGCATGCCGGATCCCACCATGGTCTTCACGGCATTGATCTCCCCGTCGCTGACGGGGCTCGGCTTGCCATTGAAACTCACAATGGAAATCACACCGGGCGCTTTGAGCACCTGCGCCCGCTGTTCGGAGTCGAACCGGCAGAACACGTACCGGGGAAACAGCGGCACCTCCAGGATCTTCATCCGATCCGACCAGCGCCGCCGCGCCCGGTACAGAGGAACATACGCCTCGAGGTCTTTGGCTTGAAGCTGCTCCGCGGTGGCGCGCTCGTGCCGCGGCTTCACGGTCACTGCGAACCAGCGGATGATTGGGTCCGCCACTTTCCGCCCTTCCTGGATTTTCCTCCCGGCGACTGGCGCGATGTCGCCCACAAAAACGCTGACAAATCCGAGAATTATTAATTTACTTTTGTACCACAATGTAACACTAATTAAGCCTGCGATCCAGGCATTTAATCTTGGAAATCGCGGCATGCGCCGTGTTAGCATGGCGCTCACGGAACAGCGTTGATCGATATCCACACGCACGTGCTCTGGGACCTCGACGACGGCGCAGACACCATGGAAGAGAGCATGTCCATGCTGCGCGCGGCAGCAGCGGACGGCACCACCGATGTTGTGGCCACGCCGCACTGCAACGCGCAGTACGTCTACGATGCGGAACTGGTGGCGCGGCGGATCGAGACCCTGGCGGCGAACAGGGGCGGGCTGCCGAAAATCCACCGCGGCTGCGAGTTCAACCTGAACTACGACAACCTCGACCAGTTGCTGCACGGTCATGCGCTCTACACCATCAACGGGGGCCGCTACCTGCTGCTGGAGTGTCCCGATTTCCACGTCGGCAAGCATACCGAGGCGGTGCTGGAGCGGTTGATCGACGCGCGCCTGGTGCCGATTCTGGCGCACCCGGAGCGCAATCCCCTGCTCCAGAAATCGGTCTCGCGGCTGGAGCGCTGGGTGGACCTCGGCTGCCTCAGCCAGGTGACGTCGTTGTCGATCACGGGAGGCTTCGGGTCTCCGCCGCGCGCGGCGGCCATGCGGTTCCTGGACCGCGGCCTGGTGCACATCGTGGCCAGCGACGCGCACGACCCCACGCGGCGGCACCCCTGCATGTCCAAGGCGCAGGAAGTGGTGCGGCGCCGCGCCGGAGAGGATGCCGCCGAACTCCTGTTCACGGAAAATCCGCGCGC
The DNA here is from genome assembly GCA_963719195.1 of Bryobacterales bacterium. Taxonomy (GTDB): domain Bacteria; phylum Acidobacteriota; class Terriglobia; order Bryobacterales; family Bryobacteraceae; genus DASQZT01. The sequence goes on along the minus strand of CAVRBB010000008.1, from coordinate 165,508 downwards.
CGTAATTGAAAACCGTCCGGTGGCGCCCGGGAAGGCCCCGGTGGCCGCCCGCACGTCCCGTTGGTGGCCGTTTTAGCCGGACGCTTTCTAATTCCGGCGAAATCCAATTATAATAAGCCTGGAATTCAATCGTGCAGTGCCCCAAATGTAAGTCCGATCGCGCCCATCGTTCGCACCGCCGCGCTTGGACGCAGTACGTGAGCGGCTATTTCGGATGGTACCCCTACCGCTGCCAGTGCGGGCATCGGTTTCTCCAGCGGCGTGATTTCGTTCCCGGGACCGCCCGAAAGGTCAGGCCGATGGAGATGGAAATCCGGGCCACCCGCGCCCTGGGCCGGCGCGGGATCAAGAGGCGGGAATTTCTGCTGTTCGGCGGGGCGCTCCTGCTGTTTGCGGCTTTCCTCTACTATCTCACCCGCGAGCGCGCCAGCCCGCCGGAAGCCAACTGAGCCGCCGCGCGCGCGCCGACTTCCCACAGCAGGATGTAGCCGGTGATGCGCGTGGTTCCCGGTGCCCGGCGGTATGCCAGCGTGAGGCGGGCCAGGCGACTTCCGCCAGGAGTGTGAAACCGGACGTGGTCTTCCCTTTCGTCCTCCGCGGAGAGACTCCCGGATACCGCCAGCTCGTTGCCGTTTCCGTCCAGAACCCGCCACGCCAGCCCCGCCGCGGGGGGAATCTCCGCCGTGCGATAGCGGAACGCCAGGTCATATTCCTGGTTCTCCCGCACCCGCAGGAACTGCGCGAGCAGTTCGCAGTTCTCCGGCTGCTCACCGGAGAAGGTAAGGCGCAGCCCGCCGGACTGCTCCTCGCGGGCGGCGCTGATCCCATCCACCGGCGCGAGGCGCCAGTCGAATCCGCTCGAGGAGGGTGGCGTCGCGAAGCGGCCGTTGGTGACGATATCCCCCACATCTGACGTTAACGGGTGGAAGGGGATGCGGTGGGCAGCCGCCAGCGCGTTCCACATTGCCAGGGCATCCTCCGCGCGCCCCGCTGCCAGCAGCCGGTCGCAGGCGGCCTCCAGCAACGGTGTATCGGCCTCGCGGCCAGCCTCGATCAGCCTCCGCAGGCCGGGCATGATCGCCTCCAGCCGCCCCTCCTGGAGAAGGTACTGCACATAACTGGAGCGCACCTCGGGCCGCCGGATGTCGAGGCGGTGGATCAGGTCCCCGGAGTCCATCCGCTCGCAAAGTCGGAACAGCGCGAAGCCATCGCCGTAGATCATCTCCGCCGCCGACCTGGCCCACTCCCAGAAACGCGGGGCATCTCCGCGCCGCAGATAGAAATTCGCCAGCGTCCAGCGTGGAAGATACCGGCGGTCCTCAGTGGCGGCGCGCTGCAGGCACCGCTCGGCTTCGGCGAAGTTGCCCTCGTCCTCCCGGTCCAGCCCCAGCGCGATCCAGGCGCGCGCATCGAACGGGTCTCGTGCCACCACGCGCTCCAGGGCCGCGACCGATGCCGCTGGATCCCGCTCCGCTGTCAGCAGGGCCAGGCGATAGTGATACCCGGCGTCCCCGGGAACCCATCGGAGCGCCTCCTCGGTGCCCGCGATGGTCTCTTTCCGGACGTGGTAATCGGCCCACCCGATGCGCCACGACCACGCCGCCGCCAGCGCCAGCCCGGTCAGGGCACACGCCCCCGCGATGCCCCGCAGCACGCGCATCAAAGGCCTCCCGGCCGGTCGATCTGCCGGATCAGCACCGCCTCGCCGGAACTTAGCGTGGGCCGGCGCCCGGCAGTGGTGGTCCACCACACGACACCCATGGCGCCGGGCGAATGCAAGGTCAGTTCCAGCATTCCGCTGGCGCCATCGCTGGCGGTCCAGACCACCCGGCCGGAATTCCCCGTGGGCGGCGCGCCGCGGACCCGGAAAGCCACCTCCGGCGAGATGGCCTGGTCCGGTATCTTGTATTTCGCGCGGTACGTCCCCACGATCTCCCCGGCTTCCTCTCTCAGGAGGCACTCGATGTAGACGGCGCGGTAGCGTCCGGGTACCGATTGCTGCTTACTTTGCGGCGCATACAGCCAGCTTCCGGTGAACGGCGATCCCGCGGGCTTGGCCGCGAGGCCCGCTACGGGCAGCTCCGCCCAAGCCTTGGCGGGCTCCACGAGTGGCTCCGGGGGAGGCAGGCTGATCGCGGAGTACGCAGCCGTATCGGCGTGCGCCGGCGCGGCCACGGTCGGGGCCGCTTGTTTCGGCTTGGACTCCGCCCGGCGCGCCCGCCGCGCGGGGCGTGGACGCGAGGGCCTCGGCCTGGCCGGAGCGGCCTGTGGCGGTGCGGCTTCCGGCTCGACCGCCGCAGCCGGGACCGCTGCCGGCGGCTGCGCGCGCGGTATCGCATACCAGCCAATCGCGGTGGCCAGCCACGCCAGGCCGATTAGAACATGGAACCAGTGCCGGGTGGCGGCCTGCCGCCAGTCCGGCTGCTTAGCCGGCGGAATCACTACCGCATTCGCCAGGCCCCGAAGGGATTCTCCCTTTCGTACCGGGCGCGGCTCCATACCGGAACGCAGGGCGGGCATCCGCAGCGTGTGATCGTATTCCCGCCGCCTTTGCGGGTCCGTCAGGGTGGCGAGGATCTCGTTGAGCCGCTTCATCTGCCGCTCGGCCATGGCCCTTAACCTGGCGTCCGCCTGGGTGTCGGGATGGAGCAGGCGTACCAGGGTGCGGTACGCCTGACGCACTTCCTCGCTGGAAGCGCCCGGTTCCAGCCCGAACTCCTCGTAGTAATTCATAGGACCAGCGCGGCCGGGTTCGGCACACAGCCGCAATTCATATTGCGACTGTGCCGTAAATAGCGTAAAACAATAGTTTACGGCGCCAAATACTTGTTAATTTCTGCTTTAAAGTATACTCTAATTCCAGACGATATTAATGGGTGAAATGATGTTGAAACCGGTCCTTTCCCTGATTTCTTGCGGCTGCTTCCTCGTCCTGGCGGCGGCTTCCCCCTCCATCGGAACCGTCAAGTCGAGTGGAGAGTTCCGCGTGGATGGCGCCGCCATCCGTGGCAACAGTACCCTGTTTGAGGGCGATATCGTGGAGACCGCGGGCGTGCGTTCGGTGGTCCAGCTCGCCGGCACGCAGCTTACCCTGCTGCCGTCGTCGCGCGCCAAGGTGTACCATGACCGCACCGTCCTGGAGGCGGGCACCGGCCTGCTCAGCGGCGCTCAGAACCACGTCCTCGAAGCGGCCACGCTGCGCATTACGCCCGTAGAGCCTGGCTCCGTGCTTCAGGTCGATGTCGTCGGCTCCGGCCGCGTGGCGGTTACGGCGCGTAACGGCTCCGGCGAAGTACGGAATGCATCCGGTGTCCTGGTAGCCAGCCTGCGGCCCGGAGCAGGGCTTGCGTTTGCGCCGCAGACCGGCGTGAGCCAGATCCGGCTGAGCGGCATCGTGACCGTGAAGGATGGCAAATTCCTGCTCATCGACACGACGTCAAACGTCACGGTGGAAGTGCTGGGATCTGATATTAGAAAATATGTCGGCAAGAGAGTGGAAATCACCGGCTCGCCCATCCCGAACGCCACTCCGTCGGCAGGCGCTTCGCAGGTGGTGCAGGTCCTGTCCGTGAGCATCGTCACCGCCGCGGCGGTGGCCGGTGCGGCCGGAGCGGGTGCCGCCGCGGGGGCGGGTGCCGCTGGAGCGGGTGCCGCAGGTGCGGCTGGAGCGGGCGCGGCTGCGGCCGGCGCCGGCGCCGCCGCTGCGGCAGGCATCTCCGCTGCGGCGACGGGGGCGATTGTCGGCGGGGTTGCGGTGGCCGGAACAATGGGTGGCTTGGCAGCCGCCAACGCCGGCCCATTCAGCGAAGATACGCCCGTAAGCCGCCAGTAGTATTCTTGATCTGGAGGACCAGCGGCAGCGTCTGATGCACATCGCCCTGGCGGCGTTATTCTTTTTCGCCATCCTGACATTGTGGGTCCCGGCGGCGTGGCCAGTCTCGGTCTTCCAGATCGGTGTCTTCATCCTGGCGGGCATCGCCATCTGGTGGCGCAGACCTCCTGGTCTGCGCTTCTTTCCTCTCATCCCGCTGGCCTTCGCCATACTCTGGGGTCTGTGCCAGTGGCTGACTGGCCTCACTTCCTACCCCTTCGAAACCAGGAACGCCATCGTACACTGGACCACCCTGCTTGCCGTCCTGGTCATCGGCCTACAGATCTTCGCGGACCGCGGCGTGCGGAACTGGTTTCGCGAAGCAATGCTGTGGTTCGCCGTCGTGGTGGCGGTGTTGGCCACGCTGCAAACCTTCACCTCCGGCGGGCGCGTCTTCTGGATTTTTCCCACGCCGTACACCACGGAGTTCATGCCCCCCTTCCCCTACCACAACCACTACGCGGCGTTCATCGAGGTCGTGCTGCCCATCGCGCTGTATGAGGCGCTCCGCCGCGAACGCGGTGTGCTTCTGTACGCCGCGATGGCCGCTGCTTTGTACGCCTCGATCATCGCCTCGGCTTCCCGGGCCGGCACCGTGCTGGCGACGGCCGAGACTCTCGTCCTGATGTGGGCGATGTGGCTGCGCGGCCGTTCCTCGGGCCGTGCCCTCGGCCTCTCTCTGGCCGGAATCCTGGTCCTGTGCGCGGCTTTCGTGGCGGTGGTAGGCCCGGAAACGGTGTGGGCCCGGTTTCAAGTCCCCGACACCGTCCGCGCCCAGTTTGCCGTCGCTTCCCTGCACATGATCGCCGCCCACCCCTGGGTCGGCGTGGGGCTGGGAACCTGGCCCACCGTCTATCCCCATTACGCCGTGGCGGATGTCGGCAACTTCGTCAACCAGGCCCATAGCGACTGGCTGCAATGGGCGGCGGAAGGCGGCATTCCCTTGGTGCTTTCGATGGCCTCCCTCTTCGCCTGGACCGTCCGCCAGTCCATTCGCTCGCTGTGGGGCTTGGGCGCAGTCGCGGTGTTCTTACACGCCGCTGTGGACTATCCGTTTTCTCGCCCGGCGCTGGCCGCATGGCCCATCCTCATCGTGGCCATGCTGGCGTCCCGCAGATCCGGCAACAGCGGCAATTCACCCCACGATGTCTGAAAATTGTTGAGATTTTCGTTAGATTAGTGGCTCTATTTTTGCAAACGTATTTCGTTTGTCGTACCGGGCTCACGGTTTATCGGGTGCGTGCTTTTTCCGCAGTTTTCAAAAAGTAACTCCAGCGGATGGGACTCACAGAGCGCGAGCTATGTCCAGCCGGCACGCACGGCCGCCAATCCACCCCGTTTCCAGAATTTCATCTACTCGAGGAATCCCAGTGTACAGACTCAGGAGCCGCATCGTGAATTTCCGGGTGACCGACGAGGAGTTCGAACGGTTGAAGAACGCCTCGGCTCTCCAGGGATCCAGGTGCCTTTCGGACTTTGCCCGGTCGGTGATGTTAACCACCGCCGGCGCGCCGGTCCCCCCGCAGCGATCGCCCGAACCGTTCGATACCCGGCTGCTGTCGGTTGAACAGCGTCTCTCAGCGCTGGAGTCGAGCGTCGCTCGTCTGGCAGATGCCGCCATCGTTTCCAGGCCGGTGCCCGTCGGGTCACAGGACTAGAGGTAAAGCCATGAGGTTCGTCGTCCCCCTATTGATATTGGCTGCCGGCGCCTTCGCGCAGCAGGCCCCCCGCGCCATTCCCGTCCCCGAGGTCGGCGCCAACCTCCCCGCGCAGCCCGTTGGCCCCAACGACCTCATCGCCGTGTCGGTCTACGATGCGCCAGAGCTCAGCCGCACGATTCGTGTCGGCGCCGACGGGCTCATCCGGCTCCCCATGCTGCAGCAGCGCATCAAGGCCCAGGGCCTCTACCCCGCGGACCTGGAGCTTGCCATCAGCAAGGCGCTGAAAGCCGAGGAGCTTCTGAATGACCCTTACGTCACCGTAACCATCGCCGCCTATCAGAGCCGTCCGGTCAGCGTGGCCGGCGCGGTCAAGATGCCCCTGGTGTTTCAGGCCGAAGGTCCCACCAGCCTGCTGGAAGCGCTGGCGCGCGCTCAGGGATTGCGGGAAGATGCCGGCCGCGAAATCATCGTCAGCCGTTCCCAGCCCGGCCCCGACGGCACTCCCGTAATGCTGACCCGCCGCATCCCGGTGCGCGGCCTCATCGACGATGCCGATCCCGAGCTCAACCTCTCACTGGTCGGAGGCGAAGAGGTCCGTGTCCCGGAAGTCAGCAAGATCTACATCGTTGGAAACGTGAAGAGGCCCGGTGCCTTTCCCGTGCAGGATGGGGCCGACACCACCGTGCTCCAGATGCTGGCGCTCGCCGAAGGCCTGATGCCCTACGCCAGCAAAGAAGCGTACATCTACCGCCGGGAAGGCGATGGCGACAAGAACGAAATCGCGGTGCCGCTGGACAAGATCATGCGGCGCAAGGCGTCGGACGTCCCCCTGGCAGCCAACGACATCCTCTACATCCCCGACAACAAAGGCAAGCGCCTGACGGTATCCGCCCTGGACCGAATCGTCGGTTTCGGCGCCTCCACCGCCTCCGGCGTCCTGGTCTGGCGCCGCTGAGCAGCACGGCTCCGGGCCTTCCCGGCGCCGACGTTTCCGCGTCCAATCCCCATACCACGCATGCTCAAGAAACTTCCCGCGCACCCCGGCGTGATTCTGCGCGACGACTTCCTGATCCCGACCGGCATGTCCGCCACCGACCTGGCGCTGGCGCTAAACGTGCCGCCCGCCCACGTCAACGCCATCCTGAAAGGCAAGCAATCCATCACCGCGGAGACCGCGCTGCGGCTGTCGCGATATTTCGGCACGACTCCCAAGTTCTGGATGACCCTCCAGGTCTCGTACGAACTGGGGCTCGCCCGCCGGCGCCGCGGTCACGCCGTCATGCGCGAGGTCCAGCCCCGCGCCTGGCTGAAATGGTCCCTGACCACCGCCCGTTCCCAACGAATTCTCACGTGATCCGAGTGATCTGACCCCATGCCCGATCAAACCGAACTCCGCGCCCTTCCCGCTCCCGACGTCAATGGCAACGGCTCCGTTCCGGCTGTTCCCGAGTACATCACGGTGCAGGCGCCCTTCAACTGGAGCGAGCCCGAGGCCGACGAGCAGGCCGTTCCGCTTTCGCATTACCTGTGGATTCTGCGGCGCCACAAGTGGAAGATCGTATCGTTCGTCCTGGTGTGCGTCTGCTCGACGGTCCTGATTTCCTCGCGGCTGACGCCGATCTACGAAGCCACCGCCAGCGTCGATATCGACCGGCAGATGCCCGCCGCCGTCATCGGCCAGGACGCCGCCCGCATGGCGCCCAACGACGCCGACCAGTTCCTGGCCACCCAGATCAAGATCATCCAGTCGGACTCCGTGCTGCGTCCCGTGGCGCGCCGCTTCAAGATTCCCGTCGAAGACGCCGGCCTGCTCGAGCGCGGCCTGCCGACCGCGCGTGCCCAGAATGCCCCGGTAGTCTTGAAGAAGCTGAAAGTGACGCGCCCCGCCAATACCTACCTCCTGCTGCTCAGCTACCGTTCGCCCGATCCGGACTTGGCGGCCAACGTGGCCAATGCCGTGGCACAGAGCTATATCGAGCACACGTACAACATCCGCTTCCGCGCCGCCGCCGGGCTCTCGGCCTTCATGGAGAAGCAGCTCGAAGAGCTGAAAGCCAAGATGGAGCGCTCCTCGGCGGCCCTGGCACAATTCGAAAGAGACCTCAGCGTCATCAACCCCGAGGAGAAGACCAGCATTCTCTCCGCGCGCCTGCTCCAGCTTAATACCGAATTCACCAATGCCCAGGGCGACCGCGTGCGCAAGCAAGCCGCCTTCGACAGTGTCCGGACCGGTTCGCTCGAAGCCGCCCAGGCATCTACGCAAGGCGAGCAGTTGCGAAGGCTCGCCGACCGCGTGGACGAGGCGCGGGAGAAGTTCGCCGTGATCAAGGTGCAATACGGCGCCGCGCATCCCGAATATCGGAAGTCCGCATCCCAACTCCTCGAGCTCGAACGGCAGTTCGAAGATCTCAAAGCCAACGTCACCCAGCGCGTGAACCTGGAGTTCCAGGAGGCCCTCAACCGCGAGACCATGCTCCGCAAAGCCGTGGCCGAGACCAAAGCCGAATTCGACCGCATCAACGCCCGCTCCTTTGAATACAAAGCCCTCAAGCAGGAAGCCGACACCGACAAGGGGCTGTACGAGGAGTTGGTGCGTAAGATCAAAGAAGCCGGCATCAACTCGAGTTTCCAGAACAGTGCCATCCGCCTGGCCGATTCCGCGCGCCCGCCGATCAAGCCGGTGTTTCCCGACTTGCCCCTGAACGGCGTTCTCGCCCTGCTCTTCTCGACGCTCCTGGGAGTCGGCGCAGCCGTTCTCGCCGACGTCCTGGACAACACCGTGCGCGACCCCGAGCAGATTCAGAAAGGCCTGAAGACGGAGGTTCTCGGCTCGTTGCCGGTCGTAAGGTCGTGGCGCGGCCGGCTGCCGATGGCTGCCAATGGAAACGGCAATGGCGGTAGCAATGGCTTGATCAAGGCCGGCGGCCATTCCAGCGCCGCCGCGGCATTTGAAGAGGCGGTGCGCACGCTGCGTGACTCCATCCTGCTTTCCGATGTAGGCAAGCGTCCGCGAAGTCTGCTGTTCACATCGGCCACGCCGCGCGAGGGCAAGTCCACCACCTCGATGCATCTCGCCATCGCGCACAGCCAGCAAAAGCGCAAGACCCTGCTGATCGACGCCGACCTGCGCCGTCCCAGCCTCCACGAGCGTCTCGGAGTACCGAACGAGCGCGGACTATCCACCGTGGCCGCCGGTGACAACCACTGGCGCGACGTGATCCAGAGTCCCGCGGCCCATCCCGACCTGGACGTCCTGCCCGCCGGCCCGGCTTCCCGCCGTGCTGCCGACCGTCTGGGGACCGTGCTCGACCAGATTTTGACGGAAGCGGAGCGTGACTACGACCTCGTCGTGGTAGATTCCCCCCCGCTGCTCGGCTTCGCCGAGCCCCTGCAGATGGCGGCCGTAGTGGACGGCGTGGTGGTGATCACGCTGGCCGGACAAACCAACCGTAACGCCGTCGCCAGCGTCCTCGCCAGCCTGAAGCGGCTGAAGGCCAATGTCATCGGTGTGGCGCTCAACGAAGTCCGGGAGGACATGAGCGACCGGTATTATTACTACGGATATTACGGGAAGTATTACAGCAAATACTACAAACCAACCACCTTATAACGTGAGCAAAATAGAATTCGGGAGCCACGCACAATGTATGGCGTTCCAACCCGCCGCAATGCGGCGACTCGGCTCTTCCCCCGCGATCTCCCCTCTCCAGAATCGCTTCACAAAAACCGGATACGAACCCGACCTTTACAGGTAGAAACAAGAATCGCAGCACGCTACCGCCACACCGTCACAGAGGCACTGCTTTTTGGATACCAGACTCCACAACACGTCAACAGTTGACGATCGTCAACCGCCCGCCGTGGAAACGCTCCTCCCGGTCAACTCTCTCCCAACCATGCCAGTCGTAGAACCTTCGTGTCCTCGGCGCCACGAACGTTTTCCACAATTAGATGCGTTGCGGGGACTCGCTGCAATGACTGTCGTCTTGGGTCACTTCTTGAATCTCGTCAAGCCCGAAGGCTTTCGAACGCCACATGTACTCCAGACGTTGCTTCATACGGGCCTTTGGACAAAACACTCTTGGCTCGCGCTCTTTGACCTCCCACCGCTTCGCCTGCTAGTCGCAGGCCACGAAGCAGTCGTACTGTTCTTTGTTCTGAGTGGCTTTGTGCTGTCACTTCAGTGTGAGGGAATGACCGTCGCAGACTATCCCGCTTATGTTGCCAGACGCACATGCCGAATCTATCTTCCCTACCTCGTCGCGCTGCTCTTTGCGATTATTCTAAATCTCTCAGTCGTTAAAGGACCGATCCCGGGGTTGAACAGTTGGTTTAATGCATCTTGGACTCTTCCAGTCCAATGGAGCGACGTTACGACGCATATCTTCATGCTGGGTAGCTATCGACATGAAACATTCAACGTCGCGTTTTGGTCCATCGTCCACGAGATGCGCATCTCACTGGTATTTCCAGTCATAGTCATAATTGTGACGCGACTACCCCTTTGTGTCGCAAGCTCTCTCTTTCTCTGTTTGAGCGCAGTTGGTCTTCTGTTCGACGCCCTCTTTGGGCCGGCATTAGGTGACTACATTATTACCGTTCACTACATGGGCTTGTTCGGCCTGGGCGCACTTTTGGCGCAGTATCGTCTGCACTTAGCCGCGCTCTGGGCACGATTGCCTAACAAGGTGCAGTCTCTAGTTGGAATCTGCGGTCTTACGGCCTACTGTTGCGGCAGCTACTGCCGATATCTACTTCGCACTACTAATCTCAATATACGGGACCTGCCCATCGCACTGGGTGCGAGCGTTCTCCTCTTGTCAGCTCTATTCTGCTCGTCATTTTCCGCCTTTCTCACACGCCCAGCGCTGCGCGTCGTCGGGCAAATGTCGTATAGTTTATATTTGGTTCATGCCGCAGTATTATTTGCATTAGTTCATCTCATCTATGGGCGAATTCCCCTATGGTTACTATTTGGACTCTATGTCGCTTCCTCCCTCCTGCTGGCCCGCCTCATGTATGTCTGGGTAGAACTGCCGTGTACCAAAGCGGGCCGTCTCATCACCCGAACTAGGGAGCGCGCACGCACTCTAAAGCGCGGCCTCAGCTATGTCGCCAACTGAACGCGTAAAGAAGATATCACGCGGTGGCTGTGTCCTGGACATCGCCCCGAGTAGGCGGCTGCCTGTAGGACACCACCTACAACCCCAACTCCACCCCTTGCCCTTCCGTGCCGGCGTGTTCTGGATGACTGCTGGCAATGTACTGTATTCGGTATCGCAGTGGGCCATGCTCGTCATCATCACCAAGATGAGCTCCCCAGAAACTGTAGGGCAGCTTATTTTGGCGCTCGCCGTCACCGCTCCGATTGTTCTGTTCACAAACTTCCAGCTTCGCACGATTCAAGCCGCCGATGCACTTGGGGGGCACGAGTTCGGCGTGTACTTCTCGCTTCGCTTTGTAACGGCCTCTATCGCAGTGGCCGCCATCGCAGTCATCGCATTCAGTGGCCACTGGTCCGCTTCAACGGCATGGGTGATATTTAGTGTCGGAATATTTAAGGCGGTTGAATCATTTAGTGATGTCGTGTACGGGTTCTTCCAGCAGCGGGAGCGGATGGACTATATTGCTCGTTCCTTGGCGATTCGCGGGCCGATTGCCGCGCTGGTCTTGGGCGCAACGTTCTACCTGACCAAGCGGTTGGCGCTGGCGTGTATCGCAGTTGCAGTTACTTGGCTTATCGTTCTTCTTATGAATGATCGCGCGGCGGCCATGGCTCTCATGCGCGACTCCGCCAAGACGGTGAAGCGGTCTCTGTGGGTCTACTGGAGTCCCTTTGATTTGTTTCGTCTAGCGAGGTTGGGCATTCCGCTGGGCGCCGTCGCGACGCTCTGGACACTAAACTCCAGTGTTCCGAGGTACTTTATCGCCCACTCCTTCGGCGAACGAGAGCTCGGCTTCTTCGGAGCCATAGCCTACATCCATGTAGCTGGCACAACGCTGGTTCGCGCCCTGGGACAGACCGCGATACCTAAACTTTCGGTACACTTCGCCACTGGCAACAGTCGGGCGTTCCGTCGGCTTCTTGCTGGAGCCCTGGTGACGGCGGGTGCAGTAGGAGCAGGTGGAATCATTGTCTCGGCCACTTCGGGACGCGCAGTGCTGAACGCGATCTACTCCCCGCAGTATGGAAACTACTGTGGACTGTTTGCCTGGCAAATGGTGGCGTCGTGCTGTGCATATATTGTCTCCGTCTTAGAATGCGCACTGACGAGCGCGCGAGAGTTTGATCGTCAGTTTTACATGGTCGCTGGAACGACCACAGCGACGATTGCAGGGGTCTACTTGATGCTACCAATGTATGGCCTTCGGGCGGTACCACTGTCAATGGTCATAGGGTACTGTTTCTATATGATCCTTGCCGGGCAGCTGCTTCGCAAGCGGCTCACTCGAAGCTTGGAGGCCGGGCGTGTCTCGTAGGCGGACCATAACTGCTGCACTGGCAGGTGTCCAACCGAGCACCGCGTTGTTGACGGCCGTGCTCGCGCGGGGCGGGCAAGGCCAGCGCAAGCGGTCCTTTAAGCTCTTGACGCTTCTTCTTTCGCTTAGTGGAGTGCTACTTGTCAAACCTCCCCCTTACGACGTGCTCCTGGCCATCGTCATTGTGACCGCCCTTCTATCCGGCACACTTCGGGTTCAACGTAGTAGTGTGGGTTCGATTGTCCCACTAACATTCTACGTAGCGACGACGATCGCCTCATCTTGCACCGCCGTCACAGCCTGGGACGCTGTCTGGTATGATGGTATGACCCTATTCTGTGGTCTACTTTGGTGGTACTTCATGAACATGTTCCACCGACACGGCTCCCGGTGTCTCGCAGCAGTTATGACCGGTTACGTGATCACGTCTCTCATAGGCGTTGCCTTCGGCATATTCATAGTAACCGCTGACATTCCCCACAAGGGGGAGTTTTTGTTCTATGACCGCCCGACCGGGATGTTTCTTGACGCTAACGTATTCGGTGCCTCTCTTGTGCCGCCGCTGATTTACGGACTGAGCCAGCTATTCGATGCCACTCACCGCAAACGGCGATGGGCGTGGGCGACTTCGTCGGTAGTGTTGGTGATTGGTATCGTGACAACCATGTCGCGCGGTGCGACAGTGAATGCTGTGCTGAGCCTCACTGTGTTTGTCGCCCTGATTGCCGTCAAGGTGCCACAGGCGCGTCGGATGCTTCTGGCGACCGCTATTGTGGTGACCGGCGTCGGCGTCGCGTATGTGCGTGTTGGTGACACGATCGGGCTGAGCGATGCGATCACCCAGCGATTTCGCCTACAACCTTACGACCATGAAAGGTGGCAGGCGCATGCTGCGGCGCTAAACGTAGCGCTCACTCATCCCCTGCTTGGAGTGGGACCGGGACAATTTGGAACGGCTGGATCGCCACGCGAAGTGCTCTATAGAAATCATTATCGGCCGTTAGCAACCCACAACACGTATTTGCACGTGGCCGCCGAGAGCGGTATCTTCGCGCTACTTGCACTAGTGCTGTTTTTTATATCTACGCTGCTCCGCGCGCGCAAGGCGCTCACATCGGCCAGCACTACTTCGGATTTCTTGACGGCGGCTTGGGCGCTCAGTTGTTTGCTGGGCGTGTTTGTTAATGCGTGGGTTATTGACTCGTATCACTGGCGGCATCTCTGGCTGATGTGTGCGATGCCCTGGGCGAATGGCGCATCAGGTATTCGACGCCCGCTAACGGCTGCCTACATTCATTGGGTGCGGCAGCGCCCGGCGCCCCCGAATGAGTGGGTCCGCTCGCCTCGGTCCGCAACGAGCGCGTAACCCCCCTGACATCCCCAGGAGTCAAGTCATGCGGTGAACGCTACGGTAGTAGTTCTCCGTTGGTCCGAGACAGTCTATGACGAGTGCGAACCGGGTTTGTTATTTGTTACCTGTTCATAATGATCAGGCCGGCGTTGACGTTAGCCTTCGGTCGATATCCGCCGAACATGCTGCCGCCGATATCGTTGTCGTGGACGACGGCAGTTGTAAGCCGATCGCTATCCGCCGGGAGTTCCAGTCCGAAGAGCGGCGGAAGATCGCAGTGCTTAGGCTCCCACAGAACCACGGTATCACACACGCCCTGAACGTAGGTCTTGAATACATACTTGCGCGGAACTATAGCTATGTCGCGCGGCTAGATGCCACGGATACGGTGGCAGACTGACCGTATTCACAGGCAATGCAGTTTTCTCAATGCCCATCCAGATATTGCGCTGGTCGGTTCTGACGTAGCATTTGAGGACGAGGTGGGCCGGATCCTCTTTACCTATAGGACACCCACGAAGCATGAAGATATAGTCAGGGCATTGCGCTTGAACAATTGCCTCTTGCACCCGGCGGTCACGATGCGCAGCGAGGTGCTGAGGCGGTTTGGGTGTTATAGGGCCAGCATCCGGGTGGCCGAGGATTACGAATTGTTTCTGCGCATTTCGAGGGGAGCGCGGGTCGCGTCGCTTCCGTATGTGCTCACTACAACAAGGTTTAACCCCGAAGGACTCTCATTAAGGCGTCGACGCCAGCAACAGTGGCAGAGGTTATTGATACAGGGCGAGTACTTTGAGTGGAAGGAGGCAAGGGCGTATTTTGGTGTTGCCAGGACACTTGCATCAATGGCTGTGCCAACTAGGCTTGTTATTCGGTGCAAACGGGCGCGGAACCACGCATGAAGGTATTGTTGCTGATTGAGTCAGCTGGTGCGGGCGTCGGCCGTCACGTTGTGGATTTGGCCGAGTCACTGAATGATGCGGGTGATGTCGTCCACCTAGTTTACAACTCGAGGCGCACAGATTCCATGTTTCGTCGGCGCCTCGCCAGTGCCCGGAGCGCGCTTCTGAGCGTCGCTGGTTTTCCCATGCACCATTCCCCGCACCCGCATGACGCCCTGTTGATAGGTCGGTTGCGGGCGTATGTCCGTCGCCACGGTCCGTTTGATATCGTCCATTGCCACAGCACCAAGGCTGGATTCGTAGGCCGCCTCGGACTCCAGGGTCTCGGCGCCGTTATCGTTTATACACCACACGCCCCGTTAACCATGATTCCAACTCTGGCTCGGTGGGCGCAAACCGCGATTCGTGGTCTTGAAGTCGGCCTCAGCCGTTGCACCGATGCCATTATCGCAGTCTCTGAGTACGAGGCCAACCATCTGGAAGGGCTTGGAATCCGGCGGGATAAGATCTTCGTTGTGCCGAATGGTGTTTCGGCCATGGTGAGGACTGAAGATCTTCGGGTCAGCGCACGTGCTGGACTGGGCATCGGCAACAGTCGCATCCTTGTCGGGACTGTAGGCCGCCTGGAAAGACAGAAACGTGTTGATCTTCTGCTCCTTGCTGTATCCCATCTGTCGATTGATGCTAGGACGACATTACAGGTTGCCATCGTCGGCGGGGGATCGCTGGAAAGAGATCTCAAGGCACTGGCGTCCGAGCTTGGAATTTCAGATCTGATTACTTGGGTGGGCGAAGTGGAGGACACCTCCGCGCTGATGGCGGCTTTTGACGTGTTCGTACTCGCCAGCGACTATGAGGCGATGCCATATGCAGTATTGGAAGCGATGGCCGCGGGTCTGCCTGTGGTGGCGACTCGAGTCGGGGGAGTCGAAACTGCGATAACTGACGGGCGCAGTGGCTTTCTCGTTAAGCGAGGCGACGTGGAGGCGATTTCCCGCTGTCTTGGGCTCCTGAGTGGTCAGGGCGAGTCCAGGAGTCGCATGTCACGGGAAGCTCTAGTTGCTTCTCGTCACTTTTCACTTGAACGTATGGCGGCGCAGACCCTGGCGGTCTATTCGCGCGTTCTTTCCCAGATGAAGAGCAGTCAGCCTGCGTTGCTTGTGAATTAGTAGAGTCGTACCCCGACAATGTGGGTTTCGGCGGTGCAATGCCATACTGTTCGCGGGAGTCTGAAGCTTTCATTTTGAGAAAACACGTGAGTCTATGAGTACAGCATCAGTAGTGGGTTCGCTTCAGGCGGAAGAGCAGACATATTCGCTAGCGGCGGAGCGTGCCACCGCTATGGCATTTGTCACTGCGGACGCAGTGGCATTACTTGCGGCATACACGGCAACGGTTCTTATTCGAGGGGCAGTCGCTGGCGAGACGCTCTGGCCGCAATACCTACATCTGCTTCCATTTTTAGCAGTCGTCCCCCTGCTAATACACGTGATGGACCTTTATCCCGGTGTGCTGTTAAACCCCATCGAAGAGTTCCGTAGCCTTAGCATCGCCATTGCGGCCGGAATGTCATTTGTCGTCGTAGCAACCTTTCTGGTTAAAACCGCCAATGCGTATTCCCGTGTGATCTTCGTCGCAGTTATCCCTTTTGCTATCGGCTTTGACTTAGGTGCGCGGTGGCTCGTGCGAAGGATCTGTCCTCGGGCGAGTTGGTGGGGCATTCCTACCGTATTGGTCGGGCCAATTGACGAGGCCGAGATGATCCATCGGATGATCGAGGCGAACCCGTCCACGGGCATTCGGGTTGTCGCTGTGATACACGCGGACCGGTGCAGGCTGCCGCTCTGCCTCCAGGAGTTCGGCGTACCTAGCGACACACCGTATGCCCTAGTGATCGTCCCGTCTGGTGTCGGTCCCAAATGGCTGCGCGATGTAGAACGCCTTATTTGGGGGTGCAGGAAGATCATCGTAATTCCACAATCCATGGGGCTGCTGTGGTCTGGCATGCACATTCGGGATTGCTGCGGAACTGTGGGGCTGGCGGTTAGACGGCACCTACTTCGTCGATGGTCGAGAGTCACGAAGCGCACCATGGACGTTGTATTGGCGGTGGGGGGGGGAGCCTTGATTCTTCCCTGGGTCGCAATCATCTCCCTGTTGGTGAAGTTGAGCTCTCGAGGGCGGGTGTTCTATGGTCAGGAGCGAATCGGAGAGGGCGGCAGGGCTTTTCGGGCCTGGAAGTTTAGGACTATGGTCGAGAACGCCGATGTACTCCTGGAACAATATCTGGAATCGAACGCGGACCTCCGGAGGGAGTGGGCTGTCAACCACAAGCTTAAGGCTGACCCACGGATTACGAAGATTGGGCGGTTTTTGCGTCAGACAAGTCTCGATGAATTGCCGCAGATCTGGAACGTGATCTGGGGGGAGATGAGCTTGGTAGGTCCCAGGCCCATCGTTTATGAAGAAGCCGAGAAGTACGGCGAAGAGTTTGATCTATACCGAAAGGTAAGACCTGGAATCACCGGGCTATGGCAGGTATCCGGCCGCAGCGACACAACGTATGAGGGAAGGGTGGCTATGGATGTGAATTATGTTCGGAACTGGTCGGTATGGTTGGATATTTACTTGCTTGCGAAGACGGCTGGCGTAGTGCTGCGAAAACAAGGGGCGTACTGATTCTCGTTCCTGCTACCCGCGTCCAAGGGTTGTCTCGGAGTGTCTGCAACCCTCATCTATCGCAACGCCAGTTACTGCGAGTCATGCACCTCAGCGGCCGCGCAAAGCATTTAGCGAAAAGAATGGCCACCGCCACATTTTTTGCCGGCGATACACTCGGGCTGCACCTTCTTCCCGCGCACTTCTACACGCCTGTTCCGAACCGGAAATGGCTTCTTCGAAACAAGCAGCTCTGGGCACGCCGGGTAGACCTGACCGGCGTCGAGTGGGACATCGACAGGCAGTTGTCCTGGCTGCGCTCCATCGCCGGTCCATACTACGCGGAGGTCGAAGGTCTGCAGGCGCATTCGGCACTGGCTTCCAGCCAACTCGGATCGGGTTACGGTCCGATCGAATCCCAGGTACTCCACTGTTTTGTCCGCGCGCTCCGGCCGCGCAGGATCATTGAGGTCGGTTCCGGCGTCTCCACGGCCTGTGTGCTGTCGAGTGTCCGGCAAAACGTATCCGAAGGTCACCCTGCGACCACGATCACGTGCATCGAGCCGTATCCCCACATGGGGCTATCACGGCTGCCCGGCGTTTCACTGGTCGCGTCCGTCGTCCAAGCGGTGCCAATCGATTCCTTCGGCCAACTTGGCCCGGGCGACCTCCTGTTCATCGATTCGAGCCACGCCGTAAAGACTGGATCCGATGTACTGTACCTGTACCTGGAAGTGCTCCCGCGCCTGGCCCCTGGCGTCATCGTACACATCGATGACATCTTTCTCCCTTATCTCCATCAGAGGGACGTCCTGGACACCTTTTTCTATTGGCAGGAAACGGCCTTGCTGCTTGCACTGCTCAAGGGAAACAGCCGCATGCGAACCCTGTGCTGCCTGTCGGCACTGCACTACGACCGCACCGAAGAGCTGAAGAGTGTGCTTTCCGATTACAAGCCACAGGAATCGTCTGTGGATGGACTAGCCAATCGCCGCGCCCCGGGGCATTTCCCGTCGAGCTTCTATCTGACGATCACGTAGCGTTCCTGCCCGGCCGCTGCCCGATTCAACGTGGGGCACGCTCGGTTGGCGTGCCCCCTTTCCAACTCGAGAAGGACCCGCATATGAAGAATGAACTGATCCTCGTGACCGGTGCTGGTGGCTTCATCGGTGGCCACCTGGTTTCCGACCTGCGCAGCCAGGGATACAGCCGCCTTCGCGCCGTCGATATCAAGCCGCTCGACGAATGGTACCAGGTCTTCGGTGACGTCGAAAACCTCACGCTCGATCTGAACCTGGTGGAACACTGCGAGCGCGCTGCCCGGGGCGCCGTCGAGATCCATAACCTCGCGGCTAACATGGGCGGTATGGGCTTCATAGAGAACAACAAGGCCCTGTGCATGCTCTCCGTCCTCATCAACACTCACATGTTGCAGGCCGCGCACAAGTTTGGTGTTCACCGCTATTTCTACTCGTCCTCGGCGTGTGTGTACAACGGCGAGAAGCAGCGCGATCCCGACAACCCGGGCCTGAAGGAAGAGGACGCGTATCCTGCCCTGGCCGAAGACGGCTACGGTTGGGAGAAGCTCTTCAGCGAGCGGATGTGCCGCCACTTCCGCGAGGACTTCGGATTAGAGACCCGCGTGGCCCGCTTCCACAACGTCTACGGCCCCCACGGCACGTGGGACGGCGGCCGCGAGAAAGCACCCGCCGCCATCTGCCGGAAAGTGATCGAGGCCAAGGTCAGCGGCCGGCACCAGATCGAAATCTGGGGCGATGGCACCCGCACCCGCAGCTTCATGTACATCGACGACTGCCTCCACGGCATCCAGCGCATCGTCCATTCCGATATCCTGGAACCGATCAACCTCGGCTCCTCCGAGATGGTCTCCATCAATCAGTTGGTCGATATCGCCGAAGATATCGCCGGCATCAGGCTCCGTCGCACCTACAACCCCGATGCGCCCAAAGGCGTCATGGGCCGCAATAGCGATAACGCTCTCATCCGCCGGTGCCTGGGCTGGGAACCGTCGATTCCCCTGCGCGCCGGTCTCGAAAAGACCTACGCCTGGATCTACGACCAGTACATGGCCCGGCGCGAATCCACCGAGCCGGCGCTCGTCCTGTAGTTCGATTTTCGGCCCGGCACCCTCTCCAGAACCCCTCGTTCTCCTCGCACTCCGGCAGCAGGCGCCTTCCCCGTGCGGCGGCCTACGCCGTTGTGTCCCCTTCCCTCCACACGCGCGCTGCGCACCCCGCCCGCTCCCTCCTGCGCAACCTGAGCATCCTGCGCACCCCGGACTTGACAGCCGCGGACCAATCAGTCATACTTCCATCGATAGACGATGGGAGAGCGATCCAAGGCCGCCGAGCTTCTGCCGGGAACACTCGACCTGCTCATCTTGCGAGCCCTGGCCGCCGGCCCGATGCATGGCTATGGCATCGCGCTGCGCTGGAAGCAGGACTCCGGCGATATGCTCCAGGTCGGAGAAAGCTGGCTCTGTCCGGCGCTCCAACGCCTGCTGCTCAGCGGCTGGGTCAAAGCGGAATGGGGTGCCTCCGAAAATAACCGCTCCGCCAGGTTCTACACGCTGACCGCGGCCGGACGCAGACAACTCGCGCTGGAACGCGAGGAGTTCACTCGTGTGGTCGGCGCCATGGAAAAGGTGCTGAACATGGCATGAGGCCGCCTGTTCCCACCTCGCTATTGCGGGGCTGGCGCCGCCTGGTGTTTCGATGGCGCCGCGCGAAGTTGGACCGGGAGTTGATCGAGGAGATCGAGTTCCACAGGCTCCTGGCGCAGGCCGAACATCAGCGCTCCGGTCTGGCGCCGGAAGCCGCCACCGGGCTGAGTAGGCGCCAGATGGGCAACGTGACGATTGCCAGGGAGGAGTGCCGGGACATGTGGAGTTTCCTGCGATTGGAAAGGCTGCTGCAAGACGTTCGCTACGCCTGCCGCCTGTTCCGGCGGACTCCGGGATTCACGGCCATCGCCGTGCTGTCCCTGGCCCTTGGCATCGGCGGCAACGCGGCCATGTTCAGCCTCGTCAACACGCTGCTGATTCGTCCCTTGCCCTATCTCGAACCGGACCGCCTGTTCCGCATCACCGGCATCTATCCGCGCGCCGCGGTGCCTTTCTTTCAGGAACGGAGCCGGACGATGGATGTCGCGGCCGTGAGCCCGGAGTCCGAATTTAACCTCACCGGCAGTGGCCCGGCCATCCGGACTTTCGGAAGCGCGGTTACCGCGAACCTGCTTTCCGTGCTGGGCGTTGCGGTTGCCAGGGGCCGCGGCTTCGCTCCGGGACAGGATTCCCCCGGGCGCGATGCCGTGGTGATCCTCAGTCATGCGCTGTGGCAGAAGAAATTCGGCGGCGATCCGGCGGTCATCGGACGCGTGATCGCGCTGAACGGTATCCACCGCGAGATCATCGGCATCACGCCGCCCGGCTTCAGCTACCCGTCCTCAGGGGCGCAACTGTGGATACCCATGCGGCTGGATCCTTCCAAATTCCTCGAGTTCTGGGGCGGTGGCTTTGTGCCGCTGGTTGCCAGGCTGAAGCCGGGAGTCACGGTCTCACGCGCCCGCGCCGAAATCCAGACCCTGGCCGGGCAGTTCCTCAAGACGTTTCCGTATCCGATGCCGCGCGACTTCAACCGGGATTCGACCGCGATCGCGCTCCAACAGGACATGGTGGGCGACATCCGGGGCAAGCTGATGATCCTGCTCTCTTCGGTCGGCATCGTGTTACTCATCGCTTGCACGAATGTAGCGAGCCTGCTCCTCTCCCGCGCCACCGCCCGCCGCAAGGAGATCGCTCTGCGGACCGCCCTCGGCGCGCGGCGGGGAAGGGTCGTCAGGCAATTGCTGACCGAGAGCATCCTCCTGGCGCTGGCGGGCGGCGGTTTGGGAATCGCGCTGGGAATGGGCGCTCTTTCCATCTTCAAATCCGTTCTCCCGTCGTCGACCCCAGGCCTGGCGCAGGCGGCCATCGACTGGCCGGTCGCCGCGGCGGTAGCGGCCCTGGCGCTCCTCACGGGCTTGGCTTTCGGAATCGCCCCGGCGCTCAGCGCGTCGCAAATCGATCTTGCCGCCGCCATCCGGAGCGGAAGCCAGCGCTCCACCGGAGTTGTGTGGGCGCGCCTGCGAAGCTGGCTGATCGCGGCGGAAGTGGCGCTGACCGTGGTCCTGGTGGTGAGCGCGGGGCTGTTGATTAAGAGCCTCTACACCCTTTCGGAGGTGCGCCCCGGCTTTGTGCCGGACCGGATCCTCACCGTTCGTATCAGCCCGAACCAGTCATTCTGCGCGCAACGGCCGGCGTGCATCGTTTTGTATGATCGGCTCCTCACGCGGGCGCGCGACATCCCGGGCGTCGCCGAAACGGCCATTGTGAACATGCTTCCCCTCGAAGGCGCGCAGCCGAGCCTTGCCGTGGATGTCGAGGGTCATCCCAAGTCGGCGGATCATCCCGCGCCCCTGCTGTGGGCGGGCGCCATCAGTCCCGGCTATGTTCACATGATGCAGATCCCTCTCCTCGCCGGCCGCGACTTCACGGAAGCCGACGGCCCGCAGGCGGCGCGGGTCATCCTGATATCGGCCTCCACGGCCAGATACTTCTGGCCCGGAGAGAATCCCATCGGCAAGCACATCAAAACCACCGGCGAGCCAAAATGGAGAACGGTTGTGGGTGTGGTCGGCGATGTGCGGCAGTTCAACCTCGGCAAGAGCTTCCCCGGCTTCATTCCGGGCGCGATGTATATGCCCTACGCGCAGTCGGCGCGCGAGGATGGAGGGATCCCCGCGGCGATGACCCTGATGGTCAAGACCGGGGCCGACCCGGAGCGTATCGGGCAGGCGCTTCGCGTGCTGTCGCAGGATCAGGATCCGGACATTCCGGTCGGTCCGGTCGTGGCGTTGGAAGACGTAGTATTCGGTTCGATTTCCGATTTTCGCTCCACGATTCGAGTCTTCATTAGCTTCGCCGCCGCTGCGATCCTTCTGGCCGCCATCGGGATTTATGGCCTGGTCTCGTATTGGGTCAGCCAGAGGACGTTTGAGATCGGCGTCCGCGTGGCGATTGGCGCCACGCGCCGGCGGATCGTATCCATGATTCTGGGACAGGGTCTGCGTGTCGCCCTGTGCGGTACGGCAGTGGGCGTGGTTGCCGCCCTGGCGGCAACCCGTTTCATCGCCAGCCTTCTATACGGGGTTACGGCCACCGATCCGCTGACGTTTGCCGCGGTGTCTGCCCTGGTTGTCGGCGTAGCCGCCGCCGCGACGGCCTTCCCGGCCTGGAAGGCCTCCCGCATCGACCCCACCAGGTCGCTTCGCGTGGATTGAGAACTCGAGCCCCCGATCGAAATGGGACACGATGCCGGCGTAGGGTAAAATCGACCCGTAGACAAGTAGACAAGATGACCGCGGACGACCTGGTTCTCATTCCCGGCGGCGAATTTCTCATGGGGCAGGAAGACGGACGCGATGAAGAACGGCCGGTCCACCGGGTCATCGTTGCGCCCTTCCGGCTTTGCCGGTTCCAGGTGACCAACGCGGATTTCGCGGCGTTTCGCTGGTTCAGTTTCCAGTGTCCGACCCTGCCGGCGACCTCCGTGAGTTGGTTCGACGCCGTGGCATTCTGCGCGTGGCTGTCGCCCCGGTGGGGCTTCGAAGTCCGTCTGCCTACCGAAGCCGAATGGGAGTTCGCGGCGCGCGGCGGCCTGCGCCAGAAGTTGTATCCGTGGGGCGATGAGCCGGTGACCGCGCGGGCCGGGTATGCCGGGCGCTGGCGTGAGGGACCGGAGCCGGTCGCCACGTCCGAACCCAACGCCTACGGCCTTTACGACATGTGTGAGAATGTGCACGAATGGTGCTCGGACTGGTACGATCCTCGCTACTATTCGGTTTCGCCGGTGGACAACCCCCAGGGGCCTGAAACCGGCACGCGCCGTGCATCGCGCGGCGGCGCCTGGCGGCATCACATCAAGATCGCGCGTTGCGCCGCGCGCAGCAGCATTCCGCCCGAGTTCCGCTACGCGGACTATGGCTTTCGCGCTGCGGCCGCGGCCCGGTAGATGCGCCGGATGCCCACGCCCCGCCCGTCACCGCGACTATTCCGGGCCGGAGTCCAGGAACGACGACAGGTGACAGGAAGGAGTTCGGCCGGCGCCACACTGCCCCGATGCCTCCAGGTTGGAAAGCACCGCATGGCGCGTTTGCAGCAGCGAATTCGAGAGCGAGTTTCTCGACAGGCGGTTCACAACGGGCTCGACCAGCCATCGCAGGGCAATCGAGATGTCCCGGCTCAGGGCGATCACCTCCCTTTCCACGTACACGCCTCCATCCCGCTCTTCAAACCGCGAGAGACTGAAGAGCCGCCATACGTAGCCGCTGCCTTCATCCGGCGGCAACTCCCGTTCGGCCGCCTGTCCATAGTTTTCGATCTCCCGGACACTGTTGCTGTGACCTACGCTGTACCATCGCCTGGCATCGACCTGGTAATACGAATCGCCGCATTCGCTATGCAGAGCAGTCTTGGAGAACAGCGTCCTGTTTACCATGACGATGGAGAACCGGTAACCCCCGCCGTCGCGTCCGAGAGGCCGCGAATCGACGATCAGCGGCTGATAGAAGTCCTTATATCGGCGGTAATCTCTGACAGTGGCCAGAGTCTCTTTTAACGTGGCGTTCGGCAGGAATGCGGCGCCGATCCAGTCGTGAATGAGTCCCGAGGGGACGCGCTTCGGGCGCTTGGCCGCCCACGGGCGCGACCAGGATCTCCCCGTTGCGGACTCGCGCTGCGCGCTCGGGCGTCTCATCCACCCACAGGAACTGATGGTTCGCCTGAATGCGCCCCATCATCCGCGAACGCGCCTGGCGGATGTAATGGTTCCAGGCGTCGAGGGTTTGAGTATCCAGAACTGCCGCCTGCGACCCCACGGGAATCGACAGAAACAGCATGCCTGCCAATGCTGCTCGAATGTTCACTTCACTCGCCTCTCACTGAACAAGATGCGAATGACTGCGAAGTGTTTCAGACGGCCTGCTTGCACCTCCACACCACGGTTTGCCCTTCAGCCCCGGGCAACGGGATGGCCGCCCTCAATGCCCGGTCGAGCGTGACGGCGCCACGTGTCCGCCCGCCGGCGCAAACAGGGAGAGACGGAGGGACGGCGGGACAACCCGATCCACGACCACGCCCGGCGGCAAATCGAAATCGCCCGCGGTAACCCGAATCACCCGGGTACCCTCGGCTACGCCGCCCAGGTCGACGTGCGCCACCAGCCTGCCCGTCGCCAGCGAATCCATGATCCAGGAACTGCCGCGAAGCTGCACTTCCACATGGTCCGCGGATTGGCTGGTCACTTCCATACCCGCCGGCACGTTGGAGAATTCCACCGGCACGCTCACGGAGCGCACCGTGGTCCCGGCGAGCACGAAAGAAGTTGACCAGATGGCGGCCGCAATTCCCAGCGCCGCGGCTTTCCACTTCAGGTCCGACAGGAATACCCGCCGCAGCGTACTGCCAATGCCTCGCGCCGCGCGGCCTTCCAGGACCAGCGCGTGTTCGAGTTGCAGGGGGTTTGCCATCCGCCGAAAGTTGCGGCCCTCCATCAAAGTAACCTCGCCGCGCTCTTCGGACGTCACCACCACCAGCGCATCGCAGCGCTCGGCCAGCCCTATGGCAGCGCGGTGCCGCGTCCCGAAATAGAGCGGCACGTCGCTTCGTTGCGTCAGGGGAAGGTAGGCGGCGGCTCGCGCGACCCGTGCGCCCTCCAGCACCGCCGCGCCATCGTGCAGCGGTGAGCATTTCTGGAAGATCGCTTCAAGCAGTTGCGGGGAGACATCCGCTGCCAGACCCACACCGTCGTGGACCAGTTCCTTGATCGGGTCCTTGCGCACAATCACCATCAGGGATCCGAGGCGGCGGGCGGCGAACGCGAATGCCGACTCGGCGACTACTGTCCACGATTCGCCCGAAGCCGGCGCTGGACCGGGGCGTATTCGCAACATGCGGTCCATCCGCAGGACGGCATACCGGACCTCGGCCTGAAATCCCAACACCAGAACCACCAGCGCGATCACGGCGGCCGCCTCGAGCAGCCAACCCGTGATCAGCAATTCGAAGTGGTTCGCGATCAGCGAAGCCCCGTGTAGGGCCAGCAGCAAAAGTACGATGCGTAATGCGCGTGCGCGCCGCGCCCAGGAGAGGGCGAGGTATATCCCCGCGGTAAGCACAAGCAGGTCTGCAATCGCCTGCCATCGCAAGAGTTGCTGCATGAAAGACTGTTGATCCCCAACACGCGGCGTACGGTGCAAATCGGCTGGATGCCAGTTCGTCCAGACGTGGAGCCCGACTCTTGCCGTGCAACCGGGCTTCCAAAAGAGACCGCATTGCAAGAAACCGGACCGGAAGTCCAATTGCGTAGTAACCACACACCGGAGGAAAGCCAGCAACCTGCGGGATGATCGCTGAAGAAAAGTGCTGGTTTCTAGGGCAGGCTGCCGTAAATTCGTGCATCGCGGTCCAGCCGGACCGCGAGTGCCGTGCCGGAGCGTGCTATTTGACCACATTGGCTAAGCCGTGGGTACAATACGAATCGACCGCTCACATGCGATTCTTGCGACTCAATGGCGTCCGAGCGGCATTCGGCGTAGCTTTGCTGACCCTGAGCATCGCCGCCTTCATGTCGTTTCGGAGTATCTCGCGGCTGATCACCAATGCCGGCCGGGTCTCGCACACATACGATGTCCTCGACCGCCTGGATGACCTGATGATCGCCACCAGAGAGGCCGAGAGCGAAGCCCGCGGATTCTACATCTCGGGGAGCGAGCCGTTCCGCCAGCGCTTTGAGAATGCCGTGCAATCCATCCAGGCCACGCTCGACGTTCTCGACCGGCTGGTTGCGGACAATCCGCACCAGCAGCCGCGGATGGCGATGCTTCGACAACTCGTCGCCCAGAAAGTGGAGTTGCACCGGCAGAGAATGGAGGCGCGCCTAACCCAGGGACGCGACGCAGCCATCAATCTGTTCCTGTCGGATCTGAGTGAGCGGATCATCAACCGGATCCTCCAGGTGGCCTCGGACATCAAGGGGGAAGAACAGACGCTGCTGCGGACTCGCACGGCCCGGGAGCAATCCAGCGCGCGAGCCTCGATCGTGGCCTTGGCCGCCGGCTCCCTTTTCAGTTTCGGGATTCTGTTCGGGGTCTATTTCAGCCTCGAACGCGAGATCGGGAGGCGCCGGCGCTCGGAGTCCAGGCTGGTTCACCTGAACCGGCTCTATGCCGTGTTGAGCCAGACCAACCAGGCCATCGTACGAGCCCGGACGCGGGAGGAGTTGTTCCCCGAGGTGTGCCGGGTAGCGGTCGAATACGGCCAATTCACGATGGCCTGGATCGGATTGCTGGAGCCGGAGACCGGGCTAATCAAGCCCGCCGCGTGGCGGGGCTACGAAGCGGGTTATCTCCAGACCGTGCCGATCTCGGCCGGCGACGAGCCGGCCGGTCGTGGCCCAACCGGATCCGCCCTGCGGGAAGGAACGCATTTCGTGTGCGACCACATCGCCGGCGATGGGCGCATGCTGCCATGGCGCGATGAGGCGCTCCGCCGCGGGTATCGTTCCTCGGCTGCGTTTCCCATCCAGGTACAACAGAAGCTCATTGGCGCTTTGACCGTCTACGCGGACCAGCCTGGCTTTTTCGACGACGACGTGGTCGGCCTGCTCGACGAAGTGGCGTCCGATATCTCGTTCGCGCTCCAGACCGTCGAGCAGGACGAGCGGCGCCGGCTTGCCGAGCACAGGCTGAAGCGGCAAGGCGAGATTCTGGACCAGGTGCACGATTCCATCGTCAGCACCGACCTTGGCGGCCATGTCACTACGTGGAACAAGGGCGCCGAAAGGCTGTTCGGGTACACGGAGGCCGAGGCCACCGGCCGCCATATCTCTTTCGTCTATCCCGAGGAAGAAAGGGGGTTCCTCGAGCGCGAAATAATCGAGCCGCTGCGAGCGAACGGTACGCATGAAACGGAAGTCCGCATGCGGAAAGCGTCCGGCGAGGACTTCTTTGCCCACCTCTCCCTGTCTCTGCTGCGCGACGACGCGGGGACGCCCGTGGGAATGATCGGGTATTCCATCGACGTCACCCAGCGCAAGCAGGCCGAGAACGAGGTCCGGCGACTGAATGAAGAGTTAGAACAACGGATTGCCGAGCGCACTGCCCAGCTCGCTGAAGTCAATAACCAGCTTGCCCAGCGGAATGAGGACCTGGTCCGGGCAAGCCGCATGAAAAGCGAATTTCTGGCGCGCATGAGCCATGAATTCCGGACCCCGCTCAATTCCATCGTGGGCTTCTCCGATCTCCTGGCGGAGGCTAACGAAGGGCCGTTGGAAGAAACATATTGCGACTACGTCCGGCACGTGCAGGAGGGGGCCCGCCATCTGCTGGCCCTGGTCAACGACATCCTGGATCTTTCCCGGATTGAGGCCGGACGGACTGACTTGCGGCATGAGGAGTTTGCGGCCGCCGACGTCATCGCGGAGGTTCTCTCGGTCACCGGACCGTTGGCCGAGATGAAGGAAGTCGACCTGAGAAGCGACGTCCCCGCCACGTTGCGCGTGTATGCCGATCGTACCCGCATCAAGCAGATTTTCTACAACCTGCTGAGCAATGCGGTGAAGTTCACTCCGCCCCGGGGTGTGGTCAGAGTGAGTTCCAGCCTGGAATACGATGAGGTCCGCTTCGGGGTAAGCGATACCGGCATCGGGATACCCGGGACGGAGCACGCGGCCATTTTCCAGGAGTTTCATCAGGTCGGACCGGCCGCGAGTGGCGTAAAAGAAGGCGCCGGACTGGGACTGGCGATCACTAAGCGGCTGGTGGAGTTGCACGGGGGCCGCATCTGGGTCGAAAGCGCGCCCGGAGCGGGGAGCCACTTCTATTTCACGGTGCCGGCCGCGCGCGCCGGGGAACCCGTCGAGTGCCCCGGCTCCGCCGGTTACGGCTATTGGCGAACGGGTGCCGGGTAGGCGGAAACAATGAGTAAGGTTCTGATTGCGGATGATAATCGCGCCAGCCGCGATTTGATGCGCGCGATACTGAAGAGCTTCCCTTGTGAGATCGTGGAAGCGAGCCAGGGGCAGGAGGCGTTGGACCAGATCCACAGAGAACATCCGGATCTGGTTCTGTTGGATATCGACATGCCGGTTCTCGATGGATACGCTGTCGTTCACTACATCCGGCAGGATGCCGGTTTTGCAGACCTGCCCATCGTTGCGGTCACGGCCTACGCCATGGAGAGCGATCGCGCCAAAGTCTTGGCCGCCGGCTTCAGTGCATACGTAAGCAAGCCGGTGCACGCCGCCAGCCTGCGGAAACAGGTTCAGGAACTGCTGCGGCCGCGAGAAACGCAAAGGGGGCTGAATGACGGATGAGTATCTCGTCACGGTCGTCGCTATCGATGACGACGCGGGCAGCCTCGATTTCGTAAGAGCCGCCTTGAAGCAACACCCGGTGCAGGTGCTGACGGCCACCGATGCGGGCGCGGGACTGGATCTGGTACTTCAGCGGCGCCCTGAGGTGGTCCTGCTGGACCTTCTGATGCCCAAGATGAATGGGCTGGAAGTGCTGGACCGGATCCTGGACGAAGCACCCGAAACCGAGGTGATCCTGGTGACCGGGAACTACTCCGCCGAATCCGCCGTGGAAGCGATCCGGCGCGGCGCCAGCGACTACATCACGAAGCCGGTTTCGGTAACCCTGCTGCGGGAGAAGATCGGAAAGCTCATCGCGGAAGCGCAACAACGCCGGGCCGCGCTGCAGCTCGACGGAGAGCTGCTCAAAACTCACCAGTTTGAAGGGATGATCGGACGCAGCCCGCTCATGCTCCAGGTGTTCGCCAGGATCCGGCGGGTGGCGCCCCATTACCAGACGGCGCTGATCACGGGGGCCAGCGGGACCGGCAAGGAACTGGTGGCCGCCGCGCTGCACCAGCTCAGCCCGGTAGGGAAGAACCGGTTTGCGGTCTGCAACTGTTCGGCGGTCGTCGAAACGCTGTTTGAAAGCGAATTGTTCGGACATGTCAAGGGAGCTTTCACGGGAGCGGTGCAGGAGAAAGCGGGGCTCTTCGAGTACGCGCATGGCGGCACCGTTTTTCTCGATGAGATCGGCGAAATTCCGCTCGAGATGCAGAGCAAACTCCTGCGGGTGCTCGAGAATCGTGAAATTCAGCGCGTGGGTTCGCCGGTCGTGAAGAAGGTCGACGTCCGCGTGATCGCCGCTACCAATCGCAACCTGGCGGAACTCATCGCCGAGAAGCGTTTCCGCGAGGACCTGTATTACCGGTTGTCCATGGTCGAGATCGAATTGCCGAAACTCAACGAGCGGAAGGAAGACCTGCCACTGCTGCAGCGTTACTTCATCGAGCAGTTCGCCGCCGAGTACCACAGAACCATCCGGGGCATTACACCGCGTGCCCAGGTGATCCTCTCACGCTACCATTGGCCGGGCAATGTGCGCGAGCTCAAAAGCGTCCTGGGCAGCGCCTGCATGATGGCGGAGGGCGAGATGGTCGATACCCGCGACCTTCCCGACCGGCTGCGCGCGCGGGCGGCTCAGTTGAAGAGCGAGGAGGAACAGGCGCTGCTCCCGCTTGCGGAGGTGGAACGCCGGCATGTGCTGCAGGTGCTTGAACGCGTCGGGGGCAACAAGGTGCAGGCCGCCCGGATTCTGGGCATCAACCGGGCGACCGTCTACCGGATCGCCAACGAGCCCGAGCCGGACACCGAGAGCGCCGCTGCCGGCGGCGGGCCGCCCTCCGGATGACTCTTGATCGCGCCGGCCCAGGCTATCCGTCGATGTTGACGGGCAGCGGATCGTTGCGCTCGAGGATTTGTCGCACGCGACCGACGAGGCGGGCGGCGACCATGTCGTCCGGCTTGCGGATACAACCGAGATCGGGACACGGTCCAGGAATGAGCGGGCAGGAAGCAGGCTGGGTGCACATGAGGGTGACGGCCGCGTGCGGACAGCCGTTCACCAGCGCATTCACGCCGCCACCGATCCGGCACGCCAGCGTTGAGGACAGCAGGAGGAGCACCGGACACTCAGATTCCGCGATCAGACGCCGGGCCTCGTCCAGGCTGTCCGTAACGCATACCTCGAAGCCCCCGTGCCGGAGCATGGCACCGGCGACAGTCCGGACAGGCACGGACTCATCGAGGATGATGATCTTCGCAAGCATCGAAAGCGGTCTAACCAGATCTGATTATAGCGGTAGCCCCGGGTCCGAGTCTGTGCGCGAGAGTACTGCCATTGGCGAAGGTTGCCGGGTATCCTACCTGGCGGCGGCCCCCCTGGAGCGCATACATTCGTGACACAATACGGATTCTGATCGAGGAGGCTGGCCAATGTTCGTAGTGAACAGCTTGCCGGTCGCGATCCTGTTTTGCGTCGTGACCATGCTTGGGTGGGGATCCTGGGCCAACACCCAGAAACTCGCCGGCAAAGAGAAATGGCCGTTTGAGCTGTTCTATTGGGATTACGCGATCGGCGTCTTTCTCTTCAGCATCGTGTTTGCGCTGACCCTCGGCAGCACCGGCTCGGCGGGCGCCGCGGCGGCCGGGAACCTGCGCGCCGCGGACTTCACCTTTGTCCTTCCCGCGTTGATCAGCGGCACGATCTTCAACCTGTCAAACCTCATGCTGGTGGTGGCGATCGACGCGGCGGGGATGTCGGTGGCGTTTCCGGTGGGCGTGGGGCTGGCGCTCGTGATCGGCACGGTGGAGAGTTACCTGGAAAACCCCAAGGGCAATGCGGGACTGCTGGCAGCAGGGGTTGCGCTGATCGTGTTCGCCATGATCATGTCGGCCCTGGCGCATCGCCGGCTGCCGCGCGCGGAAGCAAGGAAGCCGCTGCGCGGGTTGATCTTTTCGGTCCTGGCGGGCTGCATCATGGGTCTGTTTTACCCGCAGTTGATGCGCGCCATTTCGCCCGGCTTCAATACCGAGATCATCCGGCCCGGCATGCTCACCCCCTATGTGGCGCTGGTGTTTTTCGGGCTGGGAGTGCTGGTGAGCAACCTGGTGTGGAACACGCTGTTCATGCGGGTGGGCCACGTGACCTATGGCGACTATTTCCGGGGCGGCGGACGGCTGCACGCGATCGGGATCCTGGGCGGGTGCATCTGGATGATGGCGCTGAGCTTCAACGTGCTCGCATCGGGCGTGGCGGGGCCGGCCATCTCGTATGCGCTGGGGCAGGGCGCGACGCTGGTCGCAGCCCTGTGGGGATTGCTGATCTGGAAGGAGTTCCGGCAGGCCCCGGCGGGCACCGGCGTGTACCTGTCGCTCATGCTGGCCGGCTATTCGACCGGGCTCATTCTAATCGGTGCGGCGACCTTGTCATGACCACGGAAAAGACGGAATACCGCGGCTGGAAGAACTGCTGGCGCGTGACGAACGGCGTGGTGGAGGCGATCGTCACCGCGGATGTAGGACCGCGCGTGATACGGTTCGGCTTCGCGGGCGGGCAGAATTTCTTCAAGGAATTCGCGGAACAGATGGGGCGGTCGGGCGAAGACACCTGGCAGCCGCGCGGGGGTCACCGGCTGTGGATGGCGCCCGAGGATATCGTCAGGACGTACGCGCTGGACAACAACCCGGTGCACGTGGTGGCGGAGGGCGGCATTCTGACGGCGACGGCGCCGGTGGAGGCGGCCACGGGGCTCGAAAAGCGGATGGTGCTGAAGATGGCGCCCGCGGGCACCGGGGTGGAGGTCATTCACCACCTGCGCAACGCGGGCGGCGAGCCGATCGTGTTGGCGCCGTGGGCGCTGACCATGCTGGCGCCGGGCGGCGTCGGGATTCACGCGTTTCCCCCGCGCCGTCCCTATCCGGAGGCCTTGGCGATCACGAGCCCGCTGGTGATGTGGGCCTACACGGATTTCACGGACAGGCGTTGGAAACTGCTGCGCAAGTACCTGGTGCTGCGCCAGGACCCGAACCATGGCGCGCCGCAAAAGGCGGGGTGTTTCAACGAGCGCACCTGGGGGGCGTATCTGCTGAACGGGGAGCTGTTCGTGAAGCGCTCGGAGGCGCCCGGGCCGATCGCGGACTACACCGACAACGGCTGCTCGTTCGAGACGTTCACGAACGCCGAATTTCTGGAGCTCGAAACGCTGGGCCCGATGCGGACCCTGGCGCCGGAAGCGACTGCGACACACGTGGAAAGGTGGAGTGCGCACCGGGACGTGCGAATAGACGAGTGGACAGATGAGGCGCTGGATCGCGCGGTCGCACAGTTGGTGGGTTAGCGCGGGGTTGGCCCCTGGGTTGGCCCCCCGGTACCGCGCCCCGCCGCATTACACAACTGCGCCAGGACGGAACCCACAGGTCCAATGGGACAGGCCGTGACCGTCGAACAACACGATCGAGTCCGAGGGGGGTTCGGCCGCGGTATTTCCAGGCGTCACTTCCCGCGGCTGCGGGCCCTCATCGGCCGCGCCAGCCGTTGAAATTACGATCAGCGCAATGGCGCCATACATCCGCACAAGAGGAAGCCTCGATCTTCAAGAGGACGTCCGCAGAAACTCAACTTCAGCCCAAACTGTATCGCTCTGGCCGAGTTCGCTTGCGATGTCACCTGGCCGAAGGTGCTGCTGCCTACGGAGGTGTTCGGCGCGCTGAACCGGGGCGTATTCGTGAGATTGAAAAATTCGGCCCGAAACTGCATTCTCAAAGGTTCCCGGGATCACGTCCCGATCCAAACCCGGCTGGGCTGCATAGACAAAATCGCCAATCCCGGGCCCCTGGTGCTTCAGGATCATGAACCCAGAAACCCGCCGATGACGGTGATGCGATTTCGGAACATTTGGCTGCGCGACCTCGAACCGCAGGCAGGCTCCGCGCTCGCCGTGGCGCCCGGCTACAAAGGCAAGCCATTCCACGACCAATTTCATGAATCCGGCCCGCAGGTGATTCCGGGAACGCTCCAATGCGCGCTTTACGATTTGGGCGGGGAAGGCGTCGCATATCACGACACCGACCCGGTCAAGCAAGGCGCGAAGCTGAATCACATGGAATTCAAGCCCGAAGACGGGCGTTCTGGCCAGGCATTGCAGGCCGGGAACACCGGAATGCATCTGCTAGTTAGAACGAAGGGGTTGATATATCGTATACCAAGGATTTCGCCGATTTCAGCCACCCCAATCTGGTTGATCCTCCAGAAGATCAACTCTATGTCGGGTGGGAGGAAGAAGGCGAGTGGACCAATTACACCGTTCGTGTAAAAACTTAAAAACCGCAGGCACTTACAAAGTCATTGCGCTCTACGGCAACGCCGCAAACACCGTCACATTCGATATCGATGGCAAGGCCGCCGGCGAGTGCCGGTTGCCGGTGGCCACCGGTAGTCCGCACCAATGGAACAAGGCCGCGATTGGACAGATTACTTTCGAAACCCCCGGCCTGCATCTACTCACCTTGCATTACGGAAAAGGAAACAATCTGGCCACATTGGATTTCGTACTACTCGGCCGGGAGTAGCATCCTCGCCTCGCCGGGGGCACGGCAACAGCGGCGAACGCCGGCGTCGATTGGAGCGCGGTCTGCAATCGCCGCGAGAGCTGCGTCGCTGCGTCGCTCGATCCCGATCACGGAGTGGACACCGGCTGCTATACTCTGATCGAAATCTATGCGACAGATCGTGTTGGAAGAGCCCCGAAGACTCGCGTCGCACAGCGTGGCTCCCGTCGTGGCGAAACCGGGAGAAGCCCTCGTGCGGATTTGCCGCATTGCGGTGTGCGGCAGCGATTGGCATGCCTACGATGGAAATCAGCCCAACTACAGCTACCCGCGGATTCTCGGCCACGAGTTGAGCTGCGAGGTACTGGAAGCGCCCGGGAACGCTCGCGGCATCCGGGCCGGCGATCGTTGCTCCATCGAGCCGCATTTCAGTTGTGGCGTGTGTGGGCCGTGCCGGTTGAACCGTCCGAATTGCTGCACGGAGATGAAAGTGTTCGGTGTCCACGTGGATGGCGGGATGCGCGGTCTCGCGGCGGTCCCCGTGGAACGGCTCTACCGGTCCGCCCGGCTCTCCTTCGACCAGTTGGCCCTGGTGGAGTTCCTGACCATCGGCGCCCACGCCGTCGTGCGCAGCGGAATTGCCGCCGGCGACGATGCGCTGATCGTAGGCGCGGGACCGATCGGCCTCGCGGTGCTTCAGTTCGTTCTGTTGGCCGGCGCCTCCGCCCGTATCGTGGAGAAGGTGGAGTTCCGCCGCCAGTTCGCCGGCCGCTTCGGCGTCGAGGTGCTGCCGGAGTACGACGGCCGCACCGCTCCCTTCGTGTTCGACGCCACCGGCGATGAGGAAGCCATCCGCTCCAGTTTCGAGCGCGTGAGTCCCGCCGGCACCCTGGTGCTGGTGGGCCAGTTCCTGGGGATGATTCCCGTGGACCACACGTTCCTGATGCGCCGCGAGCTCACCATCAAGATGAGCCGCAACAGCCATCACCATTTCCCGCGGGTCATCGGCATGATGGAGCGCGGCGAAATCGACGTCCTGCCGTGGATCACCCACCGCATTCCCATGGCCGACGCCCCGGTCCGCTTCGGCGAGTTGGCCGCCCGCAAGGACTACATCAAGGCCCTCTTCGAGGTGCAAGACTCGGACCTCTGAGCCCCAGCCGCACCAGGACCTTGAGCGATGCACGATAGCGACGTCGCGGTGCGCGCAACCCGGAAGGCTTACAAGCTGGTCGTCCTGCCGTTGTTCC
This sequence comes from Bryobacterales bacterium, assembly GCA_963719195.1. Classification (GTDB taxonomy): domain Bacteria; phylum Acidobacteriota; class Terriglobia; order Bryobacterales; family Bryobacteraceae; genus DASQZT01. The sequence continues at coordinate 130,815 of CAVRBB010000008.1, read as the reverse complement.
TGGTCTCGGTGATCGCCTATATCGATCGCGTGAACATCGGCTATGCGGCGCTCACCATGAACTACGACCTGGGGTTCGATTCGCGGACGTTCGGCTTGGGCGCCGGCATTTTCTTCGCCGGGTACTTCCTCTTCGAGATTCCCGGAGCGTTGATCGCGGAAAGGTACAGTCCACGCATGTGGCTGGCGCGCATCATGATTACCTGGGGGCTGATCTCGGCCCTCATGGCCTTCATGCACAGCGCCTGGCAGTTCTACCTGATCCGCTTCCTGCTCGGCGCCGCGGAAGCGAGCCTCTACCCGGTCATCTATGCCACCTGCATTCCCCGCTGGTTTGCCGCCGGCGACCGGGCGCGAGCCATCGCCCTGCTGCTTACTTCCCTTCAGACCGCTGGGATCATCGGCGCTCCCCTGGCCGGCTGGCTGGTCGGGTTGTCCCTGTTCGGGCTTCACGGCTGGCAGGTACTCTTCCTCATCGAAGCCGTTCCGGCCGTCTCCCTGGGAGTCATCGTGATTTTCTGGATGGCGGACTGGCCCCGCGAGGCCAAATGGCTTGCGCCGGACGAGAAGGAGTTCCTCACCCGGCAATACCAGCGCGAAGTCGCAGCCAAAACCGCCACCCGCCGATACACCGTGCTCCAGGCTCTCGGGGATCGCGAAGTGTGGAAGCTTTGCCTGATCTATTTCCTCTGGATCACGGGCTTCTGGGGCTTCAACTACTGGATGCCCACCGTGTTGAAGGACGTATCGAACTGGTCCAACTTCGCCATTGGCCGCGCCGTATCGCTCGCCATGATGATCTCGCTCGTGGCCTCGGCCTACACCGGCCACTCTTCGTCCAAGCGCAACGAGAAACGGTGGCACGGCGCCATCCACATGTTTCTGGCGGCGGTCGGGATGGGCGCCGGCGCCTTCGCTCACGCGCCCTGGGTGTACTTCGTGTTTATGGTGCTGGCGGCCATCGGCACCTATGCGCCTATGTCGGTGTGGTGGTCGTATCCCACCTCTTTCCTTTCGGGAACGGCGGCCGCCGGAGCGGTGGGCCTGATCAATTCGGCGGGCAACCTGGGAGGATTCGTGGGCCCGTACATCACCGGCTGGACCAAACAGAGCACCGGCTCATTCGCTGGCGCCATGATTTGTCTTTCCGCCTCGCTGGCGGCTGCCGGTTGCCTGATTCTCACGCTCCGCAAGCGCCTGCCCGCCGATAACGGAGAATAGGCTCGATGGCCATGCGGACCATTGGCGCGGTGGATGTTGGCGGCACGAAGACCACGGCTGGCGCGGTCCACGAAGCGGGAGCGATCCTCCACCGCTTCGAGTGGCCCACCGCTCCCGAGGAAGGCTTCGCCGCCGCGATGCGGCGCACGAAGGACGCCCTCCGGGAAGCGCGGGCGCGAGCGGGCGCGGAGTTTTCCGGCATCGGCGTCGCCTGCACGGGCCCGGTCGATCCTTTCACCGGAACACTGGGCGACGTGGGCACCCTGCCGGGATGGCGGGGCGGCAACATCGTGGCCGAACTGGAGGCCGAGTTCGGGGTGAAGGCCGTGGTGGAGAACGACGCCGATTCCGCCGCGCTGGCCGAGGCAAACTGGGGCGCCGGCAAAGGAAGCAGGCGCTTCCTCTACGTGACCATCAGCACCGGAATCGGCGCCGGCATCATTCTCGACGGGCAGCTCTATCGCGGCGTCGATGGCGCGCACCCGGAGCTAGGGCACCATGTGCTGGACCCATCCGGACCGCTGTGCTATTGCGCTGCCAGGGGCTGTTGGGAGAGCCTGGCCAGCGGTCCGGCGATGGCTGCGTGGACCACGGCACATGACCCGGACCACGGGCAACGGACCGCAGCCCGGATCTGCGAGTTGGCCCGCCAGGGGGACCCGCTGGCGTGCCGGGCGGTCGAACGCGAGGGCGAATACATCGGGCTTGGGCTGGCGAATCTCGTCACCATCTTCGCGCCGGACACGATCGCGCTGGGCGGCGGCCTGATGAAAAGCGCGGACCTGTTCCTTCGCCGCGCGCGTGACGTCGTCCGCCGCATCTGCACTCAGGTGCCAGCGGAGAAGACGCGGATCATGCCGGCATCTCTCGGCGCGGACGCCGGGCTGGTGGGGGCGGCGCAAGCCTGGATCCATCGCCAAAGCGGAGGACGTGGCACATGACGAACACCAATCCGATCATCGAGGGCGGGTATCTGCGGGACATCCTCGCCCAGCCGGAAGCGCTCGCGAACACGCTGGACGGACTGGCCGGCTCCGCTGCTCTGGAGGGTGTGTTGGAGCGGCTGGCGGCGGGACGCTTCGATCGAATCGTGCTCACGGCCATGGGCGGCTCGTATTGGGCGCTCCAACCGCTGCAGCTCGACCTGATGCGCGCCGGCCGTGCTTCGTTTTGGCTGGAAACCTCCGAACTGATCCACTGTGTCCCGTCCCTCCTGGATTCCCGAACGCTGGTCATCGTCGCATCGCAATCGGGCCGCAGCGCGGAAATCCTGCGGCTGATGGAGCTGAAGCCGTCCGGTTGCTTCACGGCGGCGGTCACCAACACGCCGGATTCACCGCTCGCGCTCCAGGCGGACGCAGTGATCGCGACCCGCGCGGGGGCGGAATTCACGGTCTCCTGCAAGACTTACGTCACCACGCTGATGGCACTCCGGTGGCTGGCGGACCTGCTGGCGGGACGCAGTCTCAGCCACGCCAGGGAGGAATTGGCGCAGGCGGCCCCGGCGGCGGCGGCCTATCTCGGCGCCTGGCGCGACCACGTGGGCGAGGCCATAACGCAGTTCACCGGCGTGCGGCGCCTGTTCCTGCTGGGCCGCGGATCATCGCTGGCCGCCGCCGGCACCGGCGGCTTAATCACCAAGGAATCCGCGCACTTCCACGCCGAGGGCATGAGCGCCGCGGCCTTCCGGCACGGTCCGTTCGAGATGACTGACGCCGCCCTCTATGCCTTGATCTTTGCGGGCGATCCCGAAACCGCGCCGCTGAACCGCCGGCTTGCCCAGGATATCGTGCGCGCCGGTGGACGCGCCTCCGTAGCGGGCGAAGATGCGGAACTCCGCGTATTTCGGCTGCCGGCGGTGCCCGCTTCCGTGCGCCCCATCGTGGAGATCCTTCCCGTGGAGATGATCACGCTGGCGTTGGGCGCGCTCGCGGGGCGCGAGGCAGGCAAATTCGAGCGGGCTACGAAAATCACCGTGGAGGAGTAACCGCTCAGTGGGCGAGCCAGCCATCGATCGGCTTCCCGAGCCCCACCGGCCGGTAAGGCAAGGCGACCTTGGATCCGGCGCCAGCGGAAGCATAGGCCGCGCAGATTGCTTCCAGCACCACACGCCCATCTTCGCCCGTCGCCATCGGCTGCTCCTTCCCCGTGACGCACCGCGCGAAGTGCCGCATCTCCTGCGGAAATCCGTAGTTCCACAGCTCCTCGAAAACCGGGTAGCTCCAGCCCACGGTGGAAGGCGCTTTCTCGACTGCGTAACCGAAGCCGCGCTCGCTGTAAGTGGGCAGAGCGTTGCCCATGTGAAGGTTGGCGTAGGTAAGGCCGGCATCGCCGAACACCTCGATCCGGTCGTCCATGCCGCCGCGCCGCGCCCAACTGTTCTCCACCAGGCCTGTGGCCCCATTGGCGAATTCGACGATCAAGATGGCTTCGTCTTCGCCCGCGCTCTTGTCGCCGTGCACGCAAGTCGCCAGGTGCGCGTAGACCGACCGGATGGGCGGCCTGCCCAGGAACCAGTAGCAGAAGGCGATACCGTGGCATCCCATATCCATCAGCACGCCGCCGCCCGACCGCTCCACGTCCCAGAACCACGGGCTGTGCGGGCCGAAGTGCTTTTCGCTCTGTTTGACCAGGTGGACTCTGCCAAACGCGCCCTGGTCCGCCATTTCTTTCGCCTTGACGTATTTGGGCGTGAAGAAGAGCTCCTCGGCGTAGAGCAGCAGCACGCCCGCGCGTCTGCACCCATCGATCATGGCATCGGCTTCCTCCAGCGTCAGGGCCAGCGGTTTTTCGCAGATCACGTGCTTGCCGGCGTCCGCGGCGGCGGCGGTCATCCCGGCGTGCAGGAAGTTGGGCGCGGCGATGGTGACCATATCGATATCGCGCTCGGCGAGCATCTCCCGATAATCGCGGAAGACGCGCGGGACGCGGTACCGGCGCGCCAGAGCCTCCGCGTGCCCCGGGGTAGGCGAAGCCACCGCGACCACTTCCGCCTCTTCCGGCATGATCTGGAACGAGGCAGCATGAATGTCCGCCTCGAAACCGGATCCGATGATCCCGACTTTGACTTTTCCGTTGGCCATATGCGCGCCCCGCTACGCCCTGGCTATCCCGATGGCCAGAGGGTCCTGCTTGAGCATAGCGAAGGGGCGTAAGGCCGGGAGAGGCCGCACTTCTGTCAATTGGCCGAACACGATCCTTCGAAACACGCTTCCCCCGACTCCATTCAATAGGATGGACATGCGGCCCGTCAATGAACCCGACGTCGCCGCAAAGCCGGGCGTGTTTCATCTCCCGTTGTGGCGAGCCGCAATGGGCGTTCACATGATTTCGAAATATTTCTAAAGGCATGTCGCGGTCTACACTTACGCCGGGATCCGCGGTCTTCCGGGAGGTGGCCGGCGGGGGGCGGAGTGAGAACCTGAAGGCGGAGGAGGCCGCCGTGACTCAACTTGAGGCACGGCCGCTTCATAAGGCTCCTGTTTTCAACGAAGGATTTCCTTCCGTGCCTCAAGTGGAGTCACGGGACGGCAGACAAGATGGAAAAACAGATATCGGAACCAATCCCCACCGAGGACCGGTCGTTTGATCTCGGACAGATACTCGGCCAGAACCAGGCGTTTGCCGTGGTGGCGGGCCGCTGTTCGGCAGCCCAGGTGGCGGCCCTGAAACGCATCCGCGACGAGAGACTCTACAAAGCCCGCACGCTACACTGGCGCGACTTCTGCGCCAACTATTTGAAGACATCCAAGGCCGAGGCGGATCGGAACATCAGCCTCTACGAACAGTGCGGCCCCGGTTATTTCGAAATCGCCCAGTTTGCGCGCATCTCGGCGGCGACCTACCGCGCCATCGAGCCATCGCTCCAGGACGGCGTGCTGCACTACAACGGCGAAGTCATCGAGTTGAATCCCGAGAACGCGCAGAAGGTCGCCGCCGCCGTGGCGGGCTTTCGCAAGTCGGCGAAGAAGCCGCCCCGCCAGCTCGAAATGCATGAGCGCCTTCAGCAGATCGATAAGCAGTCGGCGGCGCTGGTTGCCGAATTTCAAGAGATCTCGCGCAAGGAACGCCAGGGAGAAAACTGGCTTCAATTTACAAGCATTCTCTCCAGGCTGCATATGGCGTTGAAGCGAATCGGACTGGAAAACGGCGTGTTTTGACCTCGCGGACGCGCGGCGCACGGGGCCGCGCGGCGCGTCACGTGTCAGATCTGTGCCGCCCTCAGTGCCGCCAGCACGCGCGCGTTGCGGAACGGAACGCGGCGCAGCCGCACGCCGGTGGCGTCGAAGATCGCGTTGGCGACCGCGGCGACCAGCGGTTTGCAGATGGTCTCGCCCGCTCCGTAAGGAGGGAGATCGGGCCGGTCGGGATGCGGGTCGCCGTTGACCAGCACCACGTCGATGGTCTCCGGCGCGTCGGCATGAGTGAGAGACGGTGACGAAATCCAATCCACGCTCGTCACCTTCTCGGTGTCGAACCGCACCTCCTCGCACAGGGCGCGGCTCAGGGCATGGAGCATCCCGCACTCGATGGTGCGGCGCAGTCCCTCGGGATTGATGACCAGGCCGCAATCGTGGGCGCACACCAGCCGCTTCGCCCAGACCCGGCCGGTTTCGCGATTGACCTCGACCTCGGCGACCTGTGCCACCACGGTCTGATTGCGGAAGGCGTATGCGACGCCCCGTCCGGTCAAAATTTTCCCGGTGGCGCGAGGCTTCGGGGATGGACGGCTATCCCAGCCGTAGGCTTCCGACACCGCCCGGAGAACCGCGATCGAGCGCGCCCGCTTGAAGCCGGAGTCATCGTCGGTGGCGGCGGTCAGAAGCTTCAGGCGGAAAGCAAGCGGGTCGGCGTTGGCCGCCGCCGCCAGCTCATCGATAAATGACTCGGCAGCAAACGTCGCCTGCGGCCCGTTCGGGTCCCGCAGGTTTCCGGTACGAACCGGGGTTTCCCAAACCAGCGGAAGGCTTACCACGTGGGTGGCCATGCGGCGGTTGGGAATGGCGTACATTTCCGATGGCATGGCTGCGCTGCCCGAGGCGGGCCTCTCGCGCCGCGAGCCCATGAGCTGCGCGATCAGCACGGTATCGGGCTCGTTGTATCCCACGTGATTGTAGTCGGCGGCCCGCGCGTTGTACTCATAGGCCACGAGATTGCCGTGGGCATCCAAAGCGCCGCGCAGGTTGAATGCGAAGGCAGGGCCTTTGGTATCCCATGCCGTCTCCTCATCCCGCATCCACTGCACGCGGACCGGGCGGCCGAGTTCCCGGGCCAGGTACGCCGCCTCGAATCCCGCATCATCCGCAGCGGTGCGGCCGAACCCTTGCGGCCCTTCCATCCAGATGACCCGCACTTTTTCGCGCGGCATGCCGAGGAACCGGGCGATGCCGTTGCGCATCCCGTAGGATTTCATGTCGTTGGAATAGATGGTCATCTGACCATTGGACGGATCCGCCATGGCGTGCGCCGGCCCAAACGCGGTGTGGCCCTGAAAGGGGAAGTCGTATTCGGCCTCGATGACCTTGGCGGCGCCTGCGAACGCGGCATCGGGGTTACCGGCAATGCGCGGGTTGGCGCTGCTGGTGGGCGTTGCGCCCCGCATGTATTGGTGCAGATTCTCGGAGGATGGAAAGGGTGCCGACGCGGGCTTTTCCCAGTTCACTTTGAGCTGCCGGGCCGCCTGGATGGCCTGCTCTTCCCGCTCGCATACCACCGCCAGGTAGTTGCCTTTACTCACCACCCGGACGAATCCCGGCAATCGCCTGACGGAAGACTCGTCGATCCCGACCAGCCTCGCGCCCGCGACCGGCGGCTTCACATTCCGCGCATGGACCATGCCGGGCAACTTGACGTCCACCGCCCACTTCAGCGATCCATCCACTTTGGCGGGAATGTCGTAACGCTGGGGCGATTGTCCGACGATCTCGAGTTCCCCGACCGGCTTGACCTTGGCCACACCGGTGGTGGCGTTAATGTCGCTCCCGGTGAGGGTGACGTGGAACCGCTTGCCGCCGATCAACTGTCCGTACGTGACGCGCCGGGACGGATCGGTTTTCATGGTGATGACGCCCGCGCGGACGGCCAGTTGATCGACCGGGACGCCGAGCCGCTCGGATGCCATCTCCAGCAACACGCGGCGCGCTTCCGCCGCGACGCGGCGCATGGGCCAGCCGTCGGTCTGGATGGCGTCCGAACCACCGGATCCGCCCTGGTCCACCGTGATATCGGTGCGGCCCATGATGCAGGAGGTTTTGTTGTAGGGGATGTCGAGCTCATCGGCCATCATCTGGCGGAAGGCGGTGCCGGTGCCCTGCCCGCAATCCGTCTTTCCGACGTAGAACGTGGCGGTGTTGTCCTGGCGGATGACGATCCACGAATCAAGCTGCCGGAAGTCGGGGTCGGGATACGGAGCGTCGGCCTGTTGCGCCAGGGCAAGCGGGCGCGAGCCGCCCACGCTCACCACCAGCAGCCCGGCGGTCCGGAAAAGATCGCGGCGGGTGGGGCTTTGTTTCATCACGCCATCACCCGTGCGGCCCGCTTGATCGCGGCCTGAATGCGGTAATAGGTCATGCAGCGGCACAGCGTGCCGGCCATCCCCTGGCGAATCTGCGCGTCGGTGGGATGCGGATTGCGGTCGAGCAAGGCCTTGGCGGTCATGATCTGGCCGTTCTGGCAGAAACCGCATTGCGGCACCTGCTCATCGATCCACGCCTGCTGCAAGGGGTGGAGCTTGCCATCCCTGGCCAGCCCCTCCAGCGTCGTGATCTCGCCTTTCACGGCGGAGGCAGGTATGATGCAGGACCGGACCGCGGCGCCGTTGATGATCACGGTACAGGCTCCGCACTGGCCCAGCCCGCATCCGAATCTCGGCCCCTGCAAGCCGAGATCGTTGCGCAGGATATAGAGCAGGGGAGTCGAAGGGTCGATCTCCAGGGCGTGGTTCTTGCCGTTGACCTTCAAGTTTACGTTGCTCATTTCCGTTCTCCTGGCGAGGGCGAGCGCCGCGCTGCCGTGAACAAGAATGCCGCTCTCACACCGATGCCCATGGATCCCTCCCGTTGGCGTGAAGATTTGCTAAGGATTGTATCGCGTTCCCGGAAACTACGGCAGCACGCGATGTATTGGATTGGTGACAATATTATCCTATGGACGCAAATCGCCGGAATTTCATGAAAATGGCCGGGCTGGCCGCCGTTCCGGCCGCGGCGCAGCGGAGCGCCAGCGACCGCGTGAACATCGGAGTGGTCGGGTTCCATGGCAGGGGCCGCGATCACTATCGGGCATTCGCCGGAATCCCGGGTGTGCGGGTCGCATACCTGTGCGATATCGACGAACGGCTCTATCCGCCGGCGCAGGCCGAAATCGAAAAATTGGCGGGATACAAGCCGGAGACCTTGTTCGACATCCGAAAGCTGCTCGAGAAGAAAGATCTCGACGCGATCTCGCTGGCCGTTCCCGACCACTGGCACGCGCTGGCAACGATCTGGGCCTGCCAGGCGGGTAAAGACGTCTACGTGGAGAAGCCCATATCTCATAACCTGCGCGAAGGCCGCAAGATGGTCGAGGCCGCGCGCAAATACAACCGCATTGTCCAGGCCGGATTGAACCGGCGGAGCGAGTTACGCAACAAGGCGGGCGTTCAGTTCGTTCGCGGGAATGGTTTCGGGCCCACGTATCGCGCCAAAGCGGTTGTCTACCGCGGCCGGACGAGCATCGGCCGGGTACAGGAGTCCTCCATCCCGCAGGGTGTGCACTGGGACCTTTTTCTCGGCCCGGCACCCTACCGGCCATTCGATCTGAACCGCTTTCACTATGGCTGGCACTATTTCTGGGATACCTCCACGACGGAGGTCGGCAACAACGGCGTGCATGCCATCGATCTCGTTCGATGGGCGATCAACCGGAACGAGCATCCGGTGAAGGTAACCTGCTCGGGCGGCCTCTTCGTCGATTCCTCCGACCAGGAGGTGCCTAACCTCGAGAACGCCACGTTCGAATACGCGGATGGCATGCTGGTGGATCTGGAAGTGACCACGCTCCCCAGCCCTTCCTTCGGCGGTGTCCAGATGGGGGAGTTCTTCTATACGCCACAGGGTTACATCACGTCAGCGAATCGCTGGGGCACGGTAGTGGGCGAATTCACGCCGGGCCATACGCCCGATTCTCCGTCCGGCGTGTCGAACCGGTTGAACAACGTCAGTTTTCCGGAGATCCAATACAAGCCCGGACCGGCGGTTCCCGACATCGGCGGAACCGAAGTCAGCCACTTCCAGAACTTCATCGACTGCGTGCGCTCGCGAAGACGGGAAGACCTGCACTGCGAGATTCTGGAGGGCCACCTTTCCACGGCGCTCTGCCATCTCGCGAACATCGCGTTTCGGACCGGCAGAAAGCTCACCTTCGATCCGGCTACCGAGAGTTTCCCGGGCGATGCGGAAGCGAACCGCTATCTCACGCGCAAGTATCGCGAGCCATACGTCGTGCCCGACCGGGTGTGAGATTGGGGGTGCTGCCGGGCGCTGCCGCCGGGGCCGCTGGGATAGCATATGAGGAACGCCTCTATGCATTCGACGCCGCGGGCCCCGATTGCGCTGGTCGGTACTCTTGACACAAAGGGCGAGGAGATTCTGTTTCTCAAGGAACGGCTCTGTGCATTCGGGGCGGAGGTTCTTGTTATCGACGTGGGGGTGCTGGGAGATCCGCGCTTTCAGGCGGACGTTTCGCGGGAGGAAATTGCGGCGAGTGGCGGCACGACACTGGAAATCCTGAAACAGGACCGGGACCGTGGCCGCGCCATTGCGGCCATGGAGACCGGCTGCGCAGCATGGTTCCGAGCCAACCGGAACCGGGTTGCCGGCGTCCTGGCGATCGGCGGTTCGGCCGGCACGACCGTTGCGGCCGCGGGCATGCGGGAGTTGCCGATCGGGGTGCCAAAACTGATGGTCTCCACGCTGGCTTCGGGCAACACGCGTCCGTACGTCGGCACGCAAGACATCGCTATGCTTTACCCGGTCGCGGACTTCACCGGGCTGAACCGCCTGACCCGACGGATCCTCTCCAATGCGGCCGGTGCGATTGCCGGAATGTGCAACCAGGGAGCGGAGAACAGCGAGGCTGAGGACCACCGGCCGGTCATCGGCGCCACCATGTTTGGCGTTACGACGCCATGCGTGAACCACGCGCGCGAACTGCTCGAGGCGAACGGTTTCGAGGTACTGGTTTTCCACGCGACCGGCAGCGGGGGACAGGCGATGGAACAGTTGATCCGGGACGGCTTTTTCCGCGGGGTGATCGACCTGACCACGACGGAACTCGCGGACGAGCTGGTGGGTGGCGTGCTTTCGGCCGGTCCCCACCGGCTGGAGGCCGCCGGTGAAGCCGGAATACCCCAGGTAATCTCGGTGGGCGCGCTGGACATGGTGAACTTCGGACCTCGCGATTCGGTGCCGCCGCAGTTCCGTGACCGCCGGTTCAATCTCCACAATCCGACCGTGACCTTGATGCGCACGACCGCGCAGGAGAACGCCAGGCTCGGCGAACTCATCGCCGAAAAAGCCAACGCGGCGCGCGGGCCGGTAGTCATCGCACTTCCCCTTCGCGGCGTATCGGCGATCGATGCCGCCGGCCAGCCGTTCTACGACCCGGAGGCTGACCGGGCGCTGTTCGATGCGATCCGCCGGCTGGCGGAGGTGCGAGTGATCGAGCTGGACCTGCACATCAACGATCCGGAGTTCGCAGCCTGTGCCGTGTCGGAGATGCTGAAAATGCTGAGCACGACCATCGTTGCTCCCGGGAAGGGCGCCGATGTCCTCTCGTGAGCGGTGCCTCGCCCGGTTGAGGGCTACGGTCCATAAGGGCGCGCCCCTGGTTGGCGTGGGCGCCGGTACCGGCATCTCCGCCAAGTTCGCGGAGGCCGGCGGGGCCGACCTGATCATCATCTACAACTCGGGCAGGTATCGGATGGCGGGGCGCGGATCGCTGGCCGGGCTTCTGCCCTATGGGGATGCCAACCAGATCGTCGTGGAGATGGCGGCGGAGGTGATACCCGTCGTCAAGGAGACTCCGGTGCTGGCAGGGGTGTGCGGCACGGATCCGTTCCGGCGGATGCAGGCTTTCCTGCCACAGCTCGAAGCGTTGGGGTTTGCCGGCATACAGAATTTTCCCACGGTGGGACTGTTCGACGGAGTTTTTCGGCAGAACCTCGAAGAGACGGGAATGGGCTATGGCCTGGAGGTGGAGATGATCCGAATCGCGCGCCGGCTCGAGCTCCTGACTTGTCCGTACGTTTTCAACGAGGAGGAGGCGCGGCTGATGGCGCAGGCCGGCGCCGACGTCCTCGTGGCGCACATGGGCCTGACGACCAAGGGCACGATCGGCGCCAGGACGGCGCTGCCGCTTGAAGAAGCCGCTCAGAGGGTTCAGGCGATCCGCGATGCCGGTGCCTCGGTGAACCCGGACGTACTGATCATCTGCCACGGCGGGCCCATTGCGGAGCCGGACGATGCCCGGTTCATACTCGAGCATACGCGCGGGGTTCATGGATTTTTCGGTGCATCCAGCATAGAGCGCCTGGCGGTGGAGCGGGCCATCACCAGCCAGACGCGTGCATTCAAACAAATCGTTCCGTGGAGGCAAGGATGAAGACGTTCGTCGAACCGAATCAGGTTGAAACACAAGTTTTCGACTGGGGCCGTATTCAGTGGCTGAGCGAACCGCGGGTAACGGGGGCCCAGCGGATCACCGCCGGAGTGGTGACGCTCGAGCCGGGCAAGGGCCACCAGAGACACAATCACCCGGGAGTGGAGGAGGTGCTGTACGTGCTGGAAGGAGAGGGGGTACAGATGGTGGATCTCGGCGCGGAGGAGCGCCGGCCGGTAAGTGCCGGCATGATGATCCACATCCCCGCCGACGTTTTTCACGAAACGGTCAATACAGGGGACCGGCCCATGAAACTGCTCGCCGTCTACTCGCCTCCCGGTCCGGAAGCGCTGCTGCGTTCCCTTCCGGGCTGCCGGGTCGAACCACCTCAGGAGGCGTGAGGAAATCCGGCCTCTTCAACGGTGCTTCAGCCGGAGACTGTCCCAGCCTCCGTCGGCCAACCAGCCGCCATCGACCCGGAGTTCCATGCCGTTGACGAACCCGCTCAGTTGGGGATCGGCCAGAAACGCGATCGCTTCCGCGATTTCGGTGGGTCTGGCAAAGCGTGCCATCGGTATGCGGTTCTCGATATCGGCGTCACTGTAGTAGCCGCCGGCCTGATCGGCTTCATCCATCCCGGTTTTCACCCAGCCGGGGCACACGGCATTACATCGCACACCGCGACCTCCCCACTCGGCGGCTAATGTCCGGGTGAGCCCGATGAGCCCGTGCTTGCTCGCGTTGTAGGCGGCGCGGTCGGCGATGCCCGCCAGGCCGGCGACCGAGGCCACATTCACGATCGCACCCGTTCCCCGTTCGAGCATCCGTTTGCCAAACGCACGGCATAACAGGAACGGCCCGGTGAGGTTCACCTCCAGGACCCGGCGCCATTGTTCCGCGCTGGTCTCTTCCGCCGGCCGGATGCAACTGATGCCGGCATTATTGACGAGCACATCCACTCGCCCGTAGTGCTGCTGCACCGTTTCCGCGATGCGATCGACGTCGGCTTCGTTCGAAACGTCGCCCGTGAGTGCGATGGCCTCGGCTCCGGTTTTCCGGACCGCTTCCAGAGTGCCTTGCAAGGACTGGATATCGTTCAGCGCCAGCGCATACCCCCTGCCGGCGAGGACTTCCGCGGTTCGCCGCCCGATCCCCTGGCCGGCGCCGGTTATGACGGCTACGTGGTTTGTGGATTCCATCAACGGCCCTCGTATCGCGTCCAGGCCTCGACCAGGTCCTTGCCGTGAATCCGGATGGTGCGGTCGTCTACGACCTCGCGCCCCGGGCCGGACCCGGCGGCAATCGGCAGCGAGTTTCGTGTCGTGTATTCGATTTCGAGAGTCACCGGCCCGGTGATGCGGTACGGCTGGATGGAGCCGATCCGGCGGGCGGCTTCGGCGGCTTTCTCACGGATCAGATCGCGCGCGGCCGCCGCCGAAAGCGTAATGCACGTATAGCGCGCCAGCCCTTCCTTGACTTCGGCGGTCACCGCATCCGGGATGATCTCATGGAGTTCGCGAACCGCGGCCCGGTCGCCGCTCAGAAAAATCACCGGAATTCCGAAATTCCCGGCCAGAGCGGCCCTGGTTTCGATTTCGCCCACGGCCTTGCCGTTCAGCCGCATGTTCTGGATTCCGAGCGAGCTGTAGCTATGGGCCATGATGCCGGCGCGGACGCCGGCCATGCTGTGCTGTCCGAGGAAGGCCACAGCCGCGTAGCCCCGATCGAATGTCATGAGCGGGCCGATATTGCCTATGACGAGTTTCGCCTTGGGGTGTATGGTTGCGGCAGAGAGCGTCTGGCTGCCATCGTGGCCGTCCCAGACGATCACCTCGTCGGCGCCCCCGGCGAGGAAACCATCCACCGCCGCGTTGACTTCGCCAGTCAGCAATTGCCGCAGTTCGGGGTCCTTAGGCTCGGTCTGTTCCTGGCGGCATATTCCAGCGACGCCTTCGGCGTCCGTAATCACGAAGACAGTTTTCCTGGGCTGCCCCGAACACACGAGCGCCGCCGAAAGAGTCGAGAAAACAAGCCAGATCGTATTGCTTCGCATGCTACGCCTCGTCATCATAGAAGGGTAGCAGAGGGCATCCGGGACGCGGGTTTGCCAGGCGCCGATGGCAGCGTGGGCAGATCGCGGCGGAGCCCTTGCGCGGCGCTAACGGGCGTGCCAGCAAAGCAATCCCGGGAAACGGTCACAAGGGCTGAGAATCGTGATGAGTCGTTGCGATGGGTTGTTAGGGCGGGAGAGCGAGCCGGTGTGGCGCCGTTGACGGTACTTTCCGAGTGGCTAACGATAAGCTTGACGGGGCGATATGGAGCAGGCCTGCGCCAGTTGCGGCATACCGATCAACTCGTCGATGCGGTCCAGCAAGCTACCTCGAACAAGCTCAGCGGCTGAAACAGCCGGTCCCACCAAGCGAAGTCAAGCTGGCATTCACAGTGAAGCTTCCACACAGCCAGATTCGGCGCGTGCGGTCGTTCGCTGCGAAAAGGGGATTGTCCATCAGCGAGGTCGTCAGCCGGGCCTTGCTCGCGCTGCTGCCGCGAGGGCGGGGGCGTGGGTGAGCCGAAACCAGTTCGGCGGCGAACCGTGCAGTTGGAATATCGATTCGACCGTTTGCTGCAAGACAAGCTTGCGCACGTGTATCAGTTGCTCGTGCCGGATAGACGCCAGCCAGTCGGGGGTGATACTCCGAAACAAGCGGATCCATCGTCAGGAGTAAACAATGAACAAGCCAGCGGCCATTTATTCGCGCGTGTCCTCGGATCGCCAGAAGGAGAATCACGCCATCGCCAGCCAGACGGCAGCGCTGATCGAGTACGCGCAGACGCACGGATACAGCGTGCCGCCGGAATGGGTCTTCCAAGACGAGGGCGATAGTGGGGCCATCCTGGTGCGGCCGGGATTAGAGGCGCTGCGCGATCTGGCGGCGGAAGGTCAGATCACCGCGGTACTGGTCTACTCACCGGATCGGCTGAGCCGAAAGTACGCCTATCAGGTCTTGCTGATTATGGTGCTGTGCCGGTGTGAGAGCTGCCGGCGTGGGGTGCCGGCGATGCCATTCGTCCTCCTGCGCCCTGCTGAGGCCGAGCCTTCTCGAAGTTGCTACATGCTGGACGGACGTGAGGACCGGCGGATGCGCCCGATGCCACGCATCCTGTTCATCGGGTGTGAGGTCTTTCGTTGTCTCTGCCATTTTGGGTGGACTCCCTTTCCACTCGCAGCTTGCAGGCGAATGTCAAGGGGGCCAATACAACAGGGTCATCTTTATGCTTCAGGAGGTGAAGTTTTTCTTGCGGAGTCTTGTGGGGCCTTGCCGGCGCCGGCGCGCTTAGCGTCCATGGCCGCTTCGGAAGGGACGCCGGCAGGACAGCCGCGGTTGACACGGAGCGTTGCCGCCTTGGACAATAGGAATTGACCGACTGGTCGGTCAATTATGGCGGCGCGAATCGTGGACCGGTCCGTCAAGACCGGAGCTATTCTCCGGGCAGCGGCCCAGGTCTTCGCTGAACAGGGTTACGGGGCAGCGACAATGGATGCGATCGCTGAACGCGCGGGCATCGGCAAGGGGACGGTCTACGAGTACTTCCACAACAAACAGGAGCTGTTCTTCGCCGTTTTCAACGATTACATCGCCAACATGGAACGGGTTGCCCGGCAAAGCGTGGAGGCTCCATCCGCCAACGCCGCGGCTCAGATCCGGCAAACCATTCATACCGTTCTGGCGATGAGCGCGGAGGCGCGCGACCTGTTCCCCCTGGTGTTCGAGTTCTGGGCGGCTTCCGCATCTCCAGACCGCCAGGCGCGCGTGGCCACGCTGTTTCGCGACACCTATGCGACGTTCCGGAGGCTCATCGCGGACCAGATCCGCAAGGGCCAGCGACAGGGCGAGTTCCAGCGCGCCGCAGACGCTTCCCGGATCGCCGCCGTGCTGGTTGGCGCGCTGGACGGGCTGTTCCTGCAGGCCTGGTTCGATTCCACCCTGGATGCGGTGTCGATGGGCGATGACTTCGTCACGGTCCTGCTGCGCGGTCTTGCCGCTCCGGGGAAACGAGGGGAGAAAGAAAGAGCTCCGTCCCGAAAACAGGCTCGACGAAAGGAGTCCAATCCATGAAAATTCCGTGCGCTCTTTGGGTGCTGGTCCTGTTTCCCACCGGAGCCGTGGTTGCGGCAGAAGGACCCGACGCCCTGACGATTGCCACCAAGTCCGACGCAGCGCTCAAAGGAAAGACCGAACACGGCAACGCCTCGATGACGGTTCGCAGGCCCGAATGGCAGAGAACGCTGGAGATGACATTCTGGTACGACTATCCGGACAAAACGTTCATTCGCATCACCGGTCCGGCGAAGGATGCGGGGACCGGCACGCTGCGGCTCGGAAGCAACATGTGGACCTGGCTGCCGGCCGTGGAGCGCGTCATCAAGATTCCGCCATCGCTCATGCTGCAGGCCTGGATGGGGAGCGATTTCACCAATGACGACCTGGTGAAGGAAAGCAGCCTGCCGACCGACTATACCCACCAGATCGAGGGGGAAGCCACCGAGGACGGCGACGTCTGCTACCGGCTGGTTGCTACTCCGAAGCCGAGCGCGGCGGTAGTGTGGGGCAAACTGGTGCTGCTGATCCGGAAAGCGGATTTTCTCCCTCGCCGCGAGGAGTTTTACGACGAGCGGGGGCGCTTCAGAAGACGCTGCTGTTCGATCAGATCCGTAAGGCCGGCTCGCGCAACTATCCCATGCGCTGGCGCATGGTTTCGCACACGAAGGCCGGCCACGAAACCATCCTGACGTTCTCTTCGCTGGAATTCGATAAACCGATACGGGCGGACGTATTCACGCGACAGAATCTGGAGCGGCATTTCTGAGGGGGCGATGCTTTTCTGGCAAATGGCATGGCGCAACGTATGGAGATACCGGCGGCGCTCCCTGCTTACGGTGTTGACGATCGCCCTCGGGCTGGCGTTCAACATCCTGATGCGGAGCATCGGCGACGGCTTCCACGAACAGATGGTCGACAATTCGGTGCGGGCGGGAATCGGCCACATCGAGATACACCGTGCCGGGTATCAGCGTGACCCGGCCCTGTTGAAGACTCTTCCGGACTTGCCGCGGCTCGAACGGGCGATTCCGCAGACACCGCATCTTCTCGGCTACTCGCTGCGCGTGCTGGGCGACGGGCTGGCGAGCACGGCGGAGAACTCGACCGGGGTGAGGATCGTGGGCATGGTTCCGCAAGCCGAGCGAAGCGTGACAACGATCGACCGCGCGGTGATCGCGGGAAAATTCCTCGACGATGGGATGAGCCGCCCGGTGCTGATCGGGGAACGCCTGGGGCAATCCCTGGGCGCCGGCCTGGATGACAAGGTCGTGCTGGTGGTGCAGGGCGCCGATGGGTCGATGGGGGCACAACTGTTCCGGGTGGCGGGCGTGTTCCGCTCCGGTTCCCCGGACCTGGACCGCAGTGTCGTGTACCTGCTGCGAAAAGACGCGCAATCGCTGTTTTCCCTGGGGGACGGAGTGACTGAGGCGGCCTTGCTGCTGGATTCATCGGAATCGGTGGGCGAAGCACAGCAGTTTCTGAGCGCGCGCCTGGCGGGAGCGCCGGTGGAGATCCTCCCCTGGTATGTGGTCGAGCCGTTCCTGCGGCAGTTCATCGAACTGGACGATGCCTTCTTCTACATCATCGTCCTGATTCTGTTCATAGTGATCTCCGTGGGTATTCTAAACACGGTGATGATGTCGGTGTTCGAGCGGGTACGGGAATTTGGGGTGATGATGGCCCTGGGGACCAGGCCGCGCCAGGTGGTCCGCCTGGTGATGCAGGAATCCGCCGCGCTCGCACTGCTGGGGGTGGCGCTGGGCGCGGGCCTGGGCAGTGTGGCCACGATTCTGTTCGCCTCCACCGGAATCGATCTTTCGCGTTACGCCGCGGGGGCTTCGGCGCTGGGGATTACGACGACGGTGATCCATCCCGAACTGACGGCACGGAACCTGATCGAATCGGATGTTTCGGTGGTAGCCGTCGTGCTGATTGTGGCTCTTTATCCGGCGATCAAGGCGGCGGGCCTGAGGCCCGTGGAGGCGATCCGCCACATTTGAGAAGCCATGGCGCAGATTGAACTCATCGACGTATCGAAAACCTATCGCAACCATGTCGCGGTGAAGGCCCTCACGGATGTGAATCTGACGATCGGGAAAGGCGAGTTTGCGGCGGCCGTGGGCCCTTCCGGATCCGGGAAGACGACCCTGCTCAACCTCATCGGCGCGATCGACACGCCGGACAGGGGCGTCATCCGCATCGCGGGGCTGGAAATATCCGCCACTCCCGCCGCGCAGCTCGCCGAATTTCGACTGCGGCATCTGGGGTTCGTTTTTCAGTCCTTCAACCTGTTTCCGGTGCTGAGCGTAGTCGAGAACCTGGAGTTTGTGCCGGCCCTGCGGGGGATGCCGAAGCAGGAGCGGGCGCAGAGGGCCGAGCGGCTGCTGGAAGAGGTGGGAATGAGCGCGCTGCGCGACAAACGTCCGGACGAACTGAGCGGAGGCCAGCAGCAGCGGGTGGCGGTGCTCCGCGCGATCCTGCCGGAACCGGACCTGATCCTGGCGGACGAGCCCACGGCAAACCTGGACTCGGAGAACGCGGCATTGCTGCTGGACATGATGGAGCGTCTCAACGGTGAACGCGACATCACGTTTCTGTTCTCGACGCACGATCCGGCGGTAATGAGCCGCGCACGGCGGCTGATCCGGCTGAAGGACGGCCGGATTGCCGGAGACGAAGTGCAGAAGCCATGAAGGCGCTCGGCTGCCTGTTGGCGATTTCGGCCGCCGGCCGGATCGCCGCGCAGAGCGCATCGCCGGGCGACGCGCCGCCGCCGTGGATACAACAATTCAGCGGCTACTTCAAGAATCTCGCGAGCGGCTCCCGTTCATACTTCACGCAGGACGCCTGGGGAGACAACCTGGACCGGGTGCGGCTCACCTATGACGGCAGACATGGGGAGCGGATTGCCGTGCACCTGGACTACGACAACGAGGTCCACGCCGGGAACCTCACCGCCCTTCCGGATTTCGAAATCGTGCGAGGCAGGCAGAGCGGCGCGTGGCTCGACCTGCAACATGTTTTCGCCGATGGGAGACACGCGTATTGGGACACGTCGCTCTACCGCGGATACGTCGCTTTGCATGCGGGCGGCGCGACGCTGACCGCGGGGCGCCAGCGCATCGGCTGGGGAACGGCCCGCTTCTGGAGTCCCATGGACATGTTCAATCCGATCAGCCCTCTCCAGGTGGAGTCCGAAGAACGGCAGGGAGTGGATGCCGCGCTGGTGGCGCTCCGGTCCCCCGGGGCGCTTCGCTGGAATATCGTCTACGCGCCGCAGAACGGATTCCGCCGGTCCACATCCGCGGTCCGCATCAGCCGGACGATGCACAACTACGATTTCGATGTGGCGGCGGCGCGTATCGGCGAGGATTGGGTGGCCGGTTTCGACTTCGCGGGGCAACTCCACGGCGCAGGATTGCGGGGCGAGACGACCTATCGCCGGCGCCACCCCATTCCGGGCTCCAACCCCATCTCGACCCAGGATGCCTTCCGGCTGACGGCCGGCAGCGACTACGCTTTTGCCGGCGGCCTGTACCTCGCCATGGAGTATTTTTACAACCAGGGACAGCCCGATCTCGGCGTGAACCGGCCACTCGATCCCGCGGTACTGCTACGGTTTTCGAGCGAGATCTTCACCCTGCATCGCCACTTCATCTCGGGCGGCGCGAGCTATCCGCTGACGCCGCTCTGGAAGCTGGAAACGTATGCAGTCGGGGACCTGGCAGGGCATTCCGCCGTAGTTCTTCCGCGAGTGAGTCACAACTTAACCGCCAACACCGATCTGAACTTCGGCGCCCAACTGTTCGCCTCTTCGCGGACCGGGGAGTTCCACGGTCTCTCCGACCTGGTTTATCTGGAACTCGTGGTTCACTTCCGGTAGACCCGGCAGCCGGGGAGCGGCGGCGCGGGAACTGCGCGGAAGGCCCTACGCCCCTATGGCGAAGGGCTTGACGGGGGACTGAAAAAACCGTGGCGCGTGGAAGGGCTGGAACCGGTAACCGATGCCGAAGATGGTCTCAATGTACTGATCGGCGTAGCCGCCCAGTTTCTTGCGGAGGCGGCGGACGTGCACGTCGAGCGTGCGGGTGCGGATCTCCGAACCGTATCCCCAAACACGCATCAGCAGCGCCTCGCGAGGAATGATCTGACCGGCGTGTTGCACCAGCAGGGCAAGCAGGTCGTATTCCTTGCGGGTCAAGATAATGCGTTGGGAATCGAGGATGGCCAATTGCTGGTCGAAGTCGATCGAAAGGTGCTCATCGCGGTACGGCGATACCTGAGTTGGATTAATCTGATTAATCGGAAGTGGTCCCATGAAGCCCTCCTTATGCATATCCCAATGCTACGGGCGACCGAAGGGAAGGTGATGGCGAACTTGTAAAAACTTTGTAAAAAGCCGGAGCCGGGGCTTGCTTATTCGATCGGGAACGGTCCACTGTTGGCGACGCGGAGGTCGCGCTCTCCCATATCGAAGACGCGGATCCTGAAGCGGACGGCGCGCGCGTTTTCGCCGGTCTCGGAGTGGCAAACGCGTTCCTGCCCGTGTTCCACGGCTTTGTCGTCGAGCACAGCCTTCTCGCTGGCGACCACGTTATTTTCGGGGGCCAGGAGGTCGAAGACGATGACCAGGCCGTGGAGCGGCTTCTCGGCGGTGACGCGGACGCGGCCATCGACCAGGATCTTGCCGCTGTCGCGTCGGGCCTTGGCCTCCAGAACCTGCACTTCGGGCTTTTTCGGCGCCGCGACGGACGTGCCCAGCCACAGGACGGCGACCGCCAGCACGAAATATCTCATCGCCGTAAGTCTATCAGGTCGGGGAGGGCATCTTGCACCGGCGTCATGGGGCGGCACCGGCGGCGCCGGACCGCAAAACGCGTTCGGCGTTCAGCGCCCCTTCGGGGGTTTCTTCGTGCTTGAACATCAGGTAAAGGTCGCGGCCGGTGGCCAGCAGGTCCCGGGTCCGGGCGGCGATGGCATCCACGTCGGCTTCGGTGTAGACGGGCTTGCGGAGGCGGTAGTAAACGAAGTCCGCGGTGATGACCTCGGGAACCTCCAACCTTTCCGATTCGGCCACACAGAGCGAGATGTTGCGCTTGCGGAGGATTTCGTAGATCGGGCCGGCGAGCCACGAGGGATGCCGGAACTCGAACGCGTACCGCAATCCTTCGGGAACCAGGGCCAGGTAGGAGTCGAGCAGGGGCGGGTCGCACTTGAGCGTGGGCGGCAACTGGAAGAGAACGGGCCCGAGGCGGCGCGCCGTGCGCAGCGGATCGATCATTTTGAAGAAGAGCTCGGTGGCCTGCTCCGCATCTTTCAGGCGCAGGATGTGGGTGATCCGCTGGTTGGCCTTCACGGCGAAGACAAATCCCGAAGGAGTGGCCTCCACCCAGTTCTGCAGGGTCGCGAGCGAGGGGAGCCGGCGGAAGGTGTAATTGATCTCGACGCAGTTGAGACGCTCCGCATAGTGCTGAAGGAAACTCCGGGAGGGCAGCTTAGCCGGGTAAAACCCGGGTTTCCATGCAGGATAGGCAAAGCCGGATGTGCCCGCATACAAGGTCGCCATGGCTTATCATTATCTCTGTCCGGAGTAATTCATGCTGATGCACCTCATCGTGAGCTGGCTCCTCAGCGCGCTCGCGCTGTGGATCGTCGCCCAGATCCTGCCCGGAATCCAGGTGCGAGACTTCTGGTCGGCGATTATCGCGGCCGCGGCTATCGCCATTGTGAACATTACCATCGGATGGTTCGTGAAGCTGATCCTGTTTCCGCTGACGTTCCTGACGCTCGGCCTTTTCCTGCTGGTCATCAACGCCTTTCTGTTGAAGCTGGCGTCGCTCTTCACTCCCGGCTTCCGCGTGCGCGGTTTCCTTTCCGCGGTGGTGGGATCGCTGATTCTGACGATCCTCACATCAGTGCTGCAGCGGGTGGTGTCCGCCTAGTGCCGGCCGTCCAGCGTCCGCAGTCGCCCGAAGACCTGGCGGACGTTCTGAGCCGGGCCGCCGCCGGCGGGCGCAGCATCGCGGTAGGCGGCAACGGCAGCAAGCGCCGGATGGCGGGAGCGTTGACGTCCGCGGATGTGAACATCTCGACGGCGGGGATGCGCCGCGTGATGGAGTACGAGCCGCGTGATTTGACGATCAGCGTGGAGGCCGGCCTGCCCTGGTGCGAGCTAACGAAACTGCTCGCAGGGAACCGCCAGATGGTTCCCCTGGACCCACCTTTTTCCGCCACGGCGACGGTGGGCGGAGTGATTGCGAGCAACTGCAGCGGGCCTCGACGGCTCTTGTACGGCACGGCCCGCGACCTGGTGATCGGCATGCGGTTCGCCACGCTGGAGGGCAAGCTCGTGCAATCGGGCGGCATGGTGGTGAAGAACGTAGCCGGGCTGGATATGGCGAAGCTGATGATCGGCTCGTTCGGCACGCTGGCGGCGATCGGCGTGGTGAACTTCAAGCTGGCGCCGGCGCCGGAGATCGAGCGCAGTTTCCTGATCCCGTTCGAGAGCGCGGGGACGGCGCTGGCGGCTCGGAATGCGTTGTTGGCGGGCGCTTTGCGGCCGGCGGCGATCGATCTCCTGAACCCGCGGGCGGGCGCGACGCTGGGGCGCTCGTCCTGGCTGTTGGCGGTGCGGACCGCCGGCAACGCGGATACGGTCAACCGTTCGGAGCGCGAGTTGGCGCAGTGGGGGGAGGGCGTGGCATTCGAGGATGCGCCCCAAGCCGCACTGTGGCGGCATATCGAGGACTTCACGCCACGCTTTCTGGAGGCGAACCCGAATAGCGCGGTGGTCCGCACCTCGTGTACGCTGAAGGAGGTGGAAGCCGTGATGACTTCGCTCGGCGGCCCCGCCTTGGCGCGCGCCGGCTCCGGAGTATGTTACGGTTACCTCGACGAGTGCGAAAATGCCGCGGGCTGGCTTGTGGAGGCGGCCCGCCGCGGCTGGAAAGGGGTGGTGGAGTATGGGCCGGAAGAGCGCGGTTCCATCGACCTCTGGCCCGCTCCGGGAGGCGATTTTGAACTCATGCGACGGGTCAAGGAGCTATTCGACCCGGGGAAGCTGCTGAATCGTGGCCGACTGTACAGCCGTATCTGAACCAATCCGCCCGGGGCCGAAGCAGTTCGACCTGGACCGATGCGTACACTGTGGGCTGTGCCTGAACGCATGTCCGACTTACCGGGAACTGGGACTGGAGATGGACTCGCCGCGGGGGCGGGTGTATCAGATGGCGCAGGTGGCCGAAGGCGCACCGATGACGCCATCCTACATGCGGCATATCGACCTGTGCCTGGCGTGCCGGGGCTGCGAATCGGCATGTCCCTCGGGCGTACCCTACGGGCGCATGGTGGAGGATGCGCGCGCCGCGATCGAAGCGCAGAGGCGCCGCGGCTGGGTGGCGCGGCACCTCCGCCGCTTCATGTTCGATCGCGTGCTCGAATCGCGTTTTCTGCTGACCTTGGCCGGCACGCTGCTGTACCTGTATGAAGCCAGCGGCGCCAGGGCGCTGGTGGGCGCGCTGGGGTTTCTGAAGCTGCTGGGGAAGTTGGGCGACCTGGCGGAACTGGCGCCTTCGGCGGAGCCGCCATTCTTCTTCAGCCAGATCGGGCGCACCTTTCCGCCGCAGGGCACGCAGCGGTACCGGGTGGCATTCATGGCCGGCTGCATCGCCAACGTCTCGTTCGCGCGGCTGAATGAAGCAACCGTGCGGGTGTTGCAGAAGAACGGCTGCGAAGTGGTGGTTCCGCAAGGCCAGGGGTGCTGCGGCGCGCTGCACCTGCATTCGGGGTTGCGTGAGGAAGCGCGGCGTCTCGCCCGGCGCAACATCGACGCGGTGGCCCATGGCGATTTCGACGCCATCATCACCAATGCCGCCGGTTGCGGCTCGACCCTGAAGGAATACGGCGAGCTGCTGGCGGACGACCCCGGGTACGCCGCCAGGGCGCACGAATTCTCGGAGCGCATGCGGGACATCACGGAGTTCCTGGCCGGAATCGAACTCAATCGCCAAATGGGGACTGTGGACGCCACCGTGACCTATCAGGACTCCTGCCACCTGGCGCACGGGCAGAGGGTGCGAAGCGCGCCGCGAAAGCTGCTGGCGGCGATTCCGGGCCTGACCTTCCACGAGATGCCCGGCTCGGACATCTGCTGCGGCAGCGCCGGCATCTATAACGTGGTGGAAAGCGAGATGGCGTCGCAGATCCTGGCGCGCAAGATGGAGTCCGTGAAATCGACCGGCGCCGACGTTATCGCCACCGCGAATCCGGGCTGCATGCTGCAACTGCAGGCGGGGGTGCGGCTGCACGGCACACGGCAGCGCGTGATGCACGTGGTGGAGATCCTGGACCTGGCGTATAAGAACGGGTAGAGTGAGCGACAGGAGTCCGACGCGTGCTCGCGGGCGCGATCTTCCGGCGCCGGCCGGTGCGAAAGCTATCCTTAGTTATCCTTCAGATAGTGACCCCAGTTAGGTAATGTGCGTTCTAGTATTACGTCATTGACTGGGTTTGGCCCGGCACCTACAATCACACTGACTGACATGAGCCTCGTTCCCGGCCAGACCATAGGTAAGTATGAAATTATTGGAATCCTCGACATACGAAAAACCGGAGTCACTTACAAAGTAAGAGACCTGGTGACGCATAATTTCGAGACGATGCGGACGCTGCATGGCGCTTCGTCAGGCGACCCGGAGAGCGTGGAACGCTTTCTACGGGACATCAAAGTCCACACCAGGCTCTTGCATCCCAACATTGTCACGTTCTTCGATGCGCTGCAAATCGAGGGCCGGCTAGTGATGACGGCGGAGTACGTGGAGGGCGCGACACTGGCGACACGACTGAGCCAGGGGCCGCTGCCCGTAGCGGAAGCGATCCGCTACGTATGTGAGTTGTTGTCCGCATTGGAAGAGGCGCATTCGCTGGGGATTGTGCACCGGGGCATCACGTCGGACAACATGATCATCACGCGGGAAGGCGCGCTGAAGCTGGGCGGTTTCGGGCTGGCCAAGCCGGTCAGGGATATGAACCTGACGCTGGCTGGTTCGGTGCTGGGCAACCCGCGATATATTGCGCCGGAGCAGGTGACGGGACGAAACGCGGTGGACGCCAGGGCGGACCTTTACTCGGCCGGGGTGGTGTTGTACGAGGCCCTAACGGGCAAGGTGCCGTTCGAGGGACGGAGCGACTACGAGATCATGGTGGCGCAGGTGAGTTCGGGACCGGGGACTCCCAGCCGGTTGAACCCCGAGGTCCCGCCCGAACTCGACCAGGTGGTACTGACAGCGCTGGCGAAAGACCCGTCGGAGCGGTTTCAGAGCGCGAATGAGTTTCGCCAGGCGCTCCGGTCGACGGGGGACTGCGTACCGCATCGCGCGGCGGCCGCACAGCGGGCCACTAAGGCGCGGGCGGCGAAGGGGCGGCTGGTACTGGGGGCGGTTTCCGCACTCATCGGACTCGTGATCCTGTTCCTGGCGATGCATCGATTATGAACCCGGACGGGCCAAAACCAGGGGATATCTGCGGCGACTATCGCGTCATCAACGCTCTCGGCTGGGGAGGAATGGGCGCGGTCTACAAGGTCGAGCACGTGATTACCAAGCGGGTCGAGGCGATGAAAGTGCTGTCCTCGGACCTGACCAGCGTCCCGGATCACGTTTGCCAGTTCCTGCGGGAGATCCAGGTACAGGCGCACCTGCATCATCCGAATATCGCCGCGGTCTACAACGCGTTTCACGCCGGCGATCACGTGGTAATGGTGATGGAGTTCGTGGAAGGCGAGTCCCTCAAGGCGCAATTGGACCGAGGCCCGATCCCGCTGGCGAAGGGCGTCAACTATGTGTGCCAGGTACTCCGCGCCCTGGGCCACGCGCACGCCGAGGGTGTGATTCACCGGGATGTGACACCGGGAAACGTCATCGTGGCCGCAGATGGAACGGTGAAGCTCACAGATTTCGGACTGGCCAAAACAGCCTCGGAACTGCGAGCCGCACGTTCGGGGGCGGCGATGGGATCGCTGTGGTACATGTCGCCGGAGCAGGTGACGGGCAACTCGGTGATGGACGCGCGAACGGACATCTATGCCACGGGCGCGATTCTGTACGAGGTGCTGACGGGCAAGAAGCTCTTCGACCTGGAGACCCCGTTCTCGGTGATGCGGGCGCAGGTGGAGGCGACACCGGCGCCCCCGAGCAGCAGGAACCGGAAGGTGCCGCCGGTATTCGATTCCATCGTGCTGCGGGCGGTGGCGAAGGATCCGTATGCCCGGTTCCAGGCGGCGGACGATTTCCGGAAGGCCCTGGAAGGCGTCGACCTGCGCCAGCACCGGCCGCGCCGTTCACGCATAGGAGTGGCGCTGGCGTTGGCCGGAGCCGGAGTGGCCGCGGGGGCGGGTGTAGTTCACGTTCTGCCGCGGCTGACGCTCGGGGAGTCGGTGCGAAAGGCGGCCGCGCCGAAGAAACGCAGCAACCGGGCGGAGAAGGCGTCACCGCGAGCCGCCAAGCCCTTGTTGCCGGCCGCGCCGGCGGCGGCGACCGAGGATCCGCCAACGGGAATCCGGGTCACGGGCGAAGAGATCGAGGAGCCGCCATCGCCCCCGCCGCGGCGGCTGGTCTGCCCGAACCCGGCAAAGGCCGATCCCGTACCGGCTGTCGCTCCGCAGCCGGTTCCGGCGGCTCCACCGGTCCAGGCCGAACCCGCGGCACCGCAGGAGAAGCCCGAGGCACAGAACGCGCCGGAGAAGGAGAAGACAAACCGGGTGCTCCGAGTGTTGCGGGACATCGTGCCGGGCACAGAGCACTGAGCCGGGCCGCCGAAGTGACGCGTGTCCTTGTGACCAAAGTCCTATCGCCCCAAATGGTCTGCCTGGGTTCTTCGGCCTACGGCCCGGGGACCTTGCCGCCGGGAATATCGCGGGACTGAAGCTGAATTACCATGGATGGCGGCCCGGCTCCTCGAGGAGAAGACCTTCCGACCTGGAGCCACGGCTGGGCTCGAGCTGGAAGTGCCGCTGGCCGGGAGTTGTTGGATGGCGCGGAAGTCGCAACATGGACTCTCAACGTCGATACCGGCGGGAGCTTCCAAAGTTCGCTGGGTGAAGACTTATTCCCGGTACTGAGGCGGGATATCCGCCCTCGCCCGTGACCACGCGGCTGACAAGCCCGCATGGGCCGGAGGATCAGTCGGCACGCAGGGCGGACATCGGGTCCATGTGCGACGCGCGGAGTGCCGGGAGGTAGCCCGCCGCCACCGCCACCGCCAGCAGCACACCGATGGTGACGGCGAAGGTGAGCGGGTCGGCCGGTTTCAGGTCATACAGGAGCGACGCGGTGAGCCGCGCCACGACCAGCGCGCCGGCGGCCCCGAGCACGACGCCGCCCGAGACGAGCGCGATGGTCTGCGCCATCACCTGCCGCTGCACCTGTCCCGCCGAGGCGCCGAGCGCCATGCGGATGCCGATTTCGGGCGCGCGCTGGGTGACGCTGTACGACACCACGCCGTAGATGCCGATGGATGCCAGCAGCAGCGCCGCCAGGGCGAACCCGCCGAGCAGCAGCATCATGAAACGGCGCGGCGAAACGGCGCGATCCACCAGCTCACCCAGCGGCTGAAACTCCGTGGTGGGGAGCGTCGGTTCCACCGAGCGCAACGCGGCGCGAATGCCCGGGGCGACAGACTCCGGCGCCAGCCGTGTCCGCACTACCAGCTCTACCGAGCCCATACCCTGTTGCGTGATCGGAAGGTACGCCTCCATCTCGCCTTCCTGTTCCAGAGCCTGGTGGCGGACATTGCCGACCACCCCGACCACCGTGCGCGGCCCATTGAACATCGCTACCTGTCCGATGGGATTCTGGCCGGGCCACAGGCAGCCGCGCGGCTTTCTGGTTGATGATGACGACCTTCTGGCTGTCGGCCGTATCCCGCGCGTTGAACAGGCGGCCCGCGATCAGGGGGATCTTCATGGTCTGGATATAACGCCAGTCCACCAGGCGCGGATGGGCCACGGGATACTGGCCAGGCGGGTACGTAACGCCGCGAGCCGCCAGGCCCCAGCTCCGGTCGCGGCTGAGCGGCAGGGCATCGGTGATTCCCGCCGAGACGACACCAGGCACCGCTTCCACGGCGCGCACCAGGCGCTCATAGAAGGCCACCTGCGCCGACTCCGTCGTGTACCTGCTGCCGGCCTCGATGCGCCACGATGCGGCCTCTTCGGGTTGGAAGCCGAGATCGACCGAGAGCACGCGCTCGAAGCTGCGAATCAGCAACCCGGCGCACACCAGGAGCACACAGGCGAGCGCGACTTCGGAGACCACCAGCGCGCCGCGGGTCCACGCGGTTCGCCGGCCTTCGCTCAACCCGCGGCCGGTGTCTTTCAGCGATTCGGACTCGTTCGTGCCCGCAATGTGCAACGCGGGCGCGAGCCCGAAGAGCAAACCCGTGACCAGCGCGGCAAGCATGGTGAACAGCAGCGCGGCGCCATCGAACTGCACCGTGCGCAGCAGAGGGATCTCGACCCGGCGAATGGTAGCCAGGAAGCGGATGGCGCGCGAACGCGATGCCCAGGCCGAGCCAGCCCGCCGCAGAAGGAAAGCACCAGGCTTTCGGTGAGCATCTGGCGAACCAGGCGGGTACGGCCGGCTCCCAGCGCGGAGCGGATGGCGACCTCCTTGCGGCGCGAAGCCGCGCGCGCCAGCAGGAGATTCGAGAGATTGGTACAGGCGATCAGAAGGACGGCGCCGACCGCGCCCAACAACGTGAGCAGCCCGCGCCGGAAACGGCCGGTCAGGTGTTCCTGAAGGCTGCTGAGTTTCGCGCCGAATTCCCACCGGTTGGTGTTGCTCTGCCGGATCTGGACGCAGAGCACATCGAACTCGTTCTGCGCCTGCTGAACGGTGACGCCGGGCTTGAGGCGACCGAGCACCGCCAGCGTGTTGCCCCAGCGGTCGGTTTCCTGAGTGAGGGGAAAGGGCACGATCATGTCGATGCGGGAGCCGGGAGTGAAGACCGCAGCTGAAATCGAAAGTGGCCGGGAGTACGCCCACTACGGTGGTGGCCTGGTCATTCAACGTGAGGGACCGGCCGACGATATTCGGATCGGCGCCGAAACGCCGCTCCCAGAGACCGTGGGTGAGGATCACCGCGGGCGGTGCCGTTCCACCGGCACTCCGCATCCACGAAGTTGCGCCCAAGTGCGAGGCGGACACCGAGGAAGCTGAGGAAGTTCTGCGAGACGCCGACGCCCACCAGCCGCTCGGGTTCGCCGGAGCCGATCAGGTTGTAGGTGCCGTAGTCGAAGAAGGCGAAATAGGCCGCCATATCCTCGAAGGAGCGGTTCAGCCGCCGCCAGTCCAGGTAGTTGGCCACGCGGCTGGTCTGCGAGGACAGCCCGCCATCCCTGCCCGTGTTGGCGATCCACACCAGGCGCTCGGAGCCCTGGAATCGCAGGGGGCGGAACAGCAGGGTGTTCAGGACGCTGAAGATGGCGGTGTTGGCGCCGATGCCGAGGCCGATGATCAGCACGGCTGCGACGAAGAACCCGGGTTCCCGGCGCAAAGAGCGGAGGGCATAGCGCACGTCCTGCACGGTCGGGTCGAGCGTCATATTTCTTGGACGCCGGATGGGGGTGAAGGTTAGATGGGCCGCGCTCGGCGCGGTTCGCGCGCTGGGCCGGGCAGAACCCGGGGTTCCCGGCGCGAGGGGAGGAGGGCATAGCGAACATTTTGCCGGACGGTTCGGAAGGTCCGGTACGCCGCGCACGGCGCACTTCCGCGCCGGGTAGACCAGGAGGCCTACCCCACCGCGCTAGAACTTTTTCAGGTCCTCGATGAGGCCGTCGAGACCGCGCTTGGAATACACCATGGCGAGGCGCTGCTCTTCGGCCGAGGGGCCCACTACCTGGCGAAGTACCGCGTTTTTCAGGTTCTCGCGGTTCGGTACCCACATCTCTCCGTCGGCGAACTCGACCTGACTGATGTACCCGGTCATCTTCTGCACGTTCACCGGCCGGTTGTTGCTCCCAAACAGGCGCAGGGCGCTGTCAGAAAGCACACGGGCGGTTTTTCCGGGCGGCAGATACAGGTCCGGATCGACCGAAGGCAATGCCGCCGCGGTGGACTGCCGGCCGGTGGCATCGCTCAACACCCAGCCGAGCTCCACGTACTTCACCGGCTTGTTCGAGTTGTTGATAACCTCGATGCGCGGCATGCGCGCTTCATTGGCAGCCACCTGCGCCGAGCCTTCCACCGGCGCTACGGGCGCGTCCGGGAACTGGAGAAACGCGAACTGCGCGGTTTGCTGGAGGGGCAATGCGGCGCTGGTGACGGCCGACGTGCTGCGCACGACCTTCACATTCAACGGTGACGACCGCGCCATTTCCGCCTGCCGCGCGATGCTGCCGAGAATCTCCTCCTGCAACGACTTCCTGCCGCCCTGGGCCAGCACGCGCTTGAAATGCTCGCGGTCTCGCTGGGCTTCGAGCTCGCGCGCCATCAGGAAACGCCGGGAGTGCAGGCGGTCCGGCCCGTAAAATCCGAGGTCTTCGTAGAGCACGCCATCGAGATCCACTTGAACCAGCGGCCCGCCGGCGAACTGAGTCGGCCGGACGAGCTGCATATCGATGCGAACGGGAAAGACCTCGCCGGGGCCGATATTCAGGCTGGGATAGGTGACCGAACCCCTTCCGCCGAGCGTGACTTCCTGCGCCACCACGCGCAGAGTCACGCCGCGGATCCGGTTCGGCCCGATATTCTGAAGCGTCAGCGACATGTGCAGATCCAGCACCATCGCCGAGCCGCGAGCCGTGACGCTGGACTGGTCCGAGGTCCAGGCCTTCACCGCCACGGGCGCATCCTTGGAGAGATTAATGCTGATCGAACCGCTGGGCAGCGGAGCCTCTTGCGCGAACAGGCCAGCCGCGCTCACCAGACCCGCCAGCAGCAGTCCTTGTCGCATTACTCCGCATACGCATATACGCTATTGATCGTTACGAGACCCGTTTCGGGATCCACGTAGCGAGCTCCCATGGAACCTTGCGCGTTCACTGAAAATGTTACGTTCTTGGCGCCGTTGTTCATCAGACGAAACGCCTGGCCGCCCTGCCCTACCTGAATTCCGTTGGCGGTGTGCTGCAATACCGTGCCATCTTCGTGCACCGCCGGCGCGGGCCGTTCCAGCACCACACCGGTTACCAGCAGAGCCATCAGGCTGGCCAACGCCACGGCCGCCCTGGTGCGCGTGAACAGGGGCCTGTCGCGCAACGGCAGGTCCGCGGCGCGCACGCATTCACCCGCCGCCAGTCCCAGGCGGATATTGGCCTGCATCTCGACCGCCAGGCGGTTCCAATGAATTTCCGGCGTCTCCGCCAGGTCGGGAAGGATTTCCCGCAATGCGCTGAACGCGTCCACCTGTGCGCGGCAATCCTCACATCCGGCCAGGTGCCGCTCGGTCCTCCACCGGGCGATAAAACCCAGGTCTCCGCCGGCGAACAGCGCCAACGTCGCCTCATCAGGGTGTTTCATATCGCTACCGCTTCCTTCTTTCCATGTACCGGCGGAACTTGGTGCGCCCATTGGCAATGTGCGACCGCACCGTGGCCTTCGAGCAATTCAACCGCTCGGCCACTTCTTCCGCCGGCAGGCCTTCCACATCGCGCAGCATGAGCGCGGCCCGCTCGCGCGGGCTGAGAAGGCGCAAACCGTCCTCCAGGTAATTTCGCTGCTCCGACCGCAGCAGGATCTGCTCGGGCGTATCGGAGTGGCTCTCGGGCGCGTACTCGAGCTCGCAAAAAGTGGCGCGGCCGCTACGGCGCATGAAGTCGATGGCCGTATTCGTGGCAATTCTGGACAACCAGTGTGCCGCCTTTTGCTCATCCTTGAGCTGGTCCTGGTGTTGCAGCGCCTTGATGAAAGCCTCCTGAGTCAGGTCCTGCGCATCGGCGGCATTCCGGACGATGCGGTAGATCTGCACGAAGATCCTTCGTAAGTGCTCGGATACAAAGCGGTTTTGCCGCTCGAGGGGCTCCAGGCCAGGCTCGATGACTTCGCTCATCTCGGTATAGACGGCTATTCTCACGGGTCCTACTCAGTTGACGGTAGAACCCCAAAAACGTGGACTCCAAAAAGAAGGCTGCCGCCATGGCCATTTTATCCTAGTCATTGCCAATGGGTTTAGCATTGCGACCCCCACATCCTGGAGGTGGCAAACTTCACAGAAAGGGAGCTAAGCTTAGGGTTGACTGGCGTCATCATGAAACTCGCAGAACGAATGAGCCGCATCGGCGTCGAATCGGCCTTCGACGTCCTGGTACGCGCCCGCGCCCTGGAAGCGCAGGGGCGGAGCGTGATCCACCTGGAGATCGGTGAACCGGATTTTCCTACACCTGCCCATATCGTCGAAGCGGCTAAGAAGGCGCTGGACGAAGGGTGGACGCACTACGGACCCACCGCCGGCCTGCCCGAACTGCGGGAGTCGATCGCGAGGTACGTTTCGCGCACGCGGGGGATCGCGGTGGCGGCCGAAAACGTGTCCGTGGTGCCGGGCGGCAAGCCGATCATCTTCTTCCCCATGCTGGCGCTGCTCGAGCCCGGCGATGAGGTGATCTATCCCAATCCGGGCTTTCCGATTTACGAATCGATGATCCGCTTTCTGGGGGCCACGCCGGTCCCCATGCCGCTCGAAGAGAGCCGGGGTTTTTCGTTCGACCTGGACCTGTTCCGCGACCGGCTGAGCTCCCGGACCCGAATGGTCATCCTGAACTCCCCGCAGAATCCCACCGGGGGAGTCATTCCGCCGCAGGATCTGAAGGAAGTGGCCGGGATGCTGCGCGACCGCGACCTGATCGTGCTGAGCGACGAGATTTATTCGCGCATCTACTATGAGGGCGGGCCGCCGGCCTCCATCGCCCAATTCCCCGGCATGCTGGAGAAGACGATCATCCTCGATGGCTTCTCGAAGACTTGGGCCATGACGGGTTGGCGCA
This sequence comes from Bryobacterales bacterium, assembly GCA_963719195.1. Taxonomy (GTDB): domain Bacteria; phylum Acidobacteriota; class Terriglobia; order Bryobacterales; family Bryobacteraceae; genus DASQZT01. Next base: position 97,879 of record CAVRBB010000008.1, on the reverse strand, counting down.
TGGGATACGGCGTCATGCCGGTGTGGCTGGTGGAGGCCGTGACCAAGCTGATGGTGAATTCGAACTCTTGTACGGCGAGCTTCACGCAGCGCGCCGGCCTGGCGGCTTTGGACGGACCGCAGGAGTGTGTGGACCGGATGGTGGCCGAATTTCGCCTCCGCCGCGACGCCATTTGCCGGGGCCTCAACGAGGTACCCGGGTTCCGTTGCAAGGTTCCCGGAGGCGCGTTCTATGCGTTTGCCAACGTGACGGGCACGGGCATGGGTTCCAGGGAAATCGCCGACATGCTGCTGGCGGATTTCGGCGTCTCGTGCCTGGATGGCGGCTGTTTCGGTGAATACGGCAACGGCTACATCCGCTTCAGCTATGCGAATTCCCTGCCCAACCTGATGGAAGCCGTGGAGCGGATCAGGAAAGCGGCCGTGCGTTGGGAACCGGCAGCGGTGGCATAGGCGGCATCGCCGGCCGCCCGATCATTTCAGCGTCACCACCGTGGCTCCCCAGCCGCCGGCCTCGCCGGGCGCATCCCGGAAATCCAGTACGAATTCCGTCCGCGCCAGCACCGAACGCACGATTTCGCGCTGCACGCCGATTCCCCGCCCATGAATGATACGCAGCGCCTTGAACCCCAGCCGGCGCGCTTCCTCCAGGTACTCCTCTACCACCGCCTTCACATCGCGCGGAGGAACGCTGTGCAGGTCGAATACATCCGTCACCGGTATGCGGATCGGTTCGTCTTCCGGGTCCATCGTGGTGAAAAATCGCCCAAAAAAATGAAAAGCCCGGTCAGTTTGCACCGACCGGGCCACGAATACCTGCGCTTCGCGCACCTAAGGTCAAGCGACCTGCTGAGACCGGTACTGGCTCAGGATCGCTTCCATCTGGTCTTTCAAACGAAGTTTCAATTTCTTCAGCCGGGTCTCCTCCAACTGCTCCTCAGGGTTCGGGTGAGGGTGCGACTCCAAGGTTTCCAACTTCTGTGCGAACTCTGAGTGCTCGGTCGCGAGCCGCCGAAATTCCTCGTTCGTCGCCATCAGATGCGCTTTTAGTTCGTCCTGTGCGATCCGTTCCATAATTGGGCAATTCCTCCCAGGTGAGGTTGCCACGCCGAGTCAGTTGGTCCGGAGAAGAACGCTCGGTGGGTAATCTCTCTCGTGTTTGAAAGACGGATGTGCATGTCCGCCTATTGGCAACCTTAACATGAATGAAACTTCATGACAATAGCCGCTTCAGGGGGCGACTGGTAGTAGCCTCTACGTATACTAACCTCCTGAAATCCCATAGACTTATAGAACTTTCTAGCTACGAAATTACTCTCTCGTACCTCCAGAAATACAGTACCTTTCTGGGTCTTTAGAAGGGTGGTCAAGAGGCCGCTGCCAACCCCTGTCCAACGGAATTCGGGGGCCACGGCGATGTTCAGCAACTCACTTTCGCCGGGCGCCACAGGCCGCGACACCAGGAACCCGGTAACGCGCCCGTCCTGGCACGAAACGCGAAAATCGTAGTGAGGATAGTCCGCAACATCCCATTGGGCGGCCTCGGGGCTGGACTGTTGAATGGCCAGGACGGCGGGGAGGTCGCCGGGTTCGCCGCGCCGCACAGTTCGCACTATGGTTGTATTATGCACGCCCTACTCGCCCTGTTCTTCTTCCTGGCACAGCCGTTTTGGGAGTCCACGCCGCCAGAGAAATGGAGCCGCCAGGAAATCGACACAATTCGATATAACAGCCCCTGGGCTCAGGCGGTAGGTCCCTCGCCGGTGGTTCTGGTTTATTTCGCGACGGCCGCCCCCATTGAAGAAGCCGAAAGCGAGCTGCGCTTTCGGGGCAACGACCCGCTTCCCCAGCCCGATCCGGATTACCTCGCCTACCTGACCGAAAACCGCGATACGAACCTGGTGCTGGCGATTCCCTACGAATCGCTCGCCCGGCTGGGCAAGGCGGAGGATCAGAAACGCATGGAGGATGAGTCGGTGATGGTCATCGGCCGCAAACAGTTCAAGATGGTGGGGCACTTTCCGCCGGTGCCTTCCGACCCCGTATTGCGGCTGGTCTTTCCCAGGGAGGTTCAGCCCGGCGACAAGCGGGTGGTGTTCCGCCTGACGCTGCCGGGCATCAGTTTCCCCGACCGCGAAGTGGAGTTCACGGTGAAGGACATGATGTATCACGGGAAGCTGGAAATGTAGCGTCGTACAGGCGGAGGGCCCGGCCTACATCTTGGGGGCGTAATATCCCCTGCGGGCATGCACGACCAGATCCCGGCGGCCCTTGACCCGCACGTCCACGGTGTGGAACAGACCGTCGGTATACAGCGGCTCGGGGCGGTACGAGATGTTGTACTGGTGCCGCAGCTCATTGGCGATGTTCTCGAACGACTGCTCCAGGTCTTCCACCTTGAAAGGGAAGAAGGCGCGCCCGCCGGTCTCCGAAGTGTAGTACTTGAGGACCTTGTCACCCTCGCTTTCGATGCGGCTGATATTGGTCGAAATGGCGTACATCACGACATCCGCCTTCTGCGCCATTTCGAGCGCCTGGTCCCGCGAATAGCGGCTCTGGTTGTCGTCGCCATCGCTCACGATCACCATCGCCCTGCGGAACTTGTGCCGGGGTTGATCCTGCTGGAGCTTGTCGCGGCAGGCGAAGAAGACAGCATCGTAGAGAGCCGTGCCACCACCCGGACGCAGGTCGCGGATGGCAAGATCGAGTTTGTCGAGGTCGTCAACCAAGTCGGACACCAGTTGCGCCGAAGTGTCGAAGCTGACCACCATGGCTTTATCCACGTTGGTGTGGACGACGCTCTTGAGAAACTCGCTGGCAGCTTCCTGCTCGAATTTGAACCGGTCGCGAATGCTGTTGCTGGTATCGATCAGCACGGCCAGGCGCAACGGCAGATCGCTTTCCGCGTTGAACTCCTGAATCACCTGGGGCTTTTTGCCTTCGAAGACTTCGAAGTCGTTCTTGGTGAGGTCGGTCACGAAGCGGCCCTTCTTATCCGTAACGGTGAAAAGCAGGTTGACGCGGGTGACCTCGATCTGGATGCGTGTAGGCTGGTCGGCCTGTTCGACCGGCGTGGGTTTTGTGGGGGAAACAGGATTCTGCTGCGCGGCCCACAGGGCGAGGCCAACTCCACCGATGGCCCCAATGGCGGCCCAGGATGTCATATGTACTACTAATTATATCGGACCGGGCAGGGTATCCATCCAGTTGTCCAGTTCTGGCGGCAGCGGCGAAACGACAATTACCTCCGCACCGGTCGATGGCTGCCGGAAGCGGATACGGTGCGCGTGCAGAAAGTAGCGCGCGAGCGGCGGCTGCGGCGGCGTCCTGGCCGGCGCGCCGTATACCGTGTCGCCCGCCACCGGGTGCCCGATGCTCGAAAGATGGACGCGGATCTGGTGGGTGCGCCCGGTGCCGATGCGGACCTCGAGCAACGTGAATTTCTCGAAGCGCCGCAGCACGCGGTATTGCGACCATGCCGGGCGTCCCTGCTCCAGCCGCGCCGTCATCCGTGTGCGCCGCGCGGGATCGCGCGCGATGGGCCGCTCGATGCGGCCTTCTTGCTGCCGGACTATGCCGTGAACCAGCGCCAGGTAGACCTTCTCCACCTGCCTGCCCGAAAACTGCGACGCGAGCTTGCGGTGTGCCGCATCGTTCTTCGCCACCAGCAGCACCCCGCTGGTGAAGCGATCCAGGCGGTGGACGATGCCCGGGCGCAAATGGCCGCCGATTCCGGAGAGCCCGTGGAAGCGGTGCAGCAGGGCATTCACCAGCGTGCCCGAGTGGACTCCGGCGCCGGCGTGGACCACCATTCCGGCCGGCTTGTCGATGGCCACGACATCGCCGTCTTCGTACAACACGACGAGCGGGATCGGCTCGGGCGTGGCGCGCAGAGGCGGGGCTTCGGCGGGTTCCAGTTCAATGGCGTCGCCCTTGCGCACCGCGTGCGATGCGCGCCGCGGGAGACCGTTCACCCTGCACCCGGCCGTTCCTGATCCAGTCCTGGATGCGCGACCGGCTGAATTCCGGCAGGCGCTCGTGAAGCAGGTGGTCCAGCCGCTTGCCGGAGTCGTCAGGGTCGGCGGTGAGGCGCAAGTTACTCGTATCTTAGCGCCACCACCGGATCCAGCCGCGATGCCTTGTTGGCGGGCCAGATGCCGAAGAACAGACCCACGCCGACCGACATGACAATCCCCATTACCGCCGACCACAGCGGCACGCTTGCCGGGATGGACGTGAACACCAGGCGGGCCACCAGCGAGATCAGCCAGCCGAACAGGATTCCCGCGATACCTCCCAGCCCGGTCAAGGCCGCCGCCTCCAACAGGAATTGGATGAGGATATCGGTTCTTCGCGCGCCGATCGCTTTGCGAATGCCGATCTCGTAGGTCCGCTCGGTCACCGAGACGAGCATGATATTCATGACGCCGATACCGCCCACCAGCAGACCGATCGAACTCAGCACCGCCATCACCAGAAAAGTCATGGCGGTGATCTGGCGGAAATCCGCGACCATCTGCTCGGCGGTGGAAAGCGCGAAATCGTCCGGTTTGTCGAGCGGCACCCGGCGGTCGATGCGCAGCACGGTCCGCACTTCGTCAATGGCCTCCGGCAGCTTGCCTTCCCTGGCAGTGACCACGATCGCGTTTTCCCGGGCATTCGGGTACATCCTCTGCATGCTGCCGTAGGGTAGAAGGACGCGGTTGTCGGAGTCGCCGAAGAACGATGCCGCGGGACGCAGCATGGTGCCGATCACCTGGAACTCGTGCCCGTCCACGGTAATGGATTTTCCGATCGGATCCAGGTTGGCGTACAGGCCTTTTTCGATGTCGGCGCCGATCACCGCCACCGGCATTCTGCGCCGGCTCTCTTCGTCGGTGAAGAAGCGGCCCACGTGCATTTCCACCTGCCCGTCGCGCGCGTACGCCTCTTCCACTCCGAAGAGGTTCACATCGTACATGTCGTTGCCCATGTAATGGACGTTGATGGGGCCGCTGCTGGGGAAGAGCATGGGAGAGACATTCTCGACGGATTTGCAGCGCTCGCGAATGTCCACCGCATTCTGGTAAGTCAGATTCTTGCGCGTCCGTTCTTCGGGCGAGAGATGGCCGGTGCGGGGGCCCACTCCGAATTTGAATACGATGATCGAATTCGGCCCAAAGCTCCGCAGGATGCCGGTGATGGAAGCATCGAATCCGGTGAGAATCGCGGCCACTCCGATAATGGTCCCGGTGCCGATGATGACGCCCAGGACCGTGAGGAAGGCGCGCAGCTTGTGCGAGCGAATGGTTTGAAACGCCAGCGCGACGCCGTTTACGAATGCCAGCTTGGTCATGCCTTATTTCTCCGCCCGGAGCGCTTCGATGGGGTCCAGACGGGACGCCCGCCGCGCCGGGTAGATGCCGAAGAACAGCCCGACCGTGGCGGAGAGCCCTACGCCAATCACCACCGAACTGTAGGGCAGCGCCATCGGCACCGGAGTCAGATTGCGAATGATCAGCGCCACGGCCCAGGCCAGACACACTCCCACCAGGCCGCCGGTGGCCGCCAGGAACGATGACTCCACCAGAAACTGGTTGAGTATGTCCCGCCGCCGCGCTCCCAGCGACTTGCGAATTCCGATTTCATGCGTGCGCTCGGTGACCACTGCCAGCATGATGTTCATGATCACGATGCCGCCCACCACCATGAACACTGAAACGATCCCCACCGCCATGCCCGCGATGGCCGCCGTGAGCCGTTCCCACAAACTCACGATGGTTTCCGAAGCGAAGATGCTGAAATTATCGTCCTGGGCAGGTCCCAGGTGACGGAACGACCGCAGCAGGACCCGGACTTCATCCTGCGCCTGCGCCAGATGCGCCTGGTCTATCGCCTTGGCCACCATGGCAATCCCGCTCCGTTTTCCATATGTCTTGAAGTAGCTCTCGATGGGAACCATGACGAAGTTGTCCAGCGAGTTTCCGAACACGCTCCCCAGCTCTTTGGCGACTCCTACCACCTCATACGGATTCCCTTCTATGGCGATGGTCTTGCCAATGGGATCCGTGCCTTGGAAGAACTGCTTGAGAATGTCGCTGCCAATGAAGGCCACCGCGGCGTGGCGCCGCACCTCCTCGTAGGTGATGGCCCGCCCGGTTCCCACCTGCACGTTGTTGATCGCCGGAATGTTGTCGGTGATTCCCTGGAGACTGACGTCTTCCAGCGTCTGACTCTTATACGTGATGCGCTTGGCCCGGCGTTGCGCCATCATCCCGATTTCGCGCACGAGCAGCGCGTTTTCGCGGACAAACTCATACTCGGTGGGCTTGATCTCGGGGTTACGCTTCATCATCTCGAAAAACTTTTTCGGATCCCACGGGCCGAACCACGCCATGCGCACCACGCGGAACCCGTCGGCCCCCATGTTGGACACTTTGTCGGCGATGTACAAGTCCATACCGTGGATCAGGGCGGTCACGGCGATCAGGGTAGTGGTGGCGAGAATGATTCCGAGCAAGGTCAGAAAGCTGCGCAGCTTGCTCTTGCGCAACGAATCCATTGCGATGCGGGTGGCTTCCCAAAAAGAAGCGCTGAAGCGGTACTCTCGCGTTTTGGCCACGGCGGTTTCAATAGGGAGACGCGCCTGGGCGTCCAGTTGTTCCCTGGAATGTGTGCCCTGGAACTAACCAGGGCTTCAGGCGCGGTTCGCGCGCCGGGCAGGCCGGGAGACCTACCCTACTGGATGACGTTGAAGGGCGGGAGTTGTTAATGATTCACCTGCTTGAGGAGCAGCGCCGCGTTCCCGCCGAAGATCTTGGCCCGGTCGCTTTCCGCAAGGTCCAGAGCCCGCACGGTCTCGAGCATTTTCGGAATACTCCCGACCTGGTGCGGATAGTCGCTGCCCGCCAGGATGTGGTCCACGCCAGCGAATTCGATCCCCAGGCGCAGCGCGCGGGGGTCGAAGTTCACCGTGTCGTAATAGAATTGCTTCAGGTAATGGCTGGGCGGCCTCGAAATATTCGCGCGGCATTCGGCGAAAACCTCGAATCCGCGGTCCAGGCGCTCGGCCAGGTACGGAATGGCCCCGCCCAGGTGGCACAGGGCCCAGCAGATGCGCGGAAACCGCTCCGGCACGCCGCTGAACACGATCTTGGCGGCAGCGAGCGTGGTATCCATCAGGAACCCGACCAGGGGCATGAGCCAGTATTCCGTCATGGCTTCCACGCCCACCGGGTGCGTGGGATGGATGTAGAGCACGGCCGCCAGTTCGTCGGCGGCTTCATACAACGGCCAGAATCGCCGGTCGTCGAGGCCCATGCCGTTCACGTTGCTGAACAGCATGGCGCCGCGAAATCCTAGGCCGTCACAGGCGCGGCGCAACTCGCGCACGGACGCAGCCGGATCGTTGAGCGGCAGGGTCGCCAGCGCGGAAAATCGCCCGCGCCTGGTCCGCACCACGTCCGCGAACGCGTCGTTCACCAGGGCCGCGAACTTCGCCGCGGTTTCCGGTTTCTCCACGTGCGTGCCCGGCGTGGTCAGCGTGATCACCTGGGTATCCACGCCGTGACGGATGAGCACCTGCTCGCGATAGTCGATGTCCCGATGCCCCGGCACGGCGATGTTGTAATCCCCCGGGTAGTAGATGCGCGGGTTCCCGTCTTCATCGACGCTCACCTCGACGGCGCTGGAACCGGAGCGCAAGGCATCCAGGTAAGCCGGCGGGTAGTAGTGATTGTGAAAATCAATGATGGGCATGCGGGCGCAACCAGACGTAGTAAACAGGCAATCCTAACACGACGATGGCGAGGCCCGTGGCGGCGCGCCAGGGGTCGGCCGCAATCTGAATCGCCGCCACCACCAGCGCCGCGGCGCCAAACACGGCCGGCACCCACGGATATCCCCACACGCGGTAGACCGGCTTGTAGTCCGGCCTGCGGCGCAGGCGAAACAGTCCGATGGTCATCAGCGCGAAGAAGAGCCATTCCGTGTAGACCACGCGGGTGAACAGATCGCGGTACGTGCCCGTCGCCACCAGCACGCACGACCAGGCCGCCTGGGCCAGGATCGCCAGGTCCGGCGTGTGGAACCGCGGGTGGACGTGCGCCAGCCGCCGGAATGCCAGCCCCTGTCCGGCCATCGCCAGGTAGGTGCGCGGCCCCGCCAGGATCACGCCATTGAGCACGCCCACCGCCGAGAGGATCACCAGCGCGGAAACCACCGCCGCTCCCTGCGCGCCCGCCACGGCCTGGGCCGCATCCGCCGCCACCCGTTTCGATGACGTCACCGCGTCGAGCGGCAGCAGGTAGAGGTAGGCCGCGTTCAGCGCCACGTAACAGGCGGTCACGGTGAGCGAGCCGATCACCAGCGCTTTCGGGATCGTCCGCCGCGGGTCGCGAGTCTCCCCCGCCGTGTAGGTCACCATGTGCCATCCGCCGAATGTGAACAGCGCGGCGCTCACCGCCAGCACGAACTCGCGAAACGAGACGGCGGGCGCCGGGGCGCTCGCCTTCGGCGCCGCCGCCCGAGTCCCCAACGCCACAACCATCACCAGCAGGATGGCGATCGCGGCGACCTTCGATACGGTCACCGCGGTTTGCAGCCGGCTGCCCCGGCGCACGCCCAGGTAATTGATGACGGACAGCACGAGGATCCCGGCGATCGCCGCGGCCCGCTCTCCGGCGGGCACAAAAACACCTATGTATCGCGCGAAAATGACCGAGCTCGCGGCGATGATCCCGGAGTGCGCGCTCCAGAACATGGCCCAGCCCCAGAGGAATCCGCACGCCGGCGAGAGAGTCTCATTCAGAAACACGTAAATCCCGCCGGTGCGCGGAAAGGCCGCCGAAAGCTCGGCGCACACCAGCGATCCGAATAGCGTCAAGATGCCGGCCGCCACCCACACCGACAGGACGCCCGCAGCGCTCGGAACGTGCCGGTTGATTTCGGAGGGCTGTACGAATATGGAAGCGCCGATGATGATCCCCACCACCATGGCGGTGGCGTGCAGCAAGCCGATTGGACGCTCGAGCGCGGCCTGTCCGGCGCTCACTTACCGGGTGCCTTCGGGATCGGCCGCGGCGGCGGCCTTGCGGTATGCCTTGTCGATCCGGTTTACGTACCGGATAGTCTCCCGGTAGGGAGGTACGCCGGCTGCGGACTTGTCGACGGCGCCCGGTCCGGCATTATAGGCCGCCGCTACGTGCCACAGCCTGCCATCGTACCGCAGCAGCAGATCGCGGAGATACCGGGCCCCGGCGTCCACGTTCTGGGCCGGGTCGTGGGGATCGGCGCCCAAGTCCTGGGCCGTGCCCGGCATCAGTTGCATCAGCCCGATCGCGCCCTTGGGCGAAACCGCCCGGGGCTGAAAACCCGACTCGGCGGCCATGATGCTCCGCACCAGCCAGCGCGGCACGCCGTATTTGTCGGCGGCGGCATCGGCCATCTCCAGCGGTGTGCGGGCGGGCGGCGCCGCCGGAACGGGGGCGGGCGCCGGCGCAGCCGACGGGGCCGCCACCGGGACGGTTTGATCGGCCTCGAAGCCGCGCACCATGGATGCGGCCATTTCGATGAACCCGGCTCCGTTATAGAGGCGCACGCGATCGCCGTCGGTCTCGTGCCGATCCACGTGCAGCCGCGACCCGCTGGCCAGCACCACCGACTCACCCGCGAGCGCCGCGGCGGTGAGGAATAAGAATAGTCCCAGGAAACGCATCAGGCCGGTAACACCTATTCTGACGCATTTCCCCCTCGCCGCGTGCAGTGCCGGCCGGCGAATCGAACTTTCCCGGCTGCTGTCCGTCTATCCGAGTATGCGCGACTTAGCACCCGCCCGTTTCACCCCTGCCCTTTGGCTCCTTTCGCTGCTGGTAATCCCGTCCCTGGCCGCTGCGCAGACCCTGGACAAGCTCCAGCTACGCCAGGCTCACGCGGAGTCCGCCACTTACCTCGGAAAACAGGCCATCCATCTCACCCCGGCGCCGGGCGGTGGCGATGGCGTGGCGATCCTGTCCGGATCGGAATTCCAGGACGGCACCATCGAAGTGGACCTGGCTGGGGCGCCTACCCGGGGTGCCGGCGGTTTCGCGCGCGGCTTCATCGGCATTGCCTTCCGCGTGCAGCCCGACGCTGCGAAATACGAGCTTTTCTATCTCCGCCCGACCAACGGCCGCGCCGACGACCAGCTTCGCCGCAACCACTCCACCCAGTACGTTTCCTTCCCCGACTGGCCCTGGGAGCGGACCCGGAAGGACACTCCAGGCCTGTACGAGTCGTACGTCGATCTCGAACCAGGCGTATGGACCAAAGTGAAGATCGTTGTCTCCGGCGGGAAAGCACGGCTTTTTGTGCATGGTGCCTCCCAGCCATGCCTGATTGTGAACGACCTGAAACTGCCTCCCGCCCGGGGGGCTGTAGCACTGTGGGTGGGTCCCGGAACTGATGGATATTTTGCCAACCTGCGGATGACCCCGTAGCGGGAATGCCGGGCCCCGCAGCCGGGTTATTATTCCCGATATTCAGCGCTCGAAATCTGAGATTGCCGCAACGGCCCGACCCCGGCTCCCGAAGGCGGTCACACGAGTTCCCAACTTTTTGTGACGGATTTTCCTACACAGCGCGGGATGCCGCTAAACCACAGAAAACAAATATCCCATTGGCCGCGGACACGGCTGCGGCACTAGTACCAGCTCCGTCCCAACACCCTGCAGCCGAGGCTCGTTTTCACCGATCTGCTACATTGAATGTAGCGCCGCTGTATGCCCTTTCACATCCAGCCAATCCGCGAGTTCCTCGTGAGGCCGGCGCTCCCCGAGTCGCTATCTCGGATGACGGAGCTGGCCTATAACCTGTTGTGGAGTTGGGAGCCGATTGTCCGCGCGCTCTTCCGGCGTCTCGATCCGGCGCTCTGGCGGGACTGTGGGTATAACCCTGTCCTGATGTTGGGGCGGGTCTCCCAGTCGACCATTCAAAAAGCCGGGAAGGACCCGCGGTATCTCACGCTGTTTCGCATGGCCTGTGAAGCGTTCGATGCCCGGGTAAAGAAAAGTCCGGTTTCCGACGGCAAGCTGATTGCCTATTTCTCCGCGGAGTACGGGCTCACGGAGTGTTTGCCCGTGTATTCCGGCGGTTTGGGTATTCTCTCCGGAGATCACCTCAAGTCGTCGAGCGATCAGGACTATCCGCTCATCGGCCTGGGCCTGCTGTATCAAAAAGGCTATTTCCGCCAGATGCTCAACCCGGATGGCTGGCAACAGGAGCGCTACCCGACCAACGATTTCTACACACTGCCTCTGCAGCCTGTCCGGACGGCCGACGGCACCGACCTCAAAGTCACGGTCAAGCTACCGGCGGGCAACGTTTACATCCAGGTGTGGAAACTGGATGTGGGGCGCATCTCCCTTCACCTTCTCGATACCAATATTCCGGACAACCTGCTGCCCCAGGACCGCGACATCACCGATTCGCTCTACGGCGGCGATTTCGATACGCGCATGCGCCAGGAAATCGTCCTCGGAATCGGCGGCATGCGGGCTCTCAAAGCGATGGGGCTGAAGCCGACCGTCTTCCACATGAACGAAGGTCACTCCGCCTTCCTCGCCCTGGAGCAGATCCGGCTCTACATGCGCGACGAGAAGCTGAACTTCGACGAAGCCCTGGAGGCGGCGCGCACCAGCAACATATTCACTACCCACACCCCCGTTCCCGCCGGTATCGACCTGTTCGATCCCGGCCTGATGTATCACTATTTTTCGGAGTACTGCGCCGAAGTCGGTATCGATTTCCAGCAGCTAATGTCCCTGGGCCGCCGCAACCCCTATAACCGCGACGAACCGTTTTCGATGGCGGTGCTGGCGCTGAAGACATCCTCCTACCGCAACGCCGTCAGCCGCCTGCACCGGCAGGTTTCCCAGGAGATGTTCCATGACCTGTGGCCGCAGTTGCCCATCTGGGAAGTGCCGATCACGTCCATCACCAACGGTGTCCATCTTCCGAGCTGGATCAACGGCGAACTGGCCGCTCTGTACGACCAGTATCTCGCGGTGGACTGGCGCGAGCGTTTCAACGATCCGAGCATTTGGGACCAGATCAAGGATATTCCCGACGAGGAACTCCACGAAGTTCATCGCCGCCGCAAGCGCCGCCTCGTGAACTTCGTTCGAGCCCGCCAGCAGGAGTCGGCATTGCGCCGTCAGGCTCCCACCGCGGAGGTCCGGCGCGCCAGTGAAGTGCTCGACCCCAACGCGTTTACCATCGGCTTCGCGCGCCGCTTCGCCACCTACAAGCGCGCCACCCTCCTGTTCCGCGATATCGACCGGCTCAAGGGGATTCTGTTAAACAAAGACATGCCCGTCCAGCTTGTCATCGCCGGCAAAGCGCATCCCAAGGACCAGCCCGGAAAGAGCTTCATCCGCGACGTGATCCAGTATTCGCGGGATCCGGACCTCTGGAAGCATGTGGTATTCATCGAAGACTACGACATGAAAGTGGGTCGCGAGATGGTGCAGGGCGTGGACCTCTGGCTGAACAATCCCAGGCGCGGCGAGGAGGCCTGCGGCACCAGCGGCATGAAAGCCGCGATCAACGGCGTGCTGAATCTCAGCATCCTGGATGGCTGGTTCGACGAGGCGCATGAACACCTCGGAGGATGGGCCATCGGCGAGCGCGAACCCTATTCCGAAGACCAGGACCCCTTGCACGCCAGCGCCATTTATTACCTCCTCGAAAACGAAATCGTCCCCATGTTTTACGAGCGCCGGGAGCAGACGCCGCGCGAGTGGATGCGGCATGTGAAGCAGTCCCTGCGTTACATCAGCTACAACTTCGACTGCCGCCGGATGCTGCGCGAGTACATGACCGAGCTCTACGAGCCCGCCCACCTGCAGCACATGCGGATCAGCCAGGGCGGTTACGATCTGATCCGCGAGAAGGCGCAATGGAACGCGCGCATCCGCGAGGCTTGGGACCGCGTCCATTTTGTGGAGGCGGGCCCGGGGCCATCCGGTTCCGTACTGAGCGGCAGGCCGTTCGCGGTCCGCGCCGCCATCGACTTGGCGGGCTTGACTCCCGATGACGTGCGCGTCGAAATGGTGCTCGGGCGCGTGGACAGCAACGGACACCTGGAGGAAACTGAGGTCATGCTATTGCCGCACGTCGAAAGTCAGGGGGCGCTCGATGTGTTTGGCAAGGATGTGGTCCCCGAAAAAACCGGTCGTCTGGGATATTCGATGCGCGTCAGCCCCAACCACTTTGATGACCCGCTCACCCGGCCTTGCACGAGCCTTCTGAAGTGGAGCCCGGTGGGCTAGCCGGGCCGGGAGAAACGACTCAGGACGTACACCGGAGTCCCCTCGGTTGCGCCGAAAGACACACCCGCTCCACCCCAGTACGGGTGGATCAAAAAGAAACGTGCAAAGTTGACCGGTTCCGTGGTACATATGAATTTGAAGCACTGGCGGGTTCCGAACCTGGCATTGCTGGCGCCTCCCTTCGGTGAAATCCACGATAACCGCCGTTGCATCGTCTCGCCTGCGGCGGGTCCGTAGGAATCCGGCGCCCCGGAGCATCTCGTAAAACGTTTCTTTTCGTTCCTCGATACGGAGCATCATTCCCCCATGGACAGCGATCGCAAGTACAAACAACCCGGGTACATGGACTCGGACCGCGATAACAAGAACTATCGCGGCGAAGACCGACCCCGGCAGCAGGGCCCGCGGCCACCCATCGACTTGACCGGGCCCCGCCTCCCCCGCCTTGTCCAACACGTGGCCGCCGCACGTTGCTACAACTGTTCCACCGCGCTGCCGCCGGGAACCGACTTCAACGACTTCAACGGTGTTTGCCCGAAGTGCAACGCCGCTCTGCATTGCTGCAAGCAGTGCTCGCACTTCGAGCCTTCGACTCGTTTTCAGTGCCTCAAGCCGATCCCCGTGCGCATTCCCGCCAAGGACAAGGCCAACGAGTGCAACCTCTTCACTCCCCGCGTCACGATTGCGCGGGAAGGAACGGCAGGAGGCACCGCAGCTCCCCCTCCTGTGCCAATGGGCCCACCCGCGCCCCGCAATCCCGAAGACGCCCGCAACGCATTCGACAAACTTTTTAAGAAGCTGTAACCGAAGCCGCCGCCGAAGCAGGCACGCAAGTCATGGAACTTTAGTTTCCCGCCGGGCCCCTGGAGCACCACCGAAGGTACCCCATTATTTCTCAGGCCGGCCGCCGCTGATGGCCGCGAGCCAGTTCCATGTACACTCCCAGATCCCGGTCCAGGTCCGACTGCGTTCCATCGAAATAGAAATTGCGGATCGGTATCCCGCCCAGGTCGCGGCTCACGCGCGGATAGATGGCCTCGCACACGATGCCGTTCATGCAGGTGAACGGGCTGATGTCGATGATCCCGGCCGCGCCTTTTTTGGCCAGGTACACCACCTTGCCCACGTTCAGCACCATCTCACCGAACGCCCCTTCCCGCGGCAGGTAAGGCCGCGCGCACTCGAGGATTTCGTAGATATCGGGCTCTTCGCGCGCGGCGAAGTCCGTCTGGAACGGCTCCAGCAAGACATGCTCATCGTGTTTCTGCACGCGCTGCCGGACCCACGCCGTCAGCGCTTCCATGGTCAACAGGCGCCCCTCCAGCCTGAGCTTCCGGAAGTGTTCCGAGTTCGTGTACCAGATCCACTCCACGATGTCCGACAGCCATGCCTCGGCGCCATACCCTTCCAGGCACTCCACCAGGTTCTCGTTCGAAAACGTGTTCAGGCGGCAGAATATTTCGCCCACGATCCCGATCAACGGGTGCGACCCGCGCCGGATTCCCAGCTTGCGAAACCGGTCCCGGCACCGGATCATCGCATCGCGCAGCGCCACCAGTTGTACGCCCGGCTCCACGGGCGTCTCCTCCAGGGTCCGGCAAAGGTCGGCGAGCGATTCCCTGTAAGCCGCTTCGCTGTCTCCGCGCCGCTCTTCGTATGGCCGGTTCATCAGCAGCAGCTTGGACAGAAGGTCCGCGCACAGCAATGCCCGCCATCCCGTGCGGACAAACGGCCGGGCCAGTTCTCCCAGCCCCTCGTATGCGTTCTGGCTGCTGGGCGAGAGAATCTCGACATGCCCGTAACCATTGCGGTTCAGGATCTGGCGGAGGTATGGCGCGTATTGCCCGAAGCGGCACGGCCCTTCCGCCGTGGGCATGAAAAACGCCACGCGCGCGGGGTCCGTCTCGGGCCGTTCCAGCACCTTCATGAAATCTCCCACCGTCACCTTGGCGGGATAGCATTCGTCGCCCGACGTGTAGCGGGCGCCCAGTTCTCGTGTGCGGTGATCCGAAGCCGGGGTCGGCTCGGCATCCAGCCCGATGGCCCGGAAGGCCGAAGCAAATGCCTGCGCGCTCCCGTAGGCCATCGGCGGAATGTAGATCCGCTTGCCCCTCAGTGGATGCTGTTCGACTGCTGGTAACATCGCAGGATCCCCTTGCTGTCCAGGTACGCTTCGCAGCGCGTCATGTAGCCGGCATCGTTGCCATGCCCGTCGAATTGCAGCACCAGCAGCGGCGCTCCGGCGGCTTCGCGCGCGAAGTGTTTGATGTAGGAGTCGGGCCCGCACTTGAAGTTGGTGATGTAGACCACGTGCAGGTTCGGCTTGCGCGCCGCAATCCGCGCCGCTTCCAGAATCTTGCGCCCCGAGATCCAGAACATGTTGGCGTGAATGTCATCGATCGGCTCCTTCCCCGAGACGATGAAATCCAGCGGAATCACGTTGGCGCCGTAACGGTGCCGCAGCTTGCGCGGAATGTCGCAGTTCACGCCGCGGTCGTAAATGTTGTACGCGCGCCCGGCCAGCACCAGCCCCGGCTCTCCGGTCTGGTCGAGAGCCGCCAGCGCGCGGCTGCCGGCGGCGAGCAGCAGTTCCTGAAACTTCCGCTGTTCCGCGTAGGCCGCCTCCACGGCCCGGTCGCTTGCCCGCCGCGAGACTCCGATGCGCCTCATCGTGTCGGCCAGCGCCTTCTGCACCTGCGGCATGCCCAATTGAAAGTGCAGCGTGGGGATCAGGAATTTGTGCTGGTGCGCTTCGAGCGAAGGCACCGCGCGCAGCACCCACGGCAGCGTCTGGTTCCACGGGCAATAGTGCGAGGGGCAGCCTTCGCCGCCCCCCTCCGCGTCCGCCATGTTGGGAAGCAGAATATAGTCCACGCCCATGTCCGCCAGCGCCTGGGTATGCCCGTGCGCCACCTGCACCGGGTAGCACGGCTGCGCCACCGCAAGTTCAATCCCCGCCGCCGAGATGCGCGGATCGGTGACCGGCGAGAGCACCGTCTCGATCCCCAGTTCGGCAAAGTAGCACCGCCAGAACGGCAACCGGTCCAGCATCGTCATGGCGCGCGGCAGCCCCACCTTGAACCGGCTGCCGGCCGCGACGGGCAGTGCTTCGAGCAGCCGCTCGCGGTACGCGAACAGGTCCTCGATCACGGGCTTGCGGCCGGTCGCGGAAGGCTTGCGGAACTTGTCGGAGCACTTGTCGCCCCAGTAGCTCTTCTGCCCTTCGATGACGAATTCCTTCATGTCGCAGAGATTGGAGCAGGCCTTGCACACGAAATCGCGCGTGGAAAGTTGGAGCTTGTGGAGGTCGTAGCCGCGGAACCGGCTGGAGGCGCCGGTCGCCTGATGCCACTGGCGCGCGATCAGCGCCATCCCGATGGCTCCCATCACGCCGTTGTACGGCGGCACCGTGATGCGCTTCCCCAGCAGGCTGGCGAACGCCGCCGTCACCGCGTCGTTGTATGCCGTTCCGCCCTGGAAGTAGATCACGTTGCCGATCTTGCGCCCGCGCACCACGCGGTTCAGGTAGTTCAGCGCGATCGAGTAGGCCAGGCCGGCCACCAGGTTGGGCACGCTTTCCGCCTTGTGCAGCCAGCCCGTCACGTCGCGCTCCATGAAGACGGTGCAGCGTTCGCCCAGCCGCGTGGGGCTCAGCGCGGCCAGCGCCAGTTTCGCAAACTCGCCCTTGATGCTGATGCCCAGCTTCTCGGCCTGCTCCTCCAGGAACGATCCGGTGCCCGCCGCGCACGCCTCGTTCATAGCGAAGTCCACCACCACTCCGTTTTCGATCGAGATGAATTTGGAATCCTGGCCGCCGATCTCGAAAATCGTGTCGACGGGCTCGCCACCCAGCGTGTTGCTGATGTGAATGGCTCCGGTTTTGTGGGCCGTGATTTCATCGTTGACTACGTCCGCGCCCACGAACTCGGCGATCAACTCACGCCCCGACCCGGTGGTTCCCACCCCGAGGATTTCGAGCCGGCCGCCCCACTTGCGCTCCACTTCCGAGAGCCCCTGCTGGACCGCCTCGATAGGCCGCCCCGCGGTCCGCAGGTAGACATCGTGGATCACGGTTCCGAACTCGTCGGTGGCGACCACGTTGGTCGAGACCGACCCGATATCCAGTCCCAGGTACGCCGGAATCTTCCCGCCGGCGGCGGGCACGTACACTCCGACGCGGTCCCGCAACTGCACGACATTATCGGTGGAGAGCGGGTGCGTGTCCTGCACGCGCTCCTCGGAATCGTGCTGGCGCAGCCGATGGATCTCGAGGATGGATCGCTTGCGCGTCTCTTCGGCCTCCAGGATGGCGGTTCCAATGGCGCCGCACCAGGCGTACTCTTCCGGGACGATCAGCTCGTCCGCCGAGAGCGAGAAGGCCTCGCGCAGGGCCCGCGTCACACCGGCGTTCTGGGAAACCGCCCCGATCAGGGCCACCGGCGCCTCGACCGGCCGTCCCTTGACGATGGAGCCTTTGAAATTCCGCGCTACGGCGTCGCACAACCCGCGCAGGATCTCGGCCGGCGAATATCCCTTCTGCTGGGCGTGGATCATGTCGCTTTTGGCGAACACCGAGCAGCGTCCCGCAATCCTCGCGGCGCACGCCGCGGTGCAGACCACGTCGCCCACCTCTTCCACCGAATACTGCAAGCGCAGCGCCTGCTGATCCAGGAACGACCCGGTCCCCGCCGCGCACTCGCCGGAGCGGTCGTAATCCAGGATGCTGCCTCCCTCCAGCCGGATGTACTTCGAGCTCTCGCCGCCGATCTCGAAGACCGTGCGGACGCGCGGATAGCAGGTGGCCATCATGCGCGCGATGGCCTTGAACTCGTTTTCGAAGAACAGCCCCAGCACCTTGGCGATGGTGCGACTGCCGGAACCGGTCACGCGAATGCCCTCGACCTTGTCTTCGGGGACGAACTCGTAGAGTTCGTGCAGCAGATCGTAGGTGGACTGGATCGGGCTGCCGGCGATGCGCCGGTAGTCGGAGAGCAGGAGCGGCCGCTCGCCGAGCCTGGCGAGCCGGAAATCCGGGTGCGCCGCCTGGAAGGCTTCGAGCACGCCCCAGTCCCCCGGATTACCCAGTGCGGCCAGTTTGAGACTGATGGCACCAATGTCCAGACCGAGATTGAAGCCCATTTCCATCCAGTTTCACCGAAAGCCGGTGTCGTTTCAACTAAATAAGGCCTGAAAGGAAGAAATTGCAAGGCGACAGGGCCTACACCCGGCCCCAGTGGCTCAGGCGTCCGGGCGGAGCAGCGGGCGGCGGGGCGGCTTGCGGGAGCCGTAATTGCCTCCCGGCCGCCCGACCGGCTACACTTGGCGGTGCCGGTAAAACCATGGCCAGCCGCCCCGAACTCGACCAGTCTCTAGACCCGGCCCGTGCCGATCGCACCTTCTTCGGCCACCCGCGCGGGCTGGCCACGCTCTTCTTTACCGAGATGTGGGAGCGCTTCAGTTACTACGGGATGCGGGCGATCCTCATCTACTACATGACCCACGAGATCGCCCAGGGCGGGCTCGGGTTCCGCGACTCCAAAGCAGGTGCCATTTACGGGCTCTACACTGCCATGGTGTACCTGCTGTGCCTGGGCGGAGGCTGGATCGCCGACCGCATTACCGGGCAGCGCCGCGCCGTCCTCATCGGCGGGCTTTTCATATCCCTCGGCGAATTCTGCCTGGTTGTCCCGGCGGAGATGTCATTCTACTCGGGCCTGGTGTTGCTGATGATGGGCACCGGCCTGCTGAAGGGCAATGTCAGCACGATTGTCGGCCAACTCTATCCGCAGGGTGATCCGCGGCGGGATTCGGGTTTTTCGATCTTCTACATGGGCATCAATATCGGAGCCCTAATCTCGCCCATCCTCTGCGGCTATATCGGCGACCGCTTCGGCTGGCGTCTGGGATTCGCGGTCGCGGGCGTGGGCATGCTCGCCGGACTGGTCCAGTACGTGTTCGGCGGCAGGCATCTGGGCGACGCCGGCCTTCACCCTCCCAGCACCGGAAACCCGGAACAGGACCGCCGCCAGAAGCGCAACGCGGCCCTCGCCGTGGGCGGCGGCCTGGGCGTTTTCGTCGTTCTGGCACTGCTCGGCGCGGTGGGCGTGATCGCGTTCACGCCGACGCTGATCTCCAATGCGCTGGGCTGGGGCCTGCTGGGCATCTCGGCCGCAGTCTTCGCCTGGCTGATTCTGGGCAGCGGGTGGTCGATCGAGGAACGCAAGCGCTCCGCCGCGATCCTGGTGCTGTTCATCGCTTCCTCGCTCTTCTGGGCATCGTTCGAACAGGCCGGATCTTCGCTCAGCCTGTTTGCCGACCGCAACACCAACCGCAATGTGCTCGGCTTCGTTTTCCCCGCGAGCTGGTACCAGTTTGTGGAGCCGATTGTGGTAGTGTCGCTGGCCCCGGTGTTCGCGTGGCTGTGGCTGGCTCTCAACCGGAGGCACGCCGAACCGTCGAGCCCGGTGAAGTTCTCTCTCGGCCTGGTGCTCGGCGGAGGCGCATTCGCTCTTCTGGTTCCCGCGGCGATGATGGCGTCGAGGGGAACCAGGGTGGGCCCCTGGTGGCTGATCGGCACCTACCTGCTGCAAGGCCTTGGCGAATTGAGCCTGGGGCCGGTGGGCCTGAGCGCGATGTCCAAGCTGGCCCCGGCGCGAGCGGCCGGCTTCATGATGGGCATCTGGTTCCTCTCCATCAGCATCGGCAACTGGATGGCTGGCAAGGCCGCGTCCCTGTACAGTTCGTTGCCTTTGCCTACCCTGTTCGGCACGCTGGCGGCATTCACGCTCGCTGCCGCGGTGGTGCTGTTCCTGCTGGCAACGCCGACCGTGCGCCTGATGTCGGGCGTGAAGTAAGCGGAGCGCGGCCGCCGCGGGATGAATTCCTCAGATTCCTTCCCACACGTAAGCCGAAAACCGCCGGACCGTGTGGAAGCCGACGCTCTCGTAGAGGTCCACGGCATCCTCGTTGGCGGCGGTCACGGTAAGACTTGCCGAGCGGCACCCCAGTTGCCTCAGGGTGATGAGGGATTGGCGCAGCAGAGCGTGTC
The DNA here is from genome assembly GCA_963719195.1 of Bryobacterales bacterium. GTDB lineage: Bacteria > Acidobacteriota > Terriglobia > Bryobacterales > Bryobacteraceae > DASQZT01. The sequence continues at coordinate 77,546 of CAVRBB010000008.1, read as the reverse complement.
CGATGCCGGTGCCGCGCACGGAGGGCGACACGCAGATCTGAGTGATGTGCCCGCATTCGGGAGCCACCAGGCTCGAGAGGGAGATGCCGCACAGGTGGCCGTCCGCCGCCAGGAACGCGCCGTAGGAGGCGGGCCGGTAAAAGGTGCCGCACCCCGGATATTGCACGATGTTGTACAGGAAGCGGCGCGCCCCGGCCGTGGTCCGGTACTGGTCGTTGATCCGGCTGTCCACGTGGCCGGCATAGGCAGCGGCGATCAACTGGGCCGCGGCGTCCTGGTAGTGATCGGACCACTTCTCGATATACATCGGCCGCCGCACGCGGCCTTCCTCCAGCGGCGCCCGCAGCAGGTCGATGCGCATGAAGTTGCGCGCGAAGATGCTCAAGCGATCCGCGCAGGGCATGACGCGGCGGGGCGCGTAGGCGAGCATCATGAGCTGGGACTCGATCCGGTGGATTTGCGGATTATCCATCATGGGGTCGAGCGCAGCCTGAAGCAGGCGGTTCTCGCGGTCCGGCGTGCGGTACCCCTCCCGCAGATAAAGGTCCCCGATCAGCCCCTTGGTGTCCTCCAGGACGTAGTAGAGATAGCCGATGACGTCGGCGCCCTCGGTGAGCGCGCAGCCGTTCAGTGCGCGCAGGTCCACGAAGCGGCGCACGAGGTCGGCCGACTTCTCGAAATCCCACTCCAGCTCGCGCCGCCAGGCCGCGGTCTCTTCGGCGAGCAATGGTTCCAGATCCCGCGCGGAGAGCCGCCGCAGGTCGATGACTTCCGCGGGCCGGGGGGCCGGATGCTGCCGGGCAGCCATGGCGATGCCTGCCTATTGTAACCCGTACATCGCCGCGAAGCCCAACTGCGCCTTCACGATGTCGCGCGGGTAGGAGATCGAGACAGAGGCGATCTTTCCCGACGAATCGAAGTGCGGCGTGAGCTCGGCGTACACCCCGCACCAGTATGTCGGCACGTCCAGCTTCCGGTAGCGCGCCACGACTTCATCGCGCAGTGCGGGGTCGAAATGGACCCCGTAGCGGTCCACGAGCGCCTTGATGGCCGCGTAGTCGCCCTCCGCCTTGATGCGCATCAATTCGGCCAGCAACATGCCGACGCCCTGGTGCATCTTCTCGAAGTCCTTCAGCACGAGGTAGGTCTTGCCGCCGCGCTGGATCTTCTCGATGGCGCCGGTCTTGTCCATGATGTAGTTGACGATCAGTTGCCGGTTTCTCTGGTGGTCTTCCTCGATGGTATTGCCGCGCGGGATGCGGTAAAGCTGCGTCAAGGCGACGCGCGCCGCGCTGTAGTACATGGCCCTCGCAACCCCGGGGCTGGATACGATGCCGAGCTGCCGCAACTTGGGATCGCCGATGTTCCACAACGCCATCAGATCGGCGCGGGCTTCCTCCAGCGTGGAGAAATACTCCTTGAGGTATGCCTCGGAGCCACCCTTCAGGCGCGGACTCAGCTTGCCGGATCCGTGGCCGATCACCTCGTGCAGGGCAGTCATCAGGTCGGAAGCTTCTTCGCCGTACTTCTTGCAGATGGCGATCTCTTCGGGCGAGGCGGCGAATTCCTCCAGCGGGCCGAAGCCGGTCGCGTGCTGCAGGGTCCGGGAGCTGCCGGTGAACAGGAAACTCTTGCTGCCGTACTTTTCACGGATCTCGTTCTCGTTGGGCAGATTGTCGCCCACCGTATTGACGTGGAAATCGCCGGTTTCGATCACGGTCTCCACGGCCTTGGCCAGCGGCGGCTCGACTCCCTGCTTTTTGTATTGCTGTGCCCAGGGGGCGTGGTCCTCGAAATATTGGGCGTTGGCAGCCAGCTTCGACATCAACTGGTTCATCTTCTGATCGGTGATGCTGACGAAGCTCTGCGATGTGCCCTTCGCCGCGCGGGCGTCTCGATACACTTCGATGAACCCGTTGGCGAAATCGACGGTCGGATTGTTCCGCACCCAGTCGGCGCCGAACTGGAGCCAGTCGGCCGGATCGCCCGTCTGGTAATAGCGGATCAACGCGGCAATCACGGGGTCCTGGCCAGGCTCGGCATACCCGCGCGCTTCTTCCAGGTACTCGTCGGCTTTCTTCAGGAACTCAGCGTACATGCCGGGCGGGATCTGGCCATCGGGCGTGCCCGCGCGATAGATTTCCTCGACCAGCTTGCCGGAGGCGTTCTTCACCAAGCGCGAATTCAGCGGGTGGGTGTCGTGAAAGCCCTTCAGGTCGGCCATACTGACGCCGCGATAGAAGTTGTTGGCGCTGGCTTCGAGGATATCCAGGTTCCCCTGCGGGCTTTTGGCGGTGATCATCGGCTGGAAGTTCGCATCGAACAGCGAGGGGCGCAAGGCCTCCAGTTCGCGGTCGAGATCGGCCTGGTTCCGGATGGCGGCACCGTATTCTCCACCACGGAAACCGCCGGCGCGGAGTACGGCGGCCGCGGCCGTACTCAACTCCGCGAAGGAGAACTCGGGGAGGAACTTCTGCGCTGTGGTGTCGTTGTGGTTTCCGCGGTTGGCCCAGAACAGCTTGGCGAAATTCACGATGTTCGGGCGAACCTGCGGGTTGAGGCTGCCGGCCCGCCGCACCAGTTCGTCCAACAGGCGCTTCTGCCGCAGCCCGAAGGCGGAGTTCTGGTCGTAGATGATGGGATCGATGGCGATCGCGGCCTGGGTCAGCCAGTAGGCCAAGGCCTGCTGGCGCGCCGACAGGGTATGGAAACTCGCGGCCTCCAGTTGCACGAAGCCCGTAGAGCCGACGCGGTCCACGAGCGGGCCGTTTTCCGCCGCGGCGGCCGCGGACGTCAGAGCGAGAACAAGCGCAATGCGCAAGGCAAACACCTCTATGCCCATGGTAGCCCGGGTAGAGAAGAGGGTCGGCGGTACCCGGAACCGGTTCGGAATTGGGCCAATTCCCTCCTCTTTGCGGGAACTCATTTCGCCGAACCCGGGACGGGCCCCATGCTACATTCAGATTGGTTTCTGCTATGACCGACACATCCTGGATAGAGCGCGCGGCCCTGCTGCTGCTGCTAGCCGCGTCCTTCGGAATGTTCTGGTGGCGGCTGCGCAAGGTGCTCGATGTTATCCGTCGTTCGCGCCCCACTCCCGATTTCGAACTGAAACCTCTCGGTCCGCGCATCCGGCAGTTTCTTTGGGAAGTCGTGTTGCAGGCGAAGGTCATCGAGCAGCGGCCACTGCCGGGACTGGCGCATGCATTCGTATTCTGGGGCTTCTGCGCCTTCGCGGCGATTACGGTGAACCACGTGGCAGCCGGGTTTGGCGGGCGATTCCTCTCGCCGGACAGCGGATTCGGAAGGTTCTACTTCGGCTTTGTGGCCGTGTGGGCGGTGGCGGTGGCGATTGCCATCGCCGGGCTGTTCGTGCGCCGGTTCTTCTTGCGCCCGGTCTGGCTGGGGACGGTGTCGGCCGAATCCGGCGTGATCGCGCTGCTGATCTTTCTGCTGATGGTGACGTACCTGGCAGGGCTTCGCCTGGGCGAGGGCACCGTGGAGGGGAAGCTCAACTGGTGGGCGCACACGCTGTCGCTCCTGATCTTCCTGCCGCTGATTCCGCATACGAAACACCTGCACCTGGCGCTCAGCCCGGTGACGGTGTTTCTGCGGCGCGCGGGGTTCAGCCGGATCCCGCCCCTGGCAGGCGACGAGGACTTCGGCCTGGACACGGGCAAGGACGTGACGCGCATTGACGCGCTACAGGCGTACAGTTGCGTGGAGTGCGGGCGGTGCACGGAACACTGCCCTGCGAACAACACGGGGAAGACGCTAAACCCGAAAGAGATCGTGCTCGGTCTGCGGGGGTACCTGAACGAGTTTGGACCGGGAACGGAGACGCCGCTGGTAGGGAAGTACATCTCGGAAGAGGCGGTCTTCCAGTGCACGACGTGCGGCGCATGCGAGTTCCAATGCCCGGTCGGCATACAGCACCTGCCGGTGATCGTGGGGCTGCGGCGCGGCGCGGTGAACACGGGCAAGTGGGAGGACGAACACGGCACCAAGCTGTTCCTGAACCTGGAGCGTAATGGCAACGCGCTGGGATTCGCGGCCAGCGAGCGGCAGAAGTTCATCGAGAAGAGCGGCCTGGCATATTATGACGGCAGCCAGGAGTATTGCCTGTGGCTGGGCTGCATGGGGGCATACGATCCGCAGGGCCGGGAGATCGTGCTGGCGCTGGCGCAGGTGATGCGGCACGCGGGGATCACCTTCGGCGTGCTGCGAAAGGAGAAGTGCACGGGGGATCCGGCGCGGCGGCTGGGCAACGACCTGGCGTTTTCGCAGGTCGCGGAGCCGAATATCGAGGCGTTGCGCGCCGCCAACGTCGGCAAGATGGTGTCCATCTGCCCGCACTGCGTGCGCACCATCGGCACGGACTGGCGCGAATTCGGCGCGACCTTCGAGATCGAACATCACAGCGAACTGCTGGCGCGGCTCGGGTCGCGGCTGCCGCCGGCGGCAGGGGCGCGGGAGCGCGTGGTATTCCACGATCCGTGCTACCTGGGCCGGTACCGCGAAAAGTACGACGAGCCGCGCCGGGTGGTGGCGTCGTATGGGGACGTGATGGAGGCGAGGCGGACGCGGGAGCGCTCCTTCTGCTGCGGCGCCGGCGGAGGGCAGATGTTTCTGGGCGAGGAGAAGGGCAAGCGGGTCAACATGGAGCGGGCGGAGGAACTGGTAGCAACCGGCGCGCCGGTGATCGGCACAGCCTGTCCGTTCTGCCAGACGATGTTTCGCGACGCCCTGGGAATGATGGCGCAGGCTCAGCCGAAGCTGCTGGACATTGCGCAGATCGCGGCGGCATCGCTGGCATCGGCATCGGCGGTGAAGGAGTGATGGCGGCGGGCGGGGATGCTATAATCGGCTTCGTAGCGCGGAGCGATTCGCGTTTGCGGCTTCAGCGGTATCTCGCGGAACGGGCGCGTAGCTCAATTGGCAGAGCAAGTGACTCTTAATCACTAGGTTGCAGGTTCGATTCCTGCCGCGCTCACCAGGATAATCAGTGGGTTGCAGATCATTGAATTGTGATTGACGGACGTGTCACAGGGACTTTCACAGGGACCGCCTCGGAGTTTTGCCCCTTCGTTTCAGCCTCGACGTGTAGCCTGACTCCGGCAACAGCATCGCGCTTTGCGGCCATGCGGATGTGCGAGTACCGCTCCAACATTGCCCGGCTCATGTGGCCCATCAGGGCCAGCATGGTGGATTCCGAGACGCCATTCTCGGCAAGCCGGGTAGCGAAGGTATGCCGTAGATCGTGAAGGCGGCATCTAACGCCGGTATCGGCCCGCAGTTGATCCCAAGCCCAGGTAATGTCCGTGGTGTGCCGGGCTGGATCGGAGGGAACGCCTTTGCCCCAAGGAAACAGGAATTGTTCCGGCTTCGGTTCTCCGAACTTCTCTACAAACCATGCCCGGTGAGCCGCCAGAACTGAGACAAGATCGTCATTGACCGGAATCACGCGGCCCGTTCCGTTTGCCGTCTTCGCACGGCCCACCGTGATTATCTTGCCCATCAAATCGACACGGCCCCACATCAGGGACAGGGCTTCTCCGGCCCGCATTCCCGTCAATAGAAGCAGGGGAACCAGAGTTCCGATATGGGGAGTGCGGCGGTTTTGCAGACCGTCCAATAGGGCCTGCTGCTCCTCTGGCGAAAGCGCGCGACCCACGTCCTTCCGCTCTTCGAGCTTCCGCACCTTCGGCCAGAGCAGGGACCAAGACTGCCCTATCGCGCGGCTCAGTTCGCCGATTTCCATGTTGATCGTTCGGCCCGAGACTTTCTCACCCTGTCGCTGACGGATGTAAGCGCGAATCCGTTCGTCCGTCAGGTCCGAAAGCACCACGCTCCCGAGTGCCTTCTCGATTTGAGCCAAGCGGCCAGTCGCGAATAGGACGCTTTGCGGCCGATGGTTGAGCCGGTAGCCTTGCAGATAGGGCTTAATGACATCCGCCACGGTGCGGATGCGGTTCGCCTTTTGCTCGGTAGGCAACCCGGCTGCCGCACGCTCCAATTCGGCTTTACGCCGCTTCTCGTATTCCCGCGCGACGGTCTTGCTGGTAGCGCCGGTGGATTCCTGGAATCGTTTGCCTTGATAGACGAACTCACACACGTAGAACTTCGACACTTCACCTTTGCGCTTTGGACGAAACACAGCCATCACTTGCCGCCTTTCTCGTCATGCTTACTGCTTCCCTTCGGCCGGCCGCCAAGCTTCCCGTTTGCCCGCGAAGACTCGGCTTTGCGCTTGGAGCGTGAGCTTCCCCGGCAAGCCGGGCAATAGCACACCAGAGGGATCTTGTGAACTGGGCATCGCATTGCACGATACTAACCAAACGGGCTAGGTTAAGTCAATCTTGCTCAATCGCTCGGATCGCCCCTTTCCATGCGCCCTCCGGCACGTCCCACATTGGATGTGCCAGTGCCCAGGGGTCCCGGGATACAGTGCCGCTGGCCCAATAAGCCGGAATCACGCCGTCCGGGTGCTGGTTGAAATTCTCAAAATCAAAACTTCAAGAAACAGTTTCAGAAGATCAAGCCTTGATTTCGATATTGAGATGCGCTATTCCTCTATACGGCAAGCCGTCTTATGACCTTGCGGATGGGCTTCAATCGCGTCTACGCTGTTTTGGCCGCCGGCTGGTTCATGTGGGCTGGTCTCTACGGAAGCCTGCGAACCGCTGTAACATTCAGCGGCTTTGATATCGTGACGGCCCCCTCCTTCTGGGACAAGCCAGAGAATGAGCAAATCTCGGCCATCGGCATTGCCGCGCCGCCATTTCTCCAAGCCCCGCCCAAGTTCCAGAAGGCATACCTCCAGCGGCTGCGCAAGATGTACCAATCGGGTGCCATAGAGCGCACCGGATCGCGACCGTCGAACGCTCAGCCCCTCGAATGGTCTCGTGTCGTCGCCTTGCCCAGATCGTTTCGGCCCTGGCTGTGGTCGCGGTTCTGGCGGGAAATCGGATCCCAACGCCGACTTGTCATCTCAGTTGCACTCCCGCTCGTGATTTACTGGGTTTTGGTTGAAGTCGCGTTCCTTCTGAAGTGGCCAATGGCATTCTCGGGTGTTGCTGCGTTGATCTCGGTACTAAGCCCGACCCGCATCATTCTGCTTCTCGCCATCACGGTAATGATTGCCGTTACCGCTTACCCGCCATGGATTCAGTCGTTCGACTACGAGGGTTTGCACTTCGGGCCGTATGCGAGCGCGTACTGCTGGATTTTCAGCCCTCCCGGTCCCCCACAGTGGTTCTGGAATACCGAATTGTACGCAAAGGCGCCAGCGACCGTGCACCTCTGGCGCTCGGCAATCGACGCGTCCCGCCTTGTCGTGGAGTGGTTTGGTGTAATTGCTGTGACGGGCGGGTTGCTATGGCTTTGCCGCCGGAGGGAAGCGAGAGAGTGAGTCGTGAAGCAACCTGTAATTCAGTTGACTCTAGTCGTCGGCTGTGCGGTAGCAATTGTTCTCCTGGTGCGGTTAGCCCGCATCTACCCCAAGGAATTCTTGGCAGTAACAAACTCCATCACCAGATGCGTAGCGGTCATCGCAGTCGGAGCCGGATTGCTGTACGCAATTTTCGCCATTCGACACCAGCGTGCAGCCTTTCGGCCTGGCGAAATTTACCGTCTCTCACAAGATTGGGTTGCACCCATTGATGACCAGACCGAAACCGAAATGCGCGAAGCTGAGAGGTTGCACGACTACATTGGCATCGGGCAACTTCAAGACGAGGGAAGAAGCCTGATGCTCGACAAAGGGACTTCAGTCCTAGTCCTCGAAACCCGTTTGGGGGGCTTACGGTGTCTCACTGAGCCGGCGACTACTTTCTGGAAACGCCGCGTGCGAGTCCTAGAAGGACCGCACAGAGGCAAGACCGCCCTCCTGTATGACTGGATCCTTTCCCCCATAACCGATATCGGTTCGCACTGAGCTAACCTTCCGCGCCGGGCCTTTCCTTGGGAGCGAGCAAAAATATTCAGTTGTCAAAGAACGATGCGAACTCCTTATTCTACTGGGGTTTGCAGGGACTTGCAGGGACTTCAGGCTGCAGAGCGGTCAGACCGGCGCTCGTGGAAGCTACTGAAACCGATGGGTTACCGCTGGCCCCGGCCCGGAGTGGAGTGGGCCCCGCCCTGGATCTTTTGTGAGGTTCGGCAATCTCATGGGACCGCTCTTGGTTCAACCCGCACCGATCCCTGCACTTAGCCCGGACCACTCATGTGGCCTCCAGTGAAGACCCTGGCTGGATTTCTTCCCCCCACAGGGGGGAAGAACTTGTGGCAAGTCAAGACCGGACCAAAGCCGATATAGTCTTCGATTGAACGTTCACGAATGCTGCAGATCGCGCGAGCGCTCTACGCCGTCAACCGAGCGGCGCGTTCTGAGCCTCCCTGCTGCATCCGCAACCCCGACCTCTGCCAGAATGCCACCGAGCGCGCCCCCCGATTTTTGGGACGCCACTGGTGAGTTTTGGGACGCATTGCAGGCGTTGTCCGGGGCGCGCCCGAGCGCCAGTAACCGCCCCACGCTTGTTTTGCTGATACCCATCATCTTTCCGATTGATCTCAGGGCTAGGCCCTGCGTTCGGAGTCTTAGGGCTTCGGCGGGAGACACGGGGCAACGCGGTCGTCCCGGTCTGGCTTTGCCTTCAGGGCTATGTTCTTTAGCGTTCTTCAGCATAGTTGTCGTTCCTCAGAAAATCCAATGAATGGAATTGATCTTTCAATAAATGCACACAAGGAATCTGTCCACGTAAATTATCCTGACTGGTTCGAGTAACTATATATGGGATCAAATCTGCAAGGGGGATCGTGCTCTTCCGCAAATGATATCTTGCAGCCTTGCAAGCGTACGGCTGCATATCTGCAAGCCTTATATGGGCTGACAGCAGGCGACCCCTTTGCCCCCGTCGGAAAACGTACTGCAACTCTGCAAGTCACGTATTCTGGGACCCGCCGTTTGCGTGCATCTCCTGATAAATGGCGTTCGCCCGCATCTCCAGATCGGCTTTGCGCAGTCGACGGTAGATCGGTTTACCTTCCGCCCCTGTAACCTTCTCCACGTAGAGCTTCTTATTGAGCTCGGCGACGTACCGTGAGGCTTGGGCCTCACTCACACCGATTTCGTGGGCCATCCTGAGGAGTCCGGCCCAGCACTCCTTCCCTTGGCGCTCCCATCGGGCAATCACGTCCCAACACAATTTGGCACCATGACTCAACTCTTGGGGCGGGGTCTGACGCACTGCCACCCACAGCGCCAGCTCGTAGAGTTGGCCGGCCCGGGCGGAGTCAGCCATTCAGATTTCGGTCTCCTGCCGGTGCGCTGCAATGTACGCCCTCACATCTTCCACGCGATAGCGCACCGTCCGATTCAGACGCACGAACGGAACGCCGCGCCGCAAGAGCCGATCACGGCGGATGCTGCCCAGCGATCGGTTTATCCATCGTGAGAGGTCGCGCTCGGTGATGAGCGCGACCGGGACCGTGTAAGTATCCATGCATCAAGACTACGGAGGCGATCCAAATCCACCAAAGGTCAACCAACCGTGGCAACAACAACGCGCCACGGAAGGTAAACCTATCGTGGCATCTTCTGCGGTGGCTGCTTGAATGTCTCCCGGAATAGCCCGCGTAGGTAGGTTTGGCTGCGTTCGCGGTATCGTTCGTGCGACCGCTGGACTTGGTTCGGGGTGACCTTCCTTCGTGGGTTCTCTCTGTTCAAGGCAAGTGCAATTTCCCCGTAAGTCTTCCCCTCGTTACGCATCCTGTGAATCACCCTGTCGCGTTCTGGATTTTGCTGCGCACGGTGTGCTGGTGTGCCACTGTGTCTCTTGACCGCCTGCCTCAATTCTGTAAGGGCGACATTGAACTCGTTCAGGATTTGTGTACTGCTGGCCCGACTGCTCCTCCTAGCGCAATCAGCTTCCGCGACCTGGCGGACAAAGGCTTTCTCCAGTTCCTTCCATGCTTCCTCAACCTGGACCTTATCCCGGTCGCAAACCTCCTGGATCACACGCCGAATCTCCCCCGTCCAGGGAGCTAACTTGAATCCACCAGAGATTGCTGCTTCGAGAAACTCCTCCGGGCTCCCGGAAAGCCAGGTAAATACGTCCACCAAAAATGAGACTTCTGATTCCGACAATGACATCCCGTTGTTCCACTTTTCAAACATCCGACGGAGATTCTTGTCCCATCGGGACAATTCAGGGCTGATCTTTCCCGTTTCCTCGGCTTCCCGGAACCACGTCTGCAACTCGTTCGGGGTGGCTGACCGCAGGTCGGCGCCGTCGGTGGTAACAGGGCCGGGGTGTATCTCTGCCGGGCTTTTTGGGATGTCTGCTCTCATCGCTCCCTCTGCGATCCCTGAGTGATGTTGCCGCCAACCGGGCAGGGTCCCCGGCTTTCGCCCCGTCGAGCTAGGCGGCCTCCGCCATGGTATCGCTCGGCGCATTTGTTCGCACCACGGGCCTGTGATTGCCAGGAACTGGCCCTCCAGATGGGCTTCAAATACGGGCGTAGGAATGCAAGCGCGGCAGGGACTGCTACAGGGACTTTCACAGGGACCCTGGTTCAATCTCGCGAGTCGGGGTGAGCAACGGTTATTAGGATCGAAGTCGTACAACCCCCATGAACACAGTTGCTTCGAGCACTCGTTAGCAGAATTGGACAGCCATGAGCAGGGCCGTTTGCGCGACTCTTAATCACTAGCCCAAGTTCGTCACCAAACTGTCGATTTCAACTTTTTTGAGCGTCCGATCGGAGATAAGTGATGCGTTTGCAGGCGGCGCTTCTGTAAACGGTCGTGTAGTGTAGACCTGCCCTCTTGTGTCCCGACCGGTCTCATGACACGATCGACCCAGAATGTTTTTGCGACCGAACCATCGCGGCAAGGACGGCAAGCTCCACACCTATTGGTCGCTGGTGGAATCGGTACGCACACCGGATGGGCCGCGACAGAGAACACTCTGCCACCTGGGCGAGCTGAACGGTTCGGAACATGCGCGATGGCTGCGGACGGTCGAGGTCTTCAATGAGCAGGGCGAAGCGCAGCAACTGAAACTGTTCCCTTCGCATCTGGAATCGCCGGCGGACGATCCGCAGGTGGCACGCGTGCTGGTGCGTCGTGTGCGGCTGGAAAGGACGCGGCAATTCGGCGCTTGCTATCTGGGGCTGCAGTTGTGGAGACGCCTGGCCCTGGATCGCTTTTTCGAACAAGCGGTGGATGCCGATTGGGCCGATGTGCCCTGGTCGCGCGTAGCGGCGCTGTTGGCGATCAATCGGCTGTGCGCGCCGGGCAGCGAGCTGGCCATCGAACAACGTTGGTTTCCGTCGACGGCCCTGGACGATTTGCTGGGGATCGAAGAAGGCAAAATCAACGACACGCGCTTGTATCGTTGTCTGGACCACATGCTGCCGCACAAGACCAAGCTGGAGCGGCACCTCAAGGATCGTTACGGAGAACTGTTCGGGGCCGAGTTCGACGTGCTGCTCTATGACCTGACGAGCACGTACGTGGAGGGCGCGGCGGCCAGCAATCCGATGATGCGGCGCGGCTATTCACGGGACCACCGGCCGGACTGCGAGCAGATGGTGATCGCGCTCATCGTCAACAGCGAGGGTTTTCCGTTCAGCTATGAGACCTTCGACGGCAACCGCGCCGACGTCTCGACCATGGAGACGATTCTGCGTATGGTGGAGCGCAAGTACGGCAAGGCGCGCCGGATCTGGGTATTGGACCGCGGCATCGTGAGCGAAGAGAATCTGGCCGCGATCCGCAAGCGCGGAGGCCAGTACCTGGTGGGTACGCCGCGCAGCCAGATGAAACGGTTCGAGGCGGAACTGGCCAAGGAGGACTGGACGCAGGTCCGGCCCGAAGTGGAAGTCAAAAAGGTGACCATTCCACAGGGCGAAGAGACCTACATTCTGTGCCGCACGGCGGGCCGCAAAGAAAAGGAGCAGGCCATCCGGAAACGTTTTTCCAGCCGTATGGAAACGGCCCTGAAGGCGCTGGAGAAGACCATCGCGCGCGGCCGGCTGAAGGATCGCCACAAGATGGAGCGGCGACTGGGGAAGATCCAAGCCCGGCATCCGTCGGTCAACGACCTCTATGAGGTCGGGCTGCACGACACTGCCGAAGGCGTGCGCTTATTCTGGCAACTCAAAAAGGATCATCAGAAGTGGCGTGAGTCACGCGAGGGCGCCTACCTGCTACGCACCAATCTGCAAGCCGGATCGGCCGAAGAACTGTGGTCGAAGTACATGCAGTTGACCGAGGCCGAGACGTCGTTTCGCGCACTGAAGAATGAGCTATCGATTCGACCACTGTTTCATCAGAAGGAGCCGCGCGTGAAAGCTCACGTGATGGTGGCGTTCCTCGGCTATGCGCTGTGGGTGATCTTGAAGCATCTGCTGAAGCGGCGTGCGCCGATCGAGCCGAAGCCATCGCTGAGCGGGGTCGATAACGCGCAGCCGTTCTCGCCAATGAAAGCCCTCGCACTGTTGTCCACCCTGCAAAGCGCCGACGTTGTCCTGCCCACTACCGATGGCCGCGAGATCCGTTTGCGTCGCATCACCGAGCCCACCGCCGAACAGAAATCCCTGCTCCAGCAACTCGGGCTGACGCTGCCCGAGTGTCTCCAACACAACCGCGAATGTAGTGTAGACTCAGCCACTGCCTGAACTGATTCTAAGCCACTTAGCCGATTTTTCGACCATCTTGTGACGAACTTGGGCTAGGTTCAATACGGTTCACTTAAGGCCTGCCACGCTGGCCCTTCCCCGATGGCCGGCTGTGGGCCGACTTTTCTGGTCGCCATCGATCCGAGTAGAGCAGACGGGACGCTTCCCATAAGGCCGTTGCCAGCCAGTCTCAGCATAGGGGAAATAAACCGGCCAATCATGATAGGTATTTGTCAAGGACAGACGGAGTTGTCCTCGCCGGTCCTCCCGAAGGAGGCTTCGCTATACAGAGCGTCTTAAGTAATTGCGCATAATCGGGGCAGAGCTTCGTTCCTATCAGCCCAGCCGGCGAACACGCCCTCGACAGCGTCAATGACTTCTTGCAGATCTGGGAAGTAGCGGTTGTATAAACAGCGCCGGCGCGTGAGTTTCCAAACGCGCTCGATGGGATTCAAGTCCGGGCTGTAGGGCGGCAGGTAGTCCAGTTCAAAATCTGTCAGGTGCCGCTCGCGCCAATCCTGGTGAAGGCGAGCGTGATGGTACTTGGCGTTATCGGTGATCACGACCACCCGACGGCCGGTTCGAATGCTGATCCGGCGCAGCCCACGCATGAATTCGAAGAAGGTTGCGGCGTTGAACCTGTCGGTCTCTCGATGCGGAACCAGAACTTGCCATCGCGCAGGCGCACGGCGCCAAAGTATCCCACACTGCGCCGGGTGGGGTGATGCAGCAGGATGGGATCTTTGGTTTCCGGCGGCACCCACATCAAACACCGCGACCGCGTGCTGTTGGAAGTGGACCTCGTCGGTGGCCCACAGATCTACACCATCGTCCTGCCTCAGCGCTTGGAGTTTTTTTTATGCGCCTTCTGTTGTTCCGGATCGGCCTGCGCGATCACCGGCCGCGGTTTGCGCATCCGGAATCCCAATTGGCGAAACAGTCGCTGGCACTGCCTGACCCCCAAATCGATGCCGTACTGCCCTTCAATCCAACGCGCCAGCGTCTTGCCGTCCCACAGATTCCCACCGAGGCCTGCCTCACTGGGCATCCCACGCAAGACCGCGTTGATTTCCTGAATCTGCTTCTCGTTGAGACGTCGCGGCCGCCCGGACCGCTCGCCCTCCAGCAGTCCAGCCAACCCCATCTCTTCAAACGTATGTACCCAATATTCGACCGTTCGAGGCGCGTCCCCCAACCGTCGTGCCGCTTCCGGGCATGTCATGCCTTGCGCCACGAGTAACACGCCGTGTAGTCGATGATCGTAGCGCGATTCCTCCGATCGTCGGATCTCGTCCTGCAATCCGAGAATGATCGTGGCTGAGTCCGCAATACCGAGTGGTCTCACCCCACCATCAGATCACAGTCTCAATCGATGCGCAAGTACTTATGACGTGCTGTATAGCTCACCCTTCCTGACAGGACGCGCCCCGTGCGCCCTGATCGGGAGCGTATCTGTATTCGTGCAGTTCGTTTTTCGGCCTCGAGTTTTCGCGTCGTCGTGGTCAACGGCCAAGCGTGACCAGTCATTCATTTGCACGTATCCAGCCTTGGGAGAAGGCCTTCACGGAAGAGTGAGTTTGGGTAACCCGCCGGCCTTGAAACAATCTGTCCAGGTGTATCGGGAGGCGAGCCTCCGTCGCACAGGCCGGTTACAGCAAGGACCGGCGGGAACTCGCGTTAGCCGAATCGAAACTGCAATGTCCTCTTCATGCTCCAGGAGCGCCGCTCGCCCCGCACAGAATCCGTTGAATTTCCTCGCTCGACAGTTGGTCTGGCTGCCGACCGCTCGGCACCCAAGCTATGTGCGCGTCTGGCCAACGCGCGGCCAACGCCCGGCTGGCCCGCCGCCCAGCCTCGTCGCCGTCCAGCATCACAACCAACTCTCGAAAGTTTGTGTCGAGTAACTTAGACTGCCGCTCCGACACGCTCGCTCCAGCAAAGCCACCACGTTGCCGTAGCCAGCTTGAGGTACTTTCAGACAGTCGAAGAATCCTTCCACTATCATATCTGCCGCGGCGCCGCCGCATCGTTTCTTGCCGGGCGCCAAGGGTGGCTTGTACTCGTGTGAGCAAGCACGTCACGGTCCGGAGGTTATTCTCGTCGAGGATGAGAATGTTTACCAGCGGGAAATGCAATAAACACAGGGTTTTAGGAGACGGGGCTGGACAAATCTTCGGGTTTGTGCCATCGTCAAGTGGATGCAAGCGCCTGATCGCAGTGGCTCCTCAGATCGGGAGAAGGAACTCGAAAAGAGAATCGCGTCTCTGGAGCGGCAGTTGGAGCGTGCGCTGGCGGAGAACGAAGGCCTACGGAAGCAACTGGAAGAAGCGTTACGGGCCAACAAGCGAAGTGCCGCGCCGTTTGCCAAGGGGGAACCCAAGGCCGACCCCAAGCCGCCCGGCCGCAAGCCCGGTTCGGCCTACGGAGAGCGGGCGACACGGCCGATTCCGAGCCGGGTGGATGAGCAAATTCACGTTCCGCTCCCCGCTTGCTGCCCACACTGTCACGGCCCAATCATCCTGAAGAACACCCAACCTCAATACCAAGAGGACATCGTGCGGATGACGGTCGTCCGCCGCTTTGACGGAGAGGTGGGAACTTGTGCCTGCTGCGGACGACAAGCCCAGGGCCGACATCCGTTGCAGACCTCTGATTCGCTCCGCGTAGGAGAGGTACAGGTGGGGCCAGAAGCCTTGTCGATGGCTGCGGTGCTGAACAAAGAACTGGGGCTGTCACACGAGCGCACGGCGCGGGTGCTGCAACTGGGCTACGGGCTGAAGTGGAGCCGCAGCGGGGTGTGCCGGGCCTGGGAGCGGCTGGGGAATCTGGCGGCCCCCACCTACCAGCAATTGCAGAGCTCCCTACGGCAAAGTCCCGTGGTTTGGCTGGACGACACCGGCTGGAGAGTGGGAGCACGCCCTCAGAATCTGCGGGTATTGTTGAGCGAACAGGTCACCGTTTATGTGATTGAAGCGCATCGCGGGTATGCGGAGGCGGCGGCTATTTTGGGAGAAGACTACGACGGTTTTCTGGTGCATGACGGAGCGCGATGTTTCTATGGGTTTGAGCAGGCGTTTCATCAAAGCTGCCTGGAGCACCTGGTGCGGCGTTGTCGCGAAATGATCCAGATCGCCTCTTCGGCAGTTGCCCAATTTCCCTTGGCCATCAAAACCCTGCTGCAACAGGGACTCCGGCTGCAAGATCGCCATCGGGAAGGAAGTGTGTCTACCCATGGCTTGGCGGTGGCCACCGGACGGTTGGAAGCTCAACTCGACCGCTTGCTGGATCGACACTTTCGCTGCCCGGCCAATCGGCCACTGGCCAAGCACCTGCGCCATGAACAGCCGCACCTGTTCACCTTTCTGCACTGTCCTGGCTTGCATACCACCAACAACTTCGGCGAGCGCGCGATCCGCCCGATGGCGATGGCTCGCAAGACCTGGGGCGGCAATCGCACGGCCAAAGGTGCCCGCACGCAGCAGATTCTAGCCAGTGTTCTCCGCACCTGCTGGCAACAGAGCCAAGACGCCTTTGCCGAGTTGGTGAAGTTACTTCGCTCCGCTCGTCCCATCCTGCTGGAAATCGTTCCGACCGGACCGTCCCCTTGAGTTGGCTTGCCAAATCTTCGGCTCTGCCAAGGCCGTTCAGGCCCCAGAGTAGTCCCACCACTTCAAACCGCCCAGCGCGACCCTCCGCGCCTACCCCGACGTGTGCTCAATCACCTGGTAAACATTCTCTCGAGGGTCTATTCGATTACGCCGTCCTGTGGCAGGCTGGTTTTCACAACGTCACCTGTTCGCTGGGAAATCATCTCAACCTACACCAGTATCGGCAGATGTGTGACCGTCCGCGAACCGTCTATCTGGCCTTTGACGCCGACCCAAGCGGCAGTGGCAGCAGGCGGCGCATTCACTCGCCCGGCCGACTCAGAGAGCAAGGCATGAACGTTCGCAGAGTCTTGCTGCCCGATGGCCACGACCCGAATAGCTTCTTTGTCGAGGGTGGCGATGAGCGCCAGTTCCAATCGTTGTCGGAGGCGGCCCTGCCATGACGTTTCGTGTTAATCATCAGCCTTCCGCCAACCAGGCAAGGTGCCCGTACCGCGTCATCGTGCGAGAGACGGGGCGCGAGATTGACTGGATCAATCAGTATCTCGATTACGAGGCCTTTCGCCGCCTGGATGATATCACCCTGAAGAGCTATGCGCATGAGTTGCTGGAGCAAACCGGCGAGAACACGCACGCCCGTGTAACCCTTGACGCTTTCGAAGAGCCATCGCCGGCCCGTTGTTGGTGAGACGAAGGACGGTTCCCCCGGCGCCAACGTGCCGGTATACTCCGGCAAGCTCCGCATGGGGGTCCACCGGTGTCTCGGTGCGCAGCAATTGGCCCCGCGTCTGATCGAGCAAGCGCAACGCCGAGCGAAGATCATGAACGTCTGTAGTGTGGATTGGATTCGCGGAAGCCGTGAGCCGCATGCTTTATTCTAACGGCGCATTCCGCCTTCGAACGGATTTCCACGGCGAGAGCAAGGCTGTGGGACTCGGGGCGCGGGCAGCCGTCGCGGGGCGCCGCGACAGCGATCGGAACGCGCGCGCCGGTCGAACATCTCTTAGACCCAATACTGTTCACTTAACAACATATCTATGATATTCTGTTTTGGGGCTAATGCCTCCAGAAGGAGGTTGTCCCATGCGCATTTCCGCCGTGGATTCAGCCACGCTTTTGATGGTTTTCTACGACGACGCCCGAGAACTGTTGCAACTCGAGTTCTGTAGCCGGGCTGTCTATCAATATTTCCAGGTGCCTGCGACGGTGCATCAGTCGCTGCTGGATGCTCCATCCAAAGGGCGCTATTTCAATCAAGTGATTCGGGGGCGCTTCCCTTACCGTCTCATCTCGCAGGGCGGTGCCGCTCCGAGGTGTGCGGAAGTCCTTGCCAGGTGCGATCGTTGAGGAGAATCCGATGGCGCGCACACTGGCGGAGTTGCCGGCCGGCAGCCGGATCACAGACTATATCAGCCTCGGCGTGATTGCTAAGTACTTCCCCGCTGAGAAGATCCACGAAGCTCTCCAGCAGACCAATCGCGCTAGCGTCCGCGAGCGCGACCTACCGGCGCATGTGGTGGTCTACTACGTCATCGCACTGGCGCTGTATATGCGGTCCTCCTATCGTGAGGTATTGCGCTGCCTGTTGGAAGGGATGCAGTGGCTGCTCGACCCTTCGGCAAAAGTGAAAGTGGCCGGAAAATCGGGCATCTCGCAGGCCCGCAGCCGCCTGGGGGCTGAACCGCTGAAGAAACTCTATGACGCCGTGGTGGGTCCCATTGCCGAGAAGCGCACCAAGGGTGCTTGGTACCGACAATGGCGATTGGTCAGCCTGGATGGCAGCACGTTGGATGTCGCCGATACCGCGGAAAATGACAAGGCATTCGGGCGACCCGGCGCCAGTCGAGGATCCAGCGCTTTTCCCAAGATCCGGTTTGTGGCCCTGCTGGAGAATGGGACGCACCTGTTGTGGGGCGCGCACATGGACCGATACGCCACCGATGAACTGACCTTGGCCGAGCAAGTGATTCCCTCACTCCGCAAGGGAATGTTGTGCATGGCCGACCGATTCTTCCCCAGTTACAAACTCTGGCGGATCGCCGCGAGGACGGGAGCGGATTTGCTATGGCGCACGCGCCAGAATGCACGCCTGGACGTGGAACAACGCCTGCCCGACGGCTCCTATCTCAGTCGCATTTACGCCTCCACCAAGGACCGGCGGAAGAAACGCAACGGGATCGTGGTCCGCGTCATTGATTACCGCTTGAAAAATGTCGCGGACGCCGAGCCGCTGTACCGGCTGATCACTACCATCCTCGATGCCCAGCAGGCACCGGCCAAAGAGTTAGCCGCCCTGTATCACGAGCGATGGGAAATCGAAACCACCCTGGACGAGTTGAAGACCCATTTACGCGGCGCTCAGATTGTATTGCGCAGCAAGACGCCGGAGTTGGTCCGGCAGGAGTTCTTGGGTCTGCTGATGGCGCATTTTGCCATCCGCGCCCTGATGCACGAAGCCGCCCTGAAAGCAGACGAAGATCCCGACCGGCTCTCGTTCGTCCACTCGGTGCATGTTGTCCAGAGACGGATGGCACGTTATGGCGCTATTCCCCCCTCGGCAGAGAAACGTCTTCCACGAGACGATCCTCGACGAAATTCTTGAGGAACGGGTTGTTTCAAGTCGCAACCGAATCAATCCCCGCGGCGTGAAGCGCAAGATGAGCAACTATAAGCTGCGGCCTCGCAAGCGCCAGCGCACAAGACGTCTCGATTTCGCCACCCAAATTATGGTACTTAAGTGAACAGTATTGGGGCTAGGTTGCAGGTTCGATTCCTGCCGCGCTCACCAGAAAAGAAAAGACTTACAGCCTACTGCAAGTGGGGTTGCGGCCCAGGTGTGGGGACTTTTGTGGGGACCCCATTGGAATCTGCGCTTTCTGTGGCGACTTCGGCGGGTTGTCCGGGCACCTTTGGAGTCAACGCCAGCGCTTCCACCGCCCCGCGCTTTGCCGCCATGCGAATATGCGAGTACCGCTCCAACATGGCGCGGCTCATGTGGCCCATCAGGGCAAGCATGGTGCTCTCTGGCGTCCCCGCTTCAGCCATTTTCGTAGCCGCCGTGTGTCTGAGGTCATGAAGCCGGCATGAAACACCCGCCGCCTTCCGGATGCTGCCCCATACCGTCTTGAGCGTAGTTGTCGGCCTTGTCGGATCGGACGGCGACGGCTTGCCGAAAGGAAACAGGCAGTGCTCCGGGCTTGCGGTCCCGAATTTCCGGGTGAACCACTCGGCATGAGCTGAAAGCACTTGGAAGAGGTCATTGTTCATGGGAATCTGCCGCCCCGTGCCGGATGCGGTCTTCGCGCGGCCAACCGTGAGGACTCGCTTATCCAAGTCCACCAGCCCCCAGGTTAGTCCCGTAATCTCCCCGCTACGCATCCCGGTAAGCAAGCCCACGCGAATGATTGTTGCTGCCAGCTTCCAGCGCTTCTTCTGCCCGGCGGTATCCAGAAGCCGCTTTTCCTCTTCGGGTGAAAGCGCCTTGCCCACGTCCTTCCGTTCTTCCAGTTTCCGGACCTTCGGCCACAGAACGGACCACGGCTTACCAACCGCCCGGCTGAGTTCCCCAAGCTCCATATTAATCGTTCGCCCGGAAGCTGCTTCATCCAAGCGAATTCTGATGTAGTGCCGGATAGCCTGCTCTGTCAGATCCGGGAGAAGAGTGCTACTCAACAGCCGGGTGACGTGCGCCAATCGCCCCTTCGTGAACAAGACAGATTGCTCCCGGTGGTTGATGCCGTAGCTTTCCAGGTACGGCCTAACCATGTCAGAAACGGAGTTGATGCGATTCTCCCGTTTCTCCGCCGGCATCCCGGCAAGGGTCTTTTCTAATTCAAGGCGCCGGTTACGCTCCGCCTCAGTTGCAACGGTTTTCCGTGAGGTCTTGGCAGACTCGCGTATCCGCCGGCCCGCGAAGATGAATTCGTACCACCAGACCTTTCCCCGCTTGAACACCGCCATGCTATGCTTCCACCTTCCCCGGCTCCTCTTCTTCGAGAAGCCGATTCATCCATTCCTGCCACGCTTCAACGTCCGTCGTGGTGCCCGCTTCCGCCGCCATGCCGTTCCAGTCCGGTTCGTCATGGACCCGGATGTAATCCCGCTCCGGGTCCTTCGGAACGAAGCAGAACGCCATGAACATATCGAACCACCGCGCTACCGCAAACGCCTGTTGCATGGTGCATCCGAAGCGGAGAGCCAACCGCGCGAATGTTTCAATATTCCCGGTCCGCCGCGCTTCGTTCATGAATTCGATAACCGCCGCTTCCCCAATCTCCGCTATCAGGTCGGGAGTGTCCGGCAGTTCCGCGATCTCGGGAAGCTCGCCAAGGTCCATCCCGCCCGCCAGATCAGCCGCCGGTATCGGCGCCCGCCCGCGTCCGGCCTTCTGCCGAAGGTTCCCCCACCAGCCGCCGCGCCATGAACAGACGTTCGCCTTCACCCATGCCACGGCTTCCGCCCGGTTCACTCTTCCATCCGGCCTCACGGGAAGCCCCATCCCGCACAATTGCGAGATTCGCGCGCGGGACAAGTCCAGTTCCCGCGCCAACTCCGCCTTCGTAATCACGTCAGCCATTGATACCCCCCGTAAAGTGGAGACCTGTTAAGTGGATTTTCCAGCCTGTCACTAGCGCCGTGGTGCCATCGGTACATCCCCGGCGGAAATTCCCGGAGAAGGACCCGCCGCCCGCCGTCATTGCTTCCGGTCCCCTTCGTCTTCGAGTTCCCGCCTCAGTTGCTCTTGCCGGTCCGCCGGCAACTTCTCCAGTTCGGCTTTCAGTTCGGCCACCTTCCGCTCGAACCATTCCCGATCCTTCTTCGGCGCCGCCTTCTTTGCCTTGCCTCTTCGCCTTGTCGGGTGGTGCGGTTTCACTTGTAAGCACCGTTCCAGTGATCGCGCTTGCCGTTGACTGTCGCGTGGATGTCGATGGTCTTGCAGGCCGTCGTAGCGAGGTTCAACCGCGTGCCATCGCTCTTGGTGAAAATGCTGGGGATGAAACGCATGGTATCGCCCTTGGCAATCACATCCGTCTGATGAACATAAACTCCGTTGACTTCAATCTTCACGTCGAACCAGTGAGCCGAGTCATTGTCGATGATTACCACCCGGCCCGCTTGACAACCAGCCGATGCTTTCAGGTCTGCCCGCGCTGAGGTGCTGCCCATCATCAGCAGCCCTACGGAAACCGTACAAAAGACTCTAATGTCGATCATTCAAAACCTGCCTTTCTCTATCCGATCCAGCTTATGCCGCTCGGAGTGCTTCCGCCACATACTGAAACCGCCATGCCGTCCCGCGCCGCGTGGTGAATCCCTGCCGGTTCAGTTCGTCCGCAATCTGCCGGGTGGTGTGGCCCGCCGCCTTCAATTCCCGGATACGGGACAGGATGCCTTGCTCCGCCGGGTCCGCTTCCAGGTGCAAGCCGTCCGCCGCCGTGCGGTAGCCGAAGGGGACCGTCCCCACCCGCTCACCGTTCGCCCGCTTGTGGTGCATGGCGTCCCGCGTCCGCTCTCCGATGGCTTCCCGTTCCCACTGGGATACCGCCGTCATGATGTTGAGTACCAGCCGGCCCGCCGCCGTGCCCGTGTCCAGGGATTCGGCCACGCTCACCAGGGACACGCCGCGCCGGGTGAACCGCTCCAACAGTTCGGCAAGGTCCTTCACGCTTCGGGTGAGCCGGTCCAACTTCGCAATGATGACTGTATCCACCGCGCCGGCATCCACCAGGGACAGAAGCCGCGCCATGCCCGGACGGTTCAGGGACTTCGCGGATTCACCCGCGTCAATGATGACTTCCGCCAGTTCCGCGCCTTGCACCACCGCCATAGCGCGGACCTTCTCCGATTGTGTTTCGAGCGAAACGCCGAAGTCCGCCTGTTTCTCCGTGCTCACTCTGACGTAGCCAATTGCCTTCATGTCGTTATTTTATCTAAACCCCCTATAGATTGCAAGCTTTTTCTTTACAGCGAATCTAAACCCGGTTAAGATTTGGTTATGGCCAAGAAACTACCGCCCGAAGTTCGAGAATTCTTCAGAAGGCAAGGTGCCAGAGGCGGGAAGATAGGGGGAAGACGATCCCTCGAAACGATGACGCCAGAAGAACGCTCTGAACGTGCCCGTAAAGCCGTAGCCGCACGGGAAGCAAAACGAAAGCGCCCGAAGTAAGCGTTCTCTAGGATACCCGTTCAGTCCAGCCGCCACATATCAAACGCGGTAACGGACGTGAATGCGCCCTCTGGTGTGAATCTCAAACCGAGAACTGCTAGTCCGAAGCCTTTGGCCCGAAGCGGTCGCTGCAATCGAAGTACACTGTTCCCTGTTTCCCAGCCGTAAACGGCCACTGGTCGGCAAAGATGAATGACGTATGTGCCTTTTGGGCAAGCGTGAACTGGCGAGTCCCCAGAATTGCGCCATTCGAATCTTTGAACGTGGCCGTTATGATCATAGCTGAGAACCCCGCATTAGCCAAAGCCACTCCCATACCGAGACCATTCCTATTGTCGAATGGTAGAGTTGGATTCTCTCCCAGTGTGGACTCGAAAGGGACCGCCGCCTCATGGCCGTTGCTATTCGAGAACACAGCGTAGCCAGCTACCGCGTCGCTAGTGGCAAGTCCATCAAATTGCGCCCATCCTTGGATGGTATCGCTACCAACCCCGGTCGTCTTGATGACCATCGAACCCGCTACGGCCAGTGTTCCAGTAAGCCGGTTACCTCTACCGATTCCCTCGAACGTAAGTGTCAGCGGGTTGCCATCATCGCCGTAGAAGTTAATTACAAACGCAGCGGCGTTCTTCTGCGACAAATTCATCAGACTGATTGTTGTTTTCCAGCCACCGCCGTCGGCCAAATGCGTAATGATGCCCTCCCCAATCCCAACGGCCGATGACACCTGTGGCCGCATCGGTGTCGCGTTACCCACGATCCCGGAGGTTGATTCCACCTGTATTTGCTGAGCGAAGCCCGACAGGTTTGCCAGCATAAGTAGCGTCAATGTTCTCATCATAGCCCTTCAAGCTTTCTACGGGATCACCTTGCTAGGTCGAACGGATTCTGAATTGCCAGTTCGAGCCGGAAGAGATTATAGACCTTAATCTCCGAAAGAAAAAGCGCCGGTACTGCCAGTACGAAACATTCACATTCGGTTTTCTGCAACATCATTCGATACTTCGTCATGTAACCGCACGGTTACATGACAAGCCGCCGGTTCAGCCCTGACTCCGATTGCCACAGAACGGGCAAACTGCCGGCTTTTCCAGGTCCGGCAACTTAAAATCGAGTTCGGGTAGTTCCATGTTCAGATCGAAACCGGACGGCGTGTGGCTCTCATCCTGGACAAATCGACATGAATGTGCTAGAACAGAATGCCAAGCTTGGCCTAATGTCAGGAGGTGTGATGCCCAAGATGGTGATTGAGGTTCCGGAGGAGTTTGCGGAAGTGGGAAAGGCGATGGTGGAGCATCTGGCGGCCCTGCAGCGGACGGTGTCCCGCCTCGGGGGCGGGAAAGCGGTGGATTATGCGGAAATGGAACAGGCGATGGCAGAAAGTGCGGGACGCACGGAGTTGGCCGGCCAGCGCGCCATTCTACAGAGCTTGGACATGGACCTTCCTGCGGTGATCATCGGAGGGGTGCGCTACACGCGGGTGGGACGGTGCGAGGCGCCCTACCACACGATGGTGGGTTCAGTCTCCGTCGAGAGATCGTGGTACCGTCAGTCGGGCGAGCGTGGGGGGCAACCGGGCGGCCGGGTAGTGGATGCGGTGCGCCGGCGGGCCGGCGTGGTGGAGGACGGCTGGCTGCCCCAGGCGGCGCGGGCGATGGCCCATGCGGTGCAGCAAGGCCCGTCGCGGGAAGCGGAAGCGAGCGCGCGCGAGTTTGGCCGGCTACCGTATTCGCGCGCCAGTTTCGAGCGGGTGGCCCACCTGGTCGGGGCTCTGGCCGTTGCGGATCACCAGGACATGGAAGACGCCCTGATCGATGCCGTGGAGGTGCCGGAGGAGGCCGGCTCGATTAGTGTGTCTCTGGATCGGGTCAGTGTGCCGATGGAGGAACCGCGGCGGCGGCCGGCGGGGCGGCCGAAAAAGGGCGCGCCGAAGAAGCCGGTGGAACGGAACTTTCGCATGGCCTATTGCGGTACGGTGACGCTGCACGATGCAAACGGAGTGGGACGGCACACGATTCGCTATGGATGCATGCCGGAGGGAGATCTCACCGGTTTGCGCGACCGTCTGGTTGCCGATGTCGCGACGCTGCGCAGCAAGAAACCGGATTTGAAGATTGAGCTACTCTGCGACGGGGCTCCGGAGATGTGGAATGTGTTAGACGAGGGCTTCGTCGCCAAGTTCGGTAACGATCTCTACCGCCTGGTGGATCTGCACCACCTCATGGAGAAGCTTGGGGCCGCCGCCCGCGCCATCGAGGATGCCACGGGGGCCGACCAAAAGCTCCGGCGATGGAAGATGAGCCGGCTGAACCGCGCGAGTGCGGCAAGCGGCATTCTGGAGGAGTTGACCGCCTCGGGCAGGGATGAGGGTGTCGGCACGGATCACCCCGTCCATGCGGCCATCACCTATCTCCAAAGTCACAGCGCCGACGCCGATCGTATGAACTACGCTCGGGCGCGCCGACTAGGCTTGGCGCTTGGCACTGGCAACGTCGAGGCAACCTGCAAGAGTCTCTTCGAAACCCGCATGAAGCGCTGCGGCGCACGGTGGAAGGAGGAGACGGGTCAGCACATCGTGCAGTTACGCGCCCTCGCCCTGAGTGATCGATGGGGCCCTGCAATTGCTCTAACTCTTCGCCCGCTACGAAAGTCTGTCCGCGCGGCTTGACCGTCATGTCAATGTCCAGTATGAGAGCCACACCCACCGCCGGTGCGTTCCAGACCACACTTCCTTTACCGGCGAATCCGCCTGCCCAACTGCCCACCAGCGCCTTCGTAGCCAAGCTTAACTCGGCGGGAAGCGGGGCTGTTTGGGCGACGTACCTGGGCGGCACCGGCAATGACCAGGCACAGACCATTGCCATCGACCCGAAAGGCGATGTCTGGGTTTCCGGAACCACAGCCTCGCCCGATTTTCCTTTTTCTGCCGGCGCCGTGCGCGGTGGTGCTTATCTGGCGGAGTTCGATCCGTCTGGATCGTCGCTCGTCGATGCCCGATTCTTCCCGGCCGCCTCGGCCCTTGCGATTGACCGGGCCGGAGTCATCCATGCCGCGACCGGCGACCTGATTGCGACACTGACGCCGGGAGGAAAAGGGGCTCCCACCGTAATCGGCATTCAAAACGCGGCGGGTGGATGGTCGCCGAACCGTATCTCACCCGGCGAGGTGATTTCGATTTACGGACTCAACCTCGCGGGGAGCGTGAAGTTGACGATCGACCGGACCCCGCTCACGTCACCCCCGCTCCCGATCCTTTACACCTCCGATACGCAGATCATCGCTGTCGCCCCGTTCTCGATCTGGGACGCCGACACCGCAGTGCTTCACTTGACGATCGATGGCGTAGCCTTACCGGGGATACCGTTGTACGTCTACTCGGCCCTGCCATCGGTCTTCGCGGGCGTCCTCAACCAGGACGGCACCGCCAACTCGAAAGACAATCCGGCCCAAATCGGTTCCATGATCTCAATCTGGGCTACAGGCGTCGGTTCGACCGGCACGGATGGCAGAATTGCGCCCGGTCCCCTCGACCTGCACTGCTGTGTGATCCATGATCTAACTCAGAATCAGGACATCGTTCCGGCGTATGGGGGGATGCACCCGGGCTGGTCCAGGGCATCGTTCAAGTGAACTTCCAGGTCACCCATGGTAGTGGCAACTCCGCGTGTTACACCCTGCGCGCCTATAACAATCTGGAGAGTAGTCCATTCTGCCCTTACGTCGCCGGCCGGTGAACTCTGTACTGGTAGGACGCCGTCCGCCAACTGCTCTCAAAGCAAACCGCCTGATACAGCCGTCGAGGGTGTAGTGCCAGTCGCATCGAACCCAGAGTTGACTGTCCTGTCCTTCGAGAACGGTATGCGGGTTACCGGAAAATGACCTGAAGCCAAAAGCCGCCAGCGCGCGGCTGGCGGCTTGAACAACGCGTCCCTACTTCGCGATCCGGTATCGCCGGCCATTGTCGGTCTTCTCGGACGTGATGTCGCAGGTCTTCGAAGCGATTGACAGGAACCCCCGGCAGGTGTGACGCTGCCAGCCCGTGGCCTGGATGATCTCATCGAGCGTGGCGCCGTCCTCCCGGCGCCTCCCGGCGCAACATGTCCAGCACCAGCGCCTTCTTGCTGTTGGCGCGGCCCGCTGCGCTGACCTTCTCGATGGCGGGCTTGCCGGCCTTCTTCGTGGCCGTCTTCTTGCTGGCGGTTCCCTTCGCGCTTTTCCGGGCCTTGGGCGCGTGTTCCCTCTGGCTGGTTGCGTTCCTCGTGGTGGCCGGCTTCGGCGCGACGTGCGTGCCCTGTGCGCCAGCCGTGGCAGTCGTGGTGGCGGTGGCGGTTTCGGTGGTGTGCATCGTAGTGCTTCCTTTCTGCCCGATCCGCGCCCCACGATTCATCATTTAACGCCACCAGAACTCCACGCAGAAAACCGGATCCAGAAGTGCCCTATCAGACGTCGAAGATGGTGGTCTTGGTGGAGTCGGCCCTCAGCAACCAGATCTCCTGCGCTTCGGCAGCAGGTCCTCGATCCGCCGTACGATCTCCGACGGCCGCACGTCCAGGGCACCCGCCAGCCGTACCAGCGTGCTGATGGTTGGGCTCCGTAAGCCCGGTTCGACGAGGCGCCTATGGGTGCGGTCGCGGCCGGCATCCATTGCCAACGGTTCTTGTCGGGGGAGGAGACGGGCGGCGTACCGCCTCAATGATCTTTGTCGATCGAGGCTGCTTGTCCGCAAACACCGACCGCCTACATCGGCTTCCGTGGAGTGGTTTGCGCCTTTATGCAGACTGCGCGCTTCACCGGCGCGCGTACACGCTCACAAGGAACTGTGGTACGTGTAGTCGCTGGATTGGCGGCCCGGCTGTAGTTGCCGGCGGCACAATCGGGTCTTTGTATCAGACAACATGAGATGCGTTTACCTGGCCGCGTCAGTCATTTACCTTGCCGCCCCGCTCCGGGCAGACTACACGGTCACGCAACTGCTGGCCGCCAATCCCTATCATGCGCCCTCGGGCGATTACGGCAGGGCCTTCGATGCCGCGGTGTCGGCGTGGCAGGTGAGCGTCGATCCGGCCGGGAACCTGTACATTCTGGAATACTCGAACTCCGTGTCCTCTACCCTTCCACCGCTCGCGGTTCGCAGAATCACTCCTGACGGCAATATCCAACCAGTAACCGGCATGGGGGTATCCACTCTGATTCCCGGCCAGAGGATACCAGCTCTGCTGGCCGGCTTTCCAGCCGGCCTGACAACATCCGCCATTACGGTTGATCGCTCAGGCAATTTGTTTGCGGCCGGCGGGACGTCCCTGAATCGGGTGGGAACGGACGGCCTGGAGGAGATCTATGCCTGATTCCGGGCGTCAGAACGGGCGTGACTGCTCTTACGACGGATGGCGCCGGCAACGTTTATCTCCTTGCCAACCCGGCGACTTTCCTGGAGCCCGGCTGGCCCACCGGTGGGAGGGTCGTCTTCATCGTTCGGCCCGACCGGACGGCAGCGACCTTTGCCGGCACGGGCACCGCAGGTTATAGCGGCGACGGCAGCCCGGCAACATCGGCGCAAATCAATGCCACGGACCTGGCGGCCGACGATGCCGGCAACGTATACCTCGCCGACTCAGGCGGGAGAACACGGAAGGTGGATGCCGGCGGGACAATTACGACCCTGCAGCAAGTGGGAGGCTCCACGCGGCTTGCCATCGACAGCACAGGCAATCTCTACCTCGAATGGCAGGGAAGTGTGAAGCGGCTGAAGCCGGACGGGGCTTTGGATTATGTCGCCGGCGTGTTGGCCGGCGGCCCAGCGGTGTCGGGCGGCATGGCCGTGGACCGAGCCGGCAACCTGTACTTCGCCAATATCCAGGTGACCAAGGCAGACCGCACCGGAGCCGTCAGTCTGGTCGCCGGGCTGCGGGTGCTACGGCGATGGCGTGCCGTTTACCTGGGCGCGGATCGGCAGTGCCGCGGGGCTGGCCCGCGATACAGCGGGCAACCTTTACTTCTCGGACCAAGCTACGAGCATGGTGCGGCGCATCACGACAGCGGGCATCATTGAGACGGTTGCGGGTACAGGGGAAGGCGGCTTCGGCGGCGACGGCGGTCCCGCCCGGCAGGCGAAGCTGTCATCTCCCGCGGGCCTGGCTTTCGATTCGAGGGTAACCTGTTCATCGCGGACCAGGGCAACCATCGCATCCGCAAGGTCGGACCGGATGGATACATCCAGACGGTGGCCGGGGACGGCGAGGGCGTATATCGCGGCGATGGCGTGCCGGCCGTCTCCACCGCGCTGGCGTATCCAGGGGGCGTAGCGGCGGACGCGGCGGGAAACATCTACATCGCCGACAGCGGCAACTCGCGAGTACGGAAGGTCGGAACTGATGGCATCATCCACACGATGGCGGGCGGCGACCGTCCGGGCATAACCGGCGATGGCGGTCCGGCGGCGCAGGCGCTGCTGCTGAATCCGCGCGCCCTGGCGTTCGACCTGGATGGCAACCTGCTGATCACCGATTCCTCGGCCCACATGATCCGCCGCATCACGCCAGCCGGAATCATCGAGCGCGTATCGGGCACGGGCAAGCCGGGCAGCGCCGGCGATGGCGGCCCGGCGACCGCGGCCCAGGACTGGACGCCGTGGGGCATCGCCGTGGATGCGGCGGGGAACATCTATGTCGGCGACACCGGCTCCACATCCATCCGCATGATCGACCGGGGCGGGACGATCCACACGCTGCTCCACGCCACGGGTTGGGGCCTGGCGGCGGATGCGGCGGTCGATATTTGGATCGCGGGCGGCGGCTTGTCGTCCGGCTCTCCGTCCGGAGCGGCGCCGCCGTTGGCGTTCGCGCCGTCGATCGCAGACTGCGCCCTTTGTACCAATTTCGCCGGCATCACCAGCACGGCCTCGGGCCAGAGATCGGCGGTGGCGCCGGGTGAGATGGTCACCATCAACGGGGCCTATCTGGGGCCGCACACGGCGGTGTCCGGCACCTGGGACGGATTCCGGTTAAGTTCCAGCCTGAGTGGAGTGCAGGTGCTCTTCGACGGCGTCGCAGCGCCATTGCTCAAAGTCCAGACGGGTCAAATCCAAGCCATCGCGCCTTTCGAGATCGACGGGAAAACGACCGTGGCCGTCACGGTCGAGTATGGCGGACGATCCTCGAGTCCCGCCGTGATGGCGGTGCTGCCAGCCGTTCCCGGCCTGTTCATCAGCAGTGCCAGCGGCTACACCGCTGCCGCGTTGAACCAGGACGGTTCCGTCAACAGCTACGGTTATCCGGCGAGCCGGGGATCGATTCTGTCTCTGTTCGTCACCGGAGCCGGGCAGACAATTCCCGGGGGGACCGATGGTCAGGTCGAGACCCTCGGCCCGGTACTCGTTCAGCCGGTTTTCGCGTTCCTCACCAACACGGCGGCCGGCGGCTGGCAGCCCGTCGAGGTCACGTATGCGGGTAACGCGCCGGGACTGGTCTCTAGCGCGCTACAGATCAACGTCAGGCTGCCTGACCACCTTACGCCGCAGTACAGCACCGTCACGGTGATGATTGCGGCCGGGAACGCCCCGTCCCAGGCGGTCTCGGTGTTTGTGAAAGCAGCGAATTAACGCAACGGACCCCCACGTACCGACCGTCCGGTCGGACAAGGCGATTCCTCCGGTGGGGGCGTCAGCGTCCGAGTTGTAGCGCGGTTTCGGGTGGAGATCGCGAAGCTTTGGCAAGCCTGACTGTGCCTCCACCCACGCGGCTCGGCGCGGCACGAGGGCGGGAGGCGCCCTAAATCGGCAAGATCAGAGCTATCCCATCTTCAGCCCGGCGGCTATAAGTGTGGGGTTGGCGGCCAGAGTTCTAAACGTGTCCACGACGGGGAGCCACTTGCCATCGGCATGGGCTAACGGGGGTACGCTCCTTGTTCCTCACCGGCGCGGCGCCCGGTTCGGCCAGCAGGTCCATGCGGGTAGAGTGGTACAGTTGCAGGTTTTCCTCGGCGGCGTGCCCGTGGCGACACCGGATGCGGAATACGGCCGCGTGGCCGGTTCGATGGCGGCTCGACTTGAACACCGCGCGCGGCTGGCCACGTGCATTCAGCCTGCTCGCCCATGGTGCCGTACACTCAGCCGACGCCCTCGGTCGCGAACTGGGCACTGGGTGCGCGTAGGGCGGCTATCTTTTCGGGCGCGCCGTCACCGCGCTACCCTGGAGCGCCATGCCCGCGCCGAAGATCGTCCATTACCCCAGGAACCCGCATCTCAAACCAGCGAAGCTGCACTTGTTCCGATTGACGGACTGTGGCCGGCGCGCCCGAGGTCGCACGGTCAGCGGGTGCATCTACTTCGTGACCTGCGCCAGGTGCTGGGCGGTCATCAACAAACAGATGCTTCGGGCGCGGGAGGAACCGCCTCACCAGTTGCACTGACCGAGCCGCCCACCACCGAGCGCAACCGGGGCGCCCGGTGCGCGCAGGGCGGCGCGGTGTCGGTCACTCGATCTCCCGGCCGAACGCCGCCATGCCCTTCGTGAGCACCGTCCTTGTATACTCGCCCGAGCCGCACAGCTTGAAGGAGCCGAAATCCTTGTACCAATCGCCTTCGGGCGCCTGCGGCCCGGACTTGACCCACTCCTGCAAGCGCATCAGATCCGCGAGCGAGATCTCTCGTTCCTGAACCCGACCCAGCAGATGTTGCCACAGCCCGCGCGGCAGGTCAGAGAACCGGATCTTCGGCAATGGCGTCCTTCCCGAAGATTGCGCGGACCAGATCCTTGCCGGCTTCGTTCTTGCGGGCGGGTTCCTGCTCGTCCATGAACCGCTTGTAGACGGCCTTCAGGTTCTCTTTCGCATCCTGTTCCGCCCGAATGCCCCGCTCGGCCAGGGATATTAGCGCGCGACTCATCGTCAGATGGCGTTCCTTCGCCACGCGCCGAACCTCCGAAGCCAGCGGCGCCGGTATCGTAACGCTCTGTCGTACTGGCCTGGCACGGCTGGTGCGCGGCCGATTTGTCCTGGTGGCCATACCCACATTCTAACGTGACTGCACCACTGTGGTGCGCAGGGAGGGAGGAGCGGGACACGTGCGCCAGCCTGCCCGCCTTGGCGCCGTCCGTCCATCCGCCGCACCCCGGCGCAACGTGGGCGCCCGGAGCGCCACGGGCGGCGCGGTGTCGGGCGGGTACTACCCGGTAATCGGGAGTGGGTCACGCAGTGGGTCACGACGATAGGCCGGGATATAGCCGATGTAACGTATAGAAGGCGGTAAGTGATAGAGGATATAAGACTTACCCGCAAACTGCTGAGAAAGCTAAGTGTATGAAAACACGTCGTCCGTAGCCTCTTAATCACTAGGTTGCAGGTTCGATTCCTGCCGCGCTCACCAATCATAGCAACAATTTACAGACTATTGGAGTTTGGCGTTTTGGGCCACTTGTAGGGATTCTTGTAGGACCCAACCGATTTTGTCGGCTGTTTGGGCGTGATGTTCAAGGCTTCTACGGCTTCGCGTTTGGCTGCCATGCGAATGTGGGAATACCGTTCCAGCATGGCGCGGCTCATGTGGCCGGCCAGTGCAAGCATGGTGCTTTCGGGAGTGCCGGCTTCGGCCATTTCTGTAAGCGCCGTGTGCCTCAGATCGTGAAGCCGACAGGAAACCTTCGCCTCTTTTCGAATGCTGCCCCAAACGGTTTTCAGCGTCGTTGTGGGCCGTGTCGGATCTGCTGGCGTCGGGGCCTCTGTATGCTGAGCCAAATCGCTCAGGCTGTAAAGGGCGCCCACCGTGGGTGTTGAGATCGCTGGGGCCGAACCAGCGTAGAGCAAAATGACGAGGGTGTGGCTACTTTGGAACGACGGTCCAGGCGGGGTATAGGCGGCGCTGGTCCTGTTCGATGTGGAATTCCCAGTAGCGATCAAAATCCCCTGACAGATAGATGGCTCGGAGTTGGACGAGTGCTTCAGCCATTTGCTCGGTCCACCGCATGCCGGATCGTTCCATGCGATCTTGGATGAGGTTCTTGCAGGCGCCTTCGACCGGGCCGCTGGCAATCGGCCAGCCGTTGGCGAGGTATTCGTGGTACCGCATGCGGGCGCGGTTGCGGTAGAGGTAGTTGGCGACCGCGTTCAGGGTTTTGCGTTCGGGACCGGACAGGTCGCGCTTGGTGACGCTTTGGCGGATGCCCTTGACGACCTGGCCAACCTCGCCGAAGAGAATGGGTAGGGTTCGATCAATGACCCAAAGGTCGGCTTCCAGGCTTCCCTCTGTATGGAAGCAATAGGCGGCCTTCCAGAGTTTCTCCAGCACGTGGATCAGATCCAGGATCCAGGTGACGTTGAGTTTCTGGTCGACCCGAATCTGAAGCGCACGTTCCCCATCGGTCAGGGCCAAACGGGTCATGGATCGCGAGGGATCGCGACGGTCCATCTCTTCGGCTACCTCCTGGATCACGGCGGTCTTACCCTTGAGCAAACTCGCCCACACCCGCTTCTTCTCCGGACGTGGGGGAGGAGGAGTTTCACCGGATGCTGGGCGGGAAGTGGGGAAAAGGCTTTGGATGACTTGTTGCGGTGTCCGTACCCAAGGCGCGCGGGTGAAAACGGTAGCGACCGTGGCCCTGCGTTTTTTGTTAGCCTTCTGCCCTTTGGTCAGCCGGGCTTTGGGTTGTGCGCCGCCAGACTTGACCATGGGAATGCCCTTGCCGTCAACGGCGGCCACCAGGATCGCGCCGGCGGCGGTAGCCACAGCGCGCTGTTGGTAGAAGGCGTCGAAATCTGGCGCTGCATCCGGCAGGATCTCTTCCAAGCTGCGTTTGGAGACGGAAACGCCGGTCAACTCGGCGATGGCCTGGACCGATTCCCAAAACGGGTTCTGTACGGCGGCCTTGACCAAACGGCGCTGGAGTTCGTAGGAGAAGGATGGCGCCGGCAAGGACAGCGCTTTATCGGGCGGAAAGATGCTCGGCGCGCCAGGCCGGGAGTCGCCCATGCGGACGAGTTCCACGGCTCCAAAGACGGTGGTCAGGGATCGGTCGCTGAGACGGCGGTGAGAATAGAGCACCTCACCGACTGGCAGTTCCAGTTGCAAAGCAGGTTCCACATCTCCATTGCCGCGATGCTGCAGGTGGGCTTGGAGGAGCAGGCGTTGGACCTCGCGGCCTCTGGCGTGTTGCTGGGACTCGATCTGGTGGAGCGGGAGTTGGAGAGCGCCGGAGGATGCCAGCCAGGACTCCAGCAGAGAGAACTCAATCAACGCAGGTGTAGCGTCAGCAGAGAAAGAGGTTGCAGTTGCCATATTCTTACGGTAATATAACCGTAAGAACAATGTCACGTGTTTTTGTTTCCAAAAGCGGAAGTCGCCCCGTTCCGCAGAATGCCGCCTTGGAACGGCACACGCAACGATTCCTGGAACTCAGGCGGGGCCTCGAACAGATCGACTGTTTCTGCAAAGGTACAGTTCTGAAGCGGATGATGAAGTGTGGCAAAGCTCGGTGCGCCTGTGCCTCCGACGCGACCAAACGCCACGGCCCCTACTTCGAGCTTACCTACAAGGCCAACGGCAAAACGGTCAACGTCAAACTCTCCCCAGAAGCCGCTCCGCTGTACCGGAAGGCGGCTCAGCAATACCGCAAGTTGAAAACCCTACTGAACCGCCTCGACAAACTCTCGCAAACCATCCTGCATCACCAGGCCAAACTGGCAGAATCCAAACGCCGGGATTGAAACAAAAACCGGGTGGCCGTCGTTCTAAAGTGGCGGTTTTCTGGTGCATGACGGAGCGCGATGTTTCTATGGGTTTGAGCAGGCGTTTCATCAAAGCTGCCTGGAGCACCTGGTGCGGCGTTGTCGCGAAATGATCCAGATCGCCTCTTCGGCACTCGCCCAATTTCCCTTGGCCATCAAAACCCTGCTGCAACAGGGACTCCGGCTGCAAGATCGGCCATCGGGAAGGAAGCGTGTCTACCCATGGCTTGGCGGTGGCCACCGGACGGTTGGAAGCTCAACTCGACCGCTTGCTGGATCGACACTTTCGCTGCCCGGCCAATCGGCCACTGGCCAAGCACCTGCGCCATGAACAGCCGCACCTGTTCACCTTTCTGCACTGTCCTGGCTTGCATGCCACCAACAACTTCGGCGAGCGCGCGATCCGCCCGATGGCGATGGCTCGCAAGACCTGGGGCGGCAATCGCACGGCCAAAGGTGCCCGCACGCAGCAGATTCTAGCCAGTGTTCTCCGCACCTGCTGGCAACAGAGCCAAGACGCCTTTGCCGAGTTGGTGAAGTTACTTCGCTCCACTCGTCCCATCCTGCTGGAAATCGTTCCGACCGGACCGTCCCCTTGAGTTGGCTTGCCAAATCTTCGGCTCTGCCAAGGCCGTTCAGGCCCCAGAGTAGTCCCACCACTTCAAACCGCCCAGCGCGACCCTCCGCGCCTACCCCGACGTGTGCTCAATCACCTGGTAAACATTCTCAATTTGTTTAGAACGTTATGGTTGCAGTGCCCCATTTCCGTAAGTGAGGGCCATCGCCCTGCTACTGAATGCGCGCAGGCCGTTAAAGCGCTGGGCGCCGGCGGCGAACGTCTTCTGCGGATTCAGCGGGGCCGGCCGGGAAAACCTGACCGCCCTTACGCGGAACGGCCACATGTGTGCGCGTCGCGGCTGTAGTCATTTCCGACACCGCCTGCCCACCTGTGACGGTCTTCTTTGCACTGGTTGCGCCATGCTGATACACGACCGCGTCCGCCGTACGTATGGCATACAGCCGCCGCCGATGACCGCCTTGGGGTGACAAACCCCAAGTGACCACCCAAAACCGACCACCAGCGCCACAGCGCTGGAGATCCGATGGGAATTTCCCATCCACGGTCGGCCCAGTAGCTGAAATCCAAAGATGCAAACCAGGATAGCAGCCGCGGCCCGTGTTTGCTCCCCAACGGCTGGGCCTCGGCGTGAATCCGGACCTTCGTGGTGAAGCGGACGATTCCTCGCGGAAGCGCCCCGGCAGGCATCCGGCACCGGGGTAAAATTGACTCCGGGATGTCCAGAGTCCATACCCCCATCACCAACGAGTTATCCCAATACGTCCGCACCATCACCCTCCGTGAGCCGGAGCCGTTGCGCCGCCTGCGCGAGGAGAACGAAAACCACCCTCACGCGTCCATGCAGATCTCGCCCGAACAGGGCCAGTTTCTGCATCTCGTGGCGCGCCTGGCCGGCGCGCGCAAAACGCTCGAAGTCGGCGTGTTCATGGGATACAGCTCGGCATGGGTGGCGCTCGCGCTGCCCCCCGGCGGACGCTTGATCGCCTGCGATACCAGTGAGGAGTATACCGGCCGCGCCCGGAGGACCTGGCGGGAAGCCGGCGTCGAGGACCGCGTCGACCTGCGCCTCGCCCCGGCCCTCGACACCCTGAACACCATCGTCGCCGATGGCCAGGCAGGCTCGTTCGACTTCGCCTTCATCGATGCCGACAAGGCCAACTACTGGAACTACTACGAGCGCGCCCTGACCCTGCTGCGGCCCGGCGGACTCATCGCCGCCGACAACACTCTCTGGCACGGCCGGGTGATCGATGCCGGCGACTGCGATCCCGACACCGAGGCCGTTCGCGAATTCAACCGCAAACTGCACGCCGACCCACGCGTGGCAATCACCCTGGTTCCCCTGGGCGACGGCCTAACCCTGGCCTGCAAGCTGTGAGCCCTTCCCTGTTCCCCTGCTACGCGCCGCCGGACCGCCCCACCGCCGCCCGCGTCGCGGAGTTCCTGGAGGCCGGAGCCGACGTGCGCGTCTTTCTGGACGATGGCGAGATGCACCCCGGCGAAGACCTGGTCTCGAAAGCCCGCGACGCCCGCACCGCCGATATCGCGCTGATCCTGTTCTCGCGCCATTCCCTGCCCGCGCGATGGGCCCGCTCCCAATGGGAGGGTGCGCTGGTGAAGGAACCCGCCGAGGAAGGGGTTCGCATCGCGTTCCTGACATGCGACGATTGCGCTCCGCCGCAGGTCTTGAAGCCGCGCTTCGACGCGACGCTCGCAGGCATGCGCGGTCTGAAGCGGTGGCTGCGCGCCCAGATGCCGCCATCCGTCACGCCGCCGGATCTCGAGCCTCTGGCGGTCGCCATCGCCGACCGCCCCGGCAACGCCGCCGCCGGGGCCGCGGAGGCCATGGTGTTCGCCGACGCTTTCCGCCATGACTTCGACGAAGTCTTCGCCCTCGACTGCGCCGGCCGTACGCTTGCCGCCCTGGCCGGCGACCTGGCCGGCCGCCTGGGTCTGCGGCTCGACGGCTTTCTCAAGAACAACCTCGCCCGCCTGCGCGAATTCTGTGCCGCGCGCCGCTTTCTGATCGTGCTCGGCAATGCGGCCCCGGGCCAGGTCCAGGCCCTCACTTTCGGCGGACGGTGCTCCACGTTGATGGCCGCCGGGGCCGGCATTCCCGGTGCGGACGATCCCCTGGCGCGGGTCCAGAGCGCCTTCGCCGATGGCGATCCCGCCGCGGACTGGGCCATGCTCTGCGACCTCGCCCGCCTCGGCTGCCGCCTCAGCCACGATCAGGGCCGCATGGCCGAGTGCTTCGAACTGATGCAGCAGTGGCAGGCCGAAGCGGAGCTCCGCGACGACCGCCGCATTCAGGACGAAGCCGCCCGCGAGATGGTCTGGATCCTCGAATCGTGGGGCCGCGTCGAAGAAGCGCGGGCGCTCGATTATCGCCGCCTGAGCCAGTTCGGCGACCAGTTGGTGCTGCCCTTCTCAGGCGCCGGTTGAGGCGGAGACCGGAGCCAGGATGCGGTCCAGTTCCTTCTGCCAGTATTCCGCGGCCTCCGGCAGCCTCCCGATCGCATCCCCGTATAGCACGACGTTGGCGCTGATGCCGATCGGGCCGCCGAGACTCCCGAACGCCAGGTACACCAACCCGTCCCCCATCGCGTTCCACGTGGCGCAGTACTCGTCGGGGGGCGCGGAATATACCACCGCGTTTTCCTTCAACGCCTCTGCCACTGCCTTCCAGGCATCCTCCATCGGGGCCTTCCGCGCCATGTAGAACCAGGCCTGACGCCCCGGCACATCGCGATGCTCCACCAGGCTGTAGCGCAGGATTCGCAGCATGATCGGCCAGCCTTTGCGGGTGCCCTCGAACTCGCGGTCCCAATCGGCGGAAGCCAGGAAGCCGGAGTGTACCAGGCGCAGCACCGTCGCGGCCTCCCGCGATTCCAGGTAGTAGTCCATGGCAATCCGCGTCCGCGCGGCTTCCGCCTTGGCATCCGGCTGCTCGCCACCCCCGGCCGTGTCCCGTTCCACAACCACCCGCAGATGGCTCGGCGGCTCGCACACCTCGATCGTGCCCGGCCCGTCCATGCCCTCGCCCCAGGAGACGAAGTATTCACCGCCGGGGCGCGGGTCGATGCGGGCGGTGGGCGCGCACCACGCCTGCACTCCGGCGGCGGTGGTGATGGCTTGCCAAACCTGCTCTACCGGCGCCGGAATCTCGATCGTGGTTTCATGCTGGCGCGTTTTCTGGTCCATGGCTTTTTTCCTTTCGATGGGGAGCCGGGTATGCGGCTACCGTAAAGCGAAATGTGCGTGCCTGCGGCGCCTTCGCCGCGTGGTACTTCGTAATCAGGGCGCCGAGCTGCGCCGTGAATTCGTGAACGAACGCATTGCGCTCCTGCGCGCTGCGAAACGAAATCTCGGTCTCCAGTGTCAGGGTCGGCAGCAGCTTCCGGCTGCGTTCCGCGGCCCGGCCCAGCCCCGAGACTTCTTTGATGGTCCGCGCCGCCACCGCCATCAGGTACGCGGCGGACAGCTTGTCGGCCACCGCCTCCGGGTCGGCCCCGAGCGCTCCCACCACGCCCGGGTCGATCACATAGGCCGCCGCCGTGCGCCGCATCACGCGCTCCGTGCAGTTCCCCTTGCGGCGTTCTTCCTCCAGCGTGATCAGCCCGGCCTTTTCCAGTTCTTTCAAGTGGTAGTTCGCGATCTGACGCGACAGCCCGAGCTTGCGTGCCAGCCCCGAAGCGGAATCGGGCCGGTCCAGCCGCTCCAGCAGCGCCCGCCGCTCCGGCACCAGCAGCGTGGCCGCGTCTTTCGGATCGTCGACGACCTGCAACGCGGCGGGCATAGCCGTAGTCTTTACCGAAAGAAATTATTTGTCAAGTAAAATCATAGCTGTCGGCTGGCGCTCCAGGCTGCGCATCGGCTCCCGCATGCCACAATCGAACTGAGTGCCGCTCCTCCACTTCATCTTTTTCGACGCCGGCGGCGGGCACCGCGCCGCCGCCAACGCCCTCCACCAGGTCATCCAGCAGCGGCAGTGCGACTGGGAGATCCGGATGGTGAACCTCCAGGAGCTGCTCGACTCCATCGATGTCTTTCGCCGGCTCACCGGGATCCGACTCCAGGACATCTACAACCTGATGCTGAAGAAAGGATGGACCCTCGGGTCCACCCAGCTCATGGCGGCCATGCAACTGGTAATCCGCATCTTCCACCCGCGCCAGGTGCGCGCGCTCCGCGCTTTCTGGCAGGAGAGCCGGCCCGACCTGGTAGTCTCCCTGGTCCCCCATTTCAACCGCGCGCTGGGTGAAGCCCTTCGCGCCGCGAGCCCCGGCGTGCCGCTGGTCACCATCCTCACCGACCTCGCCGACTACCCGCCGCACTTCTGGATCGAGCGGCAGGAACAACACCTGGTCTGTGGTTCGGACCGCGCCGTGGCCCAGGCGCTCGCCATGGGCCATGCCGAAGCCATGGTGCACCGTGTCTCCGGCATGATCCTCAACCCGTGCTTCTCGGAGATCCAGCCCCTGTCTCCCGCGGCGCGCGTAGAAGCGCGCCGGCAACTGGGGTTCGATCCCGCCTTGCCGGTGGGCCTGGTTCTGTTCGGCGGCCAGGGCGCGGCGGTGATGGAGGACATCGCTTCCCGGCTTCAGGACCGCCAGCTCATTCTCATCTGCGGGCACAACGTCAGGCTGCGCGCGCGACTCCAACGGGCCCGTCACCGCGCGCCCGTTTTCGTGGAAGGCTTCACCAAGGAGATTGCGCGCTACATGCAGGCGGCGGATTATTTCATTGGTAAGCCCGGTCCCGGAAGCATCAGCGAGGCCGTGGCCATGCACCTTCCGGTCATCGTCGAGTGCAATGCCTGGACCCTTCCCCAAGAGCGCTACAACGCCCAGTGGGTCCGCGAACAGGGAGTGGGCATCGTGCTCTCCCGTTTCCGCGAAATCGCCCGCGCCGTGGAAGAGCTGCTGGAGCCCTCGGCCTATGCCGGTTTCCGCGCCGCCACCCTGCGGCTCCATAACCGCGCCGTGTTCGAAATTCCCGAGATCCTGGAGCGCATCCTCGCCATCGCGCAGTGAGTCCGCCATCCGCCTGGGGGCGCGTCGCGTAATGTAAGATCGCTCCATGTCCCTACGACTGATCGGAAGCCTGGCAACCACGGAGGCGCTGGCGGCGGTGTTCAGCGACGGATCGGTCTTGCAGGCGATGCTCGATTTCGAATCGGCGCTGGCCCGCGCGGAGGCCCGCGCCGGTGTGATTCCGCCCGAGGCGGCGCGAGCCATCACGGAAGCGGCGCGCGTGGACGGCTTCGACGCGGACGATCTCGCCCGCCACAGCCTGCGGGCGGGGACTCCCGCGATTCCGCTGATCCGGATGCTCACCAGCCGCGTGGGCGCCATCGACGCCCGGAGCGCGGGCTTCGTGCACTGGGGCGCCACCAGCCAGGATGTGGCGGACACCGCGCTGGTGCTCCTGATGCGCCGCTGCCGGGAAATCCTGGCCGCGGACCACGCGCGGCTCGACCGTGCGCTGTACCGGCTGTCGGATGGCCACGCCCGTTCGGTGATGCTGGCCCGCACGCTGTTGCAGCCGGCGCCGCCCATCACCTTCGGCCTGAAAACGGCGGGCTGGCTGGCGGCCATCCGGCGGAGTTGGGTACGTGTGTGTACCGGTTTCGAGGAGGCCCTGATTCTTCAGTTCGGGGGTGCCAGCGGAACCCTCGCGGCACTGGAAGAGCGCGGGCCGGCGGTCAGCGAGGCCCTGGCCGAGGAACTGCGCCTGCCTTGTCCTGCCGCGCCGTGGCACTCCCACCGCGACCGTCTGGGCGCGTTGATGGCCGCCCTCGGCGTCTACACCGCAAGCCTCGCCAAGATGGCGCTCGACCTTTCCCTGCTCATGCAGCAGGAAGTGGGCGAGGCTGCGGAGCCCGGCGGCGATGGCCGGGGCGGATCGTCCACCATGCCTCACAAACGCAATCCTACGGCGTGCATGCTGGCCCTGGCGGCCGCGCGCCGCGTGCCCGGCCTGGTAGCCAACTTCCTGGCGGGGATGATTCAGGAGCACGAGCGGGCCACCGGCGGCTGGCAGGCGGAGTGGTCGACGGTCGCCGCGATCGTCCAGGCTGCGGGTGTCGCGCTGGAGTCTATGATGGAGGCGGCGGAGGGACTCGCGGTGTATCCCGACCGGATGCGCAAGAACATCCAAGCTACCAGCGGAGCGGTGTTCGCCGAGCGGGCCATGATGCTGCTGGGCGCGGCCATGGGGCGCGACGCGGCGCACCGGCTGGTGGAAGAGGCGGCGTGGCAGGCGGGCGCCGGCCGCCGTACCCTGTCGGAAGCGCTGGCCGGGATGCCGGGAGTCGCGCAGGTGCTGACACCTTCCCAGATTCAGGGTCTCGAAACGCCGGAAGAATACTTGGGCAGCGCGGAGACGTTTCGCGTCCGCCTGCTGGCCGGAGAGGAGTGATCATGCGCGTTCACGTCTTCGAATGGTTCACGCATTTACTTTTGGAGTTGTTAAGAAATGCGCGGCGCGGCTTGTCTTGACTTCCAAGCGTGATATCGCCGACGTAGCCCGCGGTGAGCCCAAAGCACTTAACCGCCCGGCAGCCGCCATCCGAAACTCCCTCCCAGGCGCTGCGTCCAAAATAAGTGAAGGAGGTAGAGATTGAGATGAGACATCTTCCTGTCAAAATGCTCATGGCATGCGGCCTGCTTTTGCCTGTCGGCCTGCCTGTCGAGGCGCAGCGCCAGCCTCCGGACTCTCCACAGCGACGCCAGATTCGGGACCGGGACAGGGACCAGGACTGGAGCCGGTTCCACGACAGATACTGGAAGTGGTCTCAGGATCCCGCCGGACACCAACTATTTGATCACGTGCGTTCGGATCTCGACCGCGCGTGGCACGACGCCAATTACGAGAACCGCAAGCGCATTTCACAAGCCATCGACGACGTAAACCGGGTGCAGCGCCGGGAGCGGAACGATCGCCCGGATCGCCACGCACTAAATCAAACCATCGTCCAAATGCAGCGGGTTCTGAATTCCAACCGGTTGCCCCAGGTGGACCGGGACTCCCTCAGCATTGATCTGATGCGCGTGAGGGAATACCAGTCCCACATTTCGTAGGAGGCATGAACAGGGCCTGCCCTTCTTTCTGTAAAAGGGGGCAAGCCCTTTCCTGTCTTATTAGGAAACTACTTATGCGATTTCTTCTAAGAACGGTGTTGGGACTGTCGATCGGCCTCGTATTTCTGGGTTGCCGGACGAACGAGTCGCCTGAAGCGCAAGCCCGCGATCTGAAAATCACCGCGCAGGTGAAAACCAAGCTGGCAACCGAGATCGGCCCGGACAGCATTGCCAACATCTCGGTGAATTCCACGAACGGAGTAGTCACGCTTTCCGGACAAGTGGATTCCCCACAGATCAAGTCGAAAGCGGAAGCGGTTGCAGAAAGGGTGCCGAACGTAGTCCGTGTAGTGGACACAATTCAGATCGCAACTAAGCCGGCGAGCAGTTCGGGGGCTAACTGGTCCCGGTTCGCCCCCACCGATACCTAAGTTACCTAACCGGCACAGAGTTCCTGCGACGTATGGAGAAAATTGCTGTTAAGGTCGCCTTGACCGGCACCAGCCCACCGATCTGGCGTCGGCTCTTGGTGCCCGCGCACCTGAACTCCGCCGCAATTGCGCGGTGTGCTGCAAACCACGATGTGCTGCAAACCGCGATGAGGCGGCAGAACTGTCACATGCACGAATTTTCTGTGGGCCGACGGCAATTACGCGCAGCCCAGTCGTGACGCCGTGATCGTCTGCAATCGGTTGAGCACATTGGGACAATACGGAAGCGAGAACTCTTATCTATACGCTGCTTCCCTACAACCTCATATCCTGTCTCAGTATCCCAGGGCGATGTGCTAAGGCCCGCCCTCTTTTGGCATACGGCTTGCACCTCCACGATTGAACTCTCGCGAGAGAGGAGGATAAATGATTAGTATTAAGAAGCGCATTCAATGCTTTGTTCTTTTGAGTGCAGCGGGATGCATGATCGCGATCCCAGCACTTGCTCAATCCGGCGCGCAGTCACAGTCGGAGGCCTTGCAGCAACCTAAGCCACAATCCACTTTCACGGAGTCCACTGTCCGTCATGTGCAGAAGGAACTGAAGACAAACGGCTACTATCATGGCCAAATCGACGGAGTCGCCGGTCCGGATACCAACACAGCCATTCGAGCTTACCAGAAGGATCATAATCTCGCCGTCAACGGGAGGCTGAACTCAGCCATGGTGAAGAAACTCAGTGCACGATC
Organism: Bryobacterales bacterium; assembly: GCA_963719195.1. Classification (GTDB taxonomy): domain Bacteria; phylum Acidobacteriota; class Terriglobia; order Bryobacterales; family Bryobacteraceae; genus DASQZT01. The sequence continues at coordinate 34,528 of CAVRBB010000008.1, read as the reverse complement.
CGCGATGCAGAACATGGGCGAGGCAGTACGGACCGCAAATGATCCTTTGGCCAATATTTCCGACTCGTCAGAAGAATTCGTGGGTTGATTCGGGCTCTGGAAGTTTGCCAAGGGAGTGATAAAGGGCGAGTTCCAGAACGCGGTAGGTGCGAAAACCGTACGATTTTCTCATGGTGACTTTGGCCTTGTTGTTCAGTCCTTCGACGACGCCGCTGGAGATCAACTTCTGAGCGCGAAAGTAGTTCAGGATCAGCTCCCGGTGCTGGCGGAGTGAGCGGGCGATTTTCTTCATCGGCTCGATCCGGGAGCGCATGGTTTGCCGGCACCATTCGTCGAGGAACTTGCCGGCCCAGGCGGGCGAGTTGTAATCCCAGAGCTGCTGGAAGGCCTCCTTGAGGAGGTACGCGCGGATGGTTTTCAGGTTGTAGCGGAGTAAATCGCGGAGGCGGAAATGCTGCTCGTCAGCGAGTTTCTCGCTGCGGCGCAACAGCAACCAGCGGGATTTCTTCAGGACCGGATCGCGGCCGTCGCGTTTCATGCGGGCGGTTTCCTCGGCGCGCACCTGATCGAGGGCCTTGTTCATGTTGGCGACAATGTGAAAACGGTCGAGGACATGGAGGGCCTCCGAACAGTTCTCGCGGATCAGTTTCAAACTTGAGAGTACCGGTTTGTGCGGCCGCCTTTTCATGCCGCCAACCTGGTTCCTTCAGCCCTGGAAAGGTCCAGACGGTCGCGGAGGAATTTCACAAGGATTACGGTTTTTGCGGCAGTGGCGAGAAATTCCGGAAGGGTACTGCGGAGGGCAATGGCCACGACCTGTTCCGAGGGGGCCAGCCCTCCCCGAACCGTACGGATCCAGGAACCAAAGGAAAGCCATACTAACTTCGGTTCCATCGCCGAGAGGATCTGAAGCAGGCCCTGGGCGATGAGTCCGAGTTGGATGTGGCGATGATAGGCCGCGATCTTTCGGCGGACGGCATTGCGGTAGTCCTCGGACTTGTGGTGCAGGTACTGGTTACCGCTGACACGCCGTAGGGGAGTCATGGCCACCATCCAGAAGTGATACGCATAAGCGCCGATGACCCGGATGGCCTGCTTGAAGGACACTTCAATCTTGAATCGCAAGCCATAGAGGCGGATGATCTCGAGGGGAGAGAGGGTCAGGTCGGTGCTCATCAGCAGGATGGCGCCGCGAAGGGGATGGAGCACCACGACGAAGCGGACGAGGATGCCGACAGGGCGCCACAATAGGTCGGCGGTGCGGAAGCGGAGGATCACATTCTTCTCGCCATAGACGGGGCTGGGCGCCTGCTGGAGTTGGGCAGACTGTTTCAACAGCGCGGCAACCTTGATCTTCCTGCCGTACTTCTTCGGCCTGCCGCGACGCCGTCGCCGGTTGGGAGGCGGGAGTGATGCCGGGAAGAAAGCCACGCTGTTGCTCTTGACCCGGGTGACCAGATGGTGGCCTTTGGCGAGCAACCCACGAGCGATCTTGCCGGAGGCATAGTACGCATTGGCCACGAAGTAGCAGGGCTCTTTCAGGCGGAGCGAATCGAGCAGCAGGATCATCTTGTCGAGGAGGGTCCGGTGGTCGCGGTTGGAAAAGACCGTGCCTTCGTGGATGCGACAAGCCAAAGGCAAGGCGAATACGCTGGACAAGGCTTGGGCGAGCACGGCGACCGCCTGGCAGGAGTGGCCGAAGATGAACTCCGGCTTGTTGTTGGAGTCCGATTCTTGATGGAGTTTTTTGACTCCCGGCATTTTGCGTCCGGCCTTGGCGACCTTGATGCCGTCGGCGACGAGGACGGGCCTGCCGTTGACGCGTAGGATGCCGGGGTGGACGCGGAAGACCAGAGCGCACCAGGCAAGGGTGAGCTTGTTCAGATCCAGGGCTTGGCTATGGAAGAAGTCCAGGAGTCGGTCGTAGCAGGCCGGCTCCAATCCCAGGGCGCGCACGATACTGGTGACGCCCAGTAGATCCTTGCGAACGGTGAAACCGGCCAGGCAGAGCGCCATCCAGAGGAAGGTTCGGGTCCGGGCGCAGGCGGACCGCAAACCGCACACCAAATTCCACCAGTGACTCCAGAGCATGAGCGGCCTCCTGGCCGGGTGGTGCGAAGCATCGGCATTTATGGCTTGACGATAAGTCGCTGTATAGTATAGCATATCTATGCTATACTATCGATGTAAAAGGAGGCATCATGAGCCAGAAACGGATTCAGCAGATCGAGCGAAGGATTGATCGCATCAAGACGGCGCTATTGGAGATCGGGCCGATGCGCCCGGGCTCACTGACCCGTCAGTACAAGGATCCCCAACACCACGCCGGAGCCTATTGGCAGATCAGCTATACGCGTCGGATGAAGAGCCGCACCGAGTACGTCCGCCGGGAATGGGTGAAGGATCTCCGCCGCCAAATCGCGAGTCACAAGCGGTTCAAGAATCTGGTCGAACAGTTGATCGACCTGAGTATCGAGCACTCACGACTGACCATGCAGGTTGCCGAGCCCAAGGCTACCTAACGCGTGCGAACTCGGTACTCTCAAGTTTCAAATAGGGCTTCCACATATCGGAGCAGACGAACGCGATTTTGGCGATGACTGGCTGGCCCATAGCGGTAAAGAATCCCTGGAAGGACTCGACAGTTCGTTCCTTGCCGACCCAAAGCAGGCGGGTGATCCCGATGTCGATCTGATAAACCAGGGTCAGGTACTTGTGGCCTTTGGCGTACTGAATTTCATCGACGCCGATGGCGTCGATCTGACCGAGGGTGCGGTGCTCCAGGCCCCAGGTGACGACATGTTCGACGGCGTCGAAAACCTTTTCCCAGGAAGTGCGAAAGGCTTGGGCGGTTTCTTTCCACGAAAGTCGACGCGCCCAGCGAGCCAGGAAGAGCATGTAGGCCTTGGTCAGGGTCCGCTTGCCGTCGCCCCAGGGGACTTCCTCGACCACGACGGCGGCACAGTGCCTGCAATCGACGCGCCGCATCGTGTACAGCAGGAAGACGAAAAATCCCCAGAGGGGAATGAATTCAAAACGCCGCTCGGCAAGCTGGTCGTAACCGGGCGCGGGCTGATGGCAGCGCGAACAGATCGCGGGGGACCCCTTGCGGGGCCGCACCAGGACCTCGATGCTCTTGTGGTCGGGACTGAATCGCGCTCCGTGGTAGACAAACCCCCGGAAGCGGTGACAGCGGTTTAGAATCGTAAGCAGTTCCATGGCGCGAAAGCGAGCGACAGCGAAAAACTCCACCATAAACCGCAGCGTCGTCGCGTCGGCTTCCCCGTTGGAGCGCTACTGCCGCGGGCTGGATGGCTGGCCGCGTTCGTGGATGGGGCAAGAAAAAGACCTGTCGACGGGCGAGCAATTGGTGGCGTGCTTCCGCCCTTTCCTGGAGGCTTTAGTGGTCTCGGAGCTGTCGCCCAAAACTATTCAGAGACAGGTGCTCAAGAAACGCTCCGCTGAGCACGCAATGCCGAAACCAGTGTTAGACATCGCAGAGTTTTTGTCGGCGACGATGGAGACGGCGATCTGATCGGCGCCAGTGAATTCCGTGGACGCTTCGAAGAACTGCACGTCTTCCGGCGCAATCATCACGTCCTGTGAAATTAGCGTTTCGTGCAGTGTCGTCGAAGCGATATTTCCTTGGATGCTCTGGAGGCAAAAAGTCCTGTCCGCCCGTTTAGCAGTCGAACAAGCAGGGCCAGCACCTCGCGCCGATCTACTGGCCTCAGCGTTGTCGATACTAGTCGGGAGAGCCGCCGGCTAAACAGTCAAACCCGCGGGTCGGTGAGTAGCAACAATATTCCCAGTGACATGACGGAATCCCAGTAATCTGGCACAACAGGTCGCACCCACAAACGACCCGCCAAAGACACGGTATTTGTTCCCCTGGTCCGACGCCTCCGCCGATGCCACCGGCGCCCCTCATTGGAAGAACGGCTGAGTTTGCCGCTACATTACGCAGCGCATGAACTGCAGAAAACGTTGGAAGATTCATGGTGACCTTTACCTCCTAATCGATATATCGACGCACTCTGATAACTTGCTGGTGAGAAATGGAAACTCCTCCGAGACATCAACTCTGCACAAAAATTTCTCCACCACATCAGTCTTGCGGTTTCTAAAGCAGAACGTTACATCAACGATTACCCGTTGGGCGCTTAATGAAGATGGGCCTACGTCCACCGACGTTAAAGAGGCATTTCGGGCGAACGCGTCAGCCGCATTATGGTAAATGGCCTCGTAGCGAAGCGCCAGATAGTTCAACGCCCGCTGGCCATCTGTGTCGCCGATGTTGTCGGTAAGGTGTATGATTCGATCAAATATCTCTTCCGCTACACGTTTGAAGTCTTCCGGCTCTGCTTTTTCAGGGCAAGGGATACTCCTAACGAATTCGTCGCGGTCGAACGTGTATATCTGGTCGAAGGCGACCACTGGTAACGCTACACCATCACATAAGGCGCTCGAAGCAGCCGGTCCCCGTATCCCAATAACGCAATCCAGGTCCCCTGGACGGGATGTCGGCCGCAAGGCCTCCACGAGTAGATCAAAATCGGCGGGATCTCGCGGGACGAGGACATACGTGTCAATGCCCCGAATCGTCAATACCCAGCACAATTGTCTGACTAAATACCGATTTTTTCGTTCCGAAAGCACAGTGAATAGAGTTTGGTGATCCGTTAGCCGGGCAACATCGCTTCTGCCGATTACTTGTGATACCTCTTTGAGAATCGATTGTCGCGAATACCGCGCCTCAATCCTTCCAAGCGCATAAACGTATTTTGACGTTGCTTGCGAGCCGGCATTTCCCATGCCGCATGTCGGACAGTGCCCGGCCGAAGAGTCAATCGGAGGTGTAGGAACTGTTCCAGTTGACTCGTTTGCTTCCAATTTTTCCACTTACTTGCCTTTCTATTCCGCCTTGCGTCCGCTAGGCAAGAAATGCATGAACTTGTTAAGCGCTTCGGCGCGCCTCTCGCACCCTCCGCAGGGGGCGATACCGATCTGATGAGTTACTTTTTTGATGACGTCGCCGAGTCCGATGTCCTCCGAAATAAGAAAGCCTGGCAATCGCACAGTCCGGCGTTGTTGAACTGGTCGAGTTGCGGCATCGGCCCCCGCGTCCCTCTCAGCAGGAGTTGATACACCCCTTATTTTGTCCATTGGCACGGGCTGGCCCCTTTTCTGGGTCTTGTCCACCGGATGATCTACGTCGCAGTCAGTATACAACAAAAAATCGACTCGTCAGAAGAATTCGTGGGTTGATTCGGGCTCTGGAAGTTTGCCAAGGGAGTGATAAAGGGCGAGTTCCAGAACGCGGTAGGTGCGAAAACCGTACGATTTTCTCATGGTGACTTTGGCCTTGTTGTTCAGTCCTTCGACGACGCCGCTGGAGATCAACTTCTGAGCGCGAAAGTAGTTCAGAATCAGCTCCCGGTGCTGGCGGAGTGAGCGGGCGATTTTCTTCATCGGCTCGATCCGGGAGCGCATGGTTTGCCGGCACCATTCGTCGAGGAACTTGCCGGCCCAGGCGGGCGAGTTGTAATCCCAGAGCTGCTGGAAGGCCTCCTTGAGGAGGTACGCGCGGATGGTTTTCAGGTTGTAGCGGAGTAAATCGCGGAGGCGGAAATGCTGCTCGTCAGCGAGTTTCTCGCTGCGGCGCAACAACAACCAGCGGGATCTCTTCAGGACCGGATCGCGGCCGTCGCGTTTCATGCGGGCGGTTTCCTCGGCGCGCACCTGATCGAGGGCCTTGTTCATGTTGGCGACAATGTGAAAACGGTCGAGGACATGGAGGGCCTCCGAACAGTTCTCGCGGATCAGTTTCAAATAGGGCTTCCACATATCGGAGCAGACGAACGCGATTTTGGCGATGACTGGCTGGCCCATAGCGGTAAAGAATCCCTGGAAGGACTCGACAGTTCGTTCCTTGCCGACCCAAAGCAGGCGGGTGATCCCGATGTCGATCTGATAAACCAGGGTCAGGTACTTGTGGCCTTTGGCGTACTGAATTTCATCGACGCCGATGGCGTCGATCTGACCGAGGGTGCGGTGCTCCAGGCCCCAGGTGACGACATGCTCGACGGCGTCGAAAACCTTTTCCCAGGAAGTGCGAAAGGCTTGGGCGGTTTCTTTCCACGAAAGTCGACGCGCCCAGCGAGCCAGGAAGAGCATGTAGGCCTTGGTCAGGGTCCGCTTGCCGTCGCCCCAGGGGACTTCCTCGACCACGACGGCGGCACAGTGCCTGCAATCGACGCGCCGCATCGTGTACAGCAGGAAGACGAAAAATCCCAGAGGGGAATGAATTCAAAACGCCGCTCGGCAAGCTGGTCGTAACCGGGCGCGGGCTGATGGCAGCGCGAACAGATCGCGGGGGACCCCTTGCGGGGCCGCACCAGGACCTCGATGCTCTTGTGGTCGGGACTGAATCGCGCTCCGTGGTAGACAAACCCCCGGAAGCGGTGACAGCGGTTTAGAATCGTGAGCAGTTCCATGGCGCGAAAGCGAGGGACAGCGAAAAACTCCACCATAAACCGCAGCGTCGTCGCGTCGGCTTCCCCGTTGGAGCGCTACTGCCGCGGGCTGGATGACTGGCCGCGTTCGTGGATGGGGCAAGAAAAAGACCTGTCGACGGGCGAGCAATTGGTGGCGTGCTTCCGCCCTTTCCTGGAGGCTTTAGTGGTCTCGGAGCTGTCGCCCAAAACTATTCAGAGACACGTCGACAACCTGTGGGCATTAGGCGGGGAAATCATCCGCGCCATCAATGAAGACCCTTCTCTGAGGAAGAAGCGCATCGAGCAGATTCTCGGCGACCGGATCGACGAGGAGGGTGGACCGCTCGTCTTCGCCCTGGAATCGGAAGAGGCGCTACAGCGCTCTCTCGACTCCACCTGCCGCAAGCTGCACCGCTTCCTCAGGGAATCCCGCTGAAGCTCCAACACCACCCACAAATTCCCCCGACGAGGCATATTTCCAGGTCGATGATCGAATCGGCCTAGCGCGAGCTACGGAGGAAGGGTTTGTACAGCGGCGCGATCAACGGTAAATTGGACCACGAGACCGAAATGGCGATCAGTCAATATCAACGGCAGAATAATCTGAGCGTCAACGGAAAGCTAGACAGCGAAACTCTGAACAGATTAGGCGATCTACAACGAGTCAGCCGAAGCAAGACAAGCAGCGGTAATAATGTAAGTGCCGGAAGGCATTGACGGGGACGCGCACGGACTTCGCAAACTCGGCCAAGTTTCTGGCCGTCCCCGCCCGCAGAATAAATACTCGTGATGCCTTTATCCGAGAAGTCGGAGCCGCCCTGGGAAAGCAGCGCTGGAAGAATTTCGAGATGCCCGTGGACCTGCTTTTTCGCCAGGGGGCTGAGTATACCAGGCGAGACGATAAAGCTTGGGGACCTCGAGCTATAGAGGAGCATATCAACCAGGAGCGTTATGAGGTGCAGAGTCAAGGCGAAGGCCGATTCGTCCGACTTTCTTAGATATGGTGACCACGTTGGCCGGACGGCGCCTTCTACGGGAGGAGGCATTAGAGATGTTTTCCGTAAGTTTGCCCACACATCGGCCGAGGCCGTGGGCTCGCCTTGGACTTTCCTCCTGGGTATCACAGTAGTTGCCATCTGGGTGATCATAGGGCCCTGGTTTAACTACTCCGACACGTGGCAACTGGTCATCAATACGGGTACGACCATAGTCACCTTCTTGATGGTTTTCTTGATTCAGAATACCCAGAACCGCGATTCCCGGGCGATCCATCTGAAGCTTGATGAACTCATTCGAGCGCAAAAGGCCGCTCGAACCAAGCTGATCGATTTGGAGGACCTCTCCGACGAGGAACTCGAAGCACTGCAGACAGAATTCCGCAGGCTACGCGAACGGATGAAGGGGGACAATACCAAACCAGCTTAAGAGGTGAGATGGCATGATGAGGCGTGCTGACTATCACCGGGAGTGAGCGTTTCATGCCCCGAACGATTCGGCGCGCCACTCTGTAAGCTTTGGGACTATCAGAATGCAAGCTGCGACATTTTGGCCGCACTCGTGCTCTTTGATCGTGGTTGAGCCGGGTCGGACAGCAACCGGTCGGGCCCACAAACGAAGCTCTTGCTTACTGTTTTTGGAGGAGGTAAAGCCGATGGCAAAGAACCGTGCAGTCTACGGCATGTATCGAGATATCGCGGACGCCGATGACGCCGCTGACAGATTGATCGGAACCGGGTTCCGCGTTGAGGATATATCCATTCTGCTGCCGGAGAATGTTGGGACGAAGGAATTTGCGCACGAGAAGCACACTAAGGTGCCGGAAGGAACCGCCACGGGCGCCACCGCGGGCGGTGTGCTCGGCGGAACCTTGGGGCTGCTCGCCGGCATAGGGGCTCTTGCCATCCCAGGAGTGGGACCCCTGATTGCCGCAGGGCCAGTCATGGCGGCGCTCGCGGGAGTCGGGGCTGGAGGGGTGGTCGGTGGCGTGGTCGGAGCACTCGTCGGTATCGGCATTCCGGAATACGAAGCCAAGCGGTACGAAGGCCTGATCAGAGATGGCGGAATCCTCATGTCCGTCCATTGCGACAGGTCGGCATGGGTGTCGCGTGCGAAGGAGTTGATGGAGGACTGCGGCGCCGAGCATGTCTCGTCCACCGGCGAGGCTGCTGCGGATTACGCGAAGTTCGATAAGCCGATGCCAAAGACCCGCACATCCCGCGGCTGATCGAATGACATAACACACCGGAAAGGAGAAATCGAAATGTTGTTCTTGATTGTCTTGTTAGTGATCTTGCTGCTGGCTGCAGCGCCGGCTTGGCCCTATAGCCGTGGCTGGGGCTACTACCCAAGTGGCGGCATCGGGACTATCCTTATCATCTGCATCATCCTCCTATTGCTGGGAGTCATCCATATCTAAGCCCCGACAGGCGCCTGTCCGATCGGATACGAAGCAATCTCGCGCCGGCTTCGCTCCGATCGGACCAGCACGCCTCCCTCATGAATCGGAAAGACCAACCGCCTCACCCAGGCGCGGAAGTCGACCGGAAGCGGGTCGAACCTCCAGGTGGCGGTCTACGCCGGCGTGCCGGCCGCGAACACGGGATTTCACATCGCCGCCGAAGAGGCCGGCCAGGCGTAGACCATCCGCTCAATTCACTTTCGGATGCGGCGTAGTGCTGCCTTCGGTGCGGCGCATGGCCCACTTGACGGCTTCCAGGTACATCTTCTGCACGTCGGGATTATCCCACGCCTCGTTGGTGTGCCCCAGGCTGGAATAGAAGACGCGGCCCTTGCCGTACATCTTCGACCAGGCGATCGCCTGGTCCTTATCCTCGCGCACGGACTTGAGGCCATACTGCGGGTTGGTGTAATTCAGTTGGGTCTCGTCGAGCCGCATCAGCACGTTGACCTTTTCACGCGACCAGTTTTTCGGCGAGTACATCTCGTCGTACAGGAACAGGCGCGCGGGGAAGTGGCGCATGGCGGGAAAGGTCGGATCTTCGACGATCACCGGCGCATCGAAGGTGCCCCAGGGGTGCGCCTGGAACCAGCCGCCGATCATCTCCGCGTACTCCGGCCAGCCGTAGTTGGCGTCCAGCGCGGCGTGCGCGAGAACCAGGCCTTTGCCGTCGTCGTGTACGAAGGCCAGCAGGGCGGCCTTCTGCTCGTCATCCAGCTTCCAGTCGCCGGTGGTATTGACCAGCGCGAGAGCGTCGAACCAGTCGAGATTGTGGGCCTCGCTTCCGGGCGGCCGCTTGGTGACCCACTCCATGTCGGTCTTGATCTCCGTGTCCCAGACGGCCGACTCCTTGCCGAGCTTCCAGAAGGTGGCCATGCCATTGGACGTCGAGCCGTGATGGAACCCTCGCGTCTGGCCGATCACCAGCAGGTGCTTTTTGGGAACCGGAGCGGGGCCGCCGCGGCCACCGGGCACCGGCGCCCGACCCTGAGCGCCTCTGGCGCCCGGCGCCTGGGCGCCTTGCGGAGTCTGGGCCCAGGTGGCACCGAGCCAGAGAACCGCCGCTCCACTCAACATCAGAACCGTCATACGTGAAGAATTCGATAGTCTGCGCATATCATCGCCCTTCCAACGGACCACCTATTCTCCACGGTTTCGCATCGCGCGTCAAAGGGTGATCGGAGCCGGAAACCTGAATTGGCGCTACGGGCACGGAACCTTCCAGGCCGGAGGAAATCGATTATACTGGACCCGGAAATTTACATTCAGTCGGAAGCAGGGAGGAGAGCATATGGATCGTCGTCGATTTCTGCAAACCGGTTTCGGCGGGCTCGCGTTGTCGGCCGCCCGCGGATATGACATGGAGGCTGCCGATCTGCCTCCCAAACGCGTGGGACTGATCGGTTGCGGATGGTATGGCAAGTCCGACCTCTTCCGGCTGGTGCAGGTGGCGCCGGTGGAGATCGTCTCGTTGTGCGACGTCGACAAGAAGATGCTCGCCGGTTGCGCGGAGATGGCCGCCCAACGCCAGGTCTCGAAAAAGAAGCCGCGGATGTACACGGACTATCGCGAGATGCTCAAGGAGAAAGATCTGGACATGGTCGAGGTGGCCACGCCCGATCACTGGCACGCCCTGCCCATGATCGAGGCGGTGAAGTCCGGAGCGGATATGTATGTTCAGAAGCCGATCAGCGTGGACGTGGTGGAAGGCCAGGCCATGCTGGCGGCGGCGCGCAAGTACAAACGCGTGGTGCAGGTGGGTATGCAGCGCCGCAGCACGCCGCACCTCATCGAGGCGCGCGAACTGGTGAAGGAGGGCAAGCTCGGAACCGTGGGCCTGGTGGAGATCTATTCCTACGGCGGCGGCCGGGCTACCATGGCGGAACCCGCGCCGGTGCCCGATACCCTGGACTGGGAGTTCTGGGTGGGGCCGGCGCCCATGATGCCCTACAGTCCCGACATCCAGCGCTCCTGGCGCCAGTTCATGGAATACGGTAACGGCACCATCGGCGACATGGGCATCCACATGTTCGACATGGTGCGCTGGTTCATGGGCCTGGGCTGGCCGAAACGCATTTCCTCGTTCGGCGGCCTGCGCGTGCTCAAAGGCGGAAAATCGAACATCCCCGACGAACAGACCGCGATGTTCGAGTATGACGGCTTCACCATCGTCTGGCAGCACCGCCGCTTCGGTCCTTCGGTCGATCCGAACTATCCCTGGGGCGCGACGCTGTACGGCGACAAGGGAACGCTCAAGGCCGGAGTCATGGGATACGACTTCACCCCCGCGGGGCGAGGCGCGCAGACGATCCACAAAGACGTCACGTACGAGTTGGAGCAATATCCCGAGGACAAGACGGAGGCGCGCCTGGAGCGGCACGTGGCCCCCGCCATTCGCGGTCACATGAAGAACCTGCTGGCCAACATGGCGACCCGCGGGCGGCCGGTGTCGGACATCGAAGAGGGCTACATCTCCTCGTCTTGCTGCATCCTTGCCAACATTTCCATGAAGCTTGGCCGAACGCTGGCATGGGATGCACAGAAACAGATGGTGGCGGGCGATGAAGAGGCCAACCGCCTGCTGCGCCGCCCCTATCGCAAACCCTGGATCCACCCCGAAGTGAAGAGCGTCTGACGCGGCGCGGGTAATGCCGCTGAGCCTCGGATATAATCACCCGATGCGTGGCAGTCTGTGTTTCGTCGTCTGTATATCGCTCGCCCTGGCAGGCGCCTGTTCCCGAAAGCAGGCCCCGGAAAAGGAATCCGCGGTTGCCGAGCTCTCGGTAACCTACTACCTGCCGAATGGCTGGTCCGCCGCCGAGCGCGCCGAGTATTATCACTTGCCGGAAGGCAGCGAACTGATGCCGTACACCCTGCTGGCCAACCTGATCAGCGTGCGGACGGGCAAGCCTTTCTTTCAGTCGATGGACCGGTTCGGATTCGTCAGCGACGTGCCGGGTCCCAATAATCCTCATGGGCTGCCGGTTGGCCTGACGGTGGCCCGATCGAGGAACGCGAGCGCCAGAGGGATCGAGATGGCCGGATTCAGTTGCGCCGCATGCCACGTGGGCGAGATCACCTACCGCGGCAAACGGTTGCGGATCGATGGCGCGCCCGCGCTGATCAACCTGCAAGGCTACCAGGTCGAATTCAAGGACTCGCTGGATGCGGCGCTGAAGGACCCGCGGAAGCTTCTGGCGCTGGTGATCGCCATGGAGAAGGAACGGAACACGCCCGAGACCCCATCGGTGGCGGCCGCGTCCGGGTACCTGAACGATCCGTCGATCCAGTCGGCCGGCGATACGGCGGAAAAGCCGACCGCCGACCCGAACTTCCACTCCGTTCCTTCCAGTACCGCCGACGCGCTGGACCAGGCGAGCACGCCCCGGCAGAGCTTCCCTGAGCGCCTGAAAGCGGATATCGCGTTTCTGAAGGCTCGCCTCGAGTACATCAATCACGGCAAGCTGCTGGTGGATGGGACCGAGCCGGGGCCCGGCCGGGTGGATGCCTTCGGGGCGGCCCGCAACCTCCTGTTCCCGAAATATGCCATGAAAATGCAGTCGCCCGTGAGTTTTCCGTTCCTCTGGGATGTGCCGGACACGACGCAACAGCGTGCCGGCGAAGCCATGCGCTGGATCCACTATGACGGAAACACGAATTCCATCCTCGAGCGCAACATCGGCCAGGCGCTGGGAATGGGGGCCGTATTCGATCCCCAGACGTACGAGTCCACGCTGCGGATCGGCAATCTGCACCGGCTGGAAGTGCTGACCCATAAACTGCAACCTCCGAGGTGGCCCGCGGATGTGTTCGGAGCGATCGACGATGCCAAAGCGAAAGCGGGCGCGCAGATCTTCCAGGACAGGTGCCAGGGCTGCCATCAGGACCGGCTATTCGCGCTGACAGACGTGGGAACCGATCCGAACCGGGCCAACAGCTTCGGCCAGCCGGTGGGTGGCAAACCGTTCCCGGACGCGGTCGCACCCATTCTGAGCGGGTTGAAGAAGAGGGCGTTTCAGGATGACGGCATCCCCGCGGCCGAGCAGGCTGCCATGGATGCGAACCCGGCGGTATGGCGGGCTACCGGCAAGTACATGGCGCGCACGCTGCGGGGCATCTGGGCGACTGCACCGTTCCTCCACAACGGGTCGGTGCCTACGTTGTTCGATCTGCTGCATCCGGACCAGCGGCCGGCGAAATTCACGGTCGGCGCGAGGGAGTACGACCCGGAGAAGCTCGGCTACCGGAGCGACGCCGCCCCCGGCGTGGCGAACGCCTGGCAGTTCGACACCACCATGCCGGGTAACAGCAACATCGGACACGCGGGAGAAAGATTCGGCACCACGCTGCCCGAGGAGCAGAAGGCGGCGCTGCTGGAGTATCTGAAGACGCTGTGAGCGCGCCTACGGGCGGTCGATTGCGCAGCGGAATCCGGTGATGGGAGAGGGGTCATCGGTTTCCCGCTCGGATCGCGCGGAAAGGCGAACGGATGCCGGCTCGGAACCCCAGTATCCGCCGCGAGCCGTGGCCGTAGCATTCGGCGCCAGTGGCAGGTCGACCTGCGGTCCGATGGCCGGCGAGTCCAGGTAGTATTTCTTGTAGTAGCGGTCCATCACCAACTCCTCCACGTTTCCGAGCAGGTCGTAAAGCCCGAACGCGTTCGGCGCTTTCTTCCCCACGGGATGCGCCGTGCCGTCGCTGTTCCCGGCATACCACGCGATCTCATCGAGGACGCCGTAATAGGCCTGGGAGACACCTCCGCGCGCGGCGTATTCCCATTCCGCTTCGAAGGGCAGGCGCCCGCCGATCGCGGCGCAATACTGTCTGGCGCCGGCCCAGGCCACACGCGTCACGGGGAGTGCGGCATCGCCGGGAGGAGACGGGAGCCCGTGTTTCGACGCGTAGGCGCGGTATGCTCCCACGGTGACTTCGGTCCGGCCCATCCAGAACCCGTGGTCGATCCGCACCGGATGGGCGGGCTTCTCGTCATCGCTGCATTCGCTGTCGCCGGGCGAACATCCCATGGTGAAAGTGCCGGCGGGGATCTTGACGTAAGTCTCGCCGTCAGCCGGATTGACCCAGGTCTGAGGTGGAGATTCGGTGGGATTGACGGGCTGCGGCGACGGCGGCGCCAGCATGCCCGGTTTGATAGGCCGCGGCCATTTCCACACCGCGAAACCTCCGGCCGCCAGCACGGGCACGGCGATCAGGGCAACCAGCGCTTTCGTCCGGCGCGTGGTTCGCCGTTTGGCCGGCGGCACTTTGCCGGCGACGGCATCCTGCGTGGCTGCGGTCAGCTTCCGAAGGTTGGCCTCCGTGCATCCTGCCTCCGCATCCAGCCACTGGGTCATGGAGAGGAAATACTCCAGGTTGGGCGGCAAGGCGGCCGTGGAGAGGCGAAACGGCACGATCCGCTTGCGGCCGTTGAAAGCTTGTCCCACTTCGCTGAGGACGTGCGGCGAGGCGGCCGAATGCTCCGTCAGAACCAGCACCAGCACACGGGCGGAGTCGATCGCGTCGACAATCGCGGTGGGGAAATCCGTGCCGGCCTCGATATCCCGGGGCGCCATCCAGCACGGCATTCCGGCCTGTTCCAGGGCCTCGCAGATGCTTTCGGCGGCTGCCTTGTCCTGCGAAGCGTAGCTGATGAAGACCTGGTGTGCCATGCCGGTTTCGCGGTCAACTTCGCAGCCATACGGTCTTGCCGCTTTCCGCCGACTCGTGAGCAGCCAGAGTAGCCTCGTTGGCGCGCACGATTTCCGGCCACGTGAGGGCGGGCTTGGCTCCCAGGTAGGTGGACTGCAGGAAATCCGCAAACACCGAACCCGTGGCGGGCAGGTTGGTCAGCGTGCGCTTGCCGCCGGCGGCCATCACGGTGACCCCCGAGTCCTGCCGGTATTCGACGATCCCGCGGGTCCCGGCCAGGCGCAGCCGATCGTCGCCGTGGCCTTCCACCGAAGCCGGCCGCAGGTAGTCCATGCGCAGCGTGGCGGTGCCGCCGTTGTCGAGGCGAAAAATCGTTGCGGTCACGTTCTGCATATCGCCCAGTTCGGGAAACGCGACGTGCCCCTGAAACGACATCGCTTGCGAAAACCGGCGGCTGCTGGTGAAGCTCATCAGGTCGATCATGTGAATGCCGATCCAGAGAATGGTGCTGCCGTAGGTGCGCGCGTGTTTCTGCCAGTCCGGGCGGATGTCCTGCTGGTAACTCTTCTGGGCGTCGATCTGCGCCACCTCGCCGATTTCGCCGGAATTGACCACCTGCTGCATCGCCAGGTAGGGCGGGTCGAAACGCATGGGGAGCAGCATGCCGGCGTGGATGCCGGCGCGCCCCACGGCGGCGGCGACGGCGTTCCAGTCGCGGCGGTGGATGGCGAAAGGTTTCTCGGCGATCAGGTTGAGTTTGCGCGCCGCACACGCCAGGATGGCTGCCGCGCGGCCCCCATTGTGATTGCAGATCGCGGCGCAGTCCAGTTGCTCCCGCGCCAGCATCTCCGGGTAATCGCGATAGCGGCGGGCCCGGGCAACCAGCGGATTGCGAAATTGCGATTCCATGGCGCGGGCATCGGACCCGGCTTCGGCCACCGCGACCAGTTCGACATCCGGAAAATCGCGGAGAGGGCGCAGGATCTCTTCGGGATGCCCGTCGAAGCCGATCAGCCCGAGCCGCACCTTGCGGGGAAGCTTCACCGCCTCGCCGCGAGCGAGCGATGCGGATGCGGCCATCCCCAGCACCAGGGAACGGCGCGACCAGTTGGTGTGCACAGAGCCATTATGCTACTGTCCGCCCCCACCGCCTGCTGACGCGCGCGGCTCGGAAGCCTCAATTCTCGGCCGGAGCATGGGACGAATTGTTGGGCGGGCCTCGGGTCAAACCGGGAGGTCATGTCCCGATGCGGAGACGCAGAGTCGCGGAGAGGAACAGAAAAACTGCTCCACCAACACCAGAAGCGGCTGCACACCCCCGAACAGCCCCCGCTATGGCGTGTTGTTCACCGTCAGACGCTGGAAGTCCAGTGTGCGCCGCATGTGTCCGTACTTCAGCGTGAGCTGGCCGGAGTCCACGGCTGCTTCCACGAACGGTCCGCCGAACAGCGGCCAGTGGCCGTAATCCAACGCGACGCCGTTGGCCCGCGGAGTCTGCCCGTAGGTGAACTCGAGCTGCGCGCCGCGGAGCGAGCGGAAGCGCACCGTGGGCGTGGGCTCCAGCCGGATCTCCAGCGGCAGCCCCAGAATCGCACTGCGGAACGCGTCCAGGCCGGCGAATTCCGAGCGGGCCGCCACCTGCACCACCATCCCATTCTTCAGATAAGGACTGAACAACCGCTTCCCGCCGCCCTGGATGGGCTTCCACACATATGGCTGGAGCGGGCGGCAGGCGATGAGCGCATCCCCGCCGCGCGCGAAGATCCAGCCTGACGGATCCTCGCGCAATTCCGCCAGGTCCTTCGAGAAGAAACCGTTGATGTGCGGGAAGCGGGTGTCCGGCGGAATGTCGTACAGCACGATGATCGTGTCGCGGTCCTGAAAGATCTTCTCGTAGGGCGAGCCGCCCACCAGCTTGTCGGGCGAATCGTAGCTCTTCTTCGAGCTCACTACGGTGGAGATCCCGATATCGGGCGGAAACGTGAAGTAGGTCTCCAACTCGCGCAAGGACGAATACGGATGCAGCGTGAACAGCGTATTGTGAACGCCCCGCGGGTCGGGCACGCTCCAGGTGACGTCCCACGAGTGCTCCTGGATCGGCTGCAAAGTGCCGCCCTGGTCGGAACCCACGGCATACTCGTGGCGCACGTAAGTGGTCTTGTACACCGGCCCGTGGAGTTCGTCGAAGAAGCGCCAGCGGTTGCGGGTGCGCTTGCGTTCGTAGTGCGTATAAGGCTGGGAGCGGTCGGTGGCGATGCGCTTCAGGATCTCCGGGGGTTCATACGCGGAGGCCAGGAGGTAAAAGATGATGTACCCGTCGGGCGGATCCAGGGGCCGGCCGAGTCCGAACAGCACCCAGCCGAAATCGCTGGATACGTTCTGCCACTTTTCGATCGCGGGCAGGTCGTAGACCCGCGAGTGGGCGCCCACGAAGATGCCGTCCAGGTTTTCGGCGGCGAAGTCGGCCATCAGGTAGTCGAGCATCAGCAATGCCCGCTTCTTCACGGCCGGGTCGCGGGCCCATTCCGCAAGGTACGAGTTCGCCAGAAAGAACAGGCCCATGTAGTGCGGGCTGTCGTATTCGCCCTGCCCGCGAGTGGTGGTGAGCCGTACCCAGGACTCAATCCACCCGGCGGCTTCCCGCATGTTTTCGGCGGATGACTTGCCGGTGTACCACTGGTCTCCATCCAGGCCGGGCCACAGTTGGGCCATGAGGTAGAGGGAAGTGTAGTACAGCAGCCAGTGGTTTTCGGTGTCGCCGCGGTAAGGCATGTAGGTGCGAAACGACCGGCGCAGGGCATCGCGGGAGGACGCGGTCAACTGCCCGCGATCCAGATAGGCGATGGCGGTAACGGGGTACATCCAGAACATATCGCCGGTAGGCCCGGCGGCGAGCAGTTCTTCCAGGCGGCGGGAACACAGCGCGGGATCTTCGCGAAGCCACAGCTTGGCCGCGATATTCGCATAGCCCATCCGGGCGGGGTCCCTCGGGTGTGCGTAGACTTCGATGACCGAGCGCGCGCGCTCGGTGAACTCGGGAGTGGCGGCGCCGAGTCCCGGCGCCAGCAGGCACAACCAGAGAAGGCGGGTCATCTCGCCGGCGCCTCCGGGACGAATCGCATGCGGAAGATCGTGCTGCCCTCCAGGCCGTCCTCCCGCCAGGTGCGGCCGTAGTCGGGTGAAACGTAGACCGCTCTGTCGTGTACCCCGGCGTACATGCGGCCCGGTTGGGCGGGATCGAAAACCACGCTCCACACCGACAGACCCGGAAGCCCGGCGTTGCGGAGTTGCCAGGTTTTGCCGCGATCCTCGGAGACGGCCACGCCGGTTCCCCATCCGGCCACCGCCACGCGATTCGAATCCGCGGGATCGAAGGCGATGTCGGAGAGATTGCGGCCCACGCCCAGATTCCCGTTGCTCTCGAACGTGACACCGCAATCGCTGGAGGCGAACAGGCCGCTGCCTTCCGTGGCGGCGAGCCAGTAACACGCGTCGTGGGGCGATTGTTCGATGTGCAGCACCTGAATCCCCGAGGCGCCCGCGAGGCGCCACCGCGTTCCGTCATCCTCGCTGCGGAAAACGCCCTGTTCATTGCCGGCGACGAGAATCCCGCTGCGGCGGCGGTCCACGCGAATCGCCGCGGTATATTTCCGGCGGAGCCCGGATGAGATGCTCCGCCACGTGGCGCCCCCGTCGTGGCTCGCGTGAATGCCCGCGGTGTGGCTGAAATAGATCGTGCCCCGCGCATGGGGATCCACAGCCACGTCGAGCAGTTCGGTAACACCGCTGCCGGTGAGGATCTTCCAGCGCTCGCCGTGGCCGGATACGCGCAGCAGACCGTTGCCCGCCGCCACGTAGAGCACCGACGGGTCGCGTGGATCGAAATCCAGCGCCGCGATGAACGGATGATTGTAGCCGGCGTGCCGCCACGCGCCGGCGGGCGGTTTCACGAAGATACCGCTGGGAGGCAGTTGCGCGCCCACCACGTAGTCCTTGGAAGTGACGCCGCAACCATAGAGGGTGAACTGCCCGGCAGCCGGCACCGGCCAGATCGCCAGCAGGAGTAACCAGCGCATTCGCGTCTACTCTACCAGACACGTCCCGCGCCCGCGATGTGGTATAACCCTTCCATCGGGCATGCCCCAACCAGTTCTCACCTGACGGCCGCTACCGGGGTCCAGGACCGCGCCGGGCGCTTGCCCGCATGATCGGGAGGCACTGTGAATCGTGGAAAGTTGGTGAACGCGCGTAGTCCCGTGGTGGTCTTTCTTGCCGCCGCGGCCATGTACGGCTGGCAGGCTTCGGATGCAAGCCACGCCCGCCGCGACTACCCCATCAAGCCCGTGCCATTCACGCAGGTTCATGTTTCCGACGAGTTCTGGGCGCCCCGCATCGAGATCAATCGAACCGTGTCGATTCCCACCGCGTTCGAGCAATGCGAACGGACCGGACGCATCGAGAACTTCGTCCGTGCCGCCGAGGTCCTTCGCGGCGAGGATCTGAAGGACCGCCACCCGCCCGGGTTTCCATTCGATGACACCGACCCCTACAAGGTCATCGAAGGCGCGTCGTACGCGCTGAGTGTCCGGCCGGATCCGAAACTGGATGCATACCTCGACGGCCTGATTGCCAAGATCGCCGCTGCGCAGGAACCGGACGGATATCTCTATACGACGCGCACCATCGACCCCCAGCATCCGCACGAGTGGGCCGGCCACCAGCGCTGGGAGAAGGAGGAAGTCCTCAGTCACGAGTTGTACAACGCCGGCCACCTGTACGAGGCCGCGTACGCGAATTACCAGGCCACCGGCAAACGCAGCCTGCTCGATGTTGCTTTGAAGAATGCCGACCTGCTGGTTCGCACCTTCGGGCCGGGCAAACGGAAGATCTACCCGGGCCACCAGATCGTCGAGATGGGGCTCGTCAAACTGTACCGTGTCACCGGAAAACAGGAATATCTGGATCTCGCCAAGTTCCTGCTGGACAGCCGGGGCGGAGGCAGTCCCTACAACCAGGCCGATATCCCCGTCATCGATCAGACCCAGGCGGAAGGTCACGCGGTTCGCGCGACCTATATGTATTCCGGAATGGCGGATGTCGCCGCCATGACCGGCGATCAGGCCTACCTCCACGCCCTCGATGAAATCTGGGAGAACGTCGTTTACAGGAAGTTGTATATCACCGGCGGCATCGGCGCGCTGGGTAAGGGCGAAGCCTTCGGCGCGGACTACGAGCTTCCCAACATGACGGCCTACAACGAAACCTGCGCGGCTGTCGGAAACGCCTTCTGGAACCAGCGCATGTTCCTGCTGCATGGCGATTCCCGCTATGTCGATATCTTCGAACGAACCCTCTACAACGGCCTGATTTCCGGCGTCTCACTGGACGGGAAAACGTATTTCTACCCGAATCCGCTGGAATCGAACGGGCAGCACCGTCGCAGTCCCTGGTTCGGCGTGGCATGCTGCCCGGGCAACATCACCCGTTTCATGCCTTCGGTCCCGGGATATGTCTATGCCGAGCAGAACGACGCGTTGTACGTCAATCTCTACCTGAGCAACACGGCGGATCTCGCGCTCGGAAACGGGCAGAAGCTGAAAGTCACTCAGGACACCCGTTATCCCTGGTCCGGCGACATCAAAATATCGATCGACCCCGAGCGGGCGGGTACCTTCACCGTGAAGGTTCGCGTACCCGGCTGGGCGCGAAACGAGGTCGTGCCCGGCGACCTGTACCGTTTCGCGGATGCCGCCGCCGCGCCCGTGACGCTCCGCCTCAACGGTAACGAGCAGCCCCTTCGGCTCGAGAACGGATACGCCGCGATCCACCGCGAATGGCGGAAGGGCGACACCATCGAGCTCAATCTGCCCATGCCGGTTCGCCGCATTCGAGCGAATTCGAAGGTCAGCGCCGACCGGAACCGCATTGCTCTTCAGCGCGGACCCGTGGTTTACGCCGCGGAATGGACCGACAGTCCCGATCGCCACGTACGCAACATCCTCCTCCGCGACGACCAGCCGCTCCGTGCGGAGTGGAAACCGAGCTTGTTGAAAGGCGTGCAAGTGATCGAAGGGAAAGTCACCGCGTTCCGCTATGACGCGAGTCGCAAGCTGGAGCACTCCGAGGAATCGTTCACCGCCATTCCCTACCATGCCTGGGCCAACCGCGGCGCCGGCCAGATGGAGGTCTGGATCGCCGATCAGGAGTCTGCGGTCCATCCGACTCCGTACCCCAGCCTCGCTTCGCAGAGCAAAGTGACAACCTCCGGCCCGACCATGGCCGAGAACGGCGTCCGGGATCCCAGGCTGGTCGCCGACCAGGAAGAGCCGGCCTCCTCCACCGATGTCAGCTCGTTCTATGACTGGCTTCCCAAACGCGGCACCCGCGAATGGATTCAGTACGATTTCGCCAGGCCCGCCAGGGTGTCTTCCGTGGATGTCTACTGGTTCGAAGAGGCCGGCAACGGCACGATCCAACTTCCGGCCGGTTGGCGCCTCTTCTACAAGGAAGGTTCCGAGTGGAAACCCGCGCAGACAGTGGACGCCTATGGAACGGCGCCCGATCGCTACAACCACGTGGCGATCGAACCGGTAACCACCGGCGGCCTGCGATTGGAAGTTCAGCTCCGGCCGGACAAGTCGGCGGGGATATCGGAATGGAAGGTGAACTGAGAAGCGCCGGCTTGGTTGCCCCAAGGCATTCATGACCAGACCATCCAATCGCCGGGAGGCCCTCCGGAGCATCGCCACCGCCGGCATGGGCGCGCTGCTCGGCGGCAAAGCCGCTCCCGCACAGTCGACGCCGGTCCGGATCGTCGGACGTCCGGTGGAGATCACGCTCACCGCTGTCACGCCGCGGACCGTGCGCATCACGATCCAGCCGATCGAGAATGACCGGGCGCTCGCCGTGCCGCGCGATGGAGCGCTCGTCAAGGAAGACTGGGGCGTGCCGGCACTTCGCTGGCGTCCCATCGCCGGAACGCGGCACGTAAAATGCGGTGATCTCACCGTCGATCTCTCGGCAAGCCCTCTCACGATTCGCGTGACGCAGAAGGGCGGCCGCCTTGTGCAGGCGCTCGGCCTCGATGCTGCCACCGGCAAGCTGACCTTCCAGACAGGCGACGCTCCCCTGTTCGGCCTGGGCCAGGGCGGCCCTCAATTCGACCGCCGCGGCAGCATCGACCGCATGGGAAACGGGCAGGGCGCCTATCGGCTGGCCACGCACGGCGCCAGGGTCCCGGTACAGTTCGCCATCGGCTCGAGCGGCTGGGCCATGTACATCCACCAGCCGCTGGGCGCGCTCGATCTCACCGGGAAGGAGGCGGTCTTCCAGGCGGCGAATCCCCAGTTGGCGCTGCCGCTCGATCTCTTCGTGATCGGCGCGAGCGCTCCACCGGCCATTCTGGCCGAGTACGCACGCATCACCGGTTATCCGGAGATGCCGCCGCTCTGGTCGCTGGGCTACCAGCAATCTCACCGGACCCTCGGCACGCCCGATGAGATCCTGGCGGAAGCGCGGACCTTTCGCGAAAAGAAACTACCGTGCGACGCCATGATCTATCTCGGCACGGACTTCTGTCCCAATGGCTGGAATACGCATAACGGCGAGTTCACCTGGAACGCCAGAGCATTTCCCGATCCCGCGGCCGCGATCCGGCAGTTGCATGACGACCGGTTCCAGGTGGTGCTGCATATCGTCGTGGAGGGCCGGCACTTCCACGGAACGGTGCACGATCCCTGCACGGCGCCGCCGCAGCCGCCCGGCCGGACGCCCGACGGCCGCTGGCCCGACGACCGCCAGGTGAGCTGCTACTGGCCGGCCCACAAGCCTCTCGCCGATCTCGGTGTGGATGGCTGGTGGCCCGACCAGGGCGACGGCTTGGATGCGCCCTCGCGCCTGGCGCGCAACCGCATGTACTTCGAAGGCCAGCAGATGTACCGGCCCAACCAGCGCGTCTACGCGCTGCACCGCAACGGCTACGCGGGCATGCAGCGCTATGCCTCGTTCCTGTGGTCGGGCGACGTGCAATCCACCTGGGAAACGCTGAAGACCCACGTCCCCATCGGCGTGAATGCCGGTCTGAGCGGCATCCCGTACTGGGGAACCGATATCGGCGGCTTCATCCCTACCCGCGAGTACACCGGCGAGTTGTATGCGCGGTGGTTCCAGTTCGCCGCCTTCTGCCCGCTGTTCCGCTCCCACGGCCGCGTGTGGACACTGCATCTGCCGTGGGGTTGGAACATGGGAGATCCCGCCCCTGCGGTCCGGCAGGAGACGCCCGGCTATCAGCCCGACCCCAGGGAATTCCACAATCCGGCGATCGAGCCCGTCTGCAAGAAGTACCTCGAGCTGCGCTACCGGCTGATGCCGTATCTTTACGCCGCAGTGAAGGAGACCTGCGAAACCGGAGTGCCCATCATGCGCGCGCTCTGGCTGCACTATCCCGATGATGCCGCCGCGGTGGCGCGCGGCGACGAGTACCTCTACGGCCGCGACATTCTCGTGGCTCCGGTGGTGGAGAAAGGCGCGGTCTCGCGATCGTTGTATCTGCCGCGCGGCCACTGGTACGATTTCTGGACCCGGGAGCGTCTCGAAGGCGGCCGCGAGATTACGCGCCAGGTGGACCTCGAAACCATTCCGCTCTACGTGCGCGCCGGAGCCGTGATTCCGATGGGACCGGTGAAGCAGTACACCGCGGAAAATGTGGACGAGCCGCTCGCGCTGTGGCTGCATCCGGGCGCCGGCGGAGCCTTTTCTCTCTACGAAGACGACGGCCACAGCTTCGATTACCGGAAACGCGAATTCATGCGGGTCAACTTCGCATGGAACGATCGGCGGCGGCGGTTGAGCGCGCGGCTGGGCGCCGGTTCGAAAATGCTGGGGCCGGCCAGGAGAACTTTCGTCGTGCATGTCGCCGGCGAATCGGTGACCCGCGAACTGGTCTTCCAGGGCCGGCCGGTCGAGGTCCGGCTGTAAGCTCGACTTACACCAGCGTCAGCTTCAGAACAGGATTTTGGCGCCGATCTGAATCCACCTTGGATTGAGCTGGGAGGTCGAGCGGCCGAAGGTCGCGCTCGAGAGGTTCGACGAGACTCCACCCAGGTTCACGCGGTTGAACAGATTGAAGAACTCGAACCGCAACTCCAGCCGCAATCTTTCCGTCAGCGCGGTGTCTTTTGCCAGGGAGGCATCCGTTTGCGCGAAACCGGGGTTCCGGAACTGCCCCCATTTTTCATTGCCCTCGGTGCCCATGGCCGGCAAGGTGAAATTCGATCTCGGAAACACGCCGGTCAGGAAATCGTGACGCGAGCGTGCCATGGTATAGCTGCCGACGTCCGGATAGTCGTTGTTGTCGCCATCCGCGTTGTAGTCGCCGCTGTTCGGGGCGAGCCCGATGAAGGTGCCGTTTGCGTCCTTCAGCGGCTGGAAGGGCGCGCTCGTATTCACTGTGAACGGATGCCCGCTTTGCAGGATGGTGGTCCCGCTGGCCACCCACCCGCTGGTCAGGCGGCCGGTGAGTCCGTGACCCTGATTCAGGCCGGGTATGGTGTAGCTGCACGTGAGCGACAGCCGGTTGGGCGAATCCCAGATGGAAGGGCCGTAGTATTGAGAGGGGTTGATCGCCACCGGGTACACCTGCGTGTCATCCTTGGAGGCCGAGTGGGTGTAATAGGCGTTGATGAACCCGCTCCTGGAAAACCGCGTCCGCACGCCCACAATCAAGGCGTCGAATCTCGACTCGCGGTCATTCTGCGTGTAATATATCTGGCCGAAGCTCGGGACCAGGCGGGTCGGAACCGTGCTGTTGTGCTCGACCAGGTCGCCCGCATAGCTGTTGATATCCACGCCGTAACTCACACTGAATTGTTGGCCGCCGCCCGAGAGCAGGTTTCTGCCGCGACTGCCCGAGTAACCTACCGAAGCTACGGTGTCCCGAGCCAGCCGCCGCTCCAGATTGGCTGTGAAGTTGTAGGAGACCGGCGTCAATAGGTTGGGATCGATGGCGCCGATCGCCGGGTGCAGGCCGACAATCCCTCCGTGGGAATCGAGTTGCCCGGCCGGGATCGCCGGGTAGGTGAACCCGAACGGGGGAGTGTTGCTGTTGCCTACCACGAACAGCGGAGAAATCGGATCGGTTGAGTAAAAGGTGGGATAGATCGGCCCTGGCGGATTACCGCGAAACTCCTCCTGTGCATTGGCTGGCGTAACCCAGTTATGGAAGATGCCGGCGCCGCCCCGGATCACCCAGTCGCCCTTGTTATTCGGATCCCATGACACACCTACCCGCGGGCTCCAGGCTTTCTGCGCGGAAGTGAAGACATCGTTCTTCAACACGATCTTCCCGTTGGCAACCTGGTCCTGGAACGTCCCGCCCTGCCCCAGGTTGAAGTTCCCGAAGGCTGTGTTGGGGGAGCGCGAATAAGGATTGCCGTAGTCGTCAAAGCGAAGCCCGTAGGTCAGGGTCAGGTTCGGCCTGACTTTCCAGGTGTCTTGAGCGAACAGGCCGAAGGTTTTCGACGCTGCGTTCCAGTCCCATAGCACTGGCTGGCCCGAGATCGGATTGTAGGCCACGCCGGTCTCCGTATACGGCTTATCCTGCACCAGGTCGAGCAGGTTGTTGAAAGTGAAAGTCGGCTGGGCGTGCGGCCCCTGGAAGTTTTCGACGTCGTCTCCGAACCATCCTTCATATCCGAACTTCAACGTGTGCGAGCCGCGGATGTGAGTCAGTACGTCGCGCCAGTGGTAGTTATGCTGGATAAAGTCACCCAGCGCAAAACCGTTGCCGAAGCCCGTGCCCTGTCCGGTTACATTGATCAGCGGAACGCTGAAAAGTCCGGTCTGCGGCTGGATTCCCTCGTCGCGCATGTAGCCGAAATTGGCCTCGTTCACCGTAGTGGGCGAGAAGGTATGGGTCTCGTTGAATTGCAGCGCGTTCAGGATGAAATGGTTGGTGGCGGCGAAGGCCGGGCGGATCGCGGGCCCGCCCGTATCCAGCACCGTGCGGTACGTGTTGCCGTAAATCCGGTCGTTACGGAAGTATTTATCGATACGCACGTTGAACTGAGTGCCGTTGCGGTAGTTAGTACCGTTGAAAATGCCGCTGTCGATCATCTGCAGGTTACAAGGCAGGTTGTATGTGTCCGGTGTGCCGCAAGTCCCGGGAAAGATGTTCGCCGCGGTCTGGAGAATTCCGGTGGTCGTCGCATTCGAGGCGGGATAGCTCGTCAGAATCTTGGTTCCCAGGCTGTTGGGGAAGTTCTGCTTCGCCCAGTTCGTGAACTGCGGGTCCTCGAAGGTCTGCGTGCTGTTTCCGGTGGACGTGGAGGCGCGCAGGGGCTCGATCGCGAAGAAGAAGAAGAACTGGTGGTGCGGAATAATCGGTCCGCCGATCGTGGCGGAGATATTGTTGCTATGGTACGGAGAGTATTTGTGAACGAATTCGGTGCCGGCCCATAGCTTTTGATTGGTGAAATAATCGCTGGCGGTGCCGTGAAATCCTTCGGTGCCGGATTTGGTGGTCATCGCCATCTGGATCGAGCTCGCCCGGCCGTACTCCACGCCGAACGTGTTGGTCTGGATGCTGGTCTCCTGGACCGAGTCGGGGTTCGGCGTCAGGTTCAACACACCCGGCCGGATCGCGCTGGTAACATCCAGTCCGTCCACTACGTACATATTGGCGACGCTGCCCAGGCCATTGGCACTCGCGTCTACCTGTAACTCCGTCGAGTAGTTATCCACGCCCGAGCCCGGGCTGCCGCCGGTAACCGTGCCGGTTCCGATCACTCCGGGCGCCAGCGTCACCAGCGAAATCATGTTTCGGCCTGCGAGCGGAAGATTGGACAGCGCCGAGGTCTCCAGCGTCATCTGGTTCCGGCTTTCGGCTGTGTTCAGTACGGGAACCTCGCCCGTGACCTCCACCGTTTGTGCCGCGTTCGCCACTTTCATCGACACCGGAACGTTCAGGATCTGGCTGGTTGCCAGTGTAAACGAGACGTTCATGGTATTGAATCCGCGGGCCTCTACGGTCATCTGGTACGACCCGGGTGCGAGACTGACGAACCGGTAATTGCCCTCGGCGTCCGACATCGACGTCGCGGTCACGCTGGTTTCCGTGTTCTTGAGATCTACTCGCGCATTGGGAACCACCCCACCCGCCGGATCCAGAACCGTGCCTTGAATGCTGCCGCTGAACTGCGCCCAACCGGCAATCGCCATCCCCAGAACGCCGGCCAACAAAACGAAAGACCGAGTCGAAGACATCATCCCCACTCCCCTCGCAGCCCACTCTCCCGACGGCCACAACAGCCTGATTGCAGTTTCCACTCGCGGCAACGGTGCAACGCCGCCGCACTCCCGGCCTAGTGTTTTATACTATGAGATCTCCCACCGGTCAAGCAGAAAAATGAAGCGCTTACACAGGCGCGCGTGGCAGTCGTGATCTCTGTGAATTCTGTTGAATTTTCGCTTCGGATTGTAGTTTTTTTCACTTATGCGCCAGGGGCGTGAGCGTGCGATCCGGCTGGTTGCCTACCCAGTCCTGCAATCGCTTTCAGCGTGGTTTGGGACGTGGCGGCGAAAAGCCTCGAGAGGGCACGATTCCGGATTCCTCGTTAATCGTGACCAGTTGATTGCTCGCGACCCGGGGGAACGATTGCCGGTGGCCGCTCGGCCAGCGGATCTTCAGCTCCGCTGCATCGCTTTCACCGAGGCCGAAGTGCAGCCGCCGGTCGTCCACCGAAAGATAGCTGGACTGGGCCAGCACCTCCCGCGCCTGCACGTGCCCGCCGTACCTGGCCGTGACCCGCGCGCCGATGGCGCTGCGGTTCGACTTGACGCCCTCCAGCCTGACTTTGATCCAATGCGGATTTCCCTTCACGTCGTTGCGCAGCAGCGTCGGCGGTTCGTTCAGATTCACGATCAGGATATCGAGGTCGCCGTCGTTGTCAAAATCGCCGAACGCGCATCCGCGGCTGGAATGAACCGCCGCCATTCCCGGTCCGTCGCCTGTCAAAACCTCTTCGAAGCGCCCTTTTCCGAGGTTCCGGAACAGTACGGGGGGTGTGCGATAGGGATACTGCGGCAGTTTCTTTTCGACTTCGGGATACACGCTTCCCGTCACCCAGAACAGGTCGGGTTGACCGTTGTTGTCGAGATCGACGATGCCCGCTCCCCAACTCACGTAGCGCGTCTCCACACCAAGCCCGGAGCCGATCGTCACATCCGTGAACCCGCTCTTCAGGTGATTGGCGTACAATGCCGGCGTGTCCTCCGTGAAATGGGTCTTCAGAATGTCCAACTGGCCGTCCAGATTGTAGTCTCCGATCCCCAAACCCATACCCGCCTGCTCCTGCCCGTCTTCGTTCAACGCCACGCCCAGTTCCAGTCCGGCTTCCTTAAAGGTTCCGTCGTGATTATTCACGAACAGGAGGCTGGGAGTGGAATCGCATGCCACGTAGATTTCCGGCCACCCGTCGTCGTTGAAATCCGCGGCCGCCGCGGTAAGGCCGTAACTGCCCGCCGCGGCGGCGATGCCCGCGCGCTCGCTGACCTCCGTGAACGTGCCGTCTCCGTTGTTGTGATAGAGCGAGTGTGTGTCGGTCGGAAGGCCTCGCGGACCGCAGTTCACCAGCACGCCCTTGAAGCTGCACCCCGGGGCCTTTCCCGCGGGCGGAATTTTCTTCGGATCGAATCGCATGTACCGCGACACGAACAGGTCCAGCTTTCCATCCCGGTCGTAATCCACGAATGTGCAGCCCGTGCTCCATCGCACCTCGTTGTCCAGCAGGCCGGCCGCGCGCGTCACATCCGTAAACGTGCCGTCGCCGTTGTTCCGGTACAACACGTTGTGCCCCCAATAGGTGATGAAAATGTCTTCGAAACCGTCGTTGTCGTAGTCGCCCACGGTCACGCCGCAGGCCCAACCGGTCCGCGTGAGCCCGGCCTTCGCTGTCACATCTGTGAATGTGCCATTGCGATTGTTGTGATAGAGCCGGTTCGTCGCTCCCGCCGGCGCATTTTCCCACCGCGTGCCGGAAAGCAGGAAAATGTCGAGCCAGCCGTCGTTGTCGTAGTCCAGAAAAGCGGCGCCGCACCCGATCGCTTCCACGATGTAATCGTTGCGGTCCACTCCTCCATAAATCACGGGAGCCGTCATTCCCGCCTGGGCGGCAACATCCGTGAACGATGCGTCGAACGGCAGCCCGGACGGCTTGGGCCGCGGCACGGGCGACACGCCCCGCGAAGCCATTTGCGCGCGTGCCGCCAGTGGAGCCGCCAGAAGGCCCATGCAGGCCCGGCGCGTCAGACGGTTGGAGTTCATATGAGAGACTCGAAACGAATCGTAGTATACAGCAGCCCGAAGCCGTCTCTTCCGTAATGGGTTACCCTGCTAAGAAAGGGAGGGTGGCGATTCCACGGCGTGGCCCATTCACGGGTTTGCTGGCAGCCCTGCTGCTCTCCGCGAGCCTGCGTCTGCCGGCCTCGAATGCGGATGAAGCCGTGGGCGCCATTGCCGCCGCGCTGCGTGCCCGGCACTTTCAGGAAGCGCTCCACCTGGCCCGCGCCGCGCGCGACAGATCGCCCAACGAAGTGCGGATCCTGGTCCTCGAAGGCATGGCATGGAGCGGCCTCCATCAGGATGCCGAGGCCCTGGCCGTCTTCCGAAGCGCGATCGCACTCTCGCCGGACTACGTCCCGGCGCTGGCGGCTGCCGCGCAGATCGAATACCGGGAGGGCAAACCCGAAGCGACCGCTCATCTGGAACATCTGCTGGCGCTGCGCCCGGAAGAGCCCACGGCGCACGCCATGCTGGGCGCCCTGGCATGGAAAAAATCCGACTGCGCCACCGCCGTGAAGCACTTCCAGCAGGCGCAAGCGGTAATCGCGTCCCAGCCCGATGCCCTGCGTGAGTACGGTTCCTGCCTCGTGAAGAGGAAGCAGCCCGAAGAGGCCGCCGATGTTTTCCGGAAGTTGATTGCCCTGCGGCCGGAAGACCGGCGCGCCCGCTACACCCTGGCCGTCGCGCTGATCGACGGGACCCGGTTCCGCGACGCGATCGCCGCCCTGGATCCCCTAACCAATGGAAAGAATCCCGACCCCATCGCCCTCGACTTGGTCTCAACCGCGCACGAGGCGTTGGGCGAGACCCCGCAGGCTGTAGCCGCCCTGCGCCAGGCCATCCTGCTCGATCCGCGCAACCCGGATTTCTACTTGGATTTCGCCTCTCTCTCGTTCACCCACCAGTCCTTTCAGGTCGGCATCGACATGATCGCTGCGGGTCTCACTCAGCTCCCTCGCTCCGCTCCCTTGTACGTCGCGCGCGGCGTGCTGTACGTTCAGCTTGCCGAGTACGCCAAGGCCGATGCGGATTTCGACCGGGCGGAGCAGCTCGATCCGGATCGCGCTCTGGGCTCGGTGGCGCGCGGCCTTTCGCAGATCCAGCAGAACAATCTCGATGAGGCCCTGGTCACCGTCCGTTCGCAGTTGAAGACGAATGCCAACGACCCGTTCCCGCATTATGTCCTGGCCGAGTTGCTCAGCCGTCAGGGCGCGCAGCCGGGCAGTCCCGAGTTTCAACAGGCGGTGGATGCCGCGCGGCAGGCGGTGCGCTTGAAACCCGATTTCTTTCTCGCCCGCGACGTGCTGAGCCGCCTCTACCTGCAAGCCGGCGAGGCGCAAAAGGCGATCGAACAGTGCCGTCTCGCTTTGCGTGACAACCCTTCCGACGAGACGGCTTTGTACCGCCTCATCCGCGCCCTGCAATCCACCGGCCGGCCCGAAGCCCAGGCCGAAGTGCCGGCGCTGCTGAAGCGGTTCACGGCCCTGCGCGAAGAGGCGCGCAAACGCCAGGCGCAGGAAACCGCGTGGCGCCTGGTCGAGGCTGATCCTGCCGCAAGCCGGTAGGCGCCTACGTCACGTGCCAGTAGACGGAGTAGCGCCGGTCAAACAGGCTGTTCAGCGGCACCAGCACCAGATCCTGTTTCTGTCCCACGGTTCGGAACGACAACGGCCGGTCGGCCGGTTTGATCCAGGAATCCGGCCCTTCGCCCGCGGCCCGGAAGGTCGGGATCTCGATGGCGGGAACCGGCGGCACCGTATTCGTCGCAGCCAGCGGCGACCCGAACTGCTCCACGTTCGGCGCTCCCACCCGCAGGTTCGGCCCGATGATGTGCGCCTCCGTCAGACCTTCGCCGCCGAGATCGCCCGCGAGCACCAACGGTCCGTACAGAAACGCCTGCATCTCCGGATCGTCCGGCATGGCCTCCACGTGCAGATGCATCGGCAGGGTCATCTCGATCCGGTCGCCCGCGCGCCATTTCCGCGTGAGCAGCAGATAGCTGCCTGGCGCCGCGGACGCATCCAGCGGCTTGCCGTTCACCTTCACCACCGGCGCCGTCCGCAGCCATCCCGGTATCCGCAGGCGGATTCCGATGTCGCTCCCCGCAGCCGCGGTCACGGTCAGGAGAATGGTCTCGGACGCGGGATATTTCGTCTCCTGGCGAAGCCGGAAGCCTTTCTCCTTCCAATCCAGTTCCGAGGGGATGAAGAGGTTGACGTACAGCCCCCCGGCATCGCGCCAGTAAATGCTGCCATTGAGCTTTGAGTATTCCTCGATGCCGGTTCCGGTGCAGCACCAGAACGTCTGGTCCTCCGTACCGAACGTCTTCCAGACACCCGGCGATAGCGAGAGGTAATACTGCGTATATCCCACCTTGGGCCGGATGGTGCCGATGCGGTGGTTGAGCAGCAGATGCTCGTAGTAATCGAAGTAAGCGGGATTCGGGTTCCAGCGGTAGAGTTGGCGCGCCAGCTTCAGCATGTTGTAAGCGCAGCAACACTCGGCGGTATTCACGCTGAGCTTCAATTCCGTGGCCAGCCGGCGCGGCGGCGCCAGCCACGCCTCCGCATTGCTGGTGCCGCCGGTTACGTACGATCGTGCCGTACTAACTTCATAAAAGAAGTACTCGGCCACATCCCGGAAGCGCGAGTCGCCCGAGAGATCGTACCGGCGCGCGGCCGCAATCACCTGGGGAATGTGCGTGTTCACGTGCAGCCCGCGCAGTTCGTCGCGCCGCGCGGCCAGCGGATTCAGGAACACCTTCTTCTGGAAGCGGTCGCCCACCCTGGCCCAGAGATCGTTGCCGGTCTCCGCCGCGAGGCGGTAGAGCGTCTCGGCGATGCCGCCGAACTCGACCGTCAGGATCTGCTGCATGTGGTCTTCCGTCTGCGCGGCGGTCCACTTGTCCGCCCATGCCGCCATCCCTTCCAGCACGCGGAGAGCCTGCTGGTTGCCCGCGAGCTGGTACATGTCGAGCATGCCCGCCATGATCTTGTGAATCGTATAGAAGGGCGCCCACACGCGCTGGCCTGCCTGCAACCGGTCCCACCAGGTAGTGGGGAACGCGCTCAGGTAGCGCGCCGCCCAGCTTCTGCTGGCACTTGGCCAGTTCCCCCACCATGTAGTCGCCCTTGGCTTTGGCCTCGTGGTCGCCGCTGGCTGCCAGTTGCGCCGTAGCCGAGAGAAAATGACCCTCGAAATGGCCGCGCAGTTCGCTCGAGCGTTGTCCGCTTTCCGGCTGTTCCCAGCCGCCCAGGGGCTTGGCCGATCCGGTGGGCAGCCCGGCATTGACGCGAAAGGTATAGAGCAGCCGGTCCGCCGCCAGGCGAGCCATGTATCCGCGGTTCCAGTCGCGGGCATCGGCGAAAATGGAATCCGGCAGCAGCCGCACCTGCGCCATGGGAAATGGCTCGACCGCGGGAGACACAGGGTTCCGGCGGAATGTCAGCGGGTCATCGAAAGCCGGAGTGTCCGGCGCCAACGGCCGTCGAAAATTTCCCGGAGCCGGAGGCGCCTGCGTTGCAGACTGCGCCGCCATCCGCGTTCCCGCCGTTGCCGACGCCGCCAGAACCATCCCGAACGTGCGCCGGCCCAGACCACGGGACTTGGGTTTATCGTTCATTTGTCACCTCCCTCCCTCTCATTGTTGCCCGGCCAGCAGGCGGGCATACGCGTTCACCAGGAAGCGCGCGAAATTGCGGCCCAGGTAGTCCTGAACAGATTCCGGTGTGAAGAGACCGGGCCGCTCCCGCACACGCGGGTCGGGATGCCCGTTCCCGTTCTGGAGGCCCCGCAGCATCTGGCGGAATCCGCCGAAGTTCCAGGCCATGCGTCCATACGGCGCGTCGCTGCCGCAAAACAGGTTCGCCGCATACGGCGGGCCGGCCAGTTGATACGTAATCAGGGCCTCTTCGTATACGTTTCGCGCATGGCGCTGAAGATGTAGCGCACATTCGGGCAGCGGAGTCCGAGTTCCAGGGCCTGGTGATACAGGCTTTCCGCTTCCAGGTAGCCCGCCCCGCCGCCACCCATGTGAACCGCGACAATGGGCCACTCCGGATACCGGCGCGCGACCCGCTCCAGGCCGGCGGCCGGGGTATACGGCGAATCGGCGCCGAAGTGGAATACGGGAATGGCTCCCAGTTCCACGATGCGATCCGCCACCGCCGTTACCAGCGGCGAATCGATCGGGTATCCGTTCTGCGCGGGGTTCATCTTCACCAGCGCGAACCCGAATTCGCGCACGCATACCTCGGCGATGCGGCATGCGTTGGCAACGCCGCAGGCCTTCGGATCGGTCCAGCCCGATGGAAGGAACCGCTCCGGAAAGCGGCAGGAACTTTCCAAGATGTACCGGTTCGCGGCGAGCAGGGCTTCGGCATTCTCGTCCTCGCCGCCGGGGTAGCGCGTGCCGGCCGGATTCTGCCAGGCGTTCGCCATGGATACGCCCGCCATGTCCATCTCCAGGACCAGGTCCCCGGCGGAAACGGGGCGCCCGTGGTAATAGCCGGACGCCGGCTTCGGGCTGCATTGGAGCGGGTCCGTGGCATGCACGTCGGCATCGATCGTCAGCGAGTCCATCCGCGTTTCCAACACGCGCGTGAGCCGCTGCATATTCGCCCGGGCATCAGGTTCCATAGGGCGTTAGTCCTCTTTCAATCTACCGTGCGGTGAACGTGGTGACCGATCCCGGCGGAGCCGAATAAGCAATCCTGCCCGACTTCACGTCGAACCGGCCGGCGTCCTGGAACAGTTCCGCGGGCGACGTGCGCGTGGCGGAGAATCGCATGGCCTTCGCCCCGGCAATCTCGATCGTCAACTCCCGGGCCTCGGTGCCGTTGTTGATGACCACGAACGCATCGGGATTGCGCGTGCCGTTGGCTGCGAACCCGATCAGCCCCACGCCATCGGAGACCGGCGATACGGACGCCACCGCCATGCCGGACTGTCCCACCGTGCAAACCTGCTTGTAGAAGTAGTAGCCCCGCTCCACGGTGTACGTGCCGTCTTCCCGGACATGGAACGCGGTGCCCGGATTCGGGTCCCCGCCCACCCACTTGACCGGCCGCTGCAACACAGCCCACGGGATGTATCCGTTCACGTGATTCTCGTAAATCTGCCCCCGGATATTTTCGACGAAGCTGACGTCCATCCGGCCCCAGGTGGCCGATGGCGACCACGCGTGCAGCTCCGGCCGCCGGGCGCGAATCGCATCCGTACCCTCGCTCTGATACACGCTGCCGAATCCGTGACTGGTAATCAATCCCAGGTTCCGCAGCGCCTCCGGATCGGCCAGGATGGCCTGGGCGTAGCCGAACCGGTTGAAGTTGACCCATGACGACGGTTCGCCGTTGCTGATGCCCACATCCTGCAGCCCCTGCCTGTCCATCATGGGCCGCATGAATTCGAGGAAGTCCACCACCTGGGCGGCCGGCCACCACATGTTGTGATCGTGCCTGGCGTCGCCGGCCGTCTTTCCTTCCGGGTCCCACCGGTTGGGGTTTTCGCCTTCGTTGTGCAGCGAAATGTATTTCACCGGGAATTTTTCCACGTCGCGGAGGTACTTTACCCAGGAGATCATGTACTCCG
>CAVRBB010000007.1:0-301224 GCA_963719195.1 Bryobacterales bacterium | reverse complement strand
AAGTTTCCTACCGACGATCCGGATTACCGCATTCTCCATAGAAACCGCTCCCGGTACACGCATTACTACTTCTACATCCGCGACGAAATCCTCGGCCCCATGGTGATGGGCGTGGGCTCCTTCCTACCCTTCCAGACCACCTATTACATCAATGCTCATCACTTCATCGCTGGCGAACTCCAGCGCCAAGGCATCCGCTTCCGCCAAGACGATAACGCCTTTTTGTGGGTCTCCGACGTGAGAGCGCTCCAGGCCGCTGCCGATCGCCTCAGCCCGGAGATTATCCGCAAGCGCCTGGATTACTGGACTCTCGTCCTCGGTCCGAAGTTCTCTAAGAAAGACCGGGCCGCCATCCCCCTGCGGCGCGAGTACTCGCTGAACCAAGTCGAATACTGCCGGAATTTCCTGTTCCGGCGCAATTTCCCGATCCACAAGATTTTCGAGCGCTCCTGCGAGTTGGGTCTTTTTCGTCTCACCGCCGACAAGATCGCCCAAATCTTCGGCGTCCGCAAGCACAAGCGAATCCGCGGCAAGCTGCACAGCATGCTGGAAAAGCTCACCCACGGTCAACTCTCCAATAAAGGTTGCGGGTCGTCTCATCGTGCACGTCACAAGGCGACAGCTTCTCGATCTTCGGCACGATCTTCGAGTAGGCGGAGATGTCCACGCGCAGTCCCGCCTCGTACGCCTCGTTGATCATCCAGTGCAATGACACGTCGGCCAATGCTGTTTCTCTATGGCCTCCTCCGACGTCGGAGTGGTCACCGGGGAACCATACCTCCTGAACATCCTGCCACTTGATCGCCGGTGGCTCATCCCCGGCGCTGGCCACTGGCACGTGAATCGCCGGGCGAGTGTCCGCGTCAAGGCCGCCCCACGTGGTAGGGGCGTAGACGACCGATGTTCACCCAGCGAGAGCGCGTGGCGGACGGTCTGAGCGATGGGATTGTGTCGGGTGTGAGGCAGGTTCCTGGGGAACATGTATCCGACGGACTTGACAGTATCCCACACACCCAGAAACCGGATACTGCACGCGCGTGCGTACTTGCGCTTGAAATCCTGCGCAGCCTCCTTGAGGAACCGCAACTCCTCCGAGCTCCGGCACGCTTCGAAGTGCATCTTGGACAGACATACGGCGTTGTCGGCCTGATCGACGCACTCGGGCCGTGGTACGCCACATATGTAGACGACGCCCGCCAAGGCGCGCACAGTGAACGCACCGCGACTGAAGCCAAACAGAAATATCTCATCGCCTGGCTCGTACACGCAGATCAGCTTTCGATACAACCGTCGAATGTTCCTGTGCGTGCCGTAGCCGAACAGACTCCCGAACCCTCGCTCCGAGAACCTCACGAGCGTTGGGCGTCGGGCATCGTCGTCGATCACGCGAACACGTGGGGACAGGGCCGCGTGCAGACTCTCAAGGGAAGCCATGGTCCCCACGCCTGGATCGTAAATGGCCAGCTGGCCGGCCTCCTCGGAGGAATCAAGCATTTTGCATAACCGCAACACGTTAGAATCGACCCCGCCGACTGTGTTGCCGGTTCCATCTGCAAAGATTACGATCTTTCTTGCCATGCTGGCGCTCCTTGCACTTATGACCCATCGCCCTTGAGCATTGCGTCCTGAGTGTTGTGATCTAAACGTACCGGATGTATCGTAGGTCCGTAGGGTTGAGTCAGGCGGCCACGAGCGCGCTTCGACGTTCGGCGAGCACCGGAGTCACTCTCGTGGGATCCAACCCACGGCTCCCAATACTTCTGATCAGCAGATTTTGCAGGCGCCACCGATGATTCCTCTTCGAGGAGAACCTCATGGGAAGCGTGCTGCAGCCGACGCTCTTCCTTCGTCCAGTCGTGCAAACTCAACGGTCGCACACCCCGCGAAGGTAACGCCCGACCTCGGTTTCCGCCCAAGCCAGCCGCTCGAGGAATCCGCGAAAACGGCGGCCCAGGTTCGCCGCGGCGTCTCTGCTCTGGCTAACAACGCCTCGGGCCAGCACTCGGCAAACTCCGTTCGCTGGTCCAATCGAATCGCCAGATCGATGTCGCCGACGCAGTCCTGACTGTTCAGGTAGCTACCGAAGATGACCACTTTCCCCACGCGGTACAGCCAGGGTTTGTCGCCATTGACGATTCCGACTCGGATCAGGAACTCTTTCAACAGCCGGTCCGCATCCGTGCGAGAAATCGGGGCTGCCGCGGTCGCATTGGCGAGCGCGTTGCCCGCCATCGTGTTCCGCCAGGTGCCCGGCCGCTGCTGCGGGACAACTTCAACATAACCCAACCTTCGAAGCGAGTAGACGAGCCGGCGCGCTTGCTTTCCCGGAATTTTGAGCACATTGGCTGCTGACTGGACTGTCCAAAAGTCCTGATTGAGGCGACGAAGCAGCGCCCGGACCTGCGTGGCAGGGCGCCCGGCAATCTCTTGCTCGGGTCTCAGTCTCAAGCCGCCCTCTGAGCTCCTCTACCAACAATATCGCCGACCGAGGCTGAATGCGACACCGAAACCCCGTCGTTAGGAATCGTGTGTTGGTCTCATCTTTCCACAACCCGGCTCCTGGCCTTTTGTGGCGGGAAGGGGATTTCGCGCGGGTATCAGTTTCTAAACACTGCGCCGTCACCGGCGGGTAAAACTCATTGACAGCCCGACGTGTGGCGGAACCGCCGTCTCACCGCGCCGAATGGCGAATGGTCTGGCGGCAGCCTGTGAACCCTGCACCACTCACCTCCGGCCATAAGCGGCTGTTATGCCGCTCAACGGACGAAGGTAAAAAAGCCGAGACGCCCCTGCAAAATCGGGCCAGGATCTACATCATCCAGGTTCATAAGGAAGATGAAGTAAGGTGCAGTTTCGCGACCCTGACACGCGACGGTCAAGGAGGTGTCGCCACGTCTTTGCAATACAAAGTACTGTGTGGTTCAATGGTTGACATGTTTAGGAGTATCTGGAGCGATTTGATTTATGCCGCCCGCTCGCTGGCGAAGGCTCCCGCGTTCACATTCGTGTGTATCGTGTCACTCGGAATCGGGATGGTGCCTGTCATCGCGGTTCCGTACCTCGCCCGAATACCACGCACACCCCCTCCCGGCGTGAACACGGACGGACTGGTCGAAATTATCACGACGGCCAATGGGTCGCGACCGGCGACCAACTCGTGGTCCTATCCGGACTTCATGGACCTGCGCAACTCGGATAGATCGCACCGCCGCGTGCCGCCTTTACTACCACCCGCCGAAACCGGCAAAACCGGTGGAACCTACCCAAGCTCGCAAAGAAATGTGGTGATTCTCCACAATTCAGGCGATAACTGACTTTGTCGGCGGACCGCGCTGACAAGGAGGTCGCCATCACAGCACCCGCGATCGCAGAAGACATTCGCCTGTCATGGCAACAACTGCTCGTAGAAGCCGTCAACAAGCCGGGTACCATTCATGAAGCCTATTCGCGTTTCGGGAATTACTCCTTCGGCAATCAGATTCTCGCCCTGATTCAGTGCCGCGGTCGCGGACTGGAGCCCGGACCCTGGCGAGTTGTGGAGATGATCGGAGCCACACCGCCGAAGAAAAGGAGCCAGTTCGCCGCGGAGATCTGGGAGAAGCGGCGGGAGCATGTAGCCGACTATGCCAAACACTCGTGCAGTGTATCGCGCTGGCATCCTGCGTTCAATTGTGGCGGCAGTGGCACCAAGCTGGAAACTTGTGAGGAGTGGTCACCTTTGGGGGTAAGACGCATGTCAGAGCGCAATGGAGATAAAGCTCGGTTCGGTCGATTGCGAAAACAGAAGATGGCGCGACGCCAGCGCATTCGCGAGCTGCGAGAACGGTTATTAGCCAACAAGAGATGAGTTTCACCTCTTGATGGCGAAAATAAAACTTTGCGTGTGGCGCGTTCGATCTGGGCTTCACCCACCACGGCCATAACCCTTAAGGACGGCCATCAACATCGCCGGGTAGACTCTCCCAAGGATGAACCTGCTCGCCGCCGATGTCCGCGTGGCAAACAGCGTCAACGGTGATGTCCAAGCAGACCGGCACGGTAAAGATCGCCTAGGTAGCTGTCAAATTCGAGGTTCTCATTCTTTTCCTGCAGTTCCTCGATCTGTGACAACAAGCTCCTCCGCTGCTCTGCTGCCTTCAGGCCACAGAACTGTATCGCACACAACCATGAGCAGACTTGACCAAATACCGTGTCATCGGTTTCCAGCCTAAGATATCCATCGGGAGCCGATAGGACTCTACCGCACACACCGCAGCCCTGCTGTTCTTCCGTAGTGTGTTCGCTCATTGGCTTTCACCTCTTACTCCGAGATTTCCCATTTTGGGATCCCGACCACATGGAAGTGTACTCCTGACGGCCTCTCTTGGGAAGGCCCGCGACTACAAGGGAAGAGACGCGGACGTGCCCGTTTACCTGGTCGACACCGCCTTGCTGGCCGAGCTGAGGAAGCGCGCAGAAATAACTTGACCGATATAAATAGCATTCCTTGCGTCTTGCGGCTACAGTGAAGGAGTGAGGAGCAGCAGTCTCAACGCTGGGGGTGAGCGCGCACAGATCTCTGCAATCCGCAAGCGGTTCCGGGCATTGGACTCCGTGATGAGTGAGAAACTGCGGCGTCTTTGGGCAGGAGCGGAAGCGCAGACATTAGGGCGAGGTGGCATTGCCGCGGTTTCGCAAGCGACGGGACTGTCGCGGGCGACCATTAGCAGTGGCCTGCGGGAACTGAAGCAAGGCGGAACGCGCGCAGTGCCGGAGACGCGGGTTCGGCGAAAGGGCGGCGGGCGCAAGGCGCTGACGGAATCGGATCCGGCCGTGCTCACGGATTTGGAAGAACTCGTGGAACCGAGCACGCGAGGACACCCGCAGTCTGCGTTGCGTTGGACCTGCAAGAGCACCGCGAAGTTGGCCGAGGAGCTTCGCCGCCGGGGACATCAGATCGGCCCCCGCACAGTGGCCGAGTTGCTGCATGGGTTGGACTCCAGTTTACAGGCCAACCGCAAGACGCGAGAGGGATCCTCTCACCCAGACCGTAACCTCCAGTTCGAGCACATCAACCGCCGAATCCAGACCTTTCAGGAGCGCGGCCAACCCGTGGTATCGGTGGATACGAAGAAGAAGGAACTGGTCGGAGACTTTAAGAATGGCGGCCAGGAATGGCAGCCCAAAGGCGCACCGGAGCCAGTGCGCGTGCATGATTTTGTAGACAAGAAACTCGGCAAAGCGATTCCCTACGGAGTCTATGATGTGGCCGGGAATCGCGGATGGGTCAGCGTCGGCACCGACCACGACACGGCGGAGTTCGCTACCGAAACGATTCATCGCTGGTGGCGACACATGGGGGCGGTGGCGTATCCGAAAGCCAAAGAACTGCTCATCCTGGCAGACGGGGGTGGCAGCAATAGTAGCCGTACGCGTCTTTGGAAGATCGCCTTGCAGCGACTGGCCGACCAGACCGGAATCGTGGTATCGGTGTGCCACTTCCCACCGGGAACCAGCAAGTGGAACAAGATCGAGCACCGCATGTTTTCCCATATCACGGAGAATTGGAGAGGCAGACCGCTCATCAGCCACGAGGTGGTCGTCAATCTCATTGGCAACACGAGAACGAAAAAAGGCCTGACCATTCAAGCCGAGTTGGATACCAATATCTACCCAACGGGAATCGAGGTCACCGATGAGGACATGGCGCGGGTTCGCATCGAGCCGGATGCCTTCCATGGAGACTGGAACTACCGCATCCTGCCCCGTCTTAAATGACTAGCCTCGATTTCCACGCGTAATAGTTCGGTTAACGCGATTGGCATGTTTGGCGGTTCGGCCACGGCTCAGGCAAATTGGATGATCAGCTTCTTGTCGCCGAACCAAGGCATCGGTGTGGGCTGATCGGCCAGACCAGAGGCGACGAGATAGGGGTTGTGTGCGCGCTTGTCCAGAGTCACCACGACCGAGGCGGTCGTGACCTCCACCCTGCCGGACAGATCCAACAAATTGCGAAAGACGGTTTTGGCTTGGGAGTGGGTGTATTCTCTACCGATGCGCTGGGCCATCATGCGGTACAGCGAACTGGCCACGAGCGTCAGTTGCATGTCGAAATCCACCTTCATGCCGACCATGCTGGAGAGCGCGTCGATATGGAAGAACTGGACGGCCTCGGAGATGCCGTTTTCGATGAGCATGCGCTGCGCGTAGCGGGTCACCAGTTCGACCGCACCGAGTTTGCGATGGTTGGTTAACAGGACGGTCGGCTCCTCGTGTCCCAGTTCCATGATGCTCAACTGGCGGAGTTCGCCGTCGTAGCCGGAGAGGGTCACGCGCTCTTCCAGCACTTTGGGGTTGCGATAGATGCGGGTCAGCGCCGGCAAGCTGATCCGCCGCCAGGCCGAATCCGGTTGACGGTAGATTTCGCGCTTCATCTTCTCGGAACGGCGGCGCAGAGTGATGAAGGAAATCCCTTCTCGGTTCAACTCCGAAAGTTTCTGGTAGGTGGTCAGTTGCGAGTCGAAAACCAGCTCGGCGGGCGACTGGCCGGTATGCTTCTTCCAGAATCGTACGAACTGGAGAATCTCGTCGGCCTGCTCGCCTTTGGTGACGCCAGCGTTGGCATAGCGCAGAACCCGCTGTTCGGCATCGCGCGCCAGGAAGACCAGAATCCCCTTCTGCGAACGGCTGCGGCTGGAAACATAGTGCTTTTCTAAAGGTTCCTGGGCGGAATTGGCTGGCACGCTATGAAAGTCCAGTTCGAAAGAGGTGCCATGGGGCAAGCCAGCCTGCTCGACTTGATCCAACCAAGCTTCCATGAAGCGCAGGCAGACCTTGTGGTCGATGCGCGAGGAATAGGCCGCCAGGTAGGAGCGTTTGGGGAGTTGGCGGGCGAGACTCAGACGAGCGGTGCGGCAGCTATTTGCCAGGAAGCCGAACTGACGAATGCGAACGAAGCCGCGCGGCAGAACGTGTTGCAGGAACCGCCGCAGGAATTCGGTAGCCGCCAGCGTCATCTTCCGTTGTTTGTTGCCGTGCGCGTAGTCCTTCCAGCGGAACGTGACTCGCTCGCCATCGAAAGCCAGTAAGCGATGATTGCTGATGGCGACACGGTGGGTGTATCGGCCGAGGTAGCGCAACACCTGGGGGCGCCGCCAAAGGCCGGTTTGGCATAGACGACCCAGTCTTCGCGGAACAGGGTGCGTAAAAACCTGCGAAAGTGTTTCGGCTCCTGCAGTGCGGCGTTGGCCCTGGAAAAGCGAATCTTCCTCTTACGATAAGCTCGCTTGAGGCCGTCCGCGAACTTGCCGCGGAAAACCCGGCTGAGCACTTTGACGGGCAGGAAGAAAGGGTATTTCGGATGCACCCAGCGCGCCCGGCCCGCGGAGAATCCGCCGGCCGCA
The DNA here is from genome assembly GCA_963719195.1 of Bryobacterales bacterium. GTDB lineage: Bacteria > Acidobacteriota > Terriglobia > Bryobacterales > Bryobacteraceae > DASQZT01. Next base: position 293,842 of record CAVRBB010000007.1, on the reverse strand, counting down.
ACGACGCAATGAACATGGGGATGAGGGCACCCACGCCCACAATGCCCTGAGTGCGGAAACTACGGAGGTGAAGGTCTTCTACCCTTTTCATCCGCTCCATGGTGTCGCCCTGCAGATCCTCCGCAGGCCGAAGCGGGGAGATGGGGTGGTTTCTGTCATTGACCCTGCGGGAAAGCGGCTGAAGATTCCGGTCTGGATGCTGTTGCCGGATTGCGCCGAGATAAGGATCACCAAGCGGCCGCATTTGAGCAAGGAAGCGCTTCTTTCTCTTACTTCATTAGTCTCCTCACCCGCCTCTGAGGACCACGTTCAAGATAACCTTCTGCAAACAGCTGTTGACGGATGCAAGGGAGGTCGTCGTGGTGCAACTACAACTTCTGGACCTGATGATCCGGAAAGAAAACGGAACCGTGCCGCTGGACGCACCGACACGCGCCGATCTGATCGATCTCATGGCCCGCGTTCTGGTGGCGGTGTTTCACGAGGAGGGAGGAAAAGTCGATGACAGAGGTTTTGTACAATCCCAAGATCAAGCCGGAGCACCTGGCTCGCAAAGCGATCGTTTACCTACGGCAGTCCAGCGAGAAACAGGTGCGGCAGAATAAGGAAAGTCAGCACCTTCAGTATGCCGTGGCCGAACGGGTGCGTGCCCTGGGTTGGAAGCAGGTGGAGATCATCAACAGTGATCTGGGATCGAGCGCGGGCATCGCCTCCGCGCCGCGGGAAGGCTTCGAGCGCGTCCTCAGTTCGGTGGCATTAGGGGAGGTCGGAATAGTCGGTAGCAGGGAAGTATCACGGCTGTCCCGCACGGACAGAGACTGGTGCCGGTTGCTGGAGGTGTGCCAGATCTTTGGAACCCTAATCGTGGACGAGCAGCAGGTCTACGATTTGAATTATCTCGACGACCAATTGGTGCTGGGCATCAAAGGAACGCTCAGCGTAGTCGAACTGAAGGTCATACGCCAACGAATGCTCGCGGGCCAGGAGTCCAAGGCGCGCCGCGGCGAGCTATTCAAAAGACTCCCGGTCGGGTACGCCCTTGACCCTCTGGGTAAGGTCGTTTTGCATACCGATCGACGGGTCTCGGAAGCGATTCAACTCGTGTTCGCGAAATTTCGGGAACGGTGGAGCGTGCGTCAGACATTTCAGTGGTTCCGTGATCATGACGTAGAGTTGCCTGCCAACCCGATCCAGGGAACTCGGTTGGTTTGGAAGATTCCCTCGCAGAGCTTGGTGCGCGACATTCTGTGCAATCCCTTCTATGCGGGCGCCTATGTTTGGGGACGGCGCCCGATAACGACCCTGCTGGTCGAGGGGCGGCTTGAGAAACGTCAGAGCGCGATGCGTCCCGCCGAAGAGTGCCGCGTCTTCATCCGCGATCATCATGTGGGTTATATTGACTGGGCCACATACGAAGAGAACCGACGAATGATGCGGCGGAATTCCGTGAACTGGGAGGGAGACGAGTCGATGGCTGCGATTCGCGCTGGCCAAGGGCTTCTGGTAGGGCTTCTCCGATGCGGACATTGTGGACGCAAACTGCATGTACGCTACTGGGGTGGCCGTGGCGCCAATGCGCGCTATCTCTGCAAGGGCGATTACGACGATGGTGGGCAGTATTGCATCGGCTTTGGCGGCGGCATGGTAGATCGCCGGGTCGGGCAAGAACTGCTGAAGGTGATCTCGCCTTTGGGGGCGGAGGCCAGCCTACGAGCGCTTGGGGAATTGAGCGCCGGCGACGCCGCACAACGTGCCGCCCTGTCCGGCAAACTGGAACAAGTGGAGTATGAGGCGAAGAAGGCCTTTGAGCAATATGACGCGGTGGACGCCAGGAATCGGCTGGCAGGGAGCGAGTTGGAGCGGCGGTGGAACGAAAAGCTGGAGGAGATCGAGGCAGTCAAACAACGGCTTTCCAGCCTGGATGCCAAGCGATATTCGTTATCACCTGAAGAGGAAGACAGAATACGTTCGATGGGTGATAACTTTGCTGAAGTCTGGCAGAGTGATCATTGTCCTCCGACACTCAAGAAGATGATCTACCGCACAGCCATCGAAGAGATCATCGTGCGCAGTGATCAGGATAAAAGGACCCTTGAGTTCATAATTCACTGGAAGGGAGGTGCGCACACCCAACTCGCGATGGAGAGGCCGCGTTCCGCAACCGAAACCGCGACGTCGATGGAGGCGCTGGAGATCATTCGCCGCATGGCCGTTCGTCACGGCGACGACCAAATTGCCTCGGTGTTGAACCGGCTCGGCCATTCCACGGGCAAAGGAAAGCGCTGGAATCAGACTCGTGTGGCCACCGCCAGGCGCAACCATTCGATTGCCGGTCAAAAACGAGCACTACGCGATCCTGAGAGAGTCAGCTTGAACGCAGCCGCGCGCATCTGTGGCGTCAGTCACCGCACGATCGAACGGCTGGTAGGGGCCGGGCTGCTGAAGCGCGAACAAGCAACTCCTCGTGCGCCCTGGGAAATTCGGCGCGTCGATTTGGATGCCGAGCCCATCCGGAGGATTGTCAGTCGGCTCCTCCGCACTGGCAAGCTGATTCTGCAAGGGGGTTGTGTGGAAGACCAGCCTCCCTTGTTCACTGAAAATGGAGGAGATGATAATGCCGGGCATCATGAGTGAGGGTGCGGCAGTAGATTCTGTCCCCACGGGTGCAGGATGCTCAGAAAGCCGATCTCGGCTCCGAGGTGTTTTGGATCGGCCGCGATTTCGAGCATGGTCGCCGCGCTGGCCCGAAACAGGAGGTTGTAGAGGACCTGCGGATTGTGCTGACAGAGCGGAATCAGCCCGTGCGGCAGTGTGAAGACCACGTGGAAGTAGGACACACCAAGCAGTTCCTTCTCTCGCGCGGCGAGCCAGCGTTGACGCGCTTGAGCCTGGCACTGGGGACAGTGTCGGTTTCGGCAGCTGTTGTAAGAGATGGCCTGGTGGCCGCAACGAGGACAATCATCGATATGCCCGCCCAGAGCGGCTGTGCGGCAGCGGGCGATAGCTTTCAACACTTTGAACTGCTGGTAATTGACTGGACCTCGCTGACTGTCCAGGTAACGATCACCTTGCGCTCGAATGATGTCGGCCACCTCGACGGTGGGCCGGCGCATGCGGGTTTTTGCAACCTCCGGGAGCGCTTCAATTGGGTGGTTGGTGCGATGGGCATCGTGTCCAGGAGGCTGCTGACGGATTGCAGGTGTGTTTCGGACACGTGCCGATAAATCGCTGTGGTGTCGAGATCCTTGTGGCCCAGCAAGACCTGAAGGGTCCGCAAGTCGGTGCCGGCTTCCAGATGGTGAGTGGCGAAGCAGTGCCTCAAGGTGTGCGGCGTGACATGTTTTTCGATACGGGCACGCTTGGCGGCCTCCTGGACGGCTTCCCGGATCACTTTCGGTGTGATCGGCTTGTCCGCCCGCCATCCGTTGGCAGTGCCCGGGAACAGATACGTCTTCGGCCGCATCCAGCGCCAGTATTCCCGCAGCGTTTCCAGCAGCTTCGGACTGAGCGGAACGTCGCGGTCGACGTCGCCTTTGCTGCGCTCGATGCGGAGCATCATACGCTGGCTGTCGATGTTGCCCACTTTGAGCCGGCACAGCTCGCTGCGCCGAAGCCCGGCGGAGTACATCGTCAGGAGCATAGCGTGATGGAAAAGGTTACGCGCTGAGTCGATCAGACGCGTGACTTCCTCTTTGCTGAGCACGACCGGCAGCCGGTCGTGATACTTCGGATAGGGCAGATCCTCTTTCATCTCACGCCGCTTCAGTGTTTTCACATAGAGAAAGCGAAGCGCCGCCACGTGGCCCACGACCGTATGCACACCCAGCTTCCGATCTTCGAGCAAATGGACCTGATAGCGGCGGATGTCGTCCGGTTGCATGTAATCGAGGCGTTTTTGTCCGTATTGACGGAACTCCTCGACGGTGCGCAGATAGGCGCGGATTGTGCTTTCAGCGTAATTGCGGCGCACGAGTTCTTCGCGCATCCGCTGGGTCAGTTTGGTCACAGAGACCTCCTTTTCTGTGGCCAACGGTAGCGCCTCCAGGGCTCGCACGCCCCAGGGCATCACAAACGGCTATCGAGTTTCTTTGTTGTCTTGGCGGCTTTGCGGCTTGGCGTGAGACTCTTCTTCGAGGCCATTAACAATGCGCGTGATGCCGTCTTGGATCAGCGCCACGTGGAAGTTGATGAGCAGGCCCAGCCGCTTGTCCGCGAGGCGGAGATAGGTCAGAAGCTGCTTCTTGTGAACCGGAGCGAGAATCTCGACGGATTTCACTTCTACGATCACTTTGTCCTCGACGACCAGGTCGGCCCGAAATCCGGTGTCGATGCGGATGGCCTCGTAGATCACTGGAATCGGCTGCTGGCGCACCGTGCGAAGACCCCGGCGGCCCAGTTCATAGGCCAGGACCGCATCGTAAACCGATTCGAGTAAGCCAGGTCCGAGAGCCATATGGATGTGGAACGCGGAGTCGACGATTTCCTTGGCGACGGCGTTTTCGGTCATAGCCTCTTCAGTTTCTCGCCAAGACGCCAGGACGCCAAGAACGCAACCCCTGAGCTTCAACCGATGCTTGGCGTGGACCGTCGAACGTCATCGCGGGCTGCGACTCCTCCCCGACCACGCCCACTTCGGGCGTCCGCCGCGCCAGCGGCTTCGTTGTGTGCTGGGCATGTTCAGCAGTTTGGAGGTGAAAGTCCTCCGGCCAACCTGATGGAGGTGAAGGCCTAGTGATGATGCAAGGGCTGCCGCCGCGAGGCGGGGTCTGAAAGAAGCATGGATCAAATGTGCGAGTCGATGGACAAAAACCGGATACAAGGCGCGAGTGCCGGACGAGCGGGCAACTTACCGCGAAGTCCATATCCATCAAGGGTGCGAAGCGTAGATCCGGCGGCTGTGCACAGAAGGCGGCTGAACTTACCCCAGGAGATCTGCTCCGTGTCGCTTCGGCGACTGAGGCTGTCGAAAGGCAGCTTGACCGCGGGGCAGAAGTCAGCAGAGGGCATATTAGGTCATGACGTCGGCAAGGCTAGTGAGGCACTCCGGATGCCGAAAGGCGGAGCAATGGATAGGCCAAGCCGGGAACGGTGGCCGAAGGCCCGAACGAGAAGGAGCGGCCAGTAGGCCATGAGTCTCAAGGACGACACGCAGCAGAATATCCAGATGCAACTGGACTTCTCTTTGGCGCTGACGGGTGAAGCCCGAGAGGCGGGAAGGGAAGAGACTGAATCGTCCGGGGCGACGAACGGAACCGAAAGCCCAGCTTGCACGAATCGATTGATGGAGGAAGTATGTGAGCGAGAAAACCTGAAGGCAGCATTGCGGCGGGTAAAGGCCAACAAGGGTAGTCCGGGCGTTGACGGCATGACCGTCGTCGGCATCAAGGATTACCTGAAGCAGCACTGGCCAGCCATCCGGGAACAACTGTTGAGTGGGACCTATGAACCGAAGCCGGTGAGGCGGGTGGAAATCCCCAAGCCGGACGGAGGGGTGCGAAAGCTTGGTATCCCGACGGTGTTGGATCGATTCATCCAGCAGGCGGTGATGCAGGTTCTGCAGAGGCGGTGGGACCGGACGTTTTCCGATTACAGCTATGGGTTCCGGCCGGGACGGTCGGCTCAGCAAGCGGTGGCACAGGCGCAGCAGTATATCGCCGAAGGTCACAGCTGGTGTGTTGATCTCGATTTGGAGAAATTCTTCGATCGGGTCAATCACGACAAACTGATGGGCCAGATCGCCAAACGGGTCGAGGACAAGCGGCTGCTGAAACTCATCCGGGCATTCTTGAATGCCGGGGTGATGGAGAACGGGTTGGTCAGCCCGAGTGTAGAAGGGACTCCGCAAGGAGGTCCACTTTCGCCACTGCTCAGTAACCTCGTGCTCGACGAATTCGACCGGGAGTTGGAGCGCCGGGGTCATCGCTTCGTTCGATATGCGGATGACAGTAACATTTACGTTCGCAGCGAGCGGGCGGGGCAACGGGTGATGGAGAGCATCACGCAATTCATCACGCAAGAGCTCAAGCTCAAGGTAAATGAGGCGAAGAGTGCGGTGGCACGACCGCAGGAGCGGAAGTTTCTTGGGTTCAGCTTCACGGCTGGTCCAGAGGTCAAACGCGTGATTGCGCCGAAGGCCTTGGATCGGTTCAAGCGACGAATCCGAGAGATCACGGGACGGGCAAAAGGCGTCAGCATGAAGACGACGATGGAGGAACTGGCACCGTATATGCGGGGCTGGCGCAGCTATTTCGGCTTCTGCGAAACGCCCGAGGTGCTGATCGGTTTAACGCGCTGGGTCCGGTTGCGACTCCGGGCGGCTATGTGGCGGCAGTGGAAAACACCGCGCCGTCGCCGAGCCGCATTACTGGAACTGGGGGTGCGAGAGCCGCTGGCGAGTCATACCGCCGGCAGCGGTCGCGGCCCTTGGTATCTCGCGAAGGCCAAGGCCCTGGCTGTGGGGCTTTCGAATGGGTACTTCAAATCGCTGGGACTTCCGTCGTTGTTCGAGGAATGCTAGCGTAACCGTCTCGAACCGCCGTGTACGGACCCGTACGCACGGTGGTGTGGCAGGGGTCGGCGGGTGACCGCCGCCCCTATGCCGATCCAGTCGTTCAGCGTTTAGTAACGGTTTGGCGGAATCCACGTGGCCGTATCACGCGCGATGATGAGTTGTGCCATGCGAAGCTCCTGCCTGGCGGGAGCATTTGTCGATCGCGCGGGGACACGGTTTGCTAGCAGCAATCGCGCCATCGACAACCTGCGAGGTACTGTCCGTCAACGCTGGTTACGAAGGGGACGTCTGGGCGGCCAAGTGTCATCGGGTAGGATTATGCCAACAATCTTGACAAGAGCAGACCCTTGGTGACACGAACTGTCAGCAATTCTGGCAAGCGTAATGGAAAGCCGTTCAGAATCAACGCTGGCGCTGACAACTTCTGTGTCATCCCACACCCGAATCCAGCCCCTCGAAAAAACCGATCAGCAGCGACCGAAAAGTAAACGCCCGGCGCGATGCTTGGCCACCCGTACGGGCTCTTGGCGTAGAACTTCCGGCAGAGTCGCTCCACCTTGGTATCGAGTTTATGTTCATCCAGGATCTGGTTCAGGCGGTCGTAGAAGACATTGGCGGGTGTCGCGACTACATCGCTGGTCGCGGTCCGCAGATCCTGCTGCCGTTCGCGCTTCCGACGGTTCCCATTGCCATGCCATATAAACGCTCAGAACATTTGCAACGTCACATGTTTTGGAGAGGGATCTGACTATTATCACGGGCTGCTAGCGCACACTGATGGTAGCAGTCTCCTGGCTGGGGGCGCCTCCGAAAAGCAGGACCACGGGCACATTGCCCGATCCGCAACTGATCCCCGGAGGCGCGGGCGGCGGCGCCGTCTCGGGGATGCGCAGGTTCACCTGAATGGCCCCGGCGATCAGTCCCGGCGCGCTGCCCGAGTACAGCACCTCCGCCGGGCACGACCCGACGTAAGCCGATGCCGGCAGCGTGTGGGGCAGCGTCCCCAGAACCGGCCTGCCGTCTTCCGGAACCGGGTCCAGCGGGCCCGCGCCGGTGGCGAACAGAACTACGATCGACCCCGGCCGGGCGGGAGTGGAAGGCGTGTTGTACGAGTTGTCTTCGTTCAACGCGGCAGCCTGGCCGCTTCCCGAGGAGTCCAGCGTGAAGATGCCCGGGGTCGCGCCGGTGACCCGCACCGTGAGGACCGGCGACGTTACCCCCGCATACTCGATCTGCACTTCGGTGGACGATTTTCCAGCGAGCGCGAACGGAGTCACCGCGTTCACCTGATCCGACCGCACAAAGAGCAGCGGCGCCGGTGTGCCGTCGAACAGCACGCGGGTGTTGGCGAGGGTGGTGGGCAGGCGCCCGCTGGAATCGAAGGCGGCAGCGACGCCGGCCTGGGGGCCGATTCCCGAGCCGAAGAAGGTGACGATCTCGCCGGGCGAAACCAGGTTCGGCGCCAGGCTGGCGGCATCCGCTTCGCACGCCAGTGTGAATGGGGCCGGCGCCGCGAGGTCGATTCGGGTGAGAAACGCGTCGCCGCCAAACGGATAGAGGTTCGTGGAATCGAAGTCGCGGCTGCCGCCGCCGAATGTGGTTTGCGGCGCGCCGGCGGTGGTGGGAAAGTCGGGCGCGCCGGTGGAACCCGCCAGGATGACCTTGCCCGCCGCATCCACCGCGATTGCCGCCGCCGCGGCTGCCCCGCCGGAGGCGCCGCCCAGGTAGCTCGAGTACTTCAGCGACGCGCCATCCGGAGGCATCCGCGCCAGGAACGCCGCGGGGTTGCCGCTGCCGCAGCGCTGGACGGCATCGGGCGTGGTGGGCAGATCGAGGATCCGCCCGTTGCCGTAGGGCCCGGTCGAACCGGCCACGTAGATATCGCCCGAGGGGTCCAGTGTGATGGCCCGGCCGAAATCCGGTCCATTTCCGCCGAACACGCTGGAGAACACGAGCCGGTTGCCGTCAGGCGCCAGCCGCGTCACGAAGACATCGCCGCCCTGTTTCCCTCGCCGCTGGTAGGCTCCGTCGGTGACGGGGAAATCGGTCGCGCTGGTCGCCCCCGTGAAGTAAGCGCCGCCGGAGCCATCCACCGCGATGCCGTATCCGTAAGTGTTGTTATTGCCCCCCAGATAAGTGGCATAACTCAAAGCGGTGCCCGTGTTATTGAGCTTCGCGGCAAAAGCCGCCGTGTTGCCGGTCCGGCGGGCCTGGACCGCATCCGGAGTAACCGGGAAATCGTCGGACGAGGTGACGCCGGTGACATAAGCATTTCCCGAAGAGTCGAGGGCGAGGGCGAGCGCGTAGTTTTCCCGCGCGCCGCCCAGATAGGTCGAGTAAAGCAGCGAGGTTCCGTCCGGGTTGACGCGGGCCACAAAAACATCCGGGTAGCCGCGGCGGACCGCCTGCACCACGCCGGAGGTGACCGGGAAATCCGTGGAAGCGGTGGCGCCCGCAACCGTGACGGCGCCCGCCGCATCGACCGTGATTCCGTAGCCCTGGTCAATTCCGGCTCCGCCCAGGTAGCTTGAGTAGACCAGGTCCCCGGAAGGACCGAACTTCGCCACAAAACCATCGCCCGCCGGACTGGAGAATGGCGGCAGCGAACTGCCGCCGGTGCCTCCGAACTTCGGCTGGAAGGCCGAAGCGGTGACCGGAAAATCCCTGGAGTTCGTGCCTCCGGTGAGGTATGCGTTGCCTTGTGCGTCCGCCGCCACCGCCAGTGCCGCGTCCTGATCGCTTCCGCCAAGGTAGACAGTGTAGACCGGCACCGTTCCCTGGGGATTGAGCTTCACCACAAATGCGTCGGTCGCACCCGAGAACTTTCGTGCTCCGGGGGATGCCGCCGTGGACGGGAAGTCGGCGGAAGAGGTGATGCCCGCCAGGTAGATATTGCCCGCAGCGTCGAGCGCGACCGAAAACGCGCCGTCGTTCCCCGAACCGCCCAGCAGCGTGCCGTAGGCGATTACCGGGTCGATGACGAGCGGCAGGCTGCGGTCGTAATCGCCGATTTCGAACCGGACCTGCCGTCGTCCGCTCAATCGATAGCCGCCCGGGATCTCGCGCGGGTTCGGCCCCGCGACCTGGAAGATGTGCGGCTTCCGATGGCGCAGCGTTCGGCCCGCGAAGGAAAAGACCAGATCGCCATCACGATCCAATTCCATACTGTCCGCGCCGGAGAAATCGAGTGCGATGTTGGCGGGATCGGCCCCAGGCGCGATCACAAAATCGTACTCGATCCGGCTATGGGAAGTGCGATACACAAGGTCGATGCCGGGGTATACGTCGCGGAACTTGACCTCCGAGAACGCGGACCGGTGCGTACGCCATCGTTGCGGGTCGCGGCCGATCAGGTAATGAATGGCTCCCGGGATGCGCCCGCTTCCCCTGCCCGGCCGGCCCGCCGCTCCGCCCGCCGGCGTCATTCGCAGTTCGCCGTTCGGAAGGCGCAGTCGTGCCTCGCCTCCGCCCATCAAAACGAGAGTTCCGCTGCGCATGCGGGAGAGAAACTGCACTGCCGGGCCCGCCTGTCCCTCGTTAGCTTCGAAACCACCCCGAAGCGGCAGGTCGCCTCGCCTCGACTGCGCCAGCATCGCGCTCCTGCCGGGCGATGCCGCCATACCGAGAGCCGTGACCAGCAGCAGGAAGACTGGGCCGCGCAAGATTCCGCCACGGCGGACCGATACTGTCATGTCGAGACCTCCCATGGCCAAGTCCGGCTCCGCCCCGCAGCGGGAACGGACACACACTCAGGGAACCATCGTGTCGGCAGCCGGCCTCATTGCGACTTCGCGTGACCAGTATAGCGCCGGGCCTGCCTCGGGGCGCCAGACCTTCCCCTGTACTGATCGCGCTGATACCATCAGACCGAAAACGAGCCGGCATCCGTCACGCCGCGTACTCGTGGCGGCAGCCATGGTGTATGCCACATCGTTGCTCCTCTTCACGGCCGCCTGGATCTGTTCCATGCTGCCGGCCCCGCAAGTCGGCCTGGAACTCGGCTTCGATACAGACTACTACCGGGGGCACATGTCCAACTGGTCAGGTCGGTCAAGAAGGGTGGCCGGCGGAAATGGCGGGCTCGCTGGCAGGCGACCGGATCGTGGCCCTGGACGGTGTTCGCATCACCGACGACGCGTTTGTCGACCGGGTCTGGATGCAACACAAACCCGGACGTGGCCCGATTTTTGAGGCAACCGGTTAAATTAAGACACAATTCGCCCTCCGAACTCGAGCGAGCCGGAGACCACAGATGAAGTCGTCGATTCGACACCCGGCGCCGCCTTCACACGGGTCGGTCCAATGCCTCTTCTGCGAAATCCCTGGTAGACAAAGATCGCCATCTCTGCTGAGCCCGGCTTGTCGATGGCCAGGATGCAATGACCCACGACCTCCCCGGCTGGCATGAACGCCGCTACATTCACTTGTAGCCCAGCGCAGCCTCGATCCACTCGCGGCGTGCTTCCGCCGTGCGCGGCGGCAGACCAAGTGCCACGCCGAGCGGATTAAAGCGGTCGTACATTTCTATCAGAAGATCCCGCTGCGGTAGACCTACAGCCCGGACTCGAATAACGGATTCCATAGGGCCGGCTTTCGTACCGGTCCAGGTGCTACGTTACCCGTAATGGCAAACTCGGATTCCTGGCGTGGAAAGTGGGCGCTGGTGAGCGGCGCGAGTTCCGGCATCGGCTGGGCGCTCGCGGAGGAGCTTGCGGCTGGGGGCGCGCATCTCGTGCTCACGGCGCGACGCAGGCAGCGGCTTACGAAGCTCCGCAAAAAACTGCGCTCGACGCACGGCGTCAACGTTGAGCTGCTGGTCGCCGATCTCGGCGACCCACTGGCGCCGCAAGAGATCTTTGGCTTCACCGAACGCCGGGGCATCATCGTCGATCTGCTGGTCAACAATGCGGGGGTTGGCTCCTATGGCGAGTTTCGCAGTAGTGATGTGGATTGCGAACTCGGAATTGTGCAGGTGAACTGCTCTGCCGTAGTGCACCTGACACGCCTCTACCTTCCCGGCATGGTGGAGCGCCGCTCGGGCGACATTCTGATCGTCTCTTCCACCGCCGCATATCAAGGCGTGCCCTATATGGCTACCTACGCCGCAAGCAAGGCGTTCGACCTGCTGTTTGCAGAGGCGCTGGCGCGGGAGGTGGAGCGCTATGGTGTACGGGTCTGCGCCCTGTGCCCTGGGCCAACGACGTCGGAGTTCCCGAAGGTAGCGGGTGTGCCGGACCAACTCGCGGTCAACATGGAACCGGCGGCAACCGTGGCACGGATTGGGTTGCGGGCGCTGGCGGCAGGAGAACACTCAGTCATATCAGGGTTCACGAATTGGGTCGGAGTGGAGATTCAAAGGATAGCTCCACGGCGATTGGTTACGTCCGCAGCCGAGATCCTGTTTCGTCCCCCACGGGGGTCACTGTTGTCCAAAACAGGACAGAGTGGTAGTGCGACCGCTAAAAATAGACGGCTTGCAGGAGTGTAAGCGGGGGCTCGGGTGGAGGTCTCGGGTTTGATACTGCTCACAGCACGTTTACCCGCCTGCTTCGATGTCTTGGCTCGCCGATATCAGATGGGACGGCGATCCGCGCTATCCGTCCTCCATCCGCGGTTTCAGGTTCGAACCTGAGATCTCCCCACCGGCCCCATACCTATAGTTGGCAACCGTGCGGGCTTTAATCGTAGAACTCTGAACGAGCCTTGATCGCTGCCAATCGGATAGTGGCCGAAGTTATTTCCAAGTCCCGGCAATATGGCGATGAATGATGAGAATGCAAATGCTCCAGCTAACAGCGCCCCAGGACGTGACGTAAAAGTGCTGCCGCTGCCCGAGTTATTTGGCGCAGATGGCAGCGGCTCATTCAGCACCAAAGCTAGCGGACTTCACGTTTACGATTGTAAATTCACTGCAGTCCACCCATACTGTGGACTTCACCTTCCTTTTGACCGTCCTGAAATCGCCTATTGTCCGAGCGGGTTGGAAGAACGTCCGGTACGAATTCCAGCCTGCGTGTTCAGGCAAGACGACATCACGCTGCCGCTGGCGAACAGTTTACTGGAGGTTGGCGAGGGGAACGTGGCGGTTTTATTTTTTCGTGGGTGATCTTGGAGAAGCGGTTGCCGCAGGAAACCGGCTGAAATTCTGCCTGACTGGGATTTTTGGGTTGTATCGGTCCCGCTCACCGCACCCGCTTCAGCCCCGCGCTCCCCTCTACGCACTCGTACTCCCCCGCCGCCACATTCTTGTGTTCCTCTACCCGTCCGCTCGGCCACTCGACCACCAGCCTGTCCGCCCGGTCGCGCTTGCCGATCCCGAACACCACCGCCAGTTCGGATTCCGAGAGATAACTCGAGCCGGTCATCACTATGGCGACTGCGTCCCCTCCGGCGTGGTGAGCCGGACCATCGCGCGGAGACCCACGGTCCGCGAGGTGATCGCGACCCGCAACGGCTTGGAGAGGCGCACCCATCTGTTGGGACGAACCGATTGTGAGCGTCCTACTCGCCGTGCCACCAGCATGGCGTCGATTTTCCGTACAGGGCCGGTCGGCGTGTAGGACGCGGCCCCTCTAAGAACGCCCGGCAGCCCAAAATGTATTCCGACAGACATTACACCTAAAATTAATAAGATATATGATTTGATTTTTCCATTTGATTCGGGTAGGATCACCTTATTACGGAAGGGACTAAAATGGAAGGCAAAAAGACTCTAACAGCGACGGGGTTAGTAGCCATGAGCATAGCGTGGTATTCGGTCAGTGGCGGGAACACAATGCTACGAGCCGCCGACTGCTCTCGCGAGGAACTCGGGAACTGCCTTCAGATATGTCAAGAGCATAATCAGTGTCTAGACGGGTGCGAATCCACGCCGACCGATGTTTACTGCGAATGCGGTTCATGCGGGTACTGCTGAGGGCGGACATGCGGCTACCGCCAACCGACTCCCAGGTGCTCGGGTATGCGCATTTGCGGCGGGAGGGGCGAGGCGTCCATGTACACTAGCTCGACGAGTTAGAACTGAGATCCTGGTTGGCTACGATGGAGACCGGACGCTCGTGATCAATGCTGTACAATGGCTGTGGTACAAGCGTGACAGTTGGGTAGTGGTGGTGCTCCTTGCGATATCTCTGGGAATCAATGTCTTCTTGGGCCAGGAGTTATGGCACCAGGCCAGCCGGGTGGCACAGCGGGAATCGTTGATGGCGGGCGCCCGGCTCGCTAACCTTACGGTTGAAGATCCAGCGGGGCGCAGAGTCACGATCAACTGGGCTGCGGATAAGAGGCCGGTAGTGATGTACTTCTTTAGCCCGTCTTGCGGCTGGTGCGCGCGCAACCTGCGGAACATTAAAGCACTCAGTGAGGCTCGCAGGGCTGATTATCGCTTCGTCGGGATATCGTTGTTCGGCGGCAACATTGAACGATATGTCAGAGATAACAATCTCATGTTTCCAGTGTATACAAACCCGCAACAACAGGATGCGGGTCGGCTAATTATCGACTCGACGCCGCTAACGGCGATAATCTCGGCGGACGGGACGGTCGCAGATGTTTGGCGTGGTGCCTACACTGGGTCTCTTCGAGCCAATATTGAGAAGAGAATGGGGGTTCGCCTTCCCGGCCTTGATCCGGTTGCTCCGAGCTCGCCAAGCTCGCCTTGATGGAGTGAGGTGACGGACCAAGCGTTCGATAGCTGGAACTTCCTTTAAGGTTGTTCGCGACCGAGTGTTAGAGTCGGGTTTTGGGGTTTTCCTGCACGTGCTATGGGTCTCGTGCTGAAAAGTGACGTTGCTTCGTGACATAGGTACGAAAAGGCGGGGGCTTATGCTAGGAATCATCTCGAATTCAAATACGAATTCCGGGCGCCACCTCAGTCGGGTCTACCCGGGTTCGGTGGCAGTTTTGGCACTTGCCGCTACCGCCGGGATCGGACTGAGCTTTTCACAGAAGCCAACGTTTGAAGTAGCTTCGGTCAAACGGAACATCTCTTCGCCGCCGCCCTTGTTGGGCCAGTCTGCCGTGGGCAGGGGTGGCGTCAGGCTTATCAACTACAGCCTGCTTGCCCTCCTCATCAAGGCCTTCAACGTCAAGGGCTACCAGATCATCAGGCCGTCTTGGCTGGACACCGAACATTACGACGTGATTGCCAAGGCACCCGAAGGGGCTACGCCCGGCCAATTCCCGGTCATGTTACAAAACCTTCTAGTTGATCGTTTCCAGATGAAATTCCACCTCGAGTCCAGAGAATTGCCAGCATATGTCATCCTTGTTGACAAGGGGGGACCAAAACTCAAGCCGTTTCGGGGCGGCAGTGATCCGCTTGCCGCTAGCCGGGTCAGGTTCTCAAGTTCCGGACACCTGGAAGCCAAGAGCATCGAAAACCTTGCGAGCATGTTGTCCATCTCCATGGACCGGCCGGTGCTAGACATGACAGGAATTCATGGAACCTTCGATATCAAACTTGATATATCCCGAGATCAGCTTCCAGGCTTGACACGACGTCTTCCCAGACCCTCCCCTGTTGCAGGAGGTCCTTCATGGAGTGATGGTCCATCACCCGAAGCTCCGCCCTCCAATTCGCTCTCAAGCGCGCTCAAAACGCTCGGGCTTAAGATCAAATCTCGCAAGGAGCCAATCGACTGCATCGTCATTGACAAGGTGGAGAAAGATCCGACACCAAACTAGCGGATGGTGGCCTGTACGCGCGGATCAACCAAGAGAATTCAGCAAAGTACAATCCGGGGGATTCTGTTTTCTCTGCGCACGGCGTTCTGTTGGCGTTCAGCCCGTTCCGTTGGCCCGGCGCAGACAGGCAAGTGTATACGTCTCGAGCGGCCAGGCGGGCCGAGGAGATGAACCTTGCCGTAGGGCTCTTTCATTTCAACCCACATTGGAATCTTGACGTGCGGAGTGCGCACCGCCACTGCAGTGAGGCGCTCTGGCCGCTGCTCAAATCACTGATGGTGCACAGGACGTGGCGCCTTACTATCGAAATGTCAGGCAGTGGCCTCGAGTTTGTAAAACAAAGTTATCCCGAATATTTCAGATTGCTGTCCGGGCTGGTCGATGACGGGCGCGTGGAGCTGATATCGTCGCTCTACACGCCCAGCATATGGGTCGCCTTTCCGCGCCGTGATCTTATTAGGTCGATCGAGATCAACAAACGCTGCATCGCCAGCCTTGGCCTGCCGTGGTCGCGTACATTTTTTGCGCAGGAGGCGTTCTTTGGCGCTGGAGTTAGCACGCTTCGGGAGTATTTTGACACGGCGATCTGCAAGGATGACTTTCTCACGCATTATCTTGAGCTGGACCTCAGCCATCCAGTGTTTACTCTCAATGGGATGCAGGTCGTTGTAGCCTCCGGCCACTTGTTAAATGAGCTTGCCGCATCTTTCCGGCGGGATCCCGAACTTCTCAGACATCACGGACTCTTCGAAAGCCACGCTGACTTTCTGCGGTCGGCGCGGGATTCCGGGGATGTCCCTAACGCGTCGGCGGGAAGGGGACAGGCGGAAGGCGTGCGATGGCTCTGGTATCATTGCGGTGACGGTAATCACTTCGGCACGATGCACAAGCCCGATGATCTTGAGCGCTGTTACTTCGATCCGACATGGAAAAAGCTGTGCGAGAGGCAGATGCAAGCGTACGAGGATAGCGGTTATGAGTTGGCGACGGTGCGGGAACTCATAGCGGCGTTGGACCCATCTGTTGATCGGGAGTTGCCCCCTATCGTCGAAGGGGCATGGAATCCTCGGCAGGCCGAAGGACTCTTGCGTTGGATGGGACACAACAGCTCGCCGTGGGAGGACGACTGTGCGGTCCTGACAGCAATTGCGAGGGCGAGAGCGCGGCTTGTGGCTGCGGAGCGTGCTCTGCACTCTGTTTCCGCGCGCGCTGCGCTCCACCTGGACTCAATACTCCACGATGCGTGGGTGGCCCTCCTTCATGCTCAGATCAGTGACGCTCTCGGCTGGTGGGCCGGACCGCAAGCAGTTCAGAGTTCTTTGCAGAACTCTGAACGAGCCTTGATCGCTGCTAATCGGATAGTGGCCGAAGTTATTTCTAAGTCCCGGCAATATGGCGATGATGATGAGAATGCAAATGCTCCAGCTAACAGCGCCCCAGGACGTGACGTAAAAGTGCTGCCGCTGCCCGAGTTATTTGGCGCAGATGGCAGCGGCTCATTCAGCACGATGGCTAGCGGACTTCACGTTTACGATTGTAAATTCACTGCAGTCCACCCATACTGTGGACTTCGCCTTCCTTTTGACCGTCCTGCAATCGTTTATTGTCCGAGCGGGTTGGAAGAACGTCCGGCACGAATTCCAGTCTGCGTGTTCAGGCAAGACGACATCACGCTGCCGCTGGCGAACGGTTTACTGGAGGTTGGCGAGGGGATGTTTCTTATTAAGGATACGTCATACGTTCATGTTGCAGCTCACATTAACCTTCGCTCGCGTTTTCTCGAGTTTGCAGTTCGTGGATCGAAGCTGAAAAAGCCGTACACGTGGCGGTTTTATTTTTTCGTGGGTGATCTTGGAGAAGCGGTTGCCGCAGCAAACCGGCTGAATTCTGTCTGACTGGGATTTTTGGGTTGTATCGGTCCCGCTCACCGCACCCGCTTCAGCCCCGCGCTCCCCTCTACGCACTCGTACTCCCCCGCCGCCACATTCTTGTGTTCCTCTACCCGTCCGCTCGGCCACTCGACCACCAGCCTGTCCGCCCGGTCGCGCTTGCCGATCCCAAACACCACCGCCAGTTCGGATTCCGAGAGATAACTCGATCCGGTCTTCACCATCCGCGACTGTCTCCCTTCGGGCGTGGAGAGCCGGACCATCGCGCCGATGCCGTCGCGATTGGATTTCGTGCCGGTGAGCCGCACCCGGATCGACCGGTTTCCGTTGGTCACATCCGTGCGGTACAGGTATGCCGGCCCGTGGTTGGTGGTGATCAGGATGTCGAGATCGCCATCCCGGTCGAAGTCGCCGCAGGCCGCGCCGCGCGCCACCTTCGGGGAGGAGAAAGCGGCGCCCGCCTGCGGTGCCACGTCGCGGAAGCCGCCGTGTCCGTCGTTGCGGAACAGGTGCGGAGGCTGCGCGTAGCCCACGTTGCTGCGCAGGTTGCGCACGGTCTCGTCGATGTGGCCGTTCACCGCCAGCAGGTCGAGGTGTCCATCCAGGTCGGCGTCGAAGAACACGCATCCGAACCCCAGGCTGTTCTGCGAAGCACGCCCAATGCCGCTCTTCAACGCCACATCCGCATACGACCCGCCACGGACGGTGCGGTAGAGCGCCATCATTTCGTTGTCGAAATTGGTGATTGCGACGCCCGCCACGCCGGAGTTATCGAAGTCGGCCACGTCGATTCCCATCCCCGCCCGCGCCCGGCCATCCTCGCTGAACGCCACGCCTGCCTGCACCGCTACATCTTCAAACGTGCCGTTGCGCAGATTGCGGTAGAGTTTGTTCGGCTGCGTGTCGTTAGTTACCAGAAGGTCCGGCCACCCGTCGCGGTCGTAATCCAGCAGGGCCACGCCCAGCGATTTGGACGTGGTGTCGAATACGCCGCTCTTGGCGGTGACATCCTCGAAGGTGCCGTTGCCGCGGTTGCGGAACAGCCAGCAGGTCGAGCCGCGATATGCCTCCGGCGTACAGTAGGATTTGTGGCGCCCGTCGATGCCGCAAAAAATGTCGTGCTCCGGAGACCACTTCACGTAGTTGCAAACGAACAGGTCGAGGTGCCCGTCGCGATCGTAATCGAACCATAGCGCCGATGTGCTGAAAGAACTCCGCCCGCCCAGGCCCGCCCGGTGGGTAACATCCACGAAGTGGCCCTTGCCGGTATTGTGAAACAAGCGGTTCTGCCCCACGGCGGTCACCAGGATATCGGGGAACCCGTCGTTGTCGTAGTCGGCCACGGCGGCGCCCATGCCGTACATCTCCACGGCCAGGCCGGCCTGCTCGGTCACATCGGTGAACGTGCCGTTGCGGTTGTTGTGATACAGCTTGAGCGTGCTGCGGGCGGTGCGGTGGTTCGGCCAGTCCATGCCGTTGATCAGCAGGATGTCGGGCCAGCCATCGGCATCGTAATCGATCCAGGCGCACCCGGGGCCCATGGTTTCGGGAAGATACTTGGAACCGAACGCGCCGCTGTTGTGGCGGAACCGGATACCCGCCGCGCCGGTGACGTCTACCAGGCGGAATCCCGGATCGGGCGGCACGGCGGCCGCCGCGGCGGTGGCTCCGAGAAGAAACGTGCGCCGCGTCATGTGATGGTCGCCATGCCGTTGCGGATCGCGTACACCACCAGCTCCGCGGCGTTGTGGATGCCGAGCGCTCCCATGATGTTGGCCCGATGCACCGCCACCGTATTCACGCTGAGGCCCAGGATCCCGGCGATCTCTTTGTTGGATTTGCCGTTCACGATGAGTTGCAGAATTTCCAGCTCGCGCGGGGTGAGGGCCCGCGTGGCGGTGCCGGGCACCGCCTCCTGCTGCTCCAGGTGCGGATCGAGCACCTGCTCGCCCGCGGCGATTTTCTTGATCGCATCCGCCAGTTCCAGGTCCACCGCGTTCTTCAGCAGGTACCCGCGAGCTCCCGCCTCCAGGCAACTGCGCACATAGCTCGGTTCGGAGTGCATGCTGAGAATCAGCACCGCCGTCGCGGGCGCCGACTTCAGTATCAACCGCGTCGCCGAGGCGCCGTTCATGCCGGGAAGCGCGTAGTCCATCACCACCACCTCGGGACGAAGCTCCACCGCTTTGGCCACCGCATCCTGTCCATCGCCGGCTTCTCCCACCACGACGATCTCCGGATCGTCCTCCAGCATGCGGCGAAAGCCCCGGCGCACCAGGCTGTGGTCGTCCACAAGCAGCACGGGAATGCTACGCTCCGGCATGCGTTTTCTCCTCCTGGAGCGGCACCGTCAGCCGGACCAGCACGCCGCCCGCGGTCCCCTCCAGAAAATCGAGCCGGCCGTTCACCAGCTCCGAACGTTCCCGCATGGAAGTGAGCCCCATGCCCTGGCTCTCGCCCCGCTTTCCGAATCCCACGCCGCGATCTTCCACTTCGAGCACCAGCGAATCCGCCTGGTAGTGCAGCCGCACCGAGGCCTGGTTGGACCGGGAATGGCGCGCGACATTATTCAACGCCTCCTGCAAAACGCGGTAGAGGTGAATGGCCACGTTGCGGTCCACCGGGCGGCTGGGGCCTGCTTTCTGATACTCGATTTCGATGCCCGTCTGCTTCTCGAACCCCGGCAGGTACAGGTTCAGCGCGCCCTCCAGTCCCGCGTCGTCGAGGACTACCGGATGCAGTGCCTGCGACATGGCGCGGACCTTTTCGAGCGTGGATTGCACGATCTCCCGCACTTCTTCCACCTCCGCGCGAATCGGCGCGTCGGCCGCGGCCGCCCGGCGGTCGGCGCGCTGCAGCATGGCGCCGATGGCCGTCAGGATCTGTCCGAAATCGTCGTGCAACTCGCGCGAGATATAGCGGAACGTGTTTTCCTGGATCGAGATGAGCTGCCGCGCCAGTTCGCTGCGGCGCTCGGAGAGCGCGGCTACGCGATCGAACATGCGGCGGTTGTAGTTCACCAGGTACAGGCTGGTGGCCACCACCAGCACCAGCATGGCCGTGAGAAAGAGATACACGTTGCGTTCCACGTGCGCATAGATGGCTTGCGCCTGCCCTGCGGCCTGTTGCTCGTTTTCGTTGTTCTGCACCAGCAGGCGCGCCACCGCGGTCGAGAGCGTGGCCTGCCGCGCCTGGAGCGACAGGCGGATGCGTGTGCGCGCCTCCTGCTCCTGCCCGCTTTGCGCCAGCGACAGAATGCGGTCCACCGCATCCCAGAACTGCGCCACCGAGCTCACCAGGTAGCGGCGTTGCCCGGCGTCCTTCACCGCCACCCGCTCTTCCCGCGTCAGTGCGTCTTCCAGGTCGAAGCGGATACGTTTCAACTGCGCCTGCCAGGCCGTCAGCGGATACGGCTCGCTGGCATCCAGCATGTCCCGCATCGTCAGGCCCAGCACGTTGAGGTTGTTCTGAATGCGCAGCAGCAGCAGCGAATCCCTGCGGTTGCGGTCGATCGTCTCGGCCTGGAGCCGCCGCAGGGTGCGAAGCTGCAGGATGGTGTAGCCCGAGTACACGGCCACGGCGGAAAGCGTGATGGCCAGCCCCGCGAGCAGACCGACGGTGGGTGATCGCTTCGAATCCACGTGCGTACTGTCTTAATTATGTACGCTGCCGGCCTTTACTTGGAAAGGTGTTTGACGAACGGCGGCGGCGGCGCGGTCTGCGGGCCGGCGAGCCATTCGATGCGCTCCTTGAGTTCCTCTTCGCGGATCTGGCCCCACACGCGCGAGACGATGCGGCCTTCGCGATCCAGGAATGCCGTGGCGGGAACCGCGGGACCCATGCCCAGCCGATCCAGGTCGTCCGCGGTAGCGCCCAGCCACACCGGAAAGGTTACCTGGTATTTGCTGACGAACTCCGGCACCTGCTTCCGGGTCTTGCCGTCATCGAGCGACGCGCCGACGAACACCACACCCCGGCTGCCGTAGGTTTTTTCGGCCTCCACTAACAGCGGCATCTCGGTGTTGCATGGGACGCACCACGTGGCCCAAAAGTTCAGGACCACATTCTTGCCCCGCAAGTCGCTCAGGCGCACGCGCTGGCCGTCCAGGTTCTTCAGCGCCAGCTCGGCTTTGGGCGGATCCTTGGCGCCGCTGAGGACGGCTGCCGCCAGGATCAGCCCCAGAATCCTAATTGGAGGCCTGGCCACCGTGGCCGCTCCTGGCATTCTCTTCCGCGTTCCTCGGAGTGCCGAAACGGAAGGAGTAGCTGGCCAGCCAGACATAGTCCGCAAATGCGGCATCGCCGTGACCGCCGTTGATGATGTCCGGCACGCTGCGCGTGCGATCCCGGTAAATCGCCTTGGCCACGCTCACCGAGATCATGCTCTTCCCCCGCGCGTACTGAATGCCCGGTTGCACGGAAATGGCAAAGCCGGGGCGGCGGAATCCGAGGTTGTCGCCGATCAGATCGTGGGCCGGCACTCCCTCCATGCGCGGTCCCAGGCTCCAGGAGAGGCCGCGGACGCGGCGGATCGGACGCGCGATTCCGGCTTCCAGGAGGTACTGGTCGGAGATCGAGTTGTAGGCCGTCAGCGAAGCGGGATTGGAAGTGTTGCGCAGCACGTGATTAGTATTTTGCGGAGTCGCCACATAGTTCCCGACGAAGTAGGCGACCGATGAGCCGATGCCATGAAAGGCCTGCCAGCGGAAGATCCAGCCCCAACCTCCGGCGCCGGGTTGGATCGAATAGTCGTCGATCACGGTGCGCGGCCCGCGGCCGTCGAACCCGTCCACCACGTTGGATACGTTGTCCTTGCCCGAGGGCAGCAGGAGGCCCATGCCCAGCATCACGTTCCCGCGGGTTTCCCGCGCGGGACTCCACACCCAGGCCTGGCCCGTGAGCGAGATATCGCCCAGACCGGCGGCAGTGGTAGTGTACGCGGAAGCGTTGCCGCGGCGGCTGGCCAGAAGCAGCGGCACATCCGCGCTCACGCTCCAGCGGCGGCTGATGGTGTAGGTCAGGTCGAAATCCTGCAGGTTGATTTTGTTCATCACCTGGGTGCCCTGCTGGACGCGGTATTTCTGCTCGGTGGGCCCCACGAAGTGGCGAAACGAGAATTGATGGCGGTACCCGACCGTCAAGTCCCATTCGCCCGGTTGCAGATACCCGTTGCGACTCTCGGGTCCCAGGAACTGTTCATTGGACCGGGCCACGATACACCCTTGCCCATAGGCCCGATGGCCGAGCAGCATGGTACCCGCAAAAAGCACACTGATAGCCGTAAGGCGGACAGACCGTGCCATGAAGATTTCCCCTCTCTGAGTGAGCTTGGATAGAAGTATCATGCACTGGCCGAGTAGATCAATAGTCGGAATCAATTATTGTCGCGAGAGGCGTGCCGGATTCCTACGGAGAATTACAATGGGGCAGGACCGAAAACCGTCGGAGTCCGACGGGTTCGCTGTAACCGAATCAATGACTTAGGGGACGATTTCCGTCGGAGTCCGACGGGTGTTCCGGAAAATACCACAGCAGAATCGAGCGCCCAACTCGATGTTGCGGCGGGACGCTGATCAGCCCATTTCGGGAACGCCGAACACCTTCCAGATGGTGATGCTCACGGCATTCCATCCCGGCGACGGGCGGTCCGACTCTCCGGGCGCCATCGGCGGCAGCGGATGCCCCGCCATGGCGTACGTCCGGTTGAACGGGGTGAAGGTCAGGTGTGTGGCGCCGGCGGTCTTCAGGAATGTGCCGAGGCGTTTCATATCCTGTCCCCAGTCCAGGTCGGAGTCGGCGACGAAGCGCTCGGGATGGCGGCTGGCGATTTCATTGGTGTAGGCGAGATAGTCGGGATGCGCGAGAGCGCCCGAAGCCACCTGCCACGCAATGAGCAGAATTATCCCGGCGCGCGCCACGAGACCGCGCGCTTCCACAGCGGCGCTCGCGCACACCACGCACAACCCGACGTATACGGGCAGCAGGTAGCGCACGCCGATATCGATCCGGCTGGTCATCGAAATCAGCAGAATGCCGGCGGCGAAAGCCAGCGCGAGCGCCGCCTCCAGCCGGCGTTTGCTGTGGCGCAGAAGCCAGGGCGCGGCAGCTACGAGCAGCACCAGCCCCAGCGGTGTTTTGATGGCCAGCACCGCCGGAAAGTAATACCAGAATCCGTCGGCGCTGCGTTGCCCTAGAAGGTACGAAGGGTGCCCGTGCTGATTGTGTACCCAGACCGCGTGGATGCCGGAAAAGAACCGCGGCGCCGGTAACCGGGCGTGCAGGAATTCGACGCGGGCAAACGAGAACCCGTAGCAGGCCCACACCACGACGCACACGGTGCCCACCATCAGCGCGATGGACCGTTTGTGCTCCAACACCTGGCGCAGCACGCGGCGGGGTCCGTAACAAAACGCCATCAGCAGCCACGCGGCGGGAAGAAATACCAGGGCCGAGAACTTGGAAACGCATGCCAACGCGATCAGCGCGCCCAATAGAACGCTGCGGCGCCAACCGGGCCCGTCCGCCCAGTACAGCGATGCCAAGCCCGCTGCAGCGGTGAGCGCGCACAGCGCCGCATCGGTGGTGATCACGCCGGCATGCGCCAGTACCGGCGGAAGCGTGGTGAAGAGCAGCGTGGCCAGCACCGCCGCCGCCGGTCCCCCGGCACGCAGGCCCCAAAGAAACACCACTACCGACGCTGCCCAGAAGAACATCAAGTTGCCGGCGCGCCCCAGCGCCAGGATCCGGTCGTAATGCGGGCCGTGGCCGAGGATCCGGTATCCCTCGGAATAGGCGTTCGGACCCGCATGAAAGCGCTCGCCCGCCAGGTACGGACCAATGGCCGCGAACACCCTGGCCAGCGGCGGATGAGTGTCCTCGTAGCGGTACTTCCCGGTCGAAAGATACTCCATGCCCGCTGCCAGGTTGTCGGGCTCGTCGATGGTGTGGTTGAAAACCCGGAACGTGGAGATGATGCGGATTGTTCCCACCGCGGCCAGCAGACATGCCATCAGAGCATGAGCACGGGGGATCTCCATCTCCGAAGGAGATTATAGCGGGATGGATGCGGGCCCCGGCGGATTTCTAGCGATAGTCGTGGTGATCGTCGTGATGGCCGTCGCCGCCGCCCGGCTGTTGGCCGCCGTCCGCAGGCGGGGTGGTGGGCGGCGCGGCGGGATCGCTGCTGCTCGATGCGACCGTGCCGGACGCAGCCTGCGCGCCGGCGGTGAGCGTGGTGTTACCTGAAGTCCAGATGGCATTGACGCCGCCGGAAACGTTCACAAAAATGCCCGTCACTACCAGACACAGGAAAGCCAGCAGCATCGTGTATTCGATCAGGTCCTGGCCGCGGTCATTGCGAAGGAACGCTCGCAGCTTTTTCAGCATGCTTACCTCCAGCACCAGCCTAAAGTGGAGAGGAGACCGTTGCTACGTTAACTTTGGATAACAGCCGGGGCTGGCCCATAGGAACCCCGCCGTTCCCACACCAGTAGGGCAGGATTGCATCCTGCGGGCCGGATTCCATCCCGCCCTGCGCCGCCGCGCTTGGAGCGACTCGCCGCCGAACGTACTGCTCCCACTGCGTTCCTGCCCATGTCCTCAGTGCCTGGCAGACAGCGCATCCAGCGCCAGGTAGCGGTCGCGGTGGGGCTCCGGTTCTGCGTGGGAGGTCACATCCAGGCGCATCCGCTGGTAGCCGGTATGGCTGTTATATGCGGGCCATTCCGGCAGGCCGGCGCCATTGGGATTCCCGGTCTTAATGAAGTTCACAAAGTACGCCTGAATGGTCTCGGATACTTTGTAATCCTCCGGTCCCCAGGTGTACCGCTTGTCCAGGTCGAGATTGCCCATGGCATATTGAATCTCGGCGGAATGGGCCGCGCCGCGCGGGCGTGACGGCGCCGCAGCCGGCGCCGGCGGCGGGGGCTGGCCCGGCATCCCCAGATATCTCGGCCGGGGATGCGCGTACAGGTAACGGTACACCGGCTTGCCGCCGGTCTTCATCTGCAGCTCGGTCCACTTCCAGGTGCTTTCTCCCACGAATCGCGCGCTCGCGAGGTCGGTAGCGGCCTCGAGAACCTCTTCCCGGGTGGTGGGCGCGAACGCCTTCGAGAGCTCGGCGGCGCGCTCGCCGTAGAGTCGCTTCAGAGCACTGGCGAAGTTCTCGGGCGTCGGCTCGGCGTTGCCCAGCACGGCCCGCGCTGGCTGCTCCTCGGAATTGGACCCGGCCAGCAGCGGCACCTTCGCCTGCTCGCCGGCCTCGAAGATATCCACCAACGGTTTCGACAGAAAATGGCCGTCCATGGCCGTGCTGAACCGCATGCCGGCCGCCTTGGCCGAGACTTCCTGGATCTGTTCCGCGGTCATGGCGCGCAGGGCGGCGAGCGAGGCTGCCCCCGCGGCGGCGGCGAATTTGACTCCTTCTTGTTCAGCTTGGGCCAGCGGGCGCGGAGGCAGACTCGAGGTCATGGCGCCGCTCTCTCCAATCGCGCCTGCGATGAGCTTTCTGGATAGCGGAGACGCCATGAGGCCGCTGACCGAAATCGAACCGGCAGACTCGCCGGCGATCGTCACTCGTTGGGGGTCGCCGCCAAATGCCGCAATGTTCCGCTGCACCCACTCGAGAGCCGCCACCTGATCCAGCAGGCCGTAGTTGCCGGAGGCGTGGTACGGCGACTCCTTGGTCAGTTCGGGATGCGAGAAGAATCCGAAGATGTTGGTCCGATAGTTGACCGTGACCGCAACCATGCCCTTGCGCGCCATATTGCCGCCGTCATAGCGCGGCTCGGACCCGTCTCCGTTTTGAAATCCGCCGCCGAAGATGTACACCAGGACCGGCAGCCGTTCGCGATCCGACCTGGCGGGCGTCCAGACGTTCAGGTACAGGCAGTCCTCGCTCATGCCGTTGCTGCGGAACCAATAGTCGGCGTTGGGCGAGGTGCGCTGCATGCAGCGCGGGCCGAAGTGGTCGGCGTTGCGCACGCCGGTCCAGTTCTTCACGGGCTGCGGCTCGCGCCAGCGCAGATTGCCCACCGGCGGCTGGGCGAACGGAATTCCTCTGAAACTGCGGACCCCCGAAATGGGTGGAGAGGTGGTTTCGAGGAGGCCATTGGCGATTTTGACGCGGTCGGCGGCCGAGACCTCGCCCGCCAGGGCGGCGGCAACGCAGACTGCGGTCAGAAAGGATGTACAGCGAATCAGCGGATGCATACCAAACTACAGGAACACATTTTCGACGAGATTGCCAGCTTCCACCGCGCGGAGACCGCGGAGCAGCTTGCCGCCACCGTAGCGTCCCTGCAGGCAGCGGCCGCGGGGGAGTTGGACCTTTTCCGAAACGAAGCCGAAGGCTTGGTCCAGCCAGTGCCGGACGGAAAAACGAAAGGCATCGAAGGAATGCGTCTTGGCGGTCAAATGATCGGTGACCGCTTCCTGGAAGACGCTTATGTTTACCGGATTTCGTAGCGCTGAGGAATGAACGTCAGCGCCGGGCGGTGATATCCGTGACGGCCTGCGTCAGCCCTTCGGAAGCCGCGGTAACGTGAATCCGGCCTGCCTCGCCCGGCTTCGAGCTGACGATCAACAGGGCCAGCCCGCTGAACGCCTTGCGGTGATTGGCCTGGAACGACTCCGTCGTGGCCGCGTTGCCGTTGTCCACGGCGCGCAGTTCCCCGCCCGTGACCGTGAACTTCACCAGGTTATCCGCCGAGGGGCACAGGTTGCCCTGCTTGTCCTCGATCCGCACGGTGATGAAGGATAAATCGTCGCCATTAGCCTGGATGGTGGCGCGGTCGGGAGCCAGGGTTACACGCGCCGGGGCGCCGGCGGTGCGGACTTCGTCCACCGCCACCTGCTTCCCGCCCTGATAGGCAACCGCCCTCAACGTGCCGGGCTGATACGGCACCTGCCACACCATGCGGTACTTCGTGGCGAATTTCCCATCCTGGCTGATGTTCGGTCCCACCGGCATTTCCCACGTTTCGGCGAAGCGCTTCTTGCGTCCCAGCGACTTCCCGTTCAGGAACAGCTCTACCTCGTCGGCATTGCTATAAGCCATCACCGGGATGTTCTGGCCCTCTTTGCCCTGCCAGTTCCAGTGCGGAAGCACGTGCACCATGGGCTTCTTCGTCCACACGCTCTGGTAGAGGTAATAGCGGTCCTTGGGGAAGCCTGCCAGGTCGACAAAGCCGAAGTACGAGCTGCGCGCGGGCCAGTCGGTCTGGTTGGCCCCGCGGCCGGAGAAGTAGGGCGTGGGTTCGCCAATGTAGTCGAAGCCGGTCCATACGAACTCGCCGAGAATCTGCGGGAACTTGTCCTGCATGGCGAATTCCGGATCGGGGCAATATGCCCAGGATGGAGCGATGATGTCATAGCTCGAAAGCTGCAGCGAAGGGTGCTTCTGGTACTTTTCGATGGGCAGGTGGTACACGCCGCGCGAGCTGACACAGGAAGCCGTCTCGGATCCATAGAAGATCCAGTCCGGGTGCTCCTGGATGAATTGCCCGTACTGCATCGGCTTGTAGTTCAGCCCGACGAGGTCCACTTCGGCGGCCAGCCCGTTGCGGATGGCGGGAACCGGGTTGTTGAATCCCGAAGTAGTCGGGCGGGTGGGGTCCTCTTCGTGGAAGAAGGCCGAGAGGCGTTTCGCCATGGCCGCCCCATCGGGGCTGTTCTGTTCCGGAATTTCGTTCCCGATGCTGTACATGATGATGCTGGGGTGGTTCCGGTCGCGGCGCGCCATGTCGCGCACATCGCGCTCGCTCCACTCGTCGAAGTACTTGCTGTAGCCGTTGGGAACCTTGGGCCGGCGCCACATGTCGAAAGCTTCGTCCAACACCACCAGACCCAGCCGGTCACACAGCTCCAGTTGTTCCGGTGAGGGCGGGTTGTGGCTGGTGCGGATGGCGTTCACCCCCGCCGCCTTGAGGATCTGCAACTGCCTCTCGGTAGCCCGCCGATTGACGGCCGCGCCGAGCGCGCCCAGGTCGTGGTGCATGCAGACTCCCTGCAGTTTCATCGCGCGCCCGTTCAGCAGAAAGCCCTTGACCTTGTCGAACGCGATGGTGCGGATGCCGAACGGCGTCACGTAGCGGTCCACCACCCGCTTGCCGGCGTCCATCACCTCGGTGACCAGGCTGTACAGGTTGGGGTGGTCCACATCCCAACGCTGCGGCCGGGCGACGTTCAGCTTCGTGGACACGGTCTGGGCGCCGCCGGCGGGCACGGTGGCGTTGTCGCTGCCGCGGCTCACGATCCGGCCCAAGGGGTCCAGCACGGTACTCTGGAGGACGATTTTCGCTTCGCTCGGCGAGTCGTTGCGGACCTCGATCTTCGCCGCGACCGTGCTCTTTTCGTCGGTGACTTCCGGCGTGGTGACGTACGTACCCCAGTGAGCTACGTGGACCGGAGCGGTCACATCCAGCCATACGTTGCGATAGATTCCGGCGCCGGGATACCAGCGCGACGAGCGATCCTCGGGTGTGAGCCGCACGGCGATGACGTTCTCTTCGCCGCCGAATTTCAGATGTGGGGTGAGATCGAAACCGAACCCGATATAGCCGTAGGGCCGGCCGCCGAGCTCATGGCCGTTGATCCAGACCGTGGAATTGTTCATGGTGCCATCGAACTCGATCCGGAAGTGGCGGCCTTTGGCAGCGGCGGGGAGAGTGAAGGTCTTGCGGTACCAGCCGGTGCCGAAAATGGGAAGCGCGCCGGTATGCGGATTGAGCTTGGAATCGAAGGGGCCTTCGATGGCCCAGTCGTGAGGCAATCGAATCTGACGCCATTGGGAGTCGGCGAACTTCGGCTGCTCGGCGCCGGGCGCGTCGCCCTTGAAGAAGCGCCAGCCGTCGTTGAAACTGAGTCGTCGTTGATTGCCGATCTCGATGGGGGCCGCGGCGGCACACCCCACAAACGATGCGAGCAGGGCAGTGCCGGCAAGATTGCGAAAAACGGTATAGATCATATCTGGTAATCCTTTTATCATATGTAACGCCGCGTCATGCGCGGCCTGGCCGCGCCGGCTCCGTCCCGCGGACGGCCGGTCGGTGTCCGATACCGGACACTCGCCGGTCCGGAACCCTAGGCAATCCCGTTCCATCGGTAGTGGATAGGACGGCGGCGCTTTGGCAGCGCGCGTGCGACCCACGACGCATGCTTCACGATTTCGGGTATGCTCTGCGCACTCTGAGGAAGACACCCGGGTTCACGGCAGTGGCCGTCTTGTCGCTGGCTTTGGGGATCGGCGCGAACTCGGCTATCTTCAGCCTGGCGGATGGCATCCTGCTGCGGCCGCTTCCGATCCCGCACGCCTCGGAGGTCATCAGCGTCCAATCACAGCTAAAAGGGGAAAGCCTCGGCGGCGTGTTTCAGTACTCGCAGGTGTCGTACCCCGACTTCGACGACCTCCGGAAACGGGCCACTTCGTTTTCCGGGCTGGCGGCGTCCCAATATTCGCCGTTCGGGTTCGCGGTGGACAAAGGCACGCTGCCGCAGATGAAGTTCGGCGCGTTCGTGAGCGGGAACTTCTTCCAGGTCCTGGAAGTCCGGCCCGTGCTCGGGCGCGCTTTCCGCGCGGATGAAGACGAGGTCCAGGGGCGCGACGCGGTGGTGGTACTCGGTCATGAGCTATGGACCACCGAATTCGCCGCCAAGCCGAACGTCATCGGAAAGACGATCTATTTGAACGGTATCGCCTTCACCGTGATCGGCGTGGCGCCTGCATCGTTCACTGGCCCGCATCCCATGGTGCGCAGCGCGCTCTACGTGCCGTTGGCCATGGCGCCGAGCCTGGCAGGTGGCTCGCAGCGGAACTTCCTGGAGCGGCGCGGGGACCGCCAGATGTTCGTGCACGGCCGCCTGAAGCCCGGCGTGACCGTGAAGCAGGCAGCCGCCGAGGTGACAGTGATTGGCCAACAACTCGCAAAGGCGTACCCGGATACGAATCGCACCTGCTCCCTGGTGGCGGGAACCGACCTCGAAACACGCCTGCGGCAGAACCCCGCCGACCTGCTGCTGGTGGGCCTGCTGCTCGCGCTGGCCGCCGTGGTGCTGTTGATCGCTTGCGCGAACGTGATGAACCTGATGCTCAGCCGGGGGCGCACCCGGCGGCGCGAGATCGCAGTGCGGCTGGCGATCGGGGCCGGACGCGCCCGCTTGATCCGCCAACTCCTCGCCGAGAGCCTGCTGATCGCGCTGGCGGGCGGCGTGCTGGGATTGGGTGTGGCCCAGGCCGGCGCGGACCTGTTTTCGCAGATCCGCATTCCCAGCGACGTTCCGATCGTCCTCGACTTCCGCCTGGATCCGCGCGTGATACTCTTCACCCTGGTGGCATCGGTGTTGAGTGCGGTGCTGTTCGGACTGGTTCCCGCCCTTCAAAGCACCAGGCCGGAACTGACGCCGGCGCTCAAGTCCGGCAGTGCCGATGCCGGCAAGCGGCGCCAGTTCCGCGGAAGGAATGTCCTGGTGATCGCTCAGGTAGCCGGTTCCCTGCTGCTGCTGATCTTCGCCTCGCAGGCTTTTCGCGGTGCCATGATTCTGATCCAGTCGCCAGCGGGATTCCGCACCGACCACCTGCTTACGGCGAGCTTCGATCCCTCGCTGTCGCGCTACACCCCGGAGCAGACTCAGGAGTTTTACAAGCGGCTGCTGGAAAGGTCGCGGACCCTGGCGCGGGTCGAGTCTGCGGCTCTCACCGAGGCGGTACCGTTGGTGCCGGGCGGGGAACTCACGCGGGTGGTCCCGGAAGGAGTCCAGTTGCCGCCGGGGACGGAGGCGGTGAGCGCCATGGCCAACACCGTCAGCGAAGATTACTTCAAGGCTGTGAACATCCCGATCATGGAGGGCCGCCCGTTTGCGGAAACGGACCGGGCCGATTCGCCGCGGGTGGCGATCGTCAATGAGCTCTTCGCGCGCAAGTATTATCCCAACCAGAGCGCCATCGGCAAGCGGCTGCGGTTGGAGACGGTGAACGGCCCGGTGATCCAGATTGTGGGAGTTGCCAGGCAGAGCAAGTATTTCTTCCTGGTGGAGCCGCCGGTCGACTATCTGTACCTGCCGGTGGCTCAGCGCTCCCGCCCCGGCTTGACTCTCCTGCTGTACACGGCCGCGCCGCCGGGTGAGCTTGCCGCGCCGCTGCGCGCCCTGGTGCGCTCGCTCGACACGGGGCAGCCGGTGATCGGCCTGCGCACCATGGAGGACATCTTCGATCAACGGGCCAGGAAGACGCTGGAGGTTCTGATCGGGGCCGTGGCGGCGATGGGGCTGTTGGGCTTGATCCTGGCGCTGGTGGGCCTCTACGGTCTGATGACGTATTCGGTGGGCATGCGGCAGCGCGAAATCGGAATCCGCATGGCAGTGGGAGCGGACCGGGTCGGCGTGGTCCGGATGGTATTGAAGCAGGGGCTGACGCTGGCCGCCACGGGCGTGGCGATCGGCGTACTGCTGTGGCTCGTAGCGAGCCGGAAGGTGCTGGCGCTGGTGGAGGCGCGGTCGTTCAGTTGGACGCTGCTCGCATGGGTGGCCGCGGGGTTGCTGGGCGCGGCGGCATTGGGTGCGTACATTCCGGCCCGGCGCGCGTCCCTGGTAGATCCCAACACCGTGCTAAGACAGGAGTGATGTCCTCCCGAGCGCCCGGCACGGCCATCGCCCTGCTCCTGGCCTGCCTGGATGAAGCATACGACCACCGGTCCTGGCATGGAACGAATCTCCGCGGATCGCTGCGCGGGGTGACCGTAAAGGATGCCTTGTGGCGTCCGCGGCCGCGACGGCACAACATATGGGAAATCGCGGTCCACGCGGCCTATTGGAAATATGTCGTCACCCGCGCCATCGTGGGCGGAAAGCGCGGATCGTTCGCGTACCGCGGCTCGAACTGGTTCCCGCGCAGCGAAGCCGATGAAGCGGCCTGGCGGCGCGATCTGGCGCTGCTGGCGGGCCGGCATCGGGAGTTGCGCGCGGCAGTGGCCGGTTTGGATCCCGCGCTCGTGAACCAGCCGGGTCCCAAAAGCCGGTTCACTTACGCGGGGTTGATTCGCGGGGTGGCCGCCCACGATCTCTATCATGCGGGCCAGATTCAGTTGTTGAAGCGGCTGCGGCGCGGCTGAGCAGGTGCTTCTGCACCTTGCCCATGGCGTTGCGCGGAAGCCTGTCCGCACGGATGAAGGCGCGCGGTACCTTGAAGGATGCCAGCGAACGGCGGCAGCGCTCTTCCAGGGTGGCCATGTCGCACTCAATGCGCAGCACCACGTGCGCCACCGGCACTTCGCCGCGGACCGCATCGGGCACGCCCACCACCGCCGCTTCCGCCACCTCCTCCTGCTCTTGAAGAAACTCTTCGATTTCGCGCGGGTAGATGTTGAATCCGCCCGAGATGATGAGGTCGCTCTGGCGGCCGCACAGGGTGTAGTAGCCATCCCGGGAGCGCACCGCCAGGTCGCCGGTGCGAAACCACCCATCGACGAATGCGGCGCGGGTAGCATCCTCGCGGCGCCAGTATCCGGGGAAGACGTTCGGGCCGCGGATATACAACTCGCCGGTTTCGCCCTCGGCGGCGGGTTCGCCATCCGGCTTGAGCAGGCGCACGGAGACGCCCGGCAGCGGGAGCCCGACACTGCCCGCGCGCCGCTCGCCGGCGTAGGGATTGCTGATGTTCATGAGGGTCTCGCTCATGCCGTAGCGCTCCAGCACGGTGTGGCCGAAACGGGCGCGGAATTCGTCGAGCACGTGCGCGGGGAGCGGCGCGGAGCCCGAAACGAACAGCCGCATGAAACTGCCGATTGCGGAGGCTTGCTCCGGCGGCAGATCGAGCAGGCGCACGTACATGGTCGGAACGCCGAAGAACAGAGTCGGGCGAAAATCCAGGAACGCCTCGGCCGCTTTCTGGTGTTCGAAGCGCTCGAGCAGGCGCATGCGGCATCCGCTCATCAGCCAGCAGTGCAGGCCGTTGCCCAGGGCGTGCACGTGGAATAGCGGAAGCGCCAGCAGGAATCGGTCGGCGGCGGTGATCTGCCAGCAGGCGAGCAGGTTGATGGCGTTGGCGGCGAAATTGTTGTGGGTGAGCACGGCGCCCTTGGAAGCGCCCGTGGTGCCGGAGGTGTAGATGATGCCCGCGGGAGCGTCGCCATCGAGCGCAATCTCGGGCCGGATGTCGGGCAGGGCGGCGGCTTCGCGGCTGAGTTCGCCGGGATCCCAGCCGGGGATTCTCGCCGCCGGTTCGGCGTCGCGCAGGATGTGGGCCATCTCGCGGTCCTTGTAAAGGATATTGATGGGAACGAATATCACGCCCAGCTTCACGCACGCCAGGTAGAGGTCGATCATCTCCACGCAATTGGCAAGATGGACCGCGAGCCGGTCGCCGGTCTTCAGCCCGCGCCGTGCGAGACACTGCGCCATGCGGTTGCTGCGGGAGTCGATCTCTCCGAAGGTGTAGCTGCGGCCGGCGAATTCCAGGCCGGCCGCATCGCGCCGGGAGGTGAAGCTCAGGTCGAAAAGCTGTGTGAGGTTCATGAGGGGAGTTCCTTGCCGCGGGTCTCTTCGCTCCACGGCAGCAGGGCAAGTCCGGCCAGGAAAGCAAACGAGGTGAGCGCCACGGGGGTTCCGATGGTGTGCATCCGCGCCACGCCCGCCCCCACCAGGAACGTGATGCCCGCGGCGAGGAAGCGGCCGAAAGAAGTGGCGAACGCAAAGGCGCTGCCGCGGCACTCGGTGCGATACTGCTCCGGCAGCCAGAGCGTGTACACCGCGAAGTTGGCGCCGCCGATGCCGAGGAAGAAGAGACAGACGATAAACCGGACCAGCGCCTGCCCGGCGTAGAACAGATATCCGAAGGCCAGCGAGATCGACACGAACATCAGGAGGAAATAGAAGGCGAGCGCTCCCCGGCGGCCCCAGCGTTCGGCAAGGTAAGGCAGGGCGAAGCAGCCCAGAATCGTTCCGGCCGAGAGCAGCATCGTGGCGTACGAGGCGAGGTGCGCCGCCGCCGACGTGGTGAGCCCTTCGCGCGTGGCGAGGTAGGTGACCGATGCCGGCACGTACACCGAACCCGCCCACAACCCGATCATCGAAACCAGCAGCAGGGCCGCGTTCACGATGGTGCGCCGGCGATACTCGGGCGAGAACAGGGCGAAGAAGGCGGCACGCGCGGTAAGCAGGCGTTGGCTCTGGCGCCACCGCTTCGGCTCGGAAACGCCGTAGCGGATGAAGGCCACCAGCAGCGCCGGCATTCCTCCTACCGCGAAGACAGCGCGCCATCCATAGCGCGCGCCGATGACCGAGTTCACGATGGCGGCCAGGAAGATGCCGAAGTAATAGCCGGTGTGCATCCAGGCCGCGCCCTGGCGCCGGCGGGATTCGGGCCACTCTTCCGCCACCAGCACACCGCCCAGCGTCCACTCGCCGCCGATGCCCGCCCCTGCGAGAAACCGGAACAGCGCCAGTTGCCACACGCTGGCGGCGATCGCGCCCAGGAAGGTGAACAGCGAATAACACAGGATGGTGAGCATCAGGGTGCGGACGCGGCCGAAGCGGTCCGCCAGCGGTCCCCAGAGGAACGCGCATCCCCAGCCGACGAGAAACACGGCGAACAGGATGCCCCCGTAGTAGCCGGTGTGGGCCTGGTCGGCGGGGACCCCGGATTTCGGCAGGAGTTCGCGCAGGGCCGGCACCAGCACGAGCGCATAGAGGAACGAGTCCATGCCGTCGAGCGTCCAGCCGGCCCATGCCGCCCAGAATCCGCGAACCTGGTTTCGCGTCAGGCTCATGGGTGCGCCGGGCCGTACAGCACGCGGCCCGGGCGTTCGGCGGTGACCTCGTGATTGCGCAGCACCGGTTTGCCATTCACGATCACGTCACGCACGCCGACCGAATACTGGTGCGGCTTGTCGTATTCGGAACGGTCGGCGACCCGGGCCGGGTCGAACAGGATCACGTCGGCTTTCATGCCGGGCCGCAGCAGCCCGCGGTTCCACAGCTTCAGCCGCGCGGCGGGGTATCCGGACATGCGGCGCACCGCGTCTTCCAGCGTGAGCACGTGCTTCTCCCGCACGTAGACGCCGAGCACGCGCGCGAAGGTGCCGTAGCTGCGCGGGTGCGGCGACGCCTGTCCGAAGACGGGGATCTCGCCATCGGAGGCGAACATGCTGTAGGGCGAGCGCATGATGCGCACCACGTCCTCTTCGCTGATGGCGTGGTAAATGGCGGAGCAACCGCCGCGCGTGATGAGGTCGATGGCGGTTTCGGCGGCGTTGTCGAAGGTGGGCTCCACGCCGCGCGCGCGGGTGAGATCGGCGAGGTTCCTGCCGGCCAGCGATCGGTCGAATCCGCAGTTGACGATGGAGACGTTGGCAGGGTCACCGGCGCCGCGATCCAGCTTGAGGTTCTCGATGATGGCGGTTTTGATGCGCGTGCGTTCGGCGGGGGCCTTCAGCCTCTCCAGAAGCGCCTTCTGGCCGCCTTCCAGCGCCCATTGGGGAAACAGAGCCGAGATGCCGGTGCTGGAAGCGGTGTAGGGATACTGATCGATGGTGACATCGACGCCGCGGGCGCGCGCCTCCTCCACGAGCTGGAGAGTCTCGACGCTGCGCCCCCAGTTCGGCCGGCCGATGATCTTGTGATGCGTGATCTGGGTGGGCAGACCGCCTTCCTCGCCGATGCGGATGGTCTCGCGGACGCTGTCCAGCACGTGGCCGGCCTCTTCCCGCATGTGGGAGATGTGGATGCCGCCCATGCGTCCCACCACCTTGGCGATTTCGATGACCTCTTCGGTGGGAGTGAAATTGCCGGGCACATAGAACAGGCCGGTGGAGAGGCCGAAAGCGCCATCGCGCATGGCCTGCGCGGCGAGCGCCTTCATCTTCTCGATTTCCTCGGGAGTAGCCTTGCGGTTGGCGAGGCCCATCACCTGCTGGCGGATCGTCCCCTGGCCAACGAAGGCGGCGAAGTTAATGGAGATCGGCGTGTGGCTCAGGCGGTCGAAGAAGGGAGCCAGGGGCAGAGGGGAACTGCCGTCGGGGCCTTCCACGATAGTAGTGACGCCCTCGCGCAGATAGTTCTCCGCGGTGGGCACGGCAAAGATGCCGCGGCGGCCGTGGGAATGGATGTCGATGAACCCCGGCGCGGCGACCATACCCCGGCCGTCGATGCGCAGCCCGGCAGAGGCGCCCTCGAGCAAGCCGACGGCGGCGATGGTATCGCCGCGGATTCCGATGTCCGCGGAGTACCAGGGCGTGCCGGAGCCATCGACGACCTTGGCCCCCGTGATGAGGAGGTCGAACTGGTTGGATTGAGCGAGGAGGAGGCCGGAGAGGAGGGGAAGCAGCGAGAACACCGCGCGCATGGCGGCTATTGTACTATTCATACCGCTGGGCCAATCATTGGATCGATCCTGGCGGTGCGGAGCGCGGGAATCCATGCCGCGGCAAGCCACACCGCGGCCCGGCGCGAAACGGTAGCCGTGACTGCCCCCGCTTGAGTCGATCTGCGACATGGCCGCTGGCACCCGGAGAGTGAGTACCGCGGAACCATCCAGCGTCTGCTCGAGATCCAGCTCCATCATGCCGGAGTCCTGTGTCCGTCGGTCCCGCATGCAATCCGTGCCGAACCGCCGGAAGGTGCCGGTGATAGGATGTCGGTCATGGATCCGTCACGCTGCGTCCCCGTGCTCCTGATGGCGTCGCTCGGCCCCGTGAACGCCCGCGCCGCCGACCTCACCGTCGATCTCCGTTCGCGGGTGGAGATGTTCAGGGGCTCCGGCGACTGGCGGGAAGTTCACCTCCAGCAGTCCCTGGCCGTCCAGAAGACCGCCATTGTGATCTGCGACATGTGGGACAAACACTGGTGCCAAGGTGCAACCCGGCGGGTCAACGGCCTCGTGGTGAAGATGGCGCCGTTTCTGGAAGCGGTCCGGAAACGCGGCATCCAGATCATTCACGCGCCATCCGAAACCATGACCTTCTACCAGGGGACGCCTCAACGCAACCGCATCCTGGCGATCGCCAGAATTGATCCGCCGGCTCCGCTCATTCTCCCGGATCCTCCGCTGCCGATCGATGACAAACGCGGCGGATGCGATACTCCGGACCAGTTCTACAAGGCCTGGACGCGTGAGCATCCCGGCTTACGCATCGACGCCTCGGACGTGATCTCCGACGATGGCGCGGAGATCTACAGCTTTCTGCGGGAGCGCGACATTCGTACTCTCCTGGTCATGGGCGTACACACCAACATGTGCGTCCTCAATCGGAGCTTCGCCATCAAGAGAATGACCGCGCTGGGGATTCACTGCATCCTGGTTCGCGACCTGACTGATGCGATGTACAATCCCGAAGATCCGCCGCACGTGAGTCACGAAGCCGGCACGCAACTGGTGATCGAATACATCGAGAAGTACTGGTGTCCGACAACCACCAGCGAGGAGCTTCTGCGGGCGTTCGGTCGCTAGCGCCGCGCCCCGTCAGGCTCCGCGCACAATCCAGCACCCCGCCTCAGCGCTTGTACTTCGCCGCTTCCTCCGGCCTGCCCCAGGCCGCGTAGAGGTTCGCGAGAGCCGTGCGCGAGTGTTGCGTCTCCGTGTGCCGGGCTCCGAGCGTGTGTTCCCTGGTGTGGTAACTCGCAATCAGCAGCGGCTCTGCTTCTGGAAAGCGACGCAGCTTCAGCAGGCATACCCCAAGTTGGCCCTGATACTCGGCGACCTCGGGCGAACCCGATCCCTGCGACTTTTCGACTATCTCGAGCCCTTTGCGCAGCAGCGGTTCGGCGCCGACGGGGTCGCCCGTACGCGTCAAAAGGTCCCCCAGGCGGCAGTAGGATGCACCCAGGTGTGTGCCGGTCCCCTTCTGATTTCGGAGGTCGAACTCCAGGCCGCGGCGATAGACCTCGCCCGCCCCGTTCAGGTCGCCCCTGTCCCTGAGAATGTCGCCCAGGCCCTCAAGGAAGACGGAGTACCGCGGATGTTGCTCGCCCAACGCTTTGACAAATCGCGCCATGGAGTCGCGGACCAGTGCCTCGGCTTCGTCATACCGCCTCTGCCGCCGCAGATTCATGGCGAGGTTTTCATCGAGGATGGCGGTATTCGGATGATCCGGGCCGAAGACCTTGGCCGAAATAGCGCGGCAGCGGCGGTACGCGGCTTCGGCACCCGCCAGGTCTCCCCGCATGCTGAGCAGATTGCCCAGGTCATTGAGCGTAGACGCCAGGTTAACGCTGGTTTCGCCCTCGTGGAGCTCATACTGCCGGATCGCGTCGCGCAGCAATGGTTCGGCCGCCGCATAGTCCCGTGCCTTCAGCACCGCCATGCCGAGTTGCTGGGTGGCGTTGCTGGTGTGTAGGCCGTCGGGGCCTTCCAGCTTGCGTGAGATGGCGAGCGCCTCCCGCAAGAGCTGAATCGATTCCTGGAGATCGCCCTTGCTATACAAAGTGGTCCCCAGGCTGGTCAGCGATTCGGCCACCCGCAGGTTTTCATTGCCCAGCAACGCGCGCCGGGTTTCGAGAGACTTCCGGTCGTACGCGATGCTCGCCGTCAGGTCGCCCTGATTAGCGGCAGTGGTCGCCAGCCTTTCGAGCGTCAGCGCCACCTCGAGGTTGCGCGGGCCGAAGAGCTTGCTCCGAATCTCGAGGGCTTCCTCTGCCAGCTTTCTCGCTTCCGGAAATAGTCCCAACCCGTCATAGGCCTCTGACATCGTATAGAGCAGCGAGGCCCGCACCACAGGCTGCGCTTTGAGCTCCGATTGGATTTTCTCCGCGCCTTTGTCCAGAATCTCCCGCGCGGTCACAGCATTGCCCCGAGCCCGGGACGGATTCGAGATGCCGAAAAGACCCGTCAGGAAGGATGAGACCTGCTGCGCCGTCTCGGCCTGCTGGTTGGCGCGATCGCGCTCGAGCGCGATGCGCCGCGCCTGCACGGCTACGGCCACCGCGAACGCCACCAGCAGCACGAGCACCGTGGCGGCGAAGCCGAATCCGAGCCGATGCCGTGCCACCAGCTTTCGTATCTGGTAAACCGTGCTCGGCGGCCTGGCCTGAATCGGCTGGTTGGCCAGGTATCGCGTAATGTCCTCCGACAGCGCCGATACACTGGCGTACCGCCGCGCCGCGTCGTTTTCGAGCGCGGTGTGCACGATCGTGCAGAGATCCGCATCCGCCCGGTCCCGCCCGGCGAGGACCTTTTCCAACCGCTCCGGCGGTTCCTCGCAGATGATCCTCGCCGCTTCGTGGATCGTTGCCTGGCCGATGGCATGCGGCAGCCGGCCGGAGAGCGCTTCGTACAAAATGGCCCCCAGCGCGTACACGTCGGCCCGGATATCAATTTCCTCGGGGTTCCCGCGGACCTGCTCGGGGCTCATGTAAGCCAACGTTCCGCGGATCGATCCGGCCTGTGTCACATACGTGGGGGCGTTCTCGTCATTGATTCGCGCCAGGCCGAAATCGAGCACCTTGATCGCCGGGACGCCGCTTTCCTCGTGCACCATGATATTCGAAGGCTTGAGATCGCGGTGAATCACTCCGCGTTGGTGCGCGTAAGTCACCGCCTCGCAGATCGACACAAACAGTTGGAGCAGTGACTTCGTCGAAAGCGGTTTCCGGGCGAGGTACTCGCTGAGCGATTCGCCCGCAACCAGTTCCATCGTGAAGAAGCGCTGTCCGTCCTCCGTCTGCCCCGCTTCGTAAATCGAGGCGATGCCCGGATGCTTCAGCCGCGCCAGCGCGCTGATTTCCCGCTCAAAAAGCCTCAGGAAATCTTCCGATGCAAAGGCGCCGCCGCTGACCACCTTCAATGCCACGGAGCGCTTCGGCTGCTGCTGCTCGGCCTCGAAAACTGTGCCCATTCCGCCCTGGCCCAATTTCCGGATGAGGCGGTAATTACCGATCCGGCCAAGGGCGGCCGCCGGCGGCCCGGCGGCAGTCCGCTCGGCGTCCGTGAACACGTTGGTCAATGTGCGGTCGTCATCTGGCATGGCGCAACCCCGATCCGACCTATGATACTCGCTCAGAGCCTCCGGGGGGCGCCGCACCCGCACACCGGAGTGTCAGGGGCGAATTGCCTCGTGCAGGCCGCCCCAGCGCGTTCAGGCCGTCATTTCGTTCACGGCCCGCGGTAGCTCGCGCAGCCGCCGTACCGGTGAGAACACCAGCCACAATGTCGAGAGCAGGAACCCGATGGCGCCGATCAGCAGCGTGTTCCGAACTCCGATCCCCTGCGCGACCGCGCCGCCCGTGAGCGCCCCCAGGGGAAGAACGCCGTGGAAGACCAGGTGCATGGCGGCATTGACACGCCCCAGGAGATGGTCCGGTGTGATCGCCTGCCGCAGGCTCCTGTCATTGATTGTGTAGACCGGCCACGCCAGGTCGCCCAATTGCGATGCGATCAGAAAGGCGGAGCAGACCGCGACCGGTCCGTGCGCCAGCGGCACGAACAACATCGCCACCCCAATCACCACTGTGGAACCGATGAAAGCCGCGCCGAAACCAAGGCGATGTACGAACCACTCTGTCATGAAAGCGCCCAGTAATCCGCACGTGCCGCCGATGGAGATGATGATACCCAGAAGGGCGGCCGTCAGCCCCAACTCGCGTATCACAAACAGAAAATACAGGCTGCTGCCGAACCCCAGGAAGAACGCGCCAGTGAAGGTGCGTCCGGCCAGCGCCCGGAGCAATGGATGGCGCCACGAGGCGCGCAGCCCTTCGGCGATTTCTCGGCCGATACGCGGTTCCAGCGTGCGTTTGGGCCGCGGTTCCGGTTTGCGGATGAGGCACACCGAGACCGCTGAACAGACGAAAGATCCGGCGTCGAAGAGCATGGCCATCGGTGCCGTGATCAGTTGCACCAGGATGCCGGTGAAACCTGGTCCCGCGATCTCCGCGATCGACTCGGTCAACGCGAGCTTGCTGTTCCCTTCCAGGATGTTCTCGCGGCTGATGAGCGAGGGCAGATATGCCTGGTAGCTCACCTCAAACAGAACGGTCAGGATGCCGCTGGCCATCGTAACCAGATAGAGGTGTCCGATGGTCAGCCGGTTGAGCGCCGCGAAAAGGGGAATGATCCCCAACACTACGGCGCGCCCCAGGTCCGCGGCGATCATTATCGGTCGTCTACGGAGGCGGTCCGCCCACGCCCCCGCGAAGAGGCCGAATACGAGCACCGCCCCGGCGCCCGCCCCGGACAGGATTCCCATCTGAAGCGGCGACGCTCCCAGCACCAGGACCGCCGTGAGGGGCAGTCCGACGCTGGTGATGTTGGATCCGATTTGAGAAATCGCCTGGCCGGCCCATAGCCTCTGGAAGTCCGGACCGAGCCGAA
The DNA here is from genome assembly GCA_963719195.1 of Bryobacterales bacterium. Classification (GTDB taxonomy): domain Bacteria; phylum Acidobacteriota; class Terriglobia; order Bryobacterales; family Bryobacteraceae; genus DASQZT01. The sequence goes on along the minus strand of CAVRBB010000007.1, from coordinate 252,462 downwards.
GCCCCTTCCGCAGCATTTCTCAAGTGTCACACACCGGGTTGTTGACCATTCCCAGCGCCGGGAAAACTCAATGATTCCGGGAATACGCCTTGCGGGGGTCGCTGAGCCATTCCTCCGCCTCAGCGCCAGTCAGTTCCGTCGTTTCGTCTCTCAGGTTCGGGGCCATGCGTTTGTAATCGTCTTGTCCGTTTCGACAAGCACCGAAGTCCTCGGCCTCGTGCCACCCTCTCCAGCGACCCCGAAAAGAACGGTCAAACGACGAACCCATATTCGGATTCTTTTTTCCGCAAGAGCATCCCAATGACACCCGAGGACCGCAAGGCGGAGGGACCCGCGGATCGGTGATATTCACGAATACCCCTCGCCATTTTTCAGCCTCCACGCCGTCTTTCACTCCGGCCAGCCGCGCCGCCCCTTCTCCAAGCCCGACCGTCATAATTCGAGGTTTTCGATAATCTGGTCGACATTGGCGGGCGTGAATTGGAAAGCCGCATCAGGACGAAGGAGACCGGCATTCGAATTACCCTCGGCGCGCGGCGCTCGAATATCGCGGGTGTCGTCCTTCGGTACCTGCTGATCGCCATCTCCGCCGGCCTGATCGTCGGAACCGTCGTTGCCATGGTAGGCAGATAGAAACGTCCACAGCTCGTCCGGTTACAGCAATTCTTTCGGCGGGCCACTCAGCACCTGCCGCACCTCGATCGGGATTCTCGCCGGCGTCCCTCCCGGCCCGGGGGCCGACGAAGCCCGCGCCGCAATCCGGTACGCCTGCTCCGCGCTCTCCACTTCGACGATCCAATACCCTGCCAGAAACTCCTTGGCTTCCGGGAAGATCCCATCCGTAATCGGCTCCCCGTCGCTTCCCGCGCGAACGATCTTGGCCTGGTCGGGGAACGCCAGGCCTTCGGTCGCTACGAGCGTACCCGAATCCTTGAGTTCCTTATTGAATGCGTGCATGTAAGCGAACTGCGCCTGCAGGTCCTCCTTCGACCACTTGGCGTACCAGTCAAAATCGGCTTTCGTGCCCGTCATCATCAGCATGTACTTCATGTCTTTTTCGCTCCTTTCGATTCTGCCACCGGGTTGGTGTGCTTTCATTTCATGATCTAGTCGGATCAAATCCGGCGTTCTCTACATCTCTGGAGGATTTCTTGCGGCAGCGATGAGTTGCTGATGCATCCATGGCGTTCGACTGCCCGAGATCCGTTAGTCGTGCCGCGGGCAACCATGGGGTTCAATCCTCGATGCGCGATAAGCCGCGAGCCCTGCGGCTACAATCGCCGCTGCAACCAGAACAGCGATGCCAGCGGCATACATCCGGAGGTCGAGGACCGTCCCTTCATGAAGCAACCCTGTGAGGAGTCACAACAACCTCCCGGAGGCGACGATTTCGAGAATCGCGCTCGCGGCGTCCATCGCCGCTCCATCCGAGACGACCAGCCTCGCGACCTCGCCCGGTGTCGTTCACAGCGCGATCCGGACACCGATTTCACGCGTGCGCTAAGCAACCAGGAAGGAGATCACGCCGTACAGTCCTCATCCTCGCTAACGCGCGCGGCGGCTGTTCCCGCTGGGCTTCCAGGTGGCCCGGATGAGCCCGGACACCTCCCTCCGGTACAGCGCCGGATCGAGCGCGCCCTCCTCCACAAGGAGATCACGCTGTGCAGTCCTTATCCCCGCTAACGCGCGCGGCGGCTGCTCCCGCTGGGCTTCCAGGCGGCCCGGATGAGCCCGGACGCCTCCCTCCGGTGCAGCGCCGGATCGAGCGAGCCCTCCACCACAAGGAGATCACGCTGTGCAGTCCTTATCCCCGCTAACGCGCGCGGCGGCTGCTTCCGCGGGGCTTTCAGGAGGCCCAGATGAGCCCGGCCTCCCTCCGGTGGAGCGCCGGATCGAGCGGGCCCTCCTCCACGCGGAACTGGTTGCGCGGCACCCCAGAATGTGGCAGGTGATCCCGTACCCATGCCCGCAGCCGCCTCTCTTTCCACGCCGACGGGACCGTCATCAGCGCCAAGTCTCCGGCGCGGCCCGGCGAAACCATCGTTGTCTATCTCTGGGGGCTGGGCGTGACCTCCCCAAGCGTGCCAAGCGGAGAGCCTGCGCCGCCGGGCGTCGTGGTGACCCAAGTTCCGGGATTTCCCGGCGTGCGCGCGAGGTTCCTCGATGGCCCACGCCCGAGTCTCACGGCCATACCAGCGTTCTATTCTCCGGAGGACTCGGGCGATCCCGGCTCCCCGATCGACTTTGTCGGACTGACTCCAGGCCAGATCGGTCTGTACCAGCTCAACATTGCGATCCCGCAGTCGTTCACTCCGACGACATCCTGCGAAGATCCCAGGGCCGGGAAAACCATCACGATTGCCGCCAACGCGGTATTGCACATCACCACGCTCTATGGAGGCACACAGGAACTGGCCTTCTGCTGGAAGCCCTGACAGCATCGACGGCCACTACTCGACAGCGCGCGAACAAACCGGCGCTCGTCGAGTTTTCGTAGGCGCATCTCCACGCAGCCTTCGCATCTACCATCCTTGTTACAGCGTGGACAGTCTCTGTACCCGGCGGTGCATCCCATCCTGGATCCTCGCCGGGCGCCGGAGGGTGTAGGTTGGCATGCTGATGGCGACGGTCGAGGAGGCCGTTGGCAATATCCAAAACTCGTAAAGAAGCGACCGCCCAGACAATAGCGGCCACCGCACGTATGACCACGCAATCACCGATTTTGTCGAGTGGTACTGCTCTGAACCGCGCCTCGACTTCCATCGCACCGTCGTTCTGATCTCGAACAGAAACAGTGCGCACCGACCACAATTAACCTTCGGTTGGCGGCAGTCCGGCGCCTCGCGTTGGAGGCATCGGATTCTGGTCTCCTCAGTCCAGAGCTGGCGGCTGGAATTCGTCGCGTAAGAGGTGTACGACGCACTGGCGTGCGCGTAGGTAACTGGCTTACGGCTGATCAGGGGGTGTGGGTTGGCCATGGGTGTGGCTACCGAAAACGATTCTTTGCCGTTTCTTCCCACCACTTCCGGGCTTTTCTTATCCTGCTCGACGGATCGTAGATCCCTCCGGGCTGCGGTAACCCGATTTCCCCGTGTGTGAGCGAATCCAGTGAGCGCGCTGCGCAATCCGCTATGATTATCCCGACTCGTTGATCCTCATCCGCTCCATAAAGGTATTGCGCAACATATGGAATTTCCGCGTCAGACCCCAAGGACCCGATGGTGTCGAGAAGCCAACACCTGGTCTGCGTGGAAGAGGCAGACATTCTGGACTTCAAAACCGGAATAGCCGCGCGGGCATTGATCATGCGTAATGCGAGCGCCGTTTGCTCTGTGACGCCTGCGTCCTTCTCGGTCCTCAGCAGATCAATCAGGGCGGCGGCTGCGGGCGAATATCCTATCTCACCCAGTGCCCGCGCTGCGTTCGCGCGTACGTAATGCTCGGATGAGCGAAGCGAATCGACCAGGAAGGGCGCCGCCTCCCTGAATTTCATGATGCCGAGGCCGCGGATTGCGAGCCACCTTGTATTAACGTCGCCGGTCGTTTCCGCCACCTTTAGCAGGTCCTTGCCAGCCTCGCCACCTCGCTCCGCTATACGGTATATGAGTCCCTCTTTCGTGGCGATTACATCCGCAGCCTGGAATCTACGGAGCAGGGACGCAGTGGTCTCTTCCGGCGGAGATCCTGATTGCGCGCACAGGTCGCCCGACTGGAACCCGAGGATGACAGCCATTCCCAGCAAACCGAGCTTAACGGAAGTGCCACGCTTCACGAGTGAATAGACACCATCCCTACGTGCAATGTTCCTTCATTGCACCGAGATGGGTTGCGGACGTCTGAAGAATCGCTCTGAGGGGCTGGAAATCGCTTTGGCGTGGTCTTTAGACGATAGAGACAATCACGCCTTTATCGCCATCCGATCATCATTGCTGTCACGCCGCTCCGAACTCGCAACCCGTCAGTTCCGTCCTTACTTCCCCTGATCGTGGGGCACTGTGCAAGTCGCCGTGGCTGTGGCCGTGTTCCCTGCCAGATCCTTCGCCCTCGCTGTCAACGTGTAAATCTGGTCCTTATCGGCCCCAAGCTGGACGATGAACTGATTTGGGCCACCGCTGATAACAATTTGCCCATTGGCCGGATCATTGCTGGTTCCGGTGACCGTGAATGAACCCGGAGCAAGCCCCGACAATGCATCGGTGGCCGTTACGATGGCAACCTGGACCAGTTTGTGGTTCGGGGGCCAAATGGTGCAGCCAGCGGCGGGCAGACCGGAGATCACTGGTAGGGTTTTGTCGATTCGCACGGTGAGCGTCTTGGCAATCTCCTGGCTTCCTGCATTGTCCGTTGCAAAGTAGCTTAGGACCGTGATTCCTTCGGTGGAGATCGTTACGGAAGCACCGGTTCCGGCCACCGTCTGCCAGCCAGTATTCTGTGCGCCGCCAAGGGCGAACTGGATCTGCTTTACCCCGGAACCGCCTTGGTTGTCGGTGGCGGTCAACGTTACGGTGACGTTCGTGTTGTTCCAGCCGTTGATATTTGGGCTTGGGGATACGGTGGCAATCGTCGTTGGCGGTACAGAATCAGATAAGGTTGTGTTTATCAGTACGCCCGCTGAGCCATCGTTACAGTTATTGATACCAGCACATTGGTTCGCTACTATGAGATCGGGCTTACCATCACCGTTGACATCCGCTACCGCCACCGACATGGCGTCCTGACCACCCGAGCCGTAGGTCGCTGCGGGCTGGAAGGTTCCATCGCCGTTTCCCAGGAATACACCCACTGAGCTATCCATGTAGTTTCCAACCAGCAAGTCGGGCCTACCATCCCCGTTCACATCGCCCACTGCGATCAAAGAGGAAAAATGACTCGACGAGTCGTGGGTCGCTACGGGCCGAAAAGTTCCATCGCCATTGCCTAATAGCACTCCTAACGAACCGTGCACACACTGGGCATCCGCACAAGTGTTCGCCACCAACAGGTCGAGCCTGCCATCCCCATTGACATCCGCTACCGCCACCGACATGGCTTGCTGCCCACCCGAGTCGTAGGTCGCTACGGGCTGGAACGTTCCATCGCCGTTGCCTAATAGGACTCCCAACGAACCGTGCATACACTGGGTATCCGTACAAACGGTCGCCAACAGCAAGTCGGGCTTACCATCACCGTTGACATCCGCTACCGCCACCGACATGGCAAACTGCCCACCCGAGCGATAGTTCGCAGCGGGCCGGAAGGTTCCATCACCGTTTCCCAGCAGCACGCTCACGAACCCTATGCTCTGCGGCACCCCAAATACTCCGTTCGCTACAACCAGATCGGGCTTGCCATCGCCGTTCACATCGGCCACTGATACACACCTTGGCTGTCCGATGCCCGATGGGTAACTCCCGGCGTTCTGGAAGGTCCCGTCACCGTTTCCCAGCAGTACACCCACTGAGTCATCGTAGTAGTTTGCAGCCAGCAAATCGAGCTTACCATCCCCATTGACATCCGCTACCGCCACCCATATGGCCTCCTGCCCACCGGAGTCGTAGGTTGCTACGGGCCGGAAGGTTCCATCGCCGTTGCCCAGCAGCACACCCACGGACCCTCTGATTGACAACGCAGGATTGGCATAATTGTTAGCCACCAGTAGATCAGGCTTGCCGTCGTGGTTCACATCGGCGACCGCCACTGATACGGCATACTGCCCACCCGACCCGTAGGCTATAGCGGGCGCAAAGCTGGACTGCGCTAGTACGGACAACGGCGAGGTAACGACAAAAGCGACTATGAGAACTACTGCATGTTTAGAGAGATGCCAGGATTTCATGGGGTGGACCTCTGTGCGGCTCGAATTATACGCTCATCGGGCCCTATTTTCCAGTTGAATTTTCCTCAAATGCCGCAAATGGGCCAGTACGGTTAGGACAAACATGCCCAAAGTCGCCTGGGGCTGGATGGCGGCATCGGCCAAAACTTGACCTCCTTCAGCGAGGTCTTCACCTGGACGTTGGCGTGCTTCTTTCCATCCGGCGTGGCAACGATGATGTCGTACCCCGCCGTGTTGCGAATTGTCGGTAAGGCGATGAGGCCACGGCGGGAAAGTTCAGCGGCAACGTAATGAACCCCGGCGATTCCTACAAGGGCATTTGAAACAGTTCTGCTCGTCATTTGGCGACTTCCGGGGAAATCGTAGCACCGTGCAATTTCCTGGGCCACCAGAACTCGCCACCCACGGCAACGCCCGCTTTCTGACCCGTGGAATGCGCTACCGTAGAAACTGCGAAAGGCCCACATCACATGCCCACGCACAAACTCACCGACCAAATAATCGCCGCAGCCATCGAGGGCTTCGAGTCGCAAAAGCGCCGGATTGACGGCCAAATTGCAGAACTCCGATCCATGCTGTCCGGTCCCGCCGAATCCGCCGCCACGCCGGAACCCACCAAGCGCAAGCGCCGGAAGATGAGCGCCGCTGGTCGAAAGGCGATTGCCGAAGCGCAGCGCAAAAGATGGGCGGCCTCCAAGGTCCAGGCTGAAGCGGCCACGCCGGAACCCCCAAAGCCGAAGCGAAAACTTTCGGCGGCGGCAAAGGCGAAGCTGGTGGCGAACTTGAAAAAGGCCAGAGCTGCCAAAGCTGCGAAGGCGAAAGCAGCGGCGAAGAAAGCGCCATCACCGGCCCGGAAGAATGCGGCGGCGAAGACTGCATCGGCAAAGGCGGCGAAGAGAACGGCGGTCAAGAAAACGGCGGCGAAGAAGACATCGACGGCTCCTGCACAGACCCCGAATGCGATTGCATAGGCAATAACGAGTCGGACTGCTGCCCAAAGCCCATTGGCTTGATTCGCGCCCGGAGGTAGAATCCGCAATTGGAGGCGATCCATATTTTCGAACCCCTCTTTCTGCTGGAGTGCATATGAGAACCAGTGTTCGTGCCGTGATACTGTGCCAGACCTTTTTGTGTGCCGGGTTTTGTCAATCGTTTCCTTCTGCGGAGATTACCAAGAAGCTCACACCAGCCGTGGTGCTTGTGACCGGCCCTACCGATGATGGCAAAATGCTAGGAAGTGGCTTCCTTCTTTCCAGCGATGGAAAGATTGCGACGAACCTTCACGTAGTGCAGACCCTTCGTAGCGGTGGAGTTCAACTCGCATCAGGCGAGAAATTTGACTTGCTTTCAGTACTAGCTTGAGAGTACCGAGTTCGCACGCGTTAGGTAGCCTTGGGCTCGGCAACCTGCATGGTCAGTCGTGAGTGCTCGATACTCAGGTCGATCAACTGTTCGACCAGATTCTTGAACCGCTTGTGACTCGCGATTTGGCGGCGGAGATCCTTCACCCATTCCCGGCGGACGTACTCGGTGCGGCTCTTCATCCGACGCGTATAGCTGATCTGCCAATAGGCTCCGGCGTGGTGTTGGGGATCCTTGTACTGACGGGTCAGTGAGCCCGGGCGCATCGGCCCGATCTCCAATAGCGCCGTCTTGATGCGATCAATCCTTCGCTCGATCTGCTGAATCCGTTTCTGGCTCATGATGCCTCCTTTTACATCGATAGTATAGCATAGATATGCTATACTATACAGCGACTTATCGTCAAGCCATAAATGCCGATGCTTCGCACCACCCGGCCAGGAGGCCGCTCATGCTCTGGAGTCACTGGTGGAATTTGGTGTGCGGTTTGCGGTCCGCCTGCGCCCGGACCCGAACCTTCCTCGGGATGGCGCTCTGCCTGGCCGGTTTCACCGTTCGCAAGGATCTACTGGGCGTCACCAGTATCGTGCGCGCCCTGGGATTGGAGCCGGCCTGCTACGACCGACTCCTGGACTTCTTCCATAGCCAAGCCCTGGATCTGAACAAGCTCACCCTTGCCTGGTGCGCTCTGGTCTTCCGCGTCCACCCCGGCATCCTACGCGTCAACGGCAGGCCCGTCCTCGTCGCCGACGGCATCAAGGTCGCCAAGGCCGGACGCAAAATGCCGGGAGTCAAAAAACTCCATCAAGAATCGGACTCCAACAACAAGCCGGAGTTCATCTTCGGCCACTCCTGCCAGGCGGTCGCCGTGCTCGCCCAAGCCTTGTCCAGCGTATTCGCCTTGCCTTTGGCTTGTCGCATCCACGAAGGCACGGTCTTTTTCCAACCGCGACCACCGGACCCTCCTCGACAAGATGATCCTGCTGCTCGATTCGCTCCGCCTGAAAGAGCCCTGCTACTTCGTGGCCGATGCGTACTATGCCTCCGGCAAGATCGCTCGTGGGTTGCTCGCCAAAGGCCACCATCTGGTCACCCGGGTCAAGAGCAACAGCGTGGCTTTCTTCCCGGCATCACTCCCGCCTCCCAACCGGCGACGGCGTCGCGGCAGGCCGAAGAAGTACGGCAGGAAGATCAAGGTTGCCGCGCTGTTGAAACAGTCTGCCCAACTCCAGCAGGCGCCCAGCCCCGTCTATGGCGAGAAGAATGTGATCCTCCGCTTCCGCACCGCCGACCTATTGTGGCGCCCTGTCGGCATCCTCGTCCGCTTCGTCGTGGTGCTCCATCCCCTTCGCGGCGCCATCCTGCTGATGAGCACCGACCTGACCCTCTCTCCCCTCGAGATCATCCGCCTCTATGGCTTGCGATTCAAGATTGAAGTGTCCTTCAAGCAGGCCATCCGGGTCATCGGCGCTTATGCGTATCACTTCTGGATGGTGGCCATGACTCCCCTACGGCGTGTCAGCGGTAACCAGTACCTGCACCACAAGTCCGAGGACTACCGCAATGCCGTCCGCCGAAAGATCGCGGCCTATCATCGCCACATCCAACTCGGACTCATCGCCCAGGGCCTGCTTCAGATCCTCTCGGCGATGGAACCGAAGTTAGTATGGCTTTCCTTTGGTTCCTGGATCCGTACGGTTCGGGGAGGGCTGGCCCCCTCGGAACAGGTCGTGGCCATTGCCCTCCGCAGTACCCTTCCGGAATTTCTCGCCACTGCCGCAAAAACCGTAATCCTTGTGAAATTCCTCCGCGACCGTCTGGACCTTTCCAGGGCTGAAGGAACCAGGTTGGCGGCATGAAAAGGCGGCCGCACAAACCGGTACTCTCAAGTACTAGCTTTCGATCAGAGAAAGGATATTGCGATCATCAAGATTGCCGGTTTCGACCTCCCGTCAGTTACCCTTGGCAATTCCAATAACGTGCAGGTTGGCGAACCCGTCCTCACGATGGGAAGCCCACTTGGACTCCAAGGTTCTGTTACCACGGGCGTGATTAGCTCGATTCGAGACGATCCGTTCGGCGGCGGATTCAAGATGATCCAGACCGACGCATCTGTCAATCCAGGCAATAGCGGAGGACCGCTGGTTAATCAAAAGGGTGAAGTCGTAGGAATTATTCGATACAAGATCGGCGGCACAGAAAACCTGAATTTTGCGGTGCCGGTAAATTACTTGCGTGGGATGCTGGATGCATCTCTCACGCCAATATCGTTGGACGAGCTTCGGACGAAGCTGGCGAAGACGCCGGACGTGTTTCAGCACAGCGAAGCGTTTCCAAGCCGCTGGAAGTCTATAACCTCTGGTACCACCAGGATACTACGACGGGAGGGTGACAGAATCTACGTCGAAGTTGTAATGTCGGAAGCCGCCAAGCAAGCCGGTGAGTTCGCTATTGCGGATCTCAAGAAGCAGGGTGAAAGCTATTCTGGAACCCAGAGAGTTGGCATCGTCTGTCGCAATGGTTTGGGTATTGTCACGAACCGCTTTTCGTTGGACTTTCAGGTTGAACTTACGAGTGTGACATCTGCCAGAATTGAAGGCTGGGGTTTGACCCCGCCTAACGATGCCAAGTTTAACTGTGGCAAGGGCACGTACTCGAAGCCACCAGTTCGGACAACTTTCACTTGGATTCCAGAATGACGCACTGCGATGAAAGTGATCTACAAAATCACCTATCCCAACGGGAAGATTTACGTAGGAAAAGACCTGACGGACAGTGTAAACTATTTCGGATCAGCCAGCGATGCGCTTGTCGCAGCCGATTTCACCAGAGATGAAAGAAGGGACTTCACGATTCGTAAGGAGATTCTTTGGGAGTCGGAATCGGCATCGGACCAGGAGGTTAACCAGAAGGAGATCGAGTACATCGTTGCCTTGCGGTCCAACCAGCCAGCCGTAGGCTACAACGGGTGTGGCTCTCATACTGGACATTGACATGACGGTCAAGCCGCGCGGACAGACTTTCGTAGCGGGCGAAGAGTTAGAGCAATTGCAGGGCCCCATCGATCACTCAGGGCGAGGGCGCGTAACTGCACGATGTGCTGACCCGTCTCCTCCTTCCACCGTGCGCCGCAGCGCTTCATGCGGGTTTCGAAGAGACTCTTGCAGGTTGCCTCGACGTTGCCAGTGCCAAGCGCCAAGCCTAGTCGGCGCGCCCGAGCGTAGTTCATACGATCGGCGTCGGCGCTGTGACTTTGGAGATAGGTGATGGCCGCATGGACGGGGTGATCCGTGCCGACACCCTCATCCCTGCCCGAGGCGGTCAACTCCTCCAGAATGCCGCTTGCCGCACTCGCGCGGTTCAGCCGGCTCATCTTCCATCGCCGGAGCTTTTGGTCGGCCCCCGTGGCATCCTCGATGGCGCGGGCCGCGGCCCCAAGCTTCTCCATGAGGTGGTGCAGATCCACCAGGCGGTAGAGATCGTTACCGAACTTGGCGACGAAGCCCTCGTCTAACACATTCCACATCTCCGGAGCCCCGTCGCAGAGTAGCTCAATCTTCAAATCCGGTTTCTTGCTGCGCAGCGTCGCGACATCGGCAACCAGACGGTCGCGCAAACCGGTGAGATCTCCCTCCGGCATGCATCCATAGCGAATCGTGTGCCGTCCCACTCCGTTTGCATCGTGCAGCGTCACCGTACCGCAATAGGCCATGCGAAAGTTCCGTTCCACCGGCTTCTTCGGCGCGCCCTTTTTCGGCCGCCCCGCCGGCCGCCACCGCGGTTCCTCCATCGGCACACTGACCCGATCCAGAGACACACTAATCGAGCCGGCCTCCTCCGGCACCTCCACGGCATCGATCAGGGCGTCTTCCATGTCCTGGTGATCCGCAACGGCCAGAGCCCCGACCAGGTGGGCCACCCGCTCGAAACTGGCGCGCGAATACGGTAGCCGGCCAAACTCGCGCGCGCTCGCTTCCGCTTCCCGCGACGGGCCTTGCTGCACCGCATGGGCCATCGCCCGCGCCGCCTGGGGCAGCCAGCCGTCCTCCACCACGCCGGCCCGCAGGCGCACCGCATCCACTACCCGGCCGCCCGGTTGCCCCCCACGCTCGCCCGACTGACGGTACCACGATCTCTCGACGGAGACTGAACCCACCATCGTGTGGTAGGGCGCCTCGCACCGTCCCACCCGCGTGTAGCGCACCCCTCCGATGATCACCGCAGGAAGGTCCATGTCCAAGCTCTGTAGAATGGCGCGCTGGCCGGCCAACTCCGTGCGTCCCGCACTTTCTGCCATCGCCTGTTCCATTTCCGCATAATCCACCGCTTTCCCGCCCCCGAGGCGGGACACCGTCCGCTGCAGGGCCGCCAGATGCTCCACCATCGCCTTTCCCACTTCCGCAAACTCCTCCGGAACCTCAATCACCATCTTGGGCATCACACCTCCTGACATTAGGCCAAGCTTGGCATTCTGTTCTAGTACTACTGGGTCATAAATATGTGTTACTCAAGTTGGGCCGCTTCACTCCGAAGGGCTGCCAGTATTGAGTTTCACGGTTCACAGCGCCGGCTGGCAGGAACGCGAATTTGGCCGCTCCGTCAGCCACCCGAAAGCCCGGCCAGCGCGCGTTTAACAAGTTTTATGACCCAGTAGTACTAGCAGCCCGTGGTAATAGTCAGTCGAGACCGCAATCCCGGTGCCAGCCCGAAAATCGGGGGTGCCCAAACCTCCGGGAAGGCCGCAGGAATGCGTTGTAGCGCCTCTAAATGCGTCGTTTCTTTCAGAGGTCAGGTTCCACTCTGAAACCAGTGACTATTACCACGCGCTGCTAGCACATTCATGTCGATTTGTCCAGGATGAGAGCCACACCCGACGTCTGTGTTCCGGATATAAGAGGGCATTACCGAAAACTGACGGGAACCCATTCACGACCCGCATTCGGCGCGCCCGAGCTGACGCGTAATCATTTTATCCGCTGAAGTGGTTGCGGCGCTCTCTCTCGCCCGAACCGGCGTTGTAGAAGCTCGGGGTGCCCTTAAGTACATCTCAACGGAAGAAAGGTTCATATATCAAGCCGCCGCAGCCATGTTCTTCTCGCACGCGGTCAGGACTTTGTCGAAGGACTTCCTGGACCAGCGAAATCCGTGCGCACGGCGGTTCCATTGCTCGACAAACGCGTCCAGGCGGTCCGCCAATTCTTTCTTGTCGGCGAAGTTGGCGATGCCCAATCGCTTGCGCTGGAGAATGCTGAACCACTGTTCGACCTGATTCATCCAAGAGCAATGCACCGGCGGATGATGGAATTGGAAGCGGGGATGCTTTGCCAGCCAGGCTCTCACTAGCTTGCCCTTGTGCATCCTCAGGTTGTCGAGCACGATGTGAACGGCGGTGACGAAGGGATCGATTTCGCGCTCTAGTTTCTCCAGCAAGGTGATAAACTCGACCTGCCGTTTGCGCTCCCCGGTGGTGTGATACACCTTGCCGGTGCGCGTGTCGAAGGCCGCGAATAAGTGGAGCGCTCCTTTGCGTTCATACTCGCTCTCCACGCGAACCGGAATCCCGGGTTCGGGCGGTAGGGTCTTGGCCTTGCGGGTGCGGGGCTGCAGATTGGTCTTCTCATCCACGCACAACACCACTTCGTTGGACGATAGAGTGCGGCTGTAGAGATCGCTCAGGTTCAACACCGCATCCCGGAAGGCGGCGTCGCGCGGAACCTTGGGCGACAGCCATAGATGATGACGCCAAGGCTTGAGCCGATGATCCATGAGGATGCGCCTGACACTCTGGGACGAGATGCTGTCCACCACCTTCTCGTCTACCAAATGCGGCGCCAACTCCACACAATCCCATTGCGACAGACTGCGGCCCCGCAGGTCGGGCGACTCACACGCCAGCTTGACTAGGTGGAGGGCCACGGCCGGCTGGAACTTCGGCTTGCGGCCCGGCCGTGGCTTGTCCTCCAATCCCGCCACTCCCCGCTCAAGGAAGCGTTGACCCCATTTGTGAACATGGCGGGGAGACATGCCGACCTTCTGCGCTGTGTCCACGCCGCTGTAGCCGCTGACCAGTAGAAGGATTACCCGAGCCCTGCGCGCCAAGCCGGCTGGCGCCGTGGTCTTGCGTAGCAACGCCAGCAACACACTCGTAACCGCTACGTCCGGCGCAATCCTCCAGGAACATTTTCTTCCTCGTCGGCCGGGCTGGACCGCTTGGCTGTTTGCAGTGGGGCCACAATCCCCACGATCCCGCAAAACATTCTGAGGGAGGGTTGTTTCAGGCACAGCCTATCATGCCTGAGTCCGAGCGGTTTGTCCAGCCCCTGCTCTACTCCACTCTACGATCAGCGACCGAAATGGCCCAGCACAACCGCCTCACCATGCGGGACGCTCGGTCCGATCCCGGAATTCTGCACCTTTTCTACGTTGGGATGTATTAAGTGAACCGTGTTGGGCCTACGCCGGCTTGGGCACGACACGGCGGCGTTTCGCCGCCACGAAATGCGCCGCGCCCGCGGCGAACAGCAGGATCGAAATCCATTGCGAGGTGTCGAGCGGGCCACCCCAGAGATTGCCCTGCTCGTGGAACCGGAAAAACTCCACCACGAAACGCGCCGCCGAGTAGAGCATCAGGTACAGGCTGATGATGTCGCCCTTGGCGTGGGCGCGGTGCACCCGCCACCAGAGCAGGCCGAAAATCGCGAACTCGGCGAAGGCTTCGTAGAGTTGGGTGGGGTGGAGCGGCACGTTCAGCGGCACACCGACCAAGTCCCGGGCTACGGGGTTGGTGAAGGTCACGGCCCACGGCCGCTGGCACTCGATGCCCCAGCAGCAGCCGGCGGAAAAGCAGCCCAGACGGCCGATGCCGTGGCCCAGGGCGATGCCCGGGGCGAACACGTCGGCGGTGAGAAGCAGCGGCAGGTTGGTCTTGCGCATGTAGTACCAGGAGACCGCCAGCGCCGCGATCAGCCCCCCATAGAACACACCGCCCGCCTGCAGTGTGGCAAAGGAGAAGATTTCGGCGGGGTGCCGGACATAGTAAGGTGCGTCCACCACGAACATCATCAGCTTGGCGCCGGCAATGGCCGCCAGCGCGCAGTAAATGCCCAGGTTGGTGGCCGCCTCCACGTTGAGGCCGGCTTCCCGCGCCAGGCGCGAGGCTACCCACAGCCCGGCCAGAAACGCCACCGCGACCAGGAAGCCGTAGGTGTGCAGAAACGAAATATGAAAGATCTCAGGATACATTTGCCGTACGCTTGGACCGCAGCAGGTCAATCATGAGCAGGCCGCTGCCCACGACAATAGCCGAATCCGCCATGTTGAAGGCGGGCCACTGGTAATCACGGACGTAGAACAGCAGGAAGTCGGTGACATGGCCCCACACCATCCGGTCGAACACGTTGCCCGCCGCGCCGCCCAGGATCAACGACAGACCCCATACCGAGAGGCGGTCCAGCCGGCGGGCATTCCAGAGCATGATGGTGACGACGATCACCGCCGCCAGCGATGTGAGGACCAGCAGCGTCGTGCGCCACTCCCAGGTGGATTCGTTGAACAGCCCGAAGGCGACGCCGCGGTTCTGCGAATGGACGATGTCGAAGAATCCCGGAATCACGCGGTACGAATCGAGGAACGAAACACGGGTATCGATGATCCACTTGGTGATCCGGTCGAGCGCGAAGACGGCCGCGGCCATGCCATAGGCTTTCCAGCGAACGTCATCCATTCAGCATCTCTTCGACCGCGCCGGCACAGGGCACGCAGATGGTGGGAAACTTCGCGTGCGCGCCGACATCGGTGGTGTATTTCCAGCAGCGCTCGCATTTGCGGCCTTCGGCGCGAGCCACCTGCACGTCGAGAGAGGTCCCCGCCGCCCGATCCAGCTCCACCTGCGAGACGATGAACAGTCCGGGAAGTTCGCGGGCGTACTGCTGCAACAGGGGGTACAGGTCGCCGTTGGCGGAAAGGCGCACGCGCGCTTCCAGGGGCGCCCCGATCAGTTTTTCGTTGCGCGCGGTCTCCAGGCTCTTCAGAACATCCCCCCTCACTTGCATAAGACGGTCCCAATCGCCCGCCCGTTTCCGCACCTCGTCGGGGACGCCCTGGCTCAACTCGCCGGGTTCGGGGAAAAGGGCCATGTGGACGCTCTCGGGGCGCTTCATGTGGGTCCACACCTCTTCGGCGGTAAAGGTCATGATGGGCGCCACCAGCCGCACCAGGGCGTCGAGCAGGCGATAGAGCGCGGTCTGCGCGCTGCGGCGCGCGGGGGATTTGGCGTAGGAGGTGTACAGGCGGTCTTTCAGCACGTCGAAATAGACGGAGCTGAGGTCCACGGTGGCGAAGGCGTACACCGAGTGGTAGACCTTGTGAAACTCGAAGTTGGCGTACCATTCGCGGCAGCGCGCCACCAGGTCATCCGCGCGAAGCAGAATCCACTGGTCCAGCTCGGCCATCGCGCCGCCGGGCACGGCGTCGGTCCGCGGATCGAAATCCCAGACGTTGCCGAGCAGGTAGCGAAACGTGTTGCGCAGCTTGCGGTAAGCATCCACCAGGCGCTTCAGAATGGTCTCGGAGATGCGCACGTCCTCGTTGAAGTCCACCGACGCGGACCACAGCCGGAGCATTTCGGCGCCGTAATGCGGGATGATCTCGTCCGGCTCGATGGAATTGCCCAGCGACTTGTGCATGGCTTTGCCTTCGCCATCCAGCACCCAGCCGTTGAGCGCGCACATGCGGTAGGGCGCGCCGCCCTTGATGCCGGTGCCGACCAGCAGCGAGCTGTGGAACCAGCCGCGGTACTGGTCGCCGCCTTCCAGGTACAGGTCCGAAGGCCACGCGAGCCCGAACTGATCGTTGAGTACGGCGAGGTGGCTCGAGCCGGAATCGAACCACACGTCGAGGATGTCGCTCTCCTTGCTGAATTCGGTGGCGCCGCATTTCGGACACACGGTACCGGGCGGGAGCAGCTCGGCGGCGGTGCGCTCGTACCAGATGTCGGCGCTGTGCTCGCGGAAGAGCTCGACGATGCCGTCCAGAATGCGCCGGTCGGTGAGCGGCTCGCGGCACCGGTCGCAATAGAAGACGATGATGGGGACGCCCCACACGCGCTGGCGCGAGATGCACCAGTCCGGGCGGGTGGCGATCATGTTGGAGATGCGCTCTTCCCCCCAGGTGGGCATCCACCGCGAGCGGTGGACGGCTTCGAGCGCATGCTGCCGGAAATTGTTGCGGTCCATGCCGATGAACCACTGCTCGGTGGCGCGGAAGATGACCGGGCTGTGGCAGCGCCAGCAGTGCGGGTAGGAGTGCTCCAGCCTGTCGAGGGCGAGCAGCGCGCCCGAGGATTTCAGAATCTTGACGACCAGCGGGTTGGCATCCCAGATGGTTTTGCCGATGATCTGTTCGGGCAGCGTACCGTCCGCTCCGGATGCGTGATAGAAGCGGCCCGCGGCATCCACGGGGCAGTAGGTTTCGATGCCGTAGACGCGGCCGATGGCGTAGTCTTCCTGGCCGTGGCCGGGCGCGGTGTGGACGGCGCCGGTGCCCTGTTCCAGCGTGACGTGGTCGGCCAGGATGCCAAGCGAATCGCGCTCGATGAAGGGATGGCGGAAGACGGTGTGCTCCATGCGGTCGCCGCTGAAGCGGGCGATCACCGGGGACTCGCGCCAGCCGCACTTTTCGGCGGTAATGCCGAGCAGCTCCGCGGCGACGATGTAGACCGCGCCCGCGACATCCACGGCCACGTACTCGAACCTGGGGTTATAGGCGATGGCCATGTTGGCGGGCATGGTCCAGGGCGTGGTGGTCCAGATAAGGCCGTAGACTTCGCGGCCGGCGAGATCGGTGTGGATCTTCGCCGGATCGGAGGTGAGACGGAAACGCACCCAGATGGACGGGCTGGTGTGGTTGGCGTACTCCACTTCGGCCTCGGCCAGCGCGGTGCGATCCTTGATGCACCAGTGCACGGGCTTGAGGCCCTTGTAGACGTAGCCGCCCGAGAGGAACTCCACGAACGCTCCGGCGATGACCGCCTGGTACTCGGCGCTCATGGTGAGGTACGGATTCTTCCACTGGCCGAAGATGCCCAGACGCTCGAAATCCTGGCGTTGGAGGTCGACGTATTTTTCGGCGTAGCGGCGGCAGGCGCGGCGGATCTCGATGGCCGGCATCTGCGATTTCCTGGCGCCGAGTTCGGCATCCACGCGGATCTCGATGGGCAGCCCGTGGCAGTCCCAACCGGGCACGTAGGGGGAATCGAAGCCGGCCATGGTTTTGGACTTGACCACGAAATCCTTGATGACCTTGTTGAAGACGGTGCCCAGGTGAATGCGCCCGTTGGCATAGGGCGGCCCGTCGTGGAGGATGTACGTGGGCCGGCCGGCGCGCGAGGCGCGAATCTTGCCGTAGATATCCTGCTCCTCCCACCGCGCGAGCAGTTTGGGCTCGTTCTGCGGGAGGTTGGCCTTCATGGAGAAGGCGGTCTTGGGCAGATTGACAGTCTGCTTGAGATCTACGTGTGGCGTTTCCATTTTCGGGGGCTAACTACCATGGTAGCAGCGCCACGGGCATCCTTGAGGCGTCGTCAGGGTTGGGGGATCCTGGCAAGCGGCCAGTTGACGTATTTGATGCGGCGGCGGCGCCAGGTGTAGGTGATATGCAGGCTGCCGTCGGAGCCCTGAATCATGGCGGGGTACGAGTATTCGCCGGGTTCGGTTTCGAGGTCGTGAAAACGGGTCCAGCGCTCGCCATCGGCGCTGACGGCCAGGTTGAGCGGGCTGCGGCCTTCGGTGGTGTGATTGTAGACCAACACGTAGCGGCCATCCCTGAGGTGCACGGCATCGATGCCGGAGTTGGGATTGGGAAGATCGATGGCGTGGGCGGCGGTCCAGGTGACGCCGGCGTCGAATGAATCCGCCACGCAGACGCGGCCGATGGTCTGCGTGGAGCGCGCATAGAACCGCAGGTGCCGTCCCTCGACGAGAACCACGGCGGGCTGGATGATTCCGTGGGTCTGGTCCGGGGCGCCATCCGGCGGCGGGGGAGGAGCAATGGGGCCGTAACGGCTCCAGGTTTTTCCGTGGTCGGTGCTGCGTTCGATCCAGGCGGCCCAGGAATGATAGCTCTCGACAGAAGTGCCGCTGACGATGACGCCGCCGGGGAGGACGAGCGGCTTGGCGCGGATGGGGCCGTAGAGGCCGGCGGGGAGATGTTCAGGAGGCGACCAGGTGGCGCCGTTATCACGGCTGAAGAGGCGCCCCGCGGTCCAGGTCTGGGGCGAGGGTCCGAACTTGTAATAGAGCCAGAGAAGACCATCGCCGGCGCGAAACAGCACCGGGTTGTAGGTGGCAATGTTGTGCTCGCGCACCAGTTCCACGGGCGCCTGCCAGCGGCCGTCCCGCCGTTTCGATCCCCAGATGGCGACATCGGGGCGGCCTTCGGCGGTGCCGCCGAACCAGGCCGCCATCAGCTCTCCCGGACGAACCTCGACGATGGTAGATGCGTGGCTGGACGGGGTCGGCATGGGGTCGGCAATGAACTCCGAGACTTGCGCGGAGAGCGGGGCGGCGGACGCCGCGGCAAGCACGAAGGCTCTGATGAGAGGCCGCATGGTGTGGATGAGATGGAGTGTACCGATTGATCGAGTGTATACCGGTGTGCCACGATGCTACAATCCGTCCCGGAAACGAACAGCGTTCACTATTACAATTGACTGTCCGGCGTGGACTTCTCCCCGGCACCAAACGTGCAGCCGTAACGTCCTGTGATATGAATGCTTGATATGTTGCCCGCATATGCAGCGCCCGAGCCGCCGTTTCGAGTCCTGATCTGCGACGACCAGCCGGATGTTCTGGAGGCACTCCGGCTGCTGCTGAAGGGACAGGGATGGCAGGCGGTGGTAGTGGAGACGCCAAGGGAACTATTGCGGGCCGCGCGGTCGTCGGCATTCGACCTGATCCTGGTGGATTTGAACTACACGCGCGACACGACGTCGGGCGCGGAGGGCATGGACCTGCTGGCCAGCCTGGAGACGCAAGGCAACCAGGCGCCGGTGATGGTGATGACCGCGTGGAGCAGTTTCGACCTGGCGGTGGAGGCCATGCGGCGCGGCGCCTGCGACTTTATCCAGAAGCCGTGGGACAACGACCGGCTGCTGGCAGCCATCCGCAAGCAGGCGGATTCGGAGCGGCGGCGCAAGTCGGAACTGGAGATCGCCGCCAATGTGCAGCAGAAGCTCTTCCCGCGGCAAGGGCGGCTGCTGAAGACGCTGGATTACGCCGCGCAATGCCTGGCGGCACGCGAGGTGGGAGGCGACTATTACGACTTTCTGGAAGTGGCGGACCACGTTCTGGGGTTCGTCCTGGCGGACGTTTCGGGAAAGGGCGTTCCGGCGGCGCTGCTGATGGCGAATCTCCAGGCCTGTTTCCGCAACCAGCCTCCGGGCGCGCTGCTGCGGCCGGCGGAAGCGCTGCAGGCCGTCAACCGGCACTTCTATCAATCCACGGAGGCGGACCGTTTCGCCACCGTGATCTTCTGCATGTACGACGACCGCACGCGGCGGCTTCGGTTTGTGAACTGCGGACACGTCGCGCCGCTGGTGGCGCGGGCCAACGGGTGCGTGGAACGGCTGGGGCCGACGGCCACCATGCTGGGAGCGTTCCACGAGTGGCGGTGCCGGGAAGGCCAGTTGGACCTGCACGCCGGAGATGTGCTGGTGCTCTACTCGGACGGGGTGACGGAAGCCGGAATCGATCACGGGGAAGAGTTTGGGGAAGAGCGCCTGATCGAGGTGCTCCGCGACCAACGGGAGCAACCGGCGCCGGCGCTGGTGCAGAGAATTGTGGATGCCGTGGCCGATTTCAGCGGCGCCGCGCGAAGCGACGACGTCACGGTAGTGGCGCTCCGGGGGATCTGATGAGGCTGCTCGTTCCGGCGCTGCTGGCGGGAGCCGTCGCCGCCGCGCAGGTGACCACCTGCCAATACGACAACGCTCGCACGGGGGCGAACCTGCGCGAGACCACGCTCACCCCGGCCAACGTCAAAGCCGGCCAGTTCGGCAAGATATTCTCGCTGGCCGTGGATGGGGATCTGTACGCCCAGCCGCTATACGTGGCGAATGTGCCGATTCCGGGCAAGGGCACCCACGACACGGTGTTCGTGGCCACCGAACACGACAGCGTGTACGCCTTCGACGCCGGGGGCAAACCCGCCGAGCCGCTGTGGCACGTGAATTTCCTGGACGAGAAGGCGGGCGTCAGCACCGTGCCCGCGCGCGACGTGCAGTGCCCGTTCATCCGGCCGGAGATCGGCATCACGCCCACGCCGGCCATCGACCTCGAAACGGGAACCCTGTACGTGCTGGCGCGGACCAAGGAGAAGGGGCGGGGCTTCTTTGCGGACGCCCGCTATGTGCAGCGACTGCACGCGCTGGCCATCACGACCGGCGTAGAGAAGTTCGGCGGCCCGGTGGAGATCGCGGCGCCGGGCTTCGACGGCCTCCGGGAACTGCCGCGGGCGGGCCTGCTGCTGGCTAACGGACAGGTGTATCTGACCTGGGCTTCGTCGTGCGATGTGGCGACGTATCACGGCTGGGTGATGGCCTACGACGCGAAGTCGCTGGCCCAGAAAGCGGCGTTCAACACGTCGCCCAACAGCGACCAGAGCGGCATCTGGCAGAGCGACGCGGCGCCGGCCGCCGATACGCAGGGCAACATCTTCACGGCCACGGGCAACGGGCGGTTCGACAACCGCCGGGACTGGGGCGACACGCTGCTGAAGTTGAGCCCCGGCTTGCAAGTGTTGGATTACTTCACGCCTTACAACCAGCAGGGATTGAACCAGGAGGATGCCGATCTGGGGTCGGGCGGCCCGGTGCTGATTCCGGATCAGCCGGGTCCGCATCCGCACCTGCTGGTGGTGGGCGGCAAGGAAGGCGTGCTGTATCTTCTGGATCGCGACCGACTGGGCAGGTACCGGCCCGACACGGAGCAGGGCGCGCTGTCTCAGGTTCGGCTGCGAGACGGCGTGTACGGCGCGCCGGCCTCGTGGTTTGGGCATGTGTACGTCCTGGCGCGGGGCGACCAGCTCAAGGATTTCGCGCTGGAGAAGGGCGAACTACGGGGGCCGAAGATCGGACTGCAGCGCTTTATCGCGTCGGCGACGCCCGCGGTTTCGTCGGATGGAAGGCGGAACGGGATTGTGTGGACCATCGAAACCAAGGACTGGAACGCGAGCGACCGGCCCGCCATCCTGCACGCGTTCGACGCCGCCAATATCGCGCACGAGCTGTACAACAGCGAAGAGGACAGCGCCCGCGACCGTGCCGGCCTGTGCCTGCGGTTTACCATACCGACGATAGTGAACGGACGCGTGTATGTAGATGCCAAGAAAGAGCTGGATGTCTATGGTTTGCTGCGTAAGTGAATAGTGGACCGACTTAGTCACCAAATACTAACTTCAGTTAACAGCAGTTAGTACACGCGGGATGCCGTGCGTTCCGGGGGCGTGCTAACTCAGTACCTTAACTCTTGCACAAACGCAAAGTCTGGGTTCTACTGGTACTGGGAGGCCTACCGGGAATGCGACGGCGCCTTAGAGGTTTCTGGCTCGAAGATAACGGGCAGGACTTGGTGGAATACTCGTTGCTGATGGCATTTTTCGTGTTTACGGTGTTCGCGCTGGCGGGCACCGGACAGGCGCCCATCCGTTCAATTTGGGACAAGATCAATAGCCATCTGGCAAGCGGAGTCGTATCGGCACACGGCGGGTAGCGCCCGTCCGGCTGGAGAACACGCTTTCCAGGCGGGGCGGGCCGAACCCCCGGAGCGGCCTGGAAGGTGGAGCGCACGGCAGGCGGAATGGCCGCGGGCGGCCGGGCGACGTCAGGGCGGGATCGGTTAGCGGCGGGCACACCAGCCTTACGCTAGCGCCGGGGGCCTGGGCTCCCCGACAGGCAGGCGCTGATTCTACCTGGGCCGCAGGGGTACAAGCAATTTTCGAGTTTGCCTTTACCCAGATTGCGGTAGAGCGCGTTGTCCGGGGAGGGCTTACCGCGGGCGAGGCCGGCGGCATTGGCGAAGAAGATGTCGGGCAGGCCGTCATTGTCGTAATCCAGGAAGGTGACGCCGGAACCGAAGGTCTCGAACATATGCCTGGCGGGCGATGCGCCGTCTTTCGTGGCGAAAAGTCAGGCTGGGCTCCGCGGCAACATTCACAAACTGAACGCGGGGCTCGGATGACGCGATGCGATCAGAAGGGCCAGGGCGGCCCCCGCGAGCCAGATCGCGGAATTCCTGGAGCCCCATTTCACTGGTAGATCCCGATCGTATGAGTCCGGTAACGCTGGGCCAGGAGTCTGCCTGCCACTCGGAAGGTGATGACCTGCGATTCCTGCCTGGGCATGTGGCAGTCGATGCAATTATCCGCCCGGCCCGACATCCTGCATGTCCGCTCCGTGTGACACCGGATGCAGTGGGCCGAGAGCGCCGCGAGGTTCCGCTCCACGCGGTGTACGTTGTGACAGGTGGCGCACGTCATGCCGCTGTTTTGAAAACAGCGGCTGCGACGCAGCAGGCCAACCTGGTTGCCATGCACTTCCGCCTTGGGCTCCGTGCCCGTGCCGGAATGGCAGGCGGCGCACACGGCAATTTCGGCCTCGCGATCCAGCCGCGCCGGGTTCCGGATATCGGGGTGCTGCCCCGGGCCGTGGCACTTCACGCAGGTGATGCCGGCCAGCAACTGTCCGGCGCTCAGCGTGCTGTGACAGGACATGCAGGAAGGGCGGATTTGGCGATCGAAGTTCGCCCGCCCATCGGCATAGCCGGGGCTCAGGACCCATCCATCCGCGAGCGTCGAGTACGAGACGGGAAGCTGGTATAGCGTCCCGTTCTTGAGGTAGAGATAGCTCTGTCCCCGCCTTCCCGAGCCCATGACGAGGGAGAAGCGCTCCCGGCGGGCGACGCCGTGCTCGTAGGCAGTCACGTAAAACGCCTCGCCCTGCCGCTCCATCTTGAAGTACACGTCATCAACGCCAGTGTGGAGGACATTGTGCCCCTCAACGAAACTGCCGCGGATACTGTCGGATGTCGCGCGGGCGGAGGTGAGGGAATGCGGCGTCTGGTGGTATGACTCCCAGATAGCCTGATGGCAGGCGCCACATGACGGGGCCCCTGCCAGCAGAGCTATCAGGAGATTCACCATTCAATACGGAGCTTCAACCCGATTTGACGCGCTCCCTGTCTTTCCGGATTGTATTGCGGTATCTCCGAAGTGAACAGACCCGGATTCGGGTTATTTATCGAACTGTTCGGGTTATTGAAATGCGGGTGGTTGAACAGGTTCGACATCTGGCCCGTCATAGTCACGCGGAGCTGCTCCAGGATATGGAAGGTCTTCGCGACACTCAGGTGGTGGACGTTGATGCCGTGACCTACCAGGACGTTCCCGCCGCTGTTCCCGAAGTAGCCGGGCTGTGGGACGGCGAAGGCCGTGGCATCGAACCAGCGGGTATCCGAACGCTGGTCAGAGGGCAGGTTGCCGTCAGCGAGGCGATCCGGCAACCCGCCGGACGTATTCGTATTGGACGGATTGGTCCCCGAGAATCCGGGGGAGAAATACGCCCCGGTGGCGAACGTGGAGATCGTCTGCAGGTTCCAGCCCCCGAGCACGCGATCCACGAGGGCCGGGGCGCCGGATAGGAATCGCCGACCCTTGCCGACCGGCACCGCCCATGTCGTGCTGATCACGAAGTACTGCCGCCGGTCCGCGCCGTCACGCTCCCAGCGGTCGGTGACATCATAGGGATTCTCGGTGATGCTGTAATTGTTCATGTTGTTGGCGAAAGTCCAACTGGCGTCGAAGGTGAACGATCCCATTCTGCGCTGGGCCTCCAACTGCAGCGAATCGTAATGCGACAGTCCGTCTGTGTGCGTGGTGGAAACGCTGGTGAACTGCGGATACGGATTGCGCGACGCGGAAAACGGGATTGTGCTCGGGACAGGTTTATTGATGTTGTAGTTGTAGTTGGTCCCCGCGCCGCGTGAGCCGATGTAGCTGGCGCGCAAACCGAGTCCGTGCAGTTCCCGCTCGATTGTGAAGTTGAACTGGCGGATGGCGCCGTTCCTGGTGTCCAATGGGTAGCCGGTGATGCCCTGGCTCGGCACGTTGGCGCTCGAGAGGCTGCCCGGGAACGGGTTCGGAAACGTGAACAGCGGCACGCCCTCAGTTAGCACGTTGGTGTAACTCTCGGCTAACTGGTAAGGACCAGTATTGAGCAGCCGCGCGAAATAGCTGTAGCTTTCAGTGAACTCACCGTACCCGCCGCGTACCACCCACTTGTCCGTCACCCGGTAAGCGGCCGAGATTCGGGGCCGGAAATTATGCATATCCGGTTCGCCGACGACCTTTCCTTCGACTACCGTAATTGTCTTGGGATAGAGCGGGTGGACTTTCGACAATGTCCCGGGCGCCACTACCACGTCGCCGGTTGTAGGATCGAAGTTATACATCAGCCCGTCGTTGGAGATCGGCGCGCCATAGTAGTCCCAGCGCAATCCATATTCGAGCGTCAGCCGCTTCGTGATCTTGAAGCTGTCCGAAATGAAGATACCCGCCTGGTTCTGGTGGTTCAAGCGGTTGACCAGCGGGATCAGGCGCGAGCTGCTGAATGGGATCCCCAGCAGGAAATCGGCATAGCCGGTTCCGGTGTAGGTGCCGTTGAAGCTGAAGTTGCCGTACACCTGGGTCGGGATGTTGCCGCAGCAATTCCAGAAATGGCGGTAATCCGCGCCGAACTTCAGGACGTGCTTGCCCCTGCTCCAGGTGAGGCTGTCCTCGAAGGTGTTGATGCCGCTGTTGTTGCTGATATTGTTCAGCGCGCCCGAGTTCATCGACAGCCCGGTCACGCCGCTGATGCTCATGGCGGGGAATCCCTCGACATGGTAGCCGCCCGGGTTCACTCCCTGCAAGCCGATCGCCTTCACGACGGCGTCGCCGGCCAGCGGCGTGACGCCTCTCTCTTCCTCGCCGGCATGTTGCAGGTCGGTCTGGTGTCCGAACGAAAAGCTGTTGACCACGGTAGCGGCGAACACGTGGGTGTCGGAAATGACCCATTGCCGGTGGTCGCGCGCCGAGGTGTTGAACAGCGTCGAGACCGGTCCGGGGGTGACATACGGCGTCAGCCGCCTCATCCATCGGAAGTAAAGGTTGTTCTTGTCGGTCACCCTGTGGTCCAGCCGCACGAAAGGCCAGTCGCCTTTGTAGAGATCCGAGTTATACGGGTGGACCCAGCCGTAGTTGAGCGACAAGGCGCCGGGCGCGCCGAGGTTCGGAGTCGGATAGTAGAGGTCCTGCACAGCCATTGACACGCTGCTGAACCGGCTGCTGGGAATGATGTTCCCGGGGAACGGATTTCCGGTTGTGGGGTCTTTCACCGTCTTGAACTGAGTGAAATCGCCATCGCGCATCAAGAGGGTCGGTACCGAGGCCGTACGGAACGAGCCCAAGGGAATCGATTGGTGCATCCAGCCCGCGAAGAAGAACGTCCGGTTCCTGATAATAGGACCGCTGGCCTCGGCTTCAAACTCGTGGAAGATGTAAGGGGTTTTGCGTGGCGAGAAGAAATCCCTGGCGTTCAACGCGGAGTTCTCGTGCTTGTAATAGGCGGCGCCATGAAACGAATTTGAGCCGTGGCGCGAGACCATGTTGAAAGAGGCGGCGCGGGCATTGTCTGCGCCACCGTCGATAGCTGTGACCTGCACCACCTCGAAGAAGTTCGGGTTATCGTTCTGGTCGCCGGTGGTGTCATTGGCGATGCCGTCCATCGCCCAGGTCTGTTTGCTACGATCCGAGACTCCGTTCATCACCACGTTCCATCCATTCCCCTGGATCCCGGCGGTTGTCGTCAGAAGCGCCAGGGGTGACGGGTAGATGTCCACCAGCGGCGTATCGGGGTACTTCTTCCGCGTGTCGAGGTCGCCGCCGATCGTGCCGCTGTCGGTCTGAATCAACGCCGCGCCGGCCTCGACAGTAATGGTCTCGGTGGTCGACCCGAGTTGCAGGGGAATGTCCACGCGCCGCACCTGTCCGGCATCGAGCAGAACGCTGGCGGCGACGAAGCTGCGGAATCCGACCTTGTCGGCTTTCACTCGATAAGTGCCCGGCTGCAGGTCGGGAACCTCGAAGTTGCCATTGGCATCCGACGGGATCTTCCGGTCGATGCTGGTGGCGATATCGGTGACGGTGATGACGGCGTCGGGCACAACGGCGCCCGTCGAATCGGTCACGGTTCCGCGCACGGTCGCCTTTTCGGTTTGTGCGAGGAGGGCCGTGGCGGCTAGGAAGCAAAACAACATGGCCCTGAGAGTGCAAAACATCGGCTTCACCCCTTTGGATTTAGATCAGAAGTAACACATGAAGTCGCCGTTGTCAAAGCTTAATTGCGGCTAAAATAGAGGCGCGTACCCCGAGACGATGAAAATCCCAGGACTGCTGTTTCTGCCCCTGTGCTGCGCGGTCGCGGCCGCGCCCGCCGGTGTTTCCCAATTAATCGAAGAGGCGCGAGCGGCGCCCGCCGAATTGGCTTCCGATGCTCTGATCCGGATCGCGGGCACGAACCCGCTAGAAGACGCACGCAAGGTCGAATTACTGGAAGACGCATTCCGGCGGGCATCGGGCGCGCCGGAGCCATACCGGCGGCACTCGGCGCTGGCGCGAAACGACGGGCTGGCCGGCTACTGGAACCGGGTTTACGCGCAGGATCTCGATGCGCTGACACTCCAGGTGCGGGCGGTGTCGGCGATGCTGCCGCTCGACGCCCGCAAGGCGCGCGAGCTTTTTCTGCGGATTCCTCCGCTGAAACTGCCGCACGTTACCTGCGACGAATACCTGGTCTATGATGTGGGCCGGTTCTATCAACTGTTGGAACGTATCGCGCGGGAATCGGGTGAGCCGGGACCATTCCTCAAACCATATGCAGCCGCCATTGGTTCGGCGGTCCAGGTGTCACCGCTGGTGCGGACCATGCTGGCGGCCAGGTTGAGCGACTCCGACCTGGAGGCATTGACCAACACGTTTGCGGCGGCGCTGGGTAAGATCGGCGGCGACGACCGCTCCTTCACCGCCGCGCAAAGCGTGGGCAAGGATGTGCTGGACTTGGTCGAGGAGATGAAGGCGCGGCACCTTTCGCCATTGCGGGTGGTGGAGGCGTATCGCCTGTACCTGATCTGGAATCTCTCCGCGGCGCGCTGCGGCGATGACGACCTGATGCAGAGCGGGCGGCTGTCGTTCGGCGCTTTCACGGGGCAGCCCGCGGACCAGCAGGCCGGCAATTACGTCACGTTCTTCAACACCAGGCTGCGCATGCCGCCGCTGCAACCGATCGGCGAGGCGGAGGCGACCCCGGCGCGCCTGGAGGGGGCCGCGACGGGCCTGCGCGTGTGCCAGGACCCGGAGTGCCGGAAGGTGGTGGAGTCACTACGGGCCGTCGTCATCGGCAACAACGGCATCCCCTACCGCCCGAGCGAACGCACACCGGAGTGGCAGGCCCGGCTGCGCGGGTTGCTGGCACAGTTCGAGGACTGGAAAGAGAGGCCGGGCACCGATCCGGCGGAATTCTTTCGAGAAAAGGCGCAAATCTACAACGAGCTGTTCAGCCTGACGGCGGACGGGCCCGGCGGCGAGCTGGTGATGCGCTCGATACTGGCTTTCGCCGCGGCCAGCGAGATGCGGAAAACCCATCGCCTGGAGTGGTTCCTGCCGGTGAACGCAGTGCTGGGGAGGCTGAGCCTCGATCCGCTGGGGCTGGGCAAATACGCCGGGGAGGTGCGGCAGATGAAAGATCCGGTGATCGCGTTCTGCGCCCGGGTGGAAGCCGTGGCTCCCAGGACTCCGGATCGCATCCTGCCGTTGCTATAGGACGTCGGCGAAACCGCGTTTCATATGGCGGAAGAACAGGCCGCCAATCAGGAATGCGGCGGCGCCATAGACGGCGGCGATGGCAAAGTCACGCGGGTCGGGAAGGCTGGAACTGAGAAGAACGGCGCGGTACGAGCGCACGATGTAATAGAGCGGGTTGGCGACGAGGAGGAAGCGCGCCTGGTGCGGAAAGCTCTGGGGCGCGATGAAAATGGGCGTCATCCAGAACCAGAAGGTGAGGATGACGCTGAGAACCTGGGCGGTGTCGCGCAGAAAGACGTGCAGGCAAGCGACGATCCAACCTAAGCCTACCGACAGCAGGCCGATCACCGCGATGTAGAGCGGCAGCAACAACAGAAAGATGCTGATCTGATTCAGCCATACGCCGGCCGCGGCAACCATCAGGGCTACTGCCAGCAAGTGAGTCACCAGCGAAGAGAGAAACACCGACACGGGGATGATTTCGGAAGGGAACACGGTTTTCGTGATCAGGTTGGCATGCTCCAGCAGGCTGGAGGCGGAGCGCTGCATGGTCTCGCTGAACAGCAGCCAGGGAAGCATGCCGGCAAACAGGAAGAGCGGGTAGTTGGTGGTGACTTCGCCTTCGGGAACGGTCTGGCGGAGACAGATTTGAAAGACGAAGGTCCAGCTCAGCAGCAGCACGAGCGGATGAATGAGACCCCAGATCCAGCCCATGGCCGAGCCGACGAAGCGCTGTTCGAAGTCGCGGCGCACGAGTTGAAAGAGGAGACTGCGCCGTTCGATGAGGTTGCGCAGAAACAGGGTTCCGGGAAGTCGCCTGGCCACCGTAAGAACTGACAATACCATGCTTTATCAATGAGTTCCAGACAGGAATTAGGTGTGTCCCAGAGTTGACAATCGGTATTGTTGCTGTTACACTCTCCGTTTCGCCAATTTAGGTTGTTCCAGGTACGGTTGTTTGAAATAGCCCCCACCGGACTGTGGGATATAACGCGCGACCACAGATCCGGGAGGAGAAGACTATGAAACAGGAATATTTCGTGGTAGTGTTGGCCCATTCTCTGCGCGGCCGCCTCCGACGCATCCACATTCCTCATCATGCGGTCTATGCCATCCTGGCGCTGGCTCTGTTCGGATGTTTCTCGGTATTCGGATTTGTGGCGAGTTATGCGCGGATGGCGTGGAAAGTCGCGAACTACAACGCGCTCCGGCGGGAAGCCGACGGTCTGCGGGCGCGGTATCAGAACCTGCTGACGAGTGTGACGGAGAAGGACAGCCAGCTTGCGTCGCTGCAAGTCCTGGCCCGGGAAGTGACGGTGGCGTACGGCATCAAGCAGAAACTGGAAGGGCCATCGGACATTTCGCAAGAGGGCAAACTGGTGCCGACATTCCGGGAGAGCGTGGAGGACTACGACTTCCTGCGGCGGGCGCGCACACTCGATCTGGCCAGCAAGGGCACGCGGCGCCTGGTGGCGCTGACGCACACGACTCCCAGCATCTACCCTGTGGAAGGCCGTTTCATAGGGCCGTTCGGCAGAGCGCCTCGATCCGTTTTCGGGAGAGGGCACGTTTCACAAGGGGATCGACATCAGCGCTCCCACCGGAACGCCGGTGCGTGCCACGGCGGACGGGGTAGTGGTGTTCTCGTCGATGGAGAGGGGTTACGGCCGCCTGGTGGTGATCGACCACGGGGGCGGGATGCAGACCTACTACGCACACCTTTCGCGGTTCAAGGTGTACGCGGGGCAGGAAGTGCGCCGAGGCGACGAGATCGGGCTGGTGGGCACGAGCGGCCGAACGACGGCGCCGCACCTGCATTACGAGGTGCACCTGGGCGGGAATGCGGTCAACCCGGCATTCTATCTGCAAACCGAGCGGGTCGTGCAGACTGCGAAGGCCAAGACGGACCTGTTCGGGTTCTGACACGTCTCGTTCCGCGAGGCACACTCCGTGCCGGCGGGAGTGTTCCACTCAAACCGGCTGACCGATAATGGTAGCGATGCCTACGGACACGGCTTGCCCCAAGTGCGGCGGCACCGGCTTCATCATTGTCGAGGGTGCGACGGTTTCCAGCGCGAAGCGGTGCGACTGCACCTTCCAGGGCCGCGCGGGGCGGATGGAAGAACGCGCCCAGATCCCCCCTCTCTACAGCGGCGCGTCGTTCGATAATTTCTCGGTGCCCGGCCCGGAGAACCCCATCGCGCGGAGGGACCTTACCAACGTGCTGATGGCGGTAAAGGCGTATGTGCGCGATTTTCCCAACGAGTCGCGGCCGGGGCTGCTGCTGATCGGGGAACCGGGGACCGGGAAGACGCACCTGGCGGTGGCAGCGCTTCGAAAGATCATCGAGAAGGGCTTCGAGTGCGTTTTCTGCGATTACCAGAACCTCCTGGACCGGATCCGGTCGGGATACGACCCGACCTCCAACTCGACGGACAAAGAAGCGTACCGGATTGCGCTGGACAGCGAGGTGCTGCTGCTGGACGACATCGGGGCGCACCGGGTGACGGACTGGGTGGAAGACACGATCACCTCCATCGTGACGTGGCGGTGCAATCAGCGGAAAGCGATGATCGCCACGACCAACCTTCCCGATGCGGACGCGGGCAGCGTGGTGACGGAGCGGTCGGCGCTGGGGAAGCCCGAATACCGGACCACGCTCGGGGAACGGATCGGGGCGCGCGCCCGTTCCCGGCTGTTCGAGATGTGCACGGTGATCCGGATGCCGCTGGTGGACGATTACCGAGTGCGAAAGGCGCGGACATTCTGATGCGCGCGATCGTCGTGCTGCTGGCGTGTGCCGTGGTATCGACGGCGCGGGCGGCGGAGGCGCCGCGGCCGGAGTTCCTGCAGGCGGTGGGTTTTCCGTACTATCTTTATCCCCGCACGCTGTGGGAGCGGGAGCTGGTGTGGCTGAAGACCATCGGCATCCGCACCGTGGAGTTTCCGATTCCGTGGAACTGGCACCAGACGGGACCGGGCGATTATGATTTCGAGGGCCGCACCAGCCCGCGCCGCGACCTGGTGGGATTCATCCGCATTCTGCGCAAACTGGGGCTGCGCGCCTGGGTCCGGCCGCTCCCGCCGGTGGCCGGATGGCTGAACCACGGCACACCGGCGACGGCCAACGACAGCGGCGCGCAGCGGGCGTGGCTGAAGCGGCTGAGTCAACTGCTGGTGACGCAGACGGCCAGCCATGGAGGGCCGATCGCGTACGTGGAAGGGCGCGCGCTGGCGATTGACGCGCCGGAGCCCCCGGCACACGTGACGACCATCTCCGCGACCGATCCGGCGGCGTTCGTACGCAGCCGCGACGCGATGGCGGCATCGCCCTCGGGAGCGCCGGGCGGGATCCTGTGGACGGATGTGGAAGACGCGCTGTATCCGGCGGGCTGGGCGGAATCCGGCGCGCCGCTGCGCAAGGGCGCAGTGGGGCTGGATGGCGGCGAACAGCCGGAGACCCGGGCATTGCGCCGGGATGCCGCGCTGCTGCGCAACTGGTCGCCGCTGTTCGGCAAACTGCAGCCGGTGGCGCTGCCCAAACCGGCGAACGGCAAACTGCCGGACGGTATAAGCGCCGTCGAAGTGACTTCGCCCATGGCCTCGGCAGTGAGTATCACGAACCGCGGCAAGGAAGTGTTCCACGACGAAGTGCGAGTGCTGGATCCGGGATCGAAGCGGGTGCTGGCGATACCCGGGGTGACGGTTCGTCCGGGGGATTCGCTGTGGCTGCCGGTGGGGGTCTCGATCGGACCGGAAGGGCTGTGCCGCGAGTGCGCCAATTTTTCCGGCGCCGAGCATATCATCTATGCCACCGCCGAACTGCTGTCGATCGAATTCGAAAACGGCATTCTGGCCATGGAATTCGCCGCGCCGGACGCCGGTGAAGTCATCCTGCAACTGGCCCGGCAGCCGGTGGGGCCGTACCTCGCGGCGGGTAAACCCACGGAGTTCGACTGGGACGAGAAGACGCTGCGGGCCCGGCTGAAGATACCGGCGAGCGGAGCGCCGGGAAACCGCGTGCGCATCGGCATCGCCATCGAGGAGCCGGAGATGTCGGCGTTCTTCAGCGACGCGCGCCGGCTCATGATCGGGGAGAAGAACCTGGTCTCCACGACCTATTCGTCGGAGGACGTGGCGAAGCGGTCGCGGCTGCGGCTGCCGGAGGGATTCACGGGCACGGCGCGGCCGAAATCGCCCAACGAGATCGACTACGAGGTGGCGGTGCCGGCCGACCAGATCCACGGCGACTGGGTCAACCTGGCGATCGAAGCAGACGCTATTCTGCTGGGGCGGGCGCGGGTGCAACTGCTGCGGCCGGCGTCGATCCGGCTGGCGCAGGCGATCCGGATGCACCTGGGATCGCAGACGGAACTGACCGCGGACCCACCCACGGCGGCGATTGAGCCGCGGGCGGGAGGCAACGTGGAGATCATCATCCGCAACAACGATGCCGCGATCCAGACGTACCGGCTGCAAGCGTCAGGCGAAGGCCTGGACTTCTTCCCGGCCAAAACGGAGATCAGCGTGGCGGGCCTCGAAGAGCGGCGAGTGTCGCTGCGGATTTTCGCGGCGGAGGGCACGGCGGGTGGATTGCGGGAGTGGCGCCTGCACGTGGCGGGCGGCGCGAACGTGGATCTGCCGATGCGGGTGCTGCTGCTGCCGCGGGGACGCACGGTGGCGTGGAGCGCGGACCTGGACGGCGACGGCTCCCCGGAGTGGATTCTCGAATCGCAGAAGGTGCGGGCCGTGTTCTCGTCGCAGGACGGGGGCCGATGGACGGAATTCACGTGGAAGGACGCGAACGTGAACTTCCTGCCGGAGGCGGGCATCTTCGCGGCGCGCGGGGCGGTAGAAGTGCGGGCCGAAGGTGACGCGTTGGAGTTCAGCGGGCAGGGTTGGAAGCGGACGGTGCGGCTGGCGGGCAACGCGCTGACGGTGGAACAATCGACGCCGATCGCGGCGGACGGGCTCGCGGAGGAACGGCGGGGGAACGCGACGCTCGAGATCGAGCGCGCGTCGCCGTCGCGGGCGGTATATACCCTGAAGTAGCGGGCCGGCGCTACGAACTGCCGATCAGCACGCCGGTGAGGAACACGAGGGCGCCGCCCAGCCCGACCTGCAACGCGGCGGAAAGCGGCGGCGTATCCATGTAGCGGTTGCGGATCCAGGCAATCACCCCCAATTCGATCAGAACGATGACGACGGCCGCGATGAGCGCGACGCGGAAATTCGGAACGAGAAACGGGAGCGTGTGACCGATGCCGCCGAGGGCGGTCATCAACCCGCAGACGAGGCCGCGCACCCACGGATGGCCGCGGCCGGTGAGGCTGCCATCGTCGGAGAGGGCTTCGGCGAAGCCCATGCTGATGCCCGCGCCGAGGGAGGCGGCCAGGCCCACCAGGAAGGCATCCCAACTGTTTCTGGTGGCGAACGCGGCGGCGAAGACCGGGGCCAGGGTGGAAACCGATCCATCCATGAGCCCGGCGAGGCCGGGTTGAACGATCTGGAGCACGAAGAGGCGGCGGCGGGCCTGTTCCTCTT
This sequence comes from Bryobacterales bacterium, assembly GCA_963719195.1. GTDB lineage: Bacteria > Acidobacteriota > Terriglobia > Bryobacterales > Bryobacteraceae > DASQZT01. Next base: position 218,852 of record CAVRBB010000007.1, on the reverse strand, counting down.
CATGGCGCACGTCGGGCTGCAGCTTTTCGCGCTCGAGCCGCTCGGCGCGGTTCTCGTGGCTGCGCTCCTCCTGGGCGAGGTCGTCGAGCAATTGGCGAATGCCGGCGTCGGCGCTGCGGGCGGCGGCCTTTTCGTAGAACCGGCGGCTTTCGATTTCCATGGCGCTGGCCTGCTTGCGGACGGCGTCGAGGCCGAGCGGGCGGACGAGCCAGGTGGGGCGGCGCTCGACGAACCCTTTCACATCCTGCCGGCGGATCAGCGGAATGTGTTCCCCGAAGCGCAGTTGGAAGAGCTCGATGAGGCGGCGGCGGTGTACCGACTCCTCGTTCCGCATGGCATCAAAAACCCCGGCCGAGGCGGGGAAGTTTTCGCGCAGGCCTTCGGCATAGTCGCCATATATGCGTTCATCCTCTTCTTCCAGCGCAATGGCAAGCGCCAGGATTTCGCGTTCCGAGAGGGAGTCGAAGTTTCTCATATTAAGAAGTCAGCGGGCGGCGGTCGTGGTGCGATCGCACTGCGGAGACGGCGACGGGCGCCGCGTCCTTCATCGCGTCCTTCATTAGGATAAACAAACGCACACTTGCCGGTACAATGTGGCGTTGTGGGAGTGGAGGTGTCGCGGGTGGCGGACTATTGGGCGCATTCCGATCGATGGGGCCGGAGGCCGGAGGAGGCGGGCGCGAAGTGGCAACGGTTGGGGGAGCCGCGAGCGAACCAAGGCGGCGAGCTAAAGGACGCGCTATTGACTAAATCTTCGGCCCCTGATATCCGCATTCCAGCGGTGTGTTGCGCGCCCGTAGGGGCCGCGACGGGGAAGCACTCCGGGGTAGTGCCTGAATTTCAGTCACTACCCACTCCGGACGCGAACGCTGCGGTACAATGGCGGCACAAAGTCCTTCCCCGACGCTCTCCGCGCGCAGCCGGAGTGATGGAGACGCACATATGCCTATGTGGGTTTATAACCCTCACACCGGGGGGAAGAACATCCCGCCCGTTGTCAGAGACCGTACCGAGCGGCGGATTCTCGATTACGCGGCCAGGCACTACCCCGGAAAGTTCATTCGCGTCGACGTAAGATTCCGCGGCGCTCTCTGCTATATCGACGTGTATACGGAACCCGACTTGCCAGGCGGATGCAGGCCGCCTGGCGGCGAAACGCGCGATCAGTGGATCGAGCGGTTGCGGAGTACTCCCACGCATCTCTGCCGGATTCGCTACTTCGGCAACGAGGACCGATGGAGTTTCGCCTTCTACACCTATGCCCACGAAAAGTACGAGCCGAACTTTCTGATCACCGGCGAAGATCACGGCACGCCCGAGGAAGCGTTCGCCACGTCAGCCCAGTTCCTGTAACCCCCTGTAACGCGGGGCCGGGGCGCAGTGGCGGCACGCGCTACTTGCTGGCCGGGTTCGGGAGGGAATCGCCGCTCTCCGGCTCAGGCAGCCAGCAGGCGGCGGTAGGTCTGGTACGCGTCCTGGCCGAATAAGACGAAGATGACGGTTCGCACCTTGCCGCCGGGCTTTTCCAGGTACGATTGCACTTCGCGAATGGCGATGCGGGCGGCGTCTTCCAGGGGATAACCGTAGGCGCCGGTGCTGATGGAGGGAAACGCGATGGTCTCCACCGCGCGCTCATCGGCCAGCGAGAGGCAGGTGCGATAGCAGGAAGCCAGCAGGGCCGGCTCGCCCTGCCGGCCATCGCGATAGACCGGACCGACGGCGTGGAAGACATACCGCGCGGGCAGCCTGCCGGCGCTGGTGGCTACGGCGCTGCCGGTGGCGCAGCGGCCGATATGGGCGCGGATGACATCGAGTTCGCGCATGATTTCCGGGCCGCCGGCGCGATGGATCGCGCCGTCCACCCCGCCGCCGCCGGCCAATGCCGAGTTGGCGGCGTTGACGATGGCGTCCGCCGCCACGCGGGTGATGTCGCCCTCCTGTAAAGCGATGCTCCGATCAGTGCTGCTCGTCCACTCCATACTATTTATTACAATCGAAACTATGACCAGGCGGGAACTGTTGGCTGTGGGTGCGGTGTGCGTGTCCCAAATGTGGGCGCGGCTACGCTTCGACAAGTCGCGCATCAGCGCCATTACCGATGAGATCGGAAAGACGACGGACGACGCCATCGCGTTCGCCCACCAGTACGGGCTGCAGTTCGTCGAAATCCGCAACCCACCGGGCAACCGGCGGGAGTACTTCACGCTGAGCGAGCCGGAGATCAAAGCCGATGCAATGCGGTTCGCCCGGGAAGGGCTGAAGGTTTCGTTCGTCAACACCAGCCTGTTGAAGTTCGGCTGGCCGGGAAGCGATCCGGTGCGGCGCAGAGCGGAGGATGCCGCCGCCCGGGAGAGGCGGTTGGCGTCGGAGAAAGCGCGCTGGGACCGGCGCCTGGAAGACCTGCACAAGGCCATCCGCTGCGCGCAGATCATGCGCTGTGACAAGGTGCGGGTCTTCACGGGGTCGCGGGTAGCAGATCCCCGGACGATGTACAACCGCATCGCGGAGACGATCGGCGGCGAGATGGCGGTGGTGGCGGAGAAGGAGAAGGTACACCTGCTGATCGAGAACGAGGGCTCGCAGAACGTCGGCACCTCGGCGGAACTGGCGGACGTGATGAAGCTCATCCCATCCAAGTGGGTGGGGCTGAACTGGGACCCGCACAACGCGTACGGCCGGGAGAAGGCCTACCCGGATGGATACGCCGTGCTGCCCAAAAAGCGTATTCTGAATGTGCAGGTGAAGGGCAAAGGCGTGATGCCGCAGAGCCCGGAAAAGGAAGACTGGAAGACCATCATACAAGCGCTGGACAAGGACGGCTACCGGGGCGAGATCGGGCTCGAGACCCACATTTTCGACGGCACGCTGATCGCGGCGGCGAACATCTCGATGAAGGAACTCATGCGCATCGTGGGCGAGCTCTGAGATGAAAGATCGTTTCCCCGCCGCGTTCGGCATCGGTGTGGTGGTGGTGGCCATAGCGGTGGCCGGCATTCTGTTCATGCAGAGGGGCTCGCACGTGGAGTTGGCGGGCTCGGTTCTCAAGGTGCGGACCGCGCCGCTGGCGGACAACAGCTCGGTGGCGGTGCTGGACTTCCGCTTCGTCAACCCGTCGAAGCTGCCGTTCGTGGTGCGCACGGTGACGGTACTGCTGGAAGACAAGGACGGCAACCAGTATGAAGGGCAGCCGATTGCGGAAGTGGATGCCAAACGGCTGTTCGCGGGGGTTCCGCTGCTGGGCCAAAAGTACAACGATACGCTGGTGATGCGGGATAAGATCCCGGCCGGCGCTGCGCAGGATCGGATGATAGCCGCGCGGTTCGAGGCGCCCGAATCGAAGCTCGAAGCGCGCAAGCGATTCGTGATTCGAATTGAGGATGTCGATGGGCCGATTACTGAAATTTCAGAAAAGTAGCGCACTCGGGGCGCTCCTGCTGGCGATTCCCGCGTGGGGGCTGGAAGTACCCGCGGGCACCGAAATCCAGGTTCGGCTGAAGGCCAAGATCTCCACCCAGACGGCGCGGGCCACGGACCCGGTGGAAGCGGTAGTGATTGCGCCGGTGCTGGGAGACGGACACTTCGCGATCCCGGGCGGCACGGTGGTGCGGGGGACGGTGGAGAAGACGGCGGCGTCCACCAAGGCGGACGAGCGCGCGACGCTGCTGCTGAGTTTCACGGAAATCGAAATCGACGGGAAGAAACTGAAGCTGAAGGCGCTGGTGGCGGGGGTGGAAAACGCGCGCGAGACGATCGACGAGCAGGGCCAGATCAACGGAATCCTGGCGTCGGAGACGATCACGGGGCAGTTGGATGCGGGCATCAACAAGGTCACCGAGAAGTACTCGGGATTCGGCGATTTTCTGAACACGGTGAAGAGCGCGGTGCTCAAACCGGCCGACAGCGACATTACCTATGAGGCGGGGACGGAGATGACCCTGAAGCTGACGGCGGCGCTGACGGTGGCGGGAGCGTCGAAGTCGGGACCCGAATCGAAGGTGCAAGGTATTTCCGATGAACGCGGACTGGCGGAGCTGGTGGCGAAGGAGCCGTTCCAGACGGTCGCACAGAACCCGCCCAAACCCTCGGACATCACCAACCTGATGCTGATCGGCACGGAAGAGCAGGTGCGGAGCGCGTTTGGCGACGCCGGATGGCACATCGCCTCCAACCTGACCACCATGGCGAAGTTCGAGACGTTCCGGGCGCTGGCCGAGAATCGGGGATACCACGAAGCGCCGGTTTCGATATTGCTGCTGGAGGGCAAGCCACCCGACCTGGTGTTCGAGAAGCTGAACAACACCTTCGAGCGGCGGCATCACCTGCGGGTGTGGCGGCGTCCGGCAACCTTCGACGGGCAGCCGGTGTGGGCGATTGCGGCCACGCACGACACGGGGATCTCGTTTTCGGAGGAGAACCGCACGTTCATCCACAAGATCGACCCGCAGATCGACAAAGAACGGGCGAAGGTGGTGAACGACCTGATTTTCGCGGGGCACGTGGGATCGCTGGCGCTGGTGGAGCGGGAGCAGGTGCCGCAGCACGGACAAAACGCGACGGGAGACAACCTCGAGACGGACGCGAAGATCGCGGTCCTGGTGTTGCAGTAAGGAGCGGCGCCGCCGTTATCGGCGAATGGCGCCGTATACGGCCGCGCCGATGACGACGATGACCAGGCCGGGCCACGTGGTGGACGGGCGGTAGGCGAACAGCATCACCAGCACTGTGGCCGCGCCGAGGATGTAGAGGGCCGGCACGAAGGGGTAGCCTATCACCTTGTAGGGACGCTCGGCGTCCGGGCGCGTGCGACGCAGGCGAAAGACTCCGGCGATGGTCAGGATGTAGAACAGCAGCGCCGCCGAAATCACGTAATCCAAAAGATTGCTGTACAGATTGCCGTACTGATGAGTGGCGGCGTTGTAGGTGCGGGGCAGGACGAGGAGGGCGGCCCACACGCCCTGCACCATGAGGGACCATCCCGGGACGCGCGCGCGGTTGAGCACGCCGGCGCGGGAGAAGAAGAGACCATCGCGCGCCATGGCATAGGTCGCGCGGGCTCCGGCAAGCACCAGGCTGTTCACGCAACCGAAGGTGGAGATCATGATGGCGATGGCCATGAGGGCGCGTCCGTAGCCGGGGAAGATCTGCTGAAGCATGGCGGTGGCGACGCGGTCGGAGGGCGCGTTCTGAATGGCGGCGAGGGGCAGCACGATGAGATAGGCGACGTTGGCGAGCAGGTACAGGAGGATGACGGCGGTGCAACCCAGCGCCATGGCGAGCGGGACATTGCGCCGGGGGTTCTGCACCTCGCCGGCGACGATCGTGACGTCGTGCCAGGAATCCGCGGCAAACAGCGAACCGGATTGGGCCACGCACAGGGCCACGATGAGGCCGTAGGCGCCGGCGGCGGCGACTCCGAGAGAGGGGTCGAAAGCGCCCAGGCGGAAGGTGTGGCTGAAATTGGCCACCACCGCTGCGCGATTCCAGCCAAGGACGAGACCGGCGACGATGAGCGCGGCCAGGGCCACGGTTTTGGCTGAGCCGAACAGGTTCTGCACGATCTTGCCGTATTCGAGACCGCGCGAGTTGGTCCAGGTAAGAAGGACGATGATGCCGATGGCGACCAGTTGCGCGGTGGAGAGTGAAACGGCGTATCGCGACGCGATATGAACCGGCGCGACGAGGTAGCGGCTTTCGGACACCGGGGGGAAGATGACGGAGAGGAAGCGGGCGAAGGCAACCGCGACAGCGGCGATGGTGCCGGTTTGAATGACGGTGAAAAAGGTCCAGCCGTAAAGAAAGCCCCAGAGCGGGGAGAACGCTTCGCGCAGGTAAATATACATGCCGCCGGCATGGGGCAGCATGGAGGCCAACTCGCCATAGGACAGCGCGGCTGTGATGGTGAGCACGCCGGCGATCGCCCAGGCCACCAGCATCCATCCGGGACTGCCGATCAGGCGGGACATGTCGGCGGTAACGATGAAGATGCCGGAGCCGATCATCACGCCGATCACGACCATGGTGGCATCGAAGAGGTTGAGGCCGCGGACGAATCCGTCTTCCGGCTTGGTGAGGGTGGAGGTGGGCTGCATGGAGGAAAAGGCTTGCGGGAAGCTTACATCAGGGTCGGATGGGGAGTCAACGCCCCTGGGTGGCAAGCGGCGTGCTAGAACAGTGTCAAGAGGTGCGCATGAAAGCACGAATCGTTCTTATGCTGGCAGCGGCGTTAGTGCCGGCCGGTGCACAGAACCTGTCGCGGCGGGCGATCATCACCGGCGGGGGCAACCCAATGGCAGGCAGGTGTGAAGTCGAGGTGGTGGTGGACGGCGCGGCCGAAGTCGAGATACGGGGCGACAACGCGGTGCTGCGCAATGTCTGGGGGCAGCCGCCGCAGTGGCGCCGCTTCCAGTGCACCTCGGTGATGCCGGCGCGTCCCGCCGATTTCCGTTTCCGAGGGGTGGACGGGCGGGGCAGGCAGGACCTGGTGCAGGACCCGCGAAACGGGAGGCCGGTAGTCGTGAGGATTGAAGACCGGGACGGAGGCTCCGAGGGGTACACGTTCGAGATCTCGTGGAACGGCGGCGGCGGTGGACCTCCTTCGGGCCCGCCACCCGGACGCGGCCCGGTGCCCCGCGGACGGTTCACGGCGTCGGAGGCGATACGCGTGTGCCAGGATGCGGTGAGGCAGCAGGCGACGGACCGCTATCGCGCACGCGACGTGAATTTCCGGCGGGTGAATATCGACGACAATCCGGGGCGGCGCGACTGGGTGATCGGAGAGCTGGACGCACGGCCGCGGGTCGGACCGGAGCTGCGTATGCGTTTTTCCTGTTCGGTGGATTTCGAGTCGGGGCGGGTGCGGTCGGCGCAACTCGAGCCGATGGAAGGCCGCGACAGGAGCGCGCTGGCGCTCGACAACTGCCGCCGCGCGGTGACGGACCGGCTGCGGGATCGGGGCTATGGCGATCCGAACTTCGGGCGGGTGACATTCGATGACAACCCGGGCCGGCGCGACTGGATTGTCGGCGACGTACGGGCGAGGGGACGGCGCGGCCGCGACACCTTCGCCTTTTCGTGTTCCGTCACGCTGGAAACCGGCGCCATCCGGTCGGTGGATGTAGCGCGGCGGTAGTGTATTTCCTGCCCGGTGGCGGGTAGCAGGGCCACCCGCCTTCCGCTAACAGTGCTGCGGGGCGCGGCGCGCGGTTTCGGAGTTCCGGGGCCGGGACGCCGCCCGCGGCGGTAGAATCGTCGCGTTTGTGAAAGCGATTGCAGCCCCGGTGGGCTGCACTACCGCCAGGGGGCAGCGAGGAGGCAGGGATGAGCGATCCATCGACCACCAGGGGATCAGTCTGGCGCCGCGTGGTGGGGCTGTTTGGCGCGGCGGGCGCCGCCGCTCCCGGCTTGTTGGCGCAGGAGGCGCAACCGCAGCGCCGCTTCGGACCACCGCCGGAGGTGCCTCCGTTCCAGGCGCCGATCGAGTTCACACGCCAAGATGTGCCGGCGAGAGCGATGCCGTTTCCGTTGCAGCAGGTGAAGCTGCTTCCCGGCATCGATGCGGACGTGGCGGAATGGAATCGCGGCTACATGAGCCGGCTCCCGGCGGATCGCCTGCTCTACAACTTCCGCGAGAACGCGGGCATCCCGACGGGTTCGGCGCAGCCCTTCGGCGGATGGGAATCGAAAGCCGATGGAAGGCGCGGCACGGACCTGCGGGGTCACTTCACCGGCCATCCTGAGTGCCAGCGCGCAGTTGGTGGCGGCGACCGGGGATCAGGAAGCCAAAGCGAAAGCGGACGAGATGGTCGCCGGGATGGCGAAATGCCAGGCCAGGCTGGGCGGCGGCTATCTGAGCGCATTTCCGTTGGAGCTGTTCGACCGCCTGGACGCGCTGTCCGGCAAGCCGCGCAATCCGGACGGACTCGTCCCCGACCGCCTTCACGAATCGGACCGAAACGGCTGAAGCGGCTGAGGCGGATCGCGCGGGAGGCGGATCGCGCAGTAGCGGAAGTGGCGGATCGCGCAGTTGCGGCGTTACACGCTTCCTAGTATGCTTATAGTTTCCCCGCATTGCGAGTCTCGCTTCGGTGGGTCGCACTGTGGGTGAATGGGCCGGACGGGTGGCCGAGCGGCTAATGGCAACAGACTGTAAATCTGTCGCTCCTTGCGAGCTACGGAGGTTCGAATCCTCCCCCGTCCACCAGGAGACTTCGTAAACGGTAGTCGGGTAAACTGTAGTCGGGGGTTGCGCAATCGCGCCGGGCCCCTGGTGGGAAGCCGTTGTAGCTCAGTTGGTAGAGCGCGTCCTTGGTAAGGACGAGGTCACCAGTTCAATCCTGGTCAACGGCTCCAGTTTCTCTTCCTGTTCACAATCCTGACAGGTAAAGGTTCGGCAATGGCAAAGGAAAAATTCGACCGCAGCAAGCCGCACGTGAACATCGGGACGATCGGGCATATCGATCACGGCAAGACCACCCTGACGGCGGCCATCACCAAGGTGCTGGGCAAGAACAATCCCAAAGTGAAGTTCCGCAGCTTCGACTCGATCGACAACGCACCGGAAGAGAAAGCGCGCGGGATCACGATCGCGGTGGCGCACGTGGAATATGAGACCGCCAGGCGGCACTATGCCCACGTGGATTGCCCGGGCCACGCCGACTACATCAAGAACATGATCACCGGGGCGGCGCAGATGGACGGGGCGATCGTGGTGGTGGCGGCCACCGACGGACCGATGCCGCAGACCCGGGAGCACATCCTGCTGGCGCGGCAGGTGGGGGTGCCGTACATCATCGTGGCCATGAACAAGGTGGACATGGTGGACGACCCGGAACTGCTGGACCTGGTGGAGCTGGAAGTGCGGGAGCTGCTGAAGACGTACCAGTTTCCGGGCGACGAGCTGCCGGTGATACGGGTATCGGCGCTGGGGGCGCTGAACGGGGAGCCGGAGTGGGAGAAGGGCGTGCTGGAGCTGATGGACGCGGTGGACACGTACATTCCGCTGCCGCAGCGGGAAGTGGACAAGCCGTTTCTGATGCCGATCGAGGACATCTTCTCGATCCAGGGACGGGGCACGGTGGTGACGGGGCGCATCGAGCGCGGGAAGTGCAAGGTCGGCGAGGATATGGAGATCGTGGGCTTCCGGCCGACGCGCAAGACGGTGGTCACGGGCGTGGAAATGTTCAAGAAGCTTTTGGACGAAGGGCAGGCCGGAGACAACGTGGGATTGCTGCTGCGCGGGGTGGAAAAGGACGAAGTGGAACGCGGGCAGGTGATCGCCAAGCCGGGATCGATCACGCCGCACACCACGTTTACGGGATCGGTGTACGTGTTGAGCAAGGAAGAAGGGGGGCGGCACACGCCGTTCTTCAAGGGCTACCGGCCGCAGTTCTACTTCCGGACGACGGACGTGACGGGGGTGGCGGAGCTGCCGGAAGGTACGGAGATGGTGATGCCGGGCGACAACGTGGCCTTGAAGGTGGAGTTGATCACGCCGGTGGCCATGGACAAGGGCTTGCGCTTCGCGATTCGCGAAGGCGGCCGCACGGTAGGCGCCGGCACCGTGACCGAAATTATCAAGTAGCGGCCGGCGATAGCCGGAAGTAGAAAACGGGCCGGCAACCCGGCCTTCAGGGAGCAACGCAATGGCTCGCGACATCATTACGTTCCAGTGCACGGAGTGCAAGAACCGGAACTACTCTTCGACCAAGAACAAGAAGACCACCACCGAGCGGCTGGAGTTCAAGAAATTCTGTCCGCACTGCCGGAAGCACCAGCCGCACCGGGAAATCAAGTAGAATAGAGGCAGCGCCCTGGAGTTTCAGGGGCGTGACCCAGGGGCGTAGGTTTAACGGCAGACCAGCGGTCTCCAAAACCGCGAGTGGGGGTTCGAATCCCTCCGCCCCTGCCAACCCCCTGCCAATCAAACGGGAGCAGTAAGGAATGATTTATGGCCGATGTCAAAGCCTGGGTTGAGGGCACGAGAGACTACATCAACGAACTCAGGGTCGAGATGCGCCGGGTGACCTGGCCGAACCGGAAGCAGGTGGAAAACACGACGGCGGTCGTCATCTTTTCCGTCTTTGCCTTTGCCGGATATTTCTTTATCGTGGACGGGATCCTCTCGACGGGCGTTAAGGACGTGCTGAGGTTCTTCACGAAGTAGGCGGTTTATGGAAGCGGAAGAGAATTCCCAGTTCGGTGGGGACGACGAGCAGGATGGTACGCCCGAAGAGCGCCCAGCCGGAGAAGAGGCGGTCGGCGGCGAGACTCCGCCGGCGGAGGGCGCGCCGGAATCCGAAGAGCCGACGCCACCGGCCTACGATGAATCCTCTCCGAAGAAATGGTTTATCATCCACACCTATTCCGGTTTTGAGAACAAGGTGGCCGAATCGCTGCGCACTCGCGCCCAGGCGTTCGGGTTCGCCGACAAGATCGGCCAGATTCTCATCCCGACCGAAGAAGTGGTGGAGTTGCGCAACGGCAAGAAAGTGACCAGCAAGCGCCTGGTGTACCCGGGATACGTGCTGGTGGAAATGGAAATGAACGACGCGCTGTGGCACGAGGTGAAGAACACGCCGCGCGTGACCGGTTTCGTGGGTGGCGGGAACTCTCCGGTGCCGCTGAGCGCGGACGAGGTGAACCAGATCCTGTACCGCCAGGCGTCGTCCGCCGAGCGGCCGCGGCCGAAGATGACGTTCGAGAAGAACGACTCGGTGCGCATCGTCGACGGTCCGTTCGCCAACTTCTCGGGCAAGGTGGATGAGGTGAACACCGAGCGCGGCACGCTGCGGGTGATGGTGACGATTTTCGGCCGCGCGACGCCCGTGGAACTGGAGTTCTTGCAGGTGGAGAAAGCATAAGGCGCAGCGGGCCGCGGCCGCCGACCGGGCGCCGCCGCCAGGCGCACGAGGAATTCACGTATGGCAAAGAAAGTTAGCGCTCAGGTGAAGCTTCAGATCCCGGCAGGGAAGGCCACACCGGCGCCCCCGGTAGGCACGGCGTTGGGCCCGCAGGGCGTCAACATCATGGATTTCTGCAAAGCCTTCAATGCCAAGACATCGGGCAAAGACCAGGAAGGGCTGATCATCCCGGTGGTGATCACGATTTTTTCGGACCGATCGTTCACGTTCATCACCAAGACGCCGCCGGTGCCGGTACTGATCAAGCGCGCGGTGAACCTGGCGAAAGGCTCGGCCGAGCCGCATAAGAACAAGGTCGGAAAGATCACGGAAAAGCAGGTGGAAGAGATCGCGAAGGTGAAGATGCCCGACCTGAACTGCTTCGACCTGGAGGCGGCCAAGCGGTCGGTGGCAGGCACGGCGCGGAGTATGGGCGTGGACGTGGTGTAGCACCGGGCGGTCCGCGGCGGCGCGGGTACGGCAAGCAGGGCGTGCGAACAACTGAGCACCTGAGCAAGGTCAGTTGACTCCGGCTTTGCGGTCTGAAAAAATGAAAATTTCTTCCCCGAATGTGCGGATGTGGCGGAATTGGCAGACGCGCTAGATTCAGGTTCTAGTTCTCGCAAGGGAGTGGAGGTTCAAGTCCTCTCATCCGCACCAAGTCATTCATAATCCAATAAACTATTAACATCCAATAAACTATTAACAACGTCGAGCCAGCCTGAAGGCGCTGGCATTGTTGGTTCTCCAGAAGGCGTTTACAACCGCTTTATAACCATTTCCATCGAAATGTCGCTTTACAAAACGGTGGCTATCCGTGTATATTGAGCTTTTGAGTATTTGAGTACTCAAAAGTAGGCCATGCGATTGGGGCTGTGGATGGCTACTGAAATCAAGACGCTCCTTGCAGACCTGAAATTGCGGCGGGATTTGCTCTCAAAAACATTTGGATGCTCGAACTGGTGTTCGGTGAGCGTAGACGACGAGGCCGACAGCATAAACGACCAGACTCGACATTGCATTCCCGGGAAGTGCGGTGCGTGCAGTGCAGCGGGCCTTGACACCGGGAACACGAAGCAAGAGAATTGTTCGTGAGTACGCATAATGCCAAAACACCAATCGGCTCGGAACGGCAAAACGCATGGGCGAAAATCGCTAGTGGCGCACGGAGCCGGGGAGACGGGGACGAAAAAGCCGGGGCGCAAACCCGGCAAACACAGCAGTTCGGATTACACGCAGACCTCGATCTACCTGCCAATCGAACTCAGGAACCGGGTTCGGGCGAAGCTGTACGAACAAGGGCTGGAGATGAGCGGACTTGTCGAAGAGATGCTACGAGAATGGTTGGACAAACGGCAGTAGAATGGTCTTCTCCCCCGAAAAGGAAACTGCGATGATGGGCGTCTTCAACCGCCTTCCGCACGCCGTTTGCGAAGTCGGTACCTGTTTTGTGGCGGCGGCGTTCACCGAGGAGATTACGGTCGTTCCCGGCGATCCAGCCCTGAAGGACGAGCGCCACTGGATTGAGGTCCTCTGCCGTCGGCACGAAACCGAATTTCAGGAAGGCGGTTTGGTCGGCACGATCACCGCCTACGGCGATCAGATCGTGGGGAGCGTAAACAAAGAGCGGCAAACTGCCGATAGGATGCAGTGTGGAACCTCAGTGCATGGCTCAATTGGGTAGCGGAACGATGATGCCGAAGACAGAATTCGCTGAAACAGTAACGTCCACTTCGGCTCTTGTAGCCGCTGATCTTTTCTGTGGCGCTGGTGGACTGTCGTTCGGCTTCCAGCAAGCCGGATTTCACATCGCATTTGCGAACGACATCAACGAGGAGTACGCGAACACCTATCGGCTGAACCACGATGGGACTGCGTTTTTCTGTGAATCCATCGAGGACCTAAAAACCGCTGACGTTTTTAAGAAAACCGGGCTGCACAAAACGGATATTGACATCCTCATCGGTGGACCGCCATGTCAGGGATTCTCAATCAACGCTCCGAAGCGTTCGTTGGAGGATGACCGGAACCACCTGTTCAGGGAGTACGGAAGGCTGGTGCTCGAAGGGCTACGCCCTAAAGTGATCGTCATGGAGAACGTACCGGGCATGGTCTCGCTAGATAGTGGGCGGTTCATCAAAGACATCTATTCGTTGTTCCAACAGGCCGGATACCGGATGCGCCACATGATTCTTTGCGCCGCTCACTACGGCATTCCACAAGAACGCTGGCGGCTCTTTTTCATCGGGACCATTCTGAAGAAGGTGGAGATCACGTTCCCAGAACCGACTCACTTTGCACCAGTCCGGGCAAACTTCACAGGTGGACGTGACCTGACATGGCTTCCTGATATCCAGAATGGCCTTCGGCGTCCCAACCTGTTCGGGAACCTGCTCAAGCCGTTCACCACGGTCAGGCAGGCGATTGGCGATCTTCCCGTGCTGGCGGTTAATGAAGGTGCGGAAGAAACGGTCTACGCTGGTGCGCCGAAGACGGCCTACCAACGTCTCATGCGAAACGGGTCTCAAAAGCTGTACAATCACGTCGCAGGCGCACTCTCGAAACAAAACCTCGAACGTGCCAAGCACATTCCTCCGGGTGGAAGTTGGCGGGATATTCCGCACGACCTTCTTCCCAAGGGAATGAAGAGAGCGAGACGCAGCGATCACACAAGACGCTACGGGCGCATCGATCCTGACGGCCTGAGTGGAACCGTGCTGACGAAATGTGACCCGCATTGGGGCACTTTCTTCCACTACGATCAGGACCGGGCGTTGACGGTTCGGGAAGCAGCGAGAATTCAGTCGTTCCCCGACGCGTACCGCTTTTACGGAAGCCGGGTCTACCAATATGAGCAAGTCGGCAATGCTGTTCCCCCGCTTCTGGCGAAGACGTTGGCCGAACACATCAAGCGGACGCTTCTACAGGCGTGATATAAAAAGAGAGCTTCATGGCTCTCCAAATTGTTGAGTTCTTCGGTTACGCACCGAAGGACCGATCGACCGCCGCCGTTGCCACACGCCAGAACTTGGCGTGCCCTTTCGTGGGTGGCTCTTGTACGAAGACTCTCCGTGGTGATGGCGGCGTCAAGTTGGTGGGCGGCGCTTGCACGGTGCGTCAGGCGACTCCAAATCCGATCATCTGCTGCCCCAAGCGCCTTTACGCCGAAGGATACCGGATTTTGCAAGATGTGTCCGACGCAGTGTTCGGCCCCGGTCTGCCAATAATCCCCGGCAGTCAGGTCAACGCTGATCCGAAGGCACGAAACCGGGTGTTGGCGTTCGGGTCGGCGCTCGGCGGTGAAGTCAAACTTCCACCCATCTGTGGACGGGGTGGATTCTTCGTTGACTGGATTCTCGCACTCGTAGACAAGAACAGCGAGTTGAAAGAATTCGTCGCTGTCGAAGTGCAGTCCATCGACACCACGGGAAATTATCGGAAGGAGCGTGACACCTACCTAGCCGAGAAGGACTTCACCGGGTACAGCAATGCCGGAATCAATTGGGAGAACGTGAACAAGCGAATTCTTCCGCAGCTAATCTACAAGGGCCATGTGCTTCGCCGGGAAACGCTGTGCCGAGCGGGGTTGTTCTTCGTTTGTCCAACGCCAGTCTACGAGAAGATCAGTGTCCGGGTTGGCGGCAGCTTGATGAAGTACCCTGGTCCCGCTCCCGGCACTCTGACCTTCCGCTGGTACGACATCGGCCCGGAAGTGCGAAGCGGCCAAAAGCGCAAGCTCGTTTCTGAGGGCCAATTGACGACCACAGTGGAGCAACTGGCATATGCGTTCTTGTCGCCGGGAAACCTGCCGCCTGAAAACTCTTACGCCAAGGCGATCAGGGCGAAAATCAAAACGTTGGGAATCTGAGCATGGATCGGCTGTCACCAGAGCGCCGAAGCGAGAACATGCGGCGTATCCGGTGCAAGGATACGTCGCCGGAAATGACCGTGCGGCGGCTCGTACATCGCATGGGTTTTCGTTATCGGCTACATGTCCACGCACTTCCCGGCAGACCTGATTTGGTTTTTACCCGGCTGAAGAAGATCATTCAGGTGCAGGGCTGCTTTTGGCATCAACACAAGGGTTGTCCACAGGCCCACATTCCGAAGAGCCGGATCGAGTACTGGCGTCCAAAACTGTTCAAGAACCGAGCACGAGACCGGGAAAACGAGCGCCTGCTCCGGGCAGACGGCTGGGAAGTGTTGACCATATGGGAATGTGAAGTCATAAAGAAGGCCGGGAGCGTATCGACCAAGCTCCTGATCTTCCTTTAAAAAAGGAATGGTTAGAGAACCATTCCGGCGTCATTCTGAGCCTCACGGCGAAGTGTGCGCCACGTCAACTCGAAGGATAACTCCCGAGCCGCTGAACTGGTCCGGTCAGGCGTGTGGAAACCGCACTCGTCCTCCGTCGAAGTCAGCGCCTGTCGGCGCCTCTCCCCGGCAAACCCGCCGGGTTCTCGTGCGTCCGCTCGCGGAACTTCGCCGCGCATGCCCGCCGCCAGCGACACCGCCGATTCGCCGAACTTGTCGCGCAGCTTGTCGGCGGCGGCCAGCGCCCGCCTTCCACTTTTCGTGGCGCTCCTCGCCCATCAGGCCCATCTGCGCGTCGTCCTCGGCCCAGCCGGATGCGTGCACGCCCAGCAGCCGCACGGTCGCGCCCGGCTTCCAGTTGCGGCGGAACAACTCGCGGACCTCGTCGAATAGCTCGGTATCGAGTTGCGTCGCGCGGCCGGGCGAGTGGGCCCGGGTGATGGTGGAGAAATCCGAATAGCGCAGCTTGAGTTGGATCGTGCGCGGCGTGCAGCCCGTGCTCGCGCAGCCGCCGGCCCACCATCTCGCAAAGCCGCGCCAGCGTCGACTCGATGCGCTCCACGTCCGCCGTGTCCTCGCGAAAAGGTGTGCTCGTGGCTGATCGACTTCGGCCCCTCGCCCGCGCCGATTTCCGTGTCGAACCAGCCGCCGGCGTCGAGCCCGCGCGATTTGCCGGCCAGCGCCATGCCCCATTTGCCGAAGCGCTGTTCGAGAAAGGCTTCGTCCAGGCGCGCCAGATCGCCCACCTTGCGGATGCCCGAGCGTGTGCAGGTTCTTTTCGGTGACCTTGCCGACGCCCGGAACCTTGCGCACGTCGAGCGGCGCCAGGAACTCGGGCTCCACGTCCCGGCATGCACCCACAGCACGCCGTTGGGCTTGGCCTGGTCCGAGCTAGATCTTGGCCACCAGCCGCGAAGCCGCAATGCCGATGGAGCAGTTCAGCCGGGTGCGCTGCCTTCACCCGCTCGTGCAGCAGGTGCGCGGCGCGCAGCGGCGGCCCGTAGAGCCGCTCGGTGCCGGTCATGTCGAGATAGGCCTCGTCGATGGAAGCCATCTCCACCAGCGGCGAGAACGCGCGCAGCACGTCGTAGACTCTGTGCGAGTACTCGCGGTAGCGGTCCGGATGGCCGTCCACGAAGATCGCCTGCGGGCACAGCTTGTAGGCGGTGCGCAGCGGCATGGCCGAGTGCACGCCGAACTTGCGCGCCGCGTAAGAAGCCGCCGAAACCACGCCGCGCTCGTTGGGCCGGCCGCCCACCACCACCGGCTTGCCCTTCAGCGACGGATCGTACAGCTCTTCCACCGACACGAAGAACGCGTCCATGTCCAGGTGGAAGTAGGTGCGCACAAGTTCAGCTTACCGCTTTACTTTGCGAACTTCCGGAGCCCGGCCACCAGCAGCACGCCATCGATCAGCAGCCAGCGCTGCAATGATCACGCCGCGTGCGGGATGTGCGGAACCTGCGGCGCCAGCGTGCCGCGCAGCCCTTCGCTGGCGTACACCAGCGGGTTGATCAGGACGGCGTACTGCAGCACCGGGAAGGTCGCCAGCGCGCTCCACGGATAGTAGGCGCAGCCGAACATCATCATGGGCGCCACCACCAGGCTGAACATCAGGCCGATCTGCGTCTGCCCGATGCTGCATCCCAGCGTCAGCCCGCCCGCGGCGGAAAGCAGCGCCACCAGCAGGCACACCGCCAGCGAACTCCAGCGGGTGCCGGAAGCTCAGGTTCACGCCCGAGCCCATCATCAGCCACGCCGCCGGAATCACCACCAGGCCCGAAACGATCGCCTGGATCATTCCCGCGACCACTTTCTCCACCGCCAGCCAGTGCGTCTCCATGGGCGCCAGCAGGCGGTCCTCGATCTCGCGCGTGAACTGGAATTCCGCGATCAGCGGCATGGCCACCGCCTGGATTCCCGAGAGCACCATGCTGATGGCGATGATGCCGGGCAGCAGCACGTTCTTATACGCGCCCTGCATCATGCCGCTGGTGGTCAGCACGCGGCCGAAGACGAAGGTGAGCAGCAGCGGCTGCAGCAGGTTCTGCATCAGCATGGCGGAGCAGGTTGCGGCGGGCCACGTGCCCGTCGCGCGAAAGCATGGCGTAAAACGTTTTCCAGTTCAATCGCGCAGGCTCCTTCCGGTGTGATGCAGGAACAGGGTTTCCAGGCTGGGTTCGGAGATGTGCACGTCGCGCAGTTCGACGCCCGCGCGCCTGCGCGGAGCTCACGATCGCCGGAATCAGCGGCCCGCCGCGGTCGGCGTAGACGTCGGCCGCGGCGCCGGTCGACGCAGCGCACCTCGCTCACGCCGGGCAGCGGCGCAGGCTGCGCCGGTCAGTTCCTCCGGCACGCGGTCGAAGCGCAGACGCAGCAGGTAGCCGCCCGGGAATCGAACGCCTTCAGCTCCGCGGGCGTGCCCATGGCGATGATCTGGCCGTGGTCGATGATGGCCAGCCGCTCGCACAACGCGTCCGCCTCGTCCATGTAGTGCGTGGTGAGCACGATGGTCTTGCCGAGCCGGTTGTAATCGCGGATGATCTCCCACAGCAGCAGGCGCGTCTGCGGATCGAGCCCGGCGGAAGGCTCGTCGAGGAACAGCACCTCCGGGATCGTGCATCATGGCGCGCGCGATCGAGAGGCGCTGCATCATGCCGCCCGAAAAGCCGCGCACCATGTGATCGGCGCGATCGGTCAGCTTGAACTTCTCCAGCAGTTCCTCGGCGCGCTGGGCTCGCTCGCGCGTGGCTCTGGCCGAAGTACGCGCCGTGAAACAGCAGGATTTCGCGCGCGGTCAGGGCGAAATCCAGGTTCGGCCGC
The DNA here is from genome assembly GCA_963719195.1 of Bryobacterales bacterium. Lineage (GTDB taxonomy): Bacteria > Acidobacteriota > Terriglobia > Bryobacterales > Bryobacteraceae > DASQZT01. The sequence continues at coordinate 200,817 of CAVRBB010000007.1, read as the reverse complement.
TGCGGCACCACCCCGATCAGGCGCTTGGCCTTCACCTGCTCCCGCCACACGTCGTACTCGCCGATGAAGGCGCGGCCGCGCGGTCGGTCTCGTGCGCGTGGTCAGGATACCGATGGTGGTCGACTTGCCCGCGCCGTTGGGTCCCAGCAGGCCGAAGATTTCGCCGGGATGGATCTCGAGCGAAATCCCGTCCAGCGCCACCACCTCGAATTTCTTTTTCTCCTTCGCCCCCCTGGTGCGAATCGGCGTGAAGGTAAACCCGGCCCCTCGCGCCGCCATGGGCGGCGGCGTGTCGTAAACTTTGCGCAACTCCTCGATGCGTATGCCAATTCCCATGCACCCTCCCCGAAGGCTTCCGCGGTCTGGCTGCGGTGTCTATAGCTGCTCCAGGTCCCGCCGCGCGCGGTCCAGAATTTCGCGGATGCGGTCGATCCCTTCGCGCTTGCCGCCCACCCGGGACGACGCCTCCAACCCGGTCTTGAAAAGCTCCCACATGGGACCGTAGATCACCGCCGACTGCGGCCCCATGAATTGCCGCCAGTCCTCACACTGTTCGGCGCGCTCCCAGATTCTCCGTACCGTTTCCGGGTCGCTCTCCAGTTCCTTGCGCCCGGCCACCGTGAGATTGTAGGTCCGCCGGCCGCTGATCATGGCCGATTCCACGAGCCCTTCATCTTCCAATTGTTGAAGCGTGGGGTACACGCTTCCCGCGCTCGCCTTATACGCGCCCCCCGAGCGCTCCTCCATTTCCTTCATCAGTTGGTAGCCGTGCTTCGGTCCCTCGCTGAGCAGCGAGAGGATCGCCAGGCGAACTTCCCCCGCTTCGAAAAATCGGCCGCGCCGCCCGAAGGCAAACCCCGCCGCCCATGGCCAGCCACCGGCATGGCCCCAAGATGCATGTCTCATGATATATCGCATGATATATCAAAAGTAATATCGGCGCAAGGGAATTTCGTCAGGGAATTTGGCCAGTGTCTCTTCGGAATCTTGCCCGCCCGCCGGCCGGACCGGCGCCTCGCCTACACTCCGGTGAGCAGGTGCATCGCGGCGAAGGTCAGCCATGCGATCGCCGCCGCGGCCGGAATTGTCAGCACCCACGCCCACACGATATTGGTCGCGATCCCCCAGCGCACCGCCTTCATCCGCTGGATGCTCCCCACGCCGGCGATGGCTCCCGCAATCGCGTGGGTCGTCGAAACCGGCAGTCCCAGGTGCGTGGCCAGCAGTACCGCTCCCGCCGCGCCCGTTTCCGCGCAAAAACCGCTGCGCGGACGAAGACGCGTCAGGCGCCCGCCCATGGTGTGCACGATGCGCCAGCCCCCGCTCAGCGTCCCCAGTGCGATGGCCGCGTGAGCCGCCAGAATCACCCAGATGTGTACGTCGAAGGTCTTCTGAAACCCGGACGCCACCAGCACGCCGGTGATGATTCCCATGGTCTTCTGGGCGTCGTTGGCGCCATGCGACAGGCTGAAGGCGGCCGCCGACAACAACTGCAGCTTGCGGAAATAGAAATCCATCTTGGATGGGCTGGATCTGCGGAAAATCCAGTACACCACGACCATCAGCATGTAAGCCGAGATCAGTCCCACCATCGGCGCCACCAGGATGAACAGCAGCGTCAGCGGCCACTGGCCCAGGATCAGGCCGTCGAAGCTTTTCCCGAAGCCCCGCATGATTCCCACGTGCGCCACCGCGGCTCCCGCGTAACCGCCGATCAGGGCGTGCGAAGAGCTCGTGGGCAGGCCCCACCACCACGTGATCAGGTCCCACGCGATGGCCCCCACCAGGCCCGCCAGAATCACAAACGGCGTCACCAGGTCCAGGTTGACGAAACCCGAGCCCACCGTCTTCGCCACCGCCGTCCCAAACATGAACGCCGCGACGAAATTGAAAAACGCCGCCCACACCACGGCTTGAAACGGCGTCAGTACCTTGGTGGAAACGACCGTGGCGATGGAATTGGCTGCATCGTGGAAACCGTTGATGTAGTCGAAGGCCAGCGCAATCCCGATGATCACTATGGCCAGAGTGAGCGTCGACATCGGCTAGCTGTTCTTGACGACCACGTTTTGCAGAACATCGGCCACATCCTCGCAGCTATCGACAGTGGCCTCGAAGAACTCGTACACCTCTTTGAGCTTGATCAGCGTGATCGGATCTTTTTCCTTCTCGAACAGCTCGGCTACCGCGCTGCGCCCTATGCGGTCGGCTTCGTTTTCCAGGCGATTGATCTCGATGCAGTGTTCCATGATCGGCCCGTTCTGCTCCAGCGCTTCGAACGCGCTCGCTAGCTGCTTGGCACAGCCCGTCACCAGGTCCCCCAGCGTCACCATGTCTGCCGGTATGGGATCGATGCCATACGAGACCAGCCGGTGCGACGTATCCTCGATGCCGTCCAGCACATTGTCGAGCGCCGCCGATATGCTGTGGATGTCCTCGGGATCGATGGGTGTGATGAACGTCTGGTTGAGGCGCGTGAATACTTCGTGAATCACCTCGTCGCCCTTGTGCTCCAGCACGCTGATCTCGGTGGCCGCCCCAGCCATCCTCGCTTTGCCTTGCATCAACCCATCCATCAGCAGGCGGGAGGCCTCCGAAATGATCTGCACCTGCTTCCGGAACAGGTGGTAGAACTTCTCTTCGCGTGGCAGCAGTCTCATAACCGGGATGGGAAAAGAGAGACCCTCATCTTAATCGGTGTGAGACCTGAGGGTCAAACAGCATGCAGTTACAGTTCCGTGACAATCGGGAAAAGACGGCTCGGTTCCGTGTGTTCCCCACCCAGGAATCGCGTGTCCAGCAGGCGCCCGAGATCCACGTTGCCCATGGCGGAGAGAATATTCTCCTTGAGGTGCGGGTGTTCGCGACCCAGCTCCGCGAACAGGTCACGCAGCGCGCGGCGCACCGTCCCGGTTTTTTGCGAACATCCGCAGGGAACCACCGGAACGCCGCGCGCGGCGGCGTACGCGCGCGTTACGTCTTCGGTCACAAACACCAGGGGCCGGATCAGCCGGTATTCGCGGTCGCGCGAATGCGTTACCGGCGGCAGCGCGCTCAGCTTGCCGGTGAACAGCGTGTTGCGTAGCAGCGCTTCGCAGAAATCGTCGGCGGTATGGCCGAAGGCGATCACGTTGGCGCCCAGCGCGTGCACCACCTCGTATACCGCACGCCGCCGGTACCGGCTGCACAGGTCGCACCCGTGCTCCGGCTGGTCGTCGAGAAGCCGCAGCGAGGGCGCGTCCCGGTAGTACGTCCAGTCCACGCCGCGCTGTTTCAAATACTCGCCCAGGGGCTCGATCGGCCGCAGAAACTTCCCCTGCTCCACGGTGAACGCGCACACCGAGAATTCAATGGGAGCCCGTTTCTCGAGAAGCAGCAACGCTTCCAGCAGCGTGGCGGAATCCTTTCCGCCCGAAAGCGCCACTGCCACACGGTCGCCATCCCGGATCATTTTGAAACGGTGAATGGCTTCCCCTACCTTGCGAAGAAGGATCTTTTCCAGGTCCACTGAATTGATTATAGTGGCTTCGGGCAGCCGGTCCCGGCCGGCCCCACTTACGCTTCCAGCCCCATCTGGGTCAGCCGGTAGCGCAGCGCGTTGCGTGTCAGGCCCAGCATGCGCGCGGCCTGGCTCTTGTTGCCGTCCGCCCGCCGCAGCGCCTCGCGGATGATCTCCTGCTCGTACTGATCCAGAGTCAGGCCCTCCGGCAGAAAGTGCGTGTCGTTCTGCGTCCGCGGGCGCGGAGCCTCCTCCAGCTTGATGTCCGCCGCATCCAGTTCCGTGCCGGAGCACATCACCAGGCTGCGCTCGATCACGTTCTCCAGTTCCCGCACATTGCCCGGCCAGTGATACGACATCAGCTTCGCCATCCCGGCATCCGTAATCGATTCCACGCGGCAGCCGGTCTCCGGCGCCAGCTTGTGTACGAAATGGTTGGCCAGAAAAGGAATGTCCTGCTTCCGGTCGCGCAGCGGCGGAATATTCAGCGGCACCACGTTCAGGCGGTAGTAGAGGTCCTCGCGAAACGTCCCCTGTTCCAGCGCCGCCCGCAGATCCTGGTTGGTGGCTGCCACCACCCGCACGTCGATGTGCCGCGTCGCGTTGCTCCCCAGCCGCTCGAACTCCCGCTCCTGCAGCACCCGCAGCAGCTTCACCTGGATGGCCGCCGGCACGTCGCCGATCTCGTCCAGGAACACGGTGCCCGTATCCGCCTGCTCGAACTTGCCCGGCTTCGATGTCTGGGCGCCGGTGAATGCGCCCTTTTCGTACCCGAACAGCTCGCTCTCCATCAGGTTCTCGGGAATCGCCGTGCAGTTGATCTTCACCAGCGGCCGGTCGCGCCGCGGGGAGTGGAAATGGATGGCGCGCGCGATCAGGTCCTTGCCCACGCCGCTCTCGCCGGCCAGCAGCACCGTCGCGCGCGTCGGTCCCACGCGCTCGATGGTGGCGAAGATCTCCTGCATGGCTTCGCTGCGGCCGATGATGTTGTCGAACTCGTACCGCCGCCCCAGCTCCTGCTTCAGCAGGCGATTCTCGTCCCGCAGCTCGCGCATCTCCAGCGCCTTGTGCACGACCTGCATCAGGTGGTCCAGCGAAAACGGCTTCAGCAGAAAATCCGTGGCTCCGGCCTTCATCGCCTCCACCGCCGTTTCCACGCTGCCGAACGCGGTCATCATCACCACCGGCACCACCGAGTTCTGCCGCCGGATCAGGGCCAGAAATTCGAGGCCGTCCATGCGCGGCAGTTTGAGATCGGTGAGCACCAGGTCGGCGCGATCCACGACTTTGAGCCCATCCTCGGCGGTGGCGCCCTTATCCACGTCGAAGCCCGCGGAGGTGAGTTGCAGCTCGATCACGCGCCGGAGCTTGTCTTCGTCTTCCACCACCAGGATTCGTTTTTTCATGCGGGGGCTTTGGATGCCGGGCGTTCCATGGGCAGCAGCACGCGAAACACGCTGCCTTTTCCAGGCTCGCTCTCCACCGTTATCTTACCGCCGTGCTCGTCCACGATCTTGGCGACGATGGCGAGTCCCATGCCCACGCCGTCCGGCTTGGTCGTGAAGAATGGGTTGAAGATCGTTTCGAGATGTTTGGGTTCGATACCCGAACCGCGATCGATTACCGCGACCTCGGCGGTCTCCAGGGCCGCCCGCGTCTTCACCGTAACCGTCCCGCCCGGAGCCGTAGCCTGCACCGCGTTCAGCACCAGGTTGTAGAACACGCGTTCCATCAGTTCGGCATCGAACGGGAAGGGCGCGATCTCCGGGGCGTAATTGGTGTAGATCGCGATTCCCCCGGCTTCGCGCTTCACCAGCCCGATCGCCCGATCCAGAACCTGGGCCAGGTCGGAATTCTCCGGGCGCAGTTCCACCGGCCGGGCAAATTGCAGGAAGCGCGTGATCAGCGAGTTGGCGCGGTCCACTTCGGAGCCGATGAAGCCGGCCATTTCCCGGGCCACTTCGTTTTCCACGGCCACGCTGCGGCCCAGCATCTCCGAGGATGCCTTGATGGTGCCGAGCGGATTGCGCAACTCGTGCGCGAGGCCCGCCGAGAGGTGTCCAAGGGCCGCCAGCCGGTCCGAGCGCCGCATCGCTTCCTCCGCTTCGCGGATGTGGATGTTGGCTTCGGCAAGCTGCTCGGCCGTCTGCTGATACTGCTTCGAGCGCTGTCGCAGCTCTTCCGCCAGGGTGTTGGCCAACACCCCCGCCATCCCCAGGAAGATCGCCCGCAAACCGTAATCGGCAATGTCCCAGTCCGGAAAGAAACCGAAGAGTACAAACGAAATGTAAGCGCCGGCCGCCAGAATCGAAAACACCACGGTGGCGACCAGCCCGAGCGTCGTCGCAGCCGAAACCACCGGCAGCAGCATCACCAGCCAGTAGCGGCTGGTGATGGCGCCCGTGTACCCGATAAAAATGTAGGCGAGTACCAGCTTCAGGACGATCCAGAACACCCTCCCGCGGGTCGAGCCCAGCGCGTGAATTCGTGGCTCGAGTAACTGCACCACCGCCAGCGCGGCCAGCGGTCCGATGTCGTAAATATCGCGATGCGGGGTGGTATAAGCAAGCGCCGTGAAGAGCAGAATCCATACCGGGTCCTGCGGCCGCACGTGCCGCACCCAGCGCAGCAAACGAGGAAGAGGCACTCCTGATATCCCAGTCGGGATTATGCCACAATAGATAAGTAAGTCTCATGCCCAACCCAAGTATGCTGGATCAGGACCGTGGTCCCGGTCCGGACTCCTCCACACCCAACGAGTCGACCGAGTCTTTCGGCGATATTCTCTCCCAGTACGAACAGTCTCATTCCCACCGCCCTGAAGAAGGCGGGAGGGGCCTGGAAGGCACCGTGATCGCGATATCCGGTGAGTCCGTATTTCTCGATATCGGCTTCAAAATCGAAGGCATCATCCCGGTCGCGGATTTCGAAGCCGCCGGGGAAACCGTGAAGCCCGGTGACAAGGTGCAGGTGTCCATCAAGGGTCGCGGGCCCGAAGGCTACTACGAGCTCTCGCGCATCAAAGTCGAGCGCCCCAAGGACTGGTCGTCGCTGGAAAGAGCATTCACCGAAAAGACCCCCATCGCGGGAGTGGTCACCGCCCTGGTGAAGGGCGGCGTCAGCGTCGATGTGGGTGTGCGGGCATTCATGCCGGCATCCCGCAGCGGCGCCAAGGACGCGGCCGAGATGGAAAAACTCATCGGGCAGGAGATCCGCTGCCGCATCATCAAGCTGGATGTCGCGGACGAAGACGTCGTGGTGGACCGCCGCGCGCTGCTGGAAGAGGAGGAGCGGGCATCGAAGGAACGGCGCTACTCCGAAGTGAAAGAGGGCGAGACGGTTCAGGGCACCGTGCGCAGCCTGACCGATTACGGCGCTTTCGTCGATATCGGCGGCGTGGATGCGCTGCTGCACGTGGCGGATATTTCCTGGGGCCGCATCAACAAGCCCGCCGACGTGCTGGCCGTGGGCCAGCAGGTCGAGGCCAAGGTACTCAAAGTGGATGCCGCCAAGAAGCGCATCTCGCTTGGCATGAAGCAGCTTCAGCCGCATCCCTGGGACCTGGCCAATGAGAAGTACAAAGCCGGCGACCGGGTACACGGCACGGTCACACGTGTCGCCGACTTCGGCGCCTTCGTCGAGTTGGAGAAAGGCGTCGAAGGCCTCATCCATCTCTCCGAAATGTCCTGGTCCAAGAAGATGCGCAAGCCCTCCGACGTGGTCAAACCCGGCGACCAGGTGGACGTGGTCATTCTGGGCGTCAACCAGGCTGACCGGCGCATTTCGCTGGGCCTGAAGCAGGCGCTGGGCGACCCATGGGTCGAGGTTCCCCAGAAGTTCCCGGTGGGATCGGTCGCCGAGGGCACCGTTACCAGCCTCCAGAAGTTCGGCGCGTTCGTGCAGCTTGCTGAAGGTGTGGAGGGCATGATCCACGTGGGCGACATCAGCGCCGAAAAGCGGATCAACCATCCGCAGGACGTGCTCAAGATGGGCCAGGTGGTGAAAGCCCAGGTGCTGGAGATGGATCCTGAAAAGCGCCGCCTGCGCCTCGGCATGAAACAGCTCGTGCCCACCAGCCTGGATGAGTACATCGCCGAACATAAGGAAGGCGATGTGGTGTCGGGCCGCATGACTGACGTTTCCAGCAACCGTGCCAGGGTCGAGTTGGGCGAGGGCATCCAGGCCACCTGCGCGCTGAGCGCGGAGACCGCCGAGAAGGAACAGCGTCAGGCCGAACCCTCCGTCAATCTCTCGTCGCTCACTTCCATGCTCGAAGCCAAGTGGAAAGGCGGCGGCCACAGCGGCGGTTCCAAGCGCGAGCCCGCGCGGACCGGACAGGTCCGCAGCTTCCGCATCGTGAAGCTGGATGCGGCTGCGAAGAAGATCGAACTGGAACTGGCGTAAACCTGCCCGGCGGTCACAGATTTTCAAAATTTCCGCAAGTCTGCGCCCCGGCGCGGTTTAACGCTCGCTCGGGCGGCTCAGCAAGCCGGACTCCCGGGGCCCGTCTGCCATCCTCGAATCAGGGGGCAAACCCGCCAAGATTGGCGGGTGCCGCCTGAAAATCCTTTGTATTCAGTGCCGGCGCAATCGAAACCCGCCAATATTGGCGGCCGCGCCCCCGAGGAGACCGCCATGAGTGAACCCATTTCCGCCGATTTTGCGGATGTCCTGGACCTTGGAAAAATGCTGGGCCGGCGGGAGGCGTTCGGCTCCGTGGCCCGGCGTGGCTCCGCCGCCGAAGCGGAATGCCTGCGCGCCATGCGAGACCAGAAGCAGTATAGAGCCGTGACCGGAAGCTGGGACGAATTCTGCACCAGCCACCTGAAGATGAGCCGGTCCGCCGCGGATCGCGCCATCCGCCTCCTGGACGAGTTCGGCGCCGATTATTTCGAGCTGTCGCAGTTGATCCGCATTCCGCCCGAAGCCTACCGCTCCATCGCGCCGGCAATCAAAGACAACGCCGTGCACGTGGATGGAGAGGCCGTGCCCCTGGTCCCGGAGAACGTCGAACGCGTCGCGAAGGCCGTCGAGACGCTGCGCCGGGCGAATCCGCCGCTGCCGGCGAGAAGTACGGTGAAAGGTACCCTGGACCAGTGGTGTAACCGTGGCCGCGAAGTCGTTGCGGCGCTCACCGAGATCTACCAGTCCACGCCCACCGCTTCCGACTACGAACTGCTGGCCTCGGCAGTCGATGAGTTTCACGCCGCGATTGCGCGCCTGCGGGCCAAGATGCAAAAAGGGTAGCCGGCCGGCGGCTTATATCAGCGTGCCGGCCGTCAGCGGCGCTTGGCGGATTTCCAGGCAACCGCGGCCGGTCGGCAGCACTTTGCCCGGATTCAGCCGGCCGTCGGGATCGAACAGCAGCTTCAGGCGGCTGAGCATCTCCAGCGTCTCTGGTGGAAACAGCTTCGCCATCAACTCCTTCTTCTCCAGGCCCACTCCGTGCTCTCCGGTGATGGAGCCGCCGGCCTCGATGCAGTAGGTCAGGATCTCATCGCCCGCCGAGCGCGCTTTTTCCAGATCGCCGGGCCGGCGCGGATTGAACAGGATGATGGGATGCATGTTGCCATCGCCCGCATGGAAAATGTTGCTGATCGTGAGGCCGTACTTCGCGGCTACCTCGCCGATGAAATGCAGTGTGGGAGCAATCTTGGTGCGCGGCACGACCCCATCCTGCACGTAGTAGGTGGGGCTGACGCGGCCCACGGCGCCGAAGGCGTTCTTGCGGCCCTTCCACAGCAGGTCGCGCTCCTCGGCCGTCCGCGCGACGCGGAACTCGCGGGCGCCGCACAGCAGGCACGCCTCGCGGATCTGCTCCACCTGGGCCTCGACGCCCTCCCGCATACCCTCCACTTCGATCAGCAGAACGGCGGCGGCATCCATGGGGTACCCGGCGTGCGTGGCTTCCTCCACCATCCGCAGCATTACGCCGTCCAGCATCTCCACCGCTACCGGGGTGATGCCTCGCTCGGTAATCTCGGTCACGGTCCGCCCGGCATCCGCGTTAGATTCGTAAATGGCCAGCCCGGTTTTTACTGTCTCGGGTTTGCGCATGAGGCGCACGATCACCTTGGTGACCAGCACCATCGTGCCTTCCGAGCCGGTGAGCAACCCGGTCAGATCGTAACCTGGAAGGTCGAGTTCCTTGCCGCCGGTTTCGACCACGGTCCCGTCGGGCAGCACCAGTTCCAGACCGAGGACGTGATTCGTGGTGACACCGTAGGCCAGGGTGTGGGGTCCCCCGGCATTCTCCGACACGTTCCCCCCGATCGTGCAGGCACGCTGGCTGGAGGGATCGGGCGCATAAAAATAGCCGGAGCTCTGCACGGCCAGAGTAATGTCGAGGTTGACGACGCCCGGCTGGACCACTGCCCGTTCGTTGGCCAGATCGATCTCCAGGATGCGGTTCATGCGGGCGAAGGCGATCATGACACCGCCTTCCGCCGGGATGGCCCCGCCGGACAGGCCCGTGCCCGCCCCCCTGCCTACAAAAGGTACGTGGAACTCCTGCGCGATCCTGACGATCGCGGAAACATCCTGGGTGGTGCGGGGGAAGACGACCAGGTCGGGGCGGTGCTTGTCGACACCGCCGTCGTACTCATACAGGCTGAGATCCTCGGGACGATCGAGATAGCCGTGCGGCCCGAGCAGGGCGGCAAGGCGTTGCTGACAACCGGCCGGCAGCATGCGATTGGCTCAGGACGGGGCGGAGCAGGCTTAACCCACCCCCACCCTACAACTTTAAACCTTTCAGGTACTCGCGGAAAGGGCCGCCCAGGTCGCGCCGGCGAAGGGCGAACTCCACGGTTGCCTTGAGGAACCCGAGTTTGTCGCCCGCGTCGTAGCGGGTCCCCTCGAAGCGGTAGGCGTAGAGCGGCCGGCTGCGCAGCATGTGCCGCAAGGCGTCGGTGAGCTGGATTTCGCCGCCGGAGCCCGGGTCGATCGCCTGCAGCGAGTCGAAGATCTCCGGTGTGAGCACATAGCGTCCGATGATGGCGAGGTTGGACGGCGCATCGGACGGTTTGGGTTTCTCCACCAGGTCCCACACCCGGAACAACCGGTCCTGGCTGCCGTTGTGCGGCACCACTTCCGCCCGAATTGAGCCATAGGCCTGGATATTCTCCGGGGGGACCTCCATCACCGCGATCACCGGCGCCTGGAAGAAATCGTGAATGTCCACGAGTTGGCGCAGCGCCGGGACCTCGGATTCGATCAGGTCGTCGGCCAGCACCACCGCGAACGGTTCCGGACCCACAAGTTCCATAGCGCGGAGTACGGCGTGGCCCAGGCCCAACGCCTCCTTCTGGCGCACATACGATACGTTGATCATGTCCGAGATGCCGCGGACGATCTCCAGCAAATCCTTCTTCGCGCGCGATTCCAGGAGATATTCGAGCTCGAAGCTCACATCGAAATGGTCTTCGATCGCGCTTTTGCCGCGACCGGTCACGATGATGATGTTCTGAATGCCCGAATGGAGCGCCTCTTCCACCCCGTACTGGATGATAGGCTTGTCCACGATGGGCAGCATCTCTTTGGGCTGCGCCTTGGTGGCTGGCAGGAAGCGGGTGCCAAGCCCGGCGGCGGGAAAAACAGCTTTTCGAACTTTGGCCGGCATCTTTTACAGTTTGGTGCCGAGTATGGGGAATTCGCAACCCTTGAATTGTGTTTCCATTTCTGCTGTGGTATGTATAGGAGCCTGGGAAAACAATAGCAATGGCTTACATTATTGCAGAACCCTGCATTGGAACCAAAGATACTGCCTGTGTAGACGCCTGCCCCGTCGATTGCATTCACCCGAAGAAAGATGAGCCGAACTACGCTACTGAGGAAATGCTCTACATCGATCCGGTAGAATGTATCGATTGCGGCGCCTGCGTCCCCGTCTGCCCCGTTTCGGCGATCTTCGCCCTCGATGATCTGCCGGAGAAGTGGGCCGATTTCACCCCGAGAAACGCCGCTTACTACGGCCGTTAGGGTTTGTAGGGCAGGTCCCTGACCTGCCCGGCAAACGCGACGCCGTCAGCGCCGATAGGTCGCGCTGGCGGTATCGGTCTCCCACAGTTTTACCGCCTGCACCCGCACACCGTCACGAGCTTTCAAACCCTCGGTCACCTGGTCGTAGACGTACTTCGCCATATTTTCGGCAGACGGATTCAATACGTCAAAGGGCGGAAAATCGTTCAGCCACTGGTGATCCATGCGGTCCAGCACGCCGTGTACGACCTTTTTGAGCTCGACGAAATCCACCAGGAGCCCGACCGCATCGAGGCGCTCCCCCTCCAGCGTGACCTGGCAGCGGTAGTTGTGGCCGTGCACGTTCTCGCACTTCCCGTGGTAATTCCGCAGGGCGTGCCCGGCGGCGAAGGTCTCTTCAATCGTGACTTCAAACATCGAAAAACTTCTCCACCTCTTCCAGCCGCGTGGTGAACCCGTAATCCGGCAGGCTGTCGAAAAACACCTGGCCGTACCGCTGCCTTGTGATGCGATTGTCCAGGAGCACCAGCACGCCCCGGTCCGACCTGCTGCGGATCAGCCGCCCGAACCCCTGCTTGAGCGCAATCGCCGCCTGGGGAATCTGGTAGTCGTAGAACGGATTTCCCCCCACCTTGCGGATGCTCTCGATGCGCGCGCTCACCACCGGGTCGTTGGGCACCGCAAAGGGCAGTTTATCGATGATTACGCAGCTCAACTGTTCGCCCGGCACATCCACGCCCTGCCAGAAGGACGAGGTCGCGAAGAGCACGCAGTTGGGCGTGGTGCGAAACTCTTCGATCAGCGCCCGCCGTGGCCCGGTGCCCTGCAGCAGGGTCGGGTAGTCGATGGCGAGCGATACCAGGTCGTAGACCAGCCGCATCTGCTGGTAGCTGGTGAAGAGCACGAAGGCGCGGCCGCGGCTGTGCTCCAGGATGCGCACCACCTCCTCCGCCGCCATCTTGGTGAAGGCCGGATTGCGCGGCTCCGGCAGGTGCTGCGGAACGTAGAGCAGCGCCTGGCTCTGGTAGTCGAAATGGCCGGGCACCACCAGGGTGCGCGGGCCTTCCACGCCCAGGCGTTTCTGGACGTATTCGAAACCGCCCGCAACGGCCAGAGTCGCCGACGTCAGCACAACCGTCTCCACCTGGTTGAACAGCCGCTCGGAGAGCATGTTCGCGACATCGATGGGGGTAGCCTGAAGAAAGCAGCCGCGCCCGCGCTTTTCCATCCAGTAGACGAACCGTTCGTCGTCTTCTTCCATGACGAACCGCAGGGCATCACTGAGCTCCAGCGTGCGCCGCACGAGGGGCGCAATCTCTTCCGGTGGATTCTGGATCACCTTGAGGTGCGAGGCGATCAGCTCCAGCGCCGCACGCAGGTCGCCATAGGTCTGCTCGTTGTCCTCGCGAAACTCATCCCGTCCGGTGAAGGCCACGCGCCGTTCGGCTTCGCCGAAGAGCCCGAAGAAGCGTGTCGTCAAATCGTCCAGGCGTTCGAGCACACGATCCAGCTCCGGCGTGCCGAACTTCTTCATGCGCCCGATCGCGGCCACGTCGCGGCGCAGTTCCTGAATCCGGTAGTTGCTGACCGACACGCCGAAATACTGCCCGGCGACGTCTTCGATCTCGTGCGCTTCGTCGAACACCACGGCGTGATACTCCGGCAGAATGCCGCCTTCGTAGTTGGCGTCGCGCAAAGACAGGTCGGCGAAGAAGAGGTGATGGTTGACGATGATGATATCGCTTTCGATCGCGCGCTGGTGCATCAGGGTGATGAAGCAGCGCTCGAACTTGGGGCACTTCTGCCCGGTGCAGAGGTCGGAGCGCGCATCCATCTTGGCCCAGGCGGTGCTCGCTTCGGGCAGTTGCCTGATCTCGGCGCGGTCGCCGATCTCGGTGGTCTTTTCCCATTCGCGGATGATCTCGAAATCGGCCACTTCTTCCAGGCCGGCGAGCACCGGTTCCTTTTCGGCGTCGTAGATCTTCTGGCGGCAGGCGTAGTTGTTGCGCCCCTTCATGTAGCAGACGGCCAGCGGGCGCGAGAAATGCTGCTGCAGGAACGGAACGTCCTTGAAGAAGAGCTGTTCCTGGAGATTCTTGGTCCCGGTGGAGACCACGATGCGCTTGCCGGAGAGCAGGGCGGGCACCAGGTACGCCAGCGTCTTTCCGGTACCCGTGCCGGCCTCGACGATCAGGTGCCGCCGATCCGCCAGGGCGGATTCGACGGCTTCGGCCATTTCCACCTGTCCGGGGCGGAACTCGTAGTTCGGATGCCACTTGGAGAGCGTTCCGTGACGTGAGAAGAACCGGCGGGCGCCCGCGGTCCGCGCCTGGGTGGGCATTAGATAGTTCAATTCTAACAGGGGTGGGGCCGGACCGATGGGCAACCGGTCGCCCCGATCGCCCCGAGGACGATCCGAGATTTGCCATGGCTGCGGCCTACGCCACCGGCCACTGGTTGAGCGCAAGCGGCCCTTGCACAGTATTGTGCCGCTACGCCCTGGCTCGCGGCGTATCGGAAGTGCGCCATGATGGACGCCGCTCCGAGGCCCGCGTCCCGGTTTACAGCCGCTGTGGAATCACCTTCCACCGTCCATGAGATTCCAGGGTGACAACGGATACCGCGGTGAGACGCGGAGTGCTAGAATCACCGGTACTGTGAGTACCAAACCGCAAAGGCCGGCTCTTTGGTTCCTCCGCCTGTTGCCTTTTGGAATCAGTATCGCCGGGTTGCTGGCTGCCTTGATGTTGTGCAACCTGCTCGTCCGGCGGGAGCTAACCGAGCTCAGCGAGCGTACCCGCGCGGAGGCCAAGCATGTTGGCGCCCAGGTTCGCGTCGGGGTTCTCGAGGCGTTTGATCCTCTTCAGCGTATCGCCGCCTGGTGGCTGTCGCAAGGCCGCCCGCTCGCTCCCGAAGACTGGGAGACCGACGCCCAGCTATTCGTGAAGGCCCACACGGGCTTGCGGATGGTCACGTGGGTGACGCCCAACGGGGCGCGTTCATGGCCCGTCCGCCCCGGCGTAAGCCGCGGGCCCAAGTCTTATGAGCGCCCGGATGAAGAGCTGCAACAGGTTCTCAAAGTGGCCCGCCGGCTCGGCTCGCTGGCGATCTCGCGGGTGCTCCTGATCCAGGGCGCGCCGAGGCTCTACGCTTGTGTTCCTGTCAAACGCGGCAGACGGCTGGCTGGCTTTGCCGCCGCCCTCTACGATCCGGCGGAGTTGATCCACGCTACCCTCGAAGGTCAACTCCCCGACGACTACTCCGTAACGGTGACGCTCAACGGCCATGAATTCTCGGGCGGCGCGAGAGTGTCGAGCCCCGCGTTTTCCGGAATCGCAAGCGAGACACAGCTCATGATTGCAAACACAGTGTGGTCGGTCCGGGTGGTGCCCTCCGCCGGCGAGCTGAGTACCTTGCGCCGCCTCGTCATCGGTTTTGGCCTGCTGGTCTCGGTTCTGCTGTATGCGTGCACGGCCACAGCGGTCGTCGCTCGTGGGCGGGCGGCGCAGCTTGCAACCGCCAACCAGCGGCTCGCCATCGAAAATCAGGAGCGCAGCCGCGCCGAAGAAAAGATCCGTGAGCTGAATCGTGATCTCCAGCGACGCCTGCATGATTTCGATGTTCTGTTGGAAGTGCTGCCCATCGGGATCACGGTGGCCGAGGACCCGGAATGCCGGCGTATCTGGATGAATCGGTCGATGGCCGCCTTACTACAGGTTCCCTTGGAGCAGAACATCTCCAAATCGGTGGGTAGCGCCGATCAACTCACGTATCGGATCGAGTACAACGGGGTGGAAGTGCCTGCCGAGGATCTGCCGATGCAGGTCGCCGCTCGCACCGGGCGCCCCATCTCGAACCGCGAAACGGATATAGTCCGCGGAGACGGCTCCATGATCAACACTCTGTCCTATAGTTCTCCCGTCTTTGACGAAAGCGGCGGCGTCCGTGGGGTGATTAGCGCGTGCGTGGACATCACCGAGCGTAAGCGCGCCGAAGAGGAACGCAGGTCAAACCTGATTCGCAGACGCGAACTGGAACAGCGCGTCGAGAAATATGAGAGCCTGGCCATGATGGCCGGCGGCATCGCGCACGACTTCAACAATCTGCTCACCGTAATTGTCGGCAATGCCAACCTTCTGGCTCTCGATACACCGCTCGATCCGCAGGTCTCATCCAGAGTAGCCGAGTTGCTGGCCGCGGCGAATCGCGCGGCGGAGTTGACTTCCCGGCTCCTGGCGTTTACCGGCCGCATCTGGTGTAACGCTCAGCCGGTCGATCTTTCGGCTACGGTCGCTTCCGCCGAGAGAACGCTTCGCGATTTGGTCCCTTCGAATATCGAGCTGCGATGTGAGCTCGGGCCGGACTTGCCCATCATCAAGGCGGATGTTTCAGAAATTCAGCAGGTCCTTCGCAACCTTGTGGAGAATGCCGTGGAAGCGTTCGACGGCTCCACCGGCAGGATTGAAATCCGCGTCAGTGCCTGCGAGTTTTCCGGTGACGGTCTAAGCACCCTGTACCCTGGTGAGCAGCTTGCGCCTGGACGCTACGTTCGGCTCGAAGTCAGCGACAACGGGTGCGGCGTCCCCGATAAGATCACCGCTCGAGTCTTTGACCCTTTCTTCACCACCAAGTTCGTCGGCCGCGGCCTCGGCCTCTCCGCTGCGCAGGGAATCATCCGCGCGCACGGAGGGGGAATCCGTCTAGCCTCCGTCGTAGAACACGGCACCCGTGTCGAGATCGTCCTGCCAGCCTGATTGCCAGCGTGGGAGGGGTTCAGAGATCCGTCCTTGGCCCACCGCAATACTTGGCCCACCGCAATAAGGGAACATCACGCGATGCCCTGTTTCTTTTTCCGCTTCCTTCCTGCCATCAACACTCACATACCTCGCGCGGTGCCGCCGGTTTCGCGATATGGCGTTTCGCCAGCTTCGCGTACCGTTCTGTCATCTTGATATTCGAGTGGCCCAACACCTTGGCCGGTTCGTGAAGATCGCCGCCGTTCATCATGTACCAGGAAGCAAACGTATGCCGCAGGTCATTGGAATCTGAAGTCTTTGATTCCCGCCCTCTCCAGCACAGCCTCAAAGCTCTTATCCACTCGCTGCCGCGTCGTTATCGCTGCCTGCTCGGGCGCAAAAATCCAATCCTAACCGTAGGCTAGGGGACGATCGCGCCCCCTTGCCGCCGACGAGCCGCACCGGTAGCGAGATTGCCGGCGCTACCCCGGAACAGCATCAATTCTCCGTCGGCGTCTTCTCGACGTGATCGATCACCAGCAGGTCAACCGGTCCCTTCCTGGATTCCAGCTTGAGGCCGAGTTGTTCTTGTAGGGCGTTGAAAATGCTGGGCGGCGGGTCCCCGTCAGGGGCGATGCGGTTTGCTGGATCACCGCCGGCCGGCCCTGGGCCCAAACCGTCCTTAATGGCGTTAGTCATAATCAGGTCAACGCCCTTGGTCATGATAAGGTCATCGCGTCCTCCGGGGATGGTCGATGGGTCATATCGCAGCCTCAAATCGTATTTGCCCTTCAAGCCGGTCTGGTCGATTACCGGGCGGTCGAACCGGTCGGAAAGCTGCATAGCCAGGCCATCCATGGTCTGGCCGTTGGAGATCATGCACTCGCCGTTGGGCGTCATCATCATGAAATTCGCGGCGCGACCGGCAGCCATGGGCGGCGTCTCGGGGCAGCCATCGGGCCCGATTTTCATTCTGCCCCTTCCGGGACCTGGCGGAAGACGCGGCGGAGGTGCAGCGGGCTGCGCCCTGGCTTCGGTGCGTCCACCCTCCTTGGGTTGCGAATCGGACGCGGGCGGCGTATCGGTAACGGTGGAGTCTTTCAGCTTGGGACCTTTGGCGCCCACCACCAGCGCGTACATCGGCAGCTCTTTGTTTTCGCGGTGCAGCGTGAGCTTGAAACGCTCCGCCATGAGGTTTTGCAGCATGACCTTGACTTGTTCCTTCGTGGCGCCCGCGGGGACCTTGGCCACGATGTCAAATCGTTCGGAATCCAGCCAGTTCGGGCCCCCCGAGATTTGGTTACGCTTCACGCTATAAGCGTCCACGATCAGATCGCGGATCGTGCTGAAGGTGTAGGTGACGCGGCCAGGGTCGCCGCTGCCGGGGCCGCCTTGCGGACCGAGCCGGATCACGCCGCGGCCGGGCAGCGCCGAGGGCTTTATCGAGGCCACTTCGAATTCCAGCTTCGGTTCCGCGGGTTTCCCATCCGCAGCGGACTGGGCGTGCACCAGAGAGCAAAGCCACGCCGCCAGAACCGTTCTCCCAATCGCCCGACTCATCCTTCGATCTCCTCTTTCGGGGTTGTGGCAGTATGGACGCGTACCCGCCGGAATAGTTACGCTCCTCTCTAGAGCCCGGCACACCCGGCACCGGCACCAACCCGGAACAATTGTTCGCAGCCGGTTGCTCAGCCTGCTTCCTTCGGCGCTCAAACTCGTGGCCGGAAAGAGGAGGACCCAACTCCCGACTGACATCGGCATCGACGCTGAGGTTGTCATGTCATTGGTCTGGGTACGCGGTGTCCACAATCTGGCGGCTCGGCTGAACGTCAACCTGCCCGGCATGGATCAGGAAACCGGTCAGTCCCTGGCCGAAGTTGCGAGTCACGTTTGCCCCTACTCACCGGCAACCACCGGCAACATCGACGTCATGTACAGCGTGATTACGAACGGTATCCAGCCACTGGTCGCGCACAGCCCGCTTTTGGGGTGGCTCTACCACTTCCTGTCCGTGCGGCAATTCTCCAACGGACTGGGAGTGGTCGAGGTGGGCATCGCCCTGTTGGTTGCGCTTCGGCCGTGGTCGCCGAAGGCATGCGCAATTGGCAGCGGCCTGGCGGTCGTGACGTTTCTGACTACCCTCTCATTCCTGTTTCAACTCCCGGATGGGAACCACTCTCGGTGGTTTCCGGCAATTTCCGGTGCGGTAGGCCAGTTCCTGCTGAAGGACGTGGTCCTGCTGGGAGCGGCGATCTGGTCGCTGGCCGAAGCCTCGTCCGCATGGCGCGGTGGTCGGTACTGATTCCCCCATTCGCGTGCTTTCGCCGGCGTTCCCACACTCACGGTACTGCGACCGCCAGCGCCGCTCGCGCATCACAAGCAGTGTCTGTGGCTCGTGCCTGGGCCCCGAATGACGCACCGATCGGGCCGCGGCTGAAAGGAAAGATCTTGCCACGAATGGTTTCCGGAGTCAGGATTCCCATTGGTCTTCTGTGCGTGGCGACCAGCCTCGCGGGCCAGCAAGCGAATTCTTTTCAGGGTAGCGTTCCCGGCGAAAGCTCATCTACCGCATTGTCACTTACGCTGGATGATGCCATACAGCGTGGACTCAAGTTCAACCTCGGGCTGCTGGAGAGCCAGGAGGCGAGCCGCACAGCCCGGGCGGAGCGGATTCATGCACTATCCGCCTTACTCCCCCAGGCTACCGGAACCGTTGCCGAGACCAGTCGAGCAGCTCAACCTGAAAACCGTGGGACTCAGGGTTCCGCCCAACCCGTATCTTTCCATCGCGTCCATCGCCGGACCGTTTTCCTTTACTGCCGCGCAAGCGAATATGTCCGCCAGGATCTTCGACTGGAGCGCCCGAAAATCCTTCCAGGCGGCGAAAGCCGGCGAGGAGGCCGCCAGCCTCTCTGTCAGCGACTCGCGCGACCTGGTGGCGGAGGCAGTCGCTAACGCCTACTTGAAGGTGATCGCTGACGCCTCACGCGTGGACTCGATCCAGGCGCAGGTGGAGACCGATCAGGCCCTCTACAACAAAGCCCGGGACCAGAGGGCCGCCGGTGTGGCCGCCGGGATCGACGTGCTGCGCGCCCAGGTGCAGCTCAAAACCGGGCAGCAGGCCCTCCTGGCGCAGCAGAACCAGTTCGACAAGGGCAAACTGGCGCTCGGCCGGATCATCGGCCTCCCCCCGTCGCAGGGATTTCAATTGGCCGACACCGCCCCGTTTTCGCCGCTCAGCGGAATCACCCGGGAAGAAGCGCTGCACACCGCGCTCGCCGAACGGTCCGATTACCAGAGTTCGAAAAAACGCGTCGAGGCCGCCCAACGGACGTTGGCCGCGGCGCAAGCCGAATGGTATCCCACGGTCAATCTCAACAGCTATTACGGCGCCACCGGCCCCACCATCGGCAACTCGCACGGCGTCTATGCCATCACCGGCGCGCTCAATTTCAATATTTTCGACGGCGGCCGGATCCGGGCGGACGTCGAGAACGCACGCGCGGCGCTCAAACAGCGCTCGGACGAGTTAGCCAACCAGGGCGCCCAGATCGAAGTCGAAATCCGCGACGCCTTCCTCGATCTTGAATCCGCGGCGCAGCAGGTCTCGGTCGCGCGCGACAATCTGACCCTTGCCAACCAAACCCTGCAACAGGCCCGCGACCGTTTCGACTTCCGGAGTCACCGACAACGTCGAGGTGGTGCAGGCGCAGGGAGCCGTGGCCGTCGCCAATGACAGCCTGATCTCCGCGCTGTATGCCCACAACCTCGCCAAGGTAGCGCTCGCGAGGGCCATGGGCATGGCCGCGCAGCGAGATCTCGAGCAATTCATCGAGGTGAAGTGAATGGCAGACACCATTGTTTCCGAACAAAAGACCGCGTCCATTCCCATACCCCGGCGCAGAAGGCCAAGACGGCGGCTGGTGGTCATCCTCGTGTCCGCGGTCATGGTAATCGCGGTAGCGGCGGGCGCGTATGAGCTTTGGAAATACTTCGGGGCCTATGAATCCACCGACGACGCTCAGATCGATGGACACGTCCAAGCCATCAGCGCCCGCATCAACGGCCACCTGAGCAACGTACTCGTGGAGGATGCCCAATTCGTCAAGGCGGGCGAACCACTCGTACGGATCGATCCGCGGGACTACCAGGTGGCCGTCGATAAGGCCAAGGCGGATCTGGCCGATGCCGAGGCGGCTCTGGAAAGCTCGCGCACCGACGTGCCGATCGTCTCCGCCACCACCGCCAGCACCCTGGAGACCGCCCGGTCGTCTCGTACCGATGCCGACGCGGGCCTGCTGGTGGCGCAGCGGCAGTTGAGCGCGGCCCGCGCGCGGCTCGAGACCGTGCAAGCTCAGGTGACCGAGGCGGAAGCAATCTACAAGAAGGATGCAGACGACGTCGAGCGCTACCACCAGCTCGTGGTCAAAGACGAGATCCCGCGTCAACAGTACGATACCGCCGTACAGAACGCGGCGGCTGCTAAAGCCACGGTGGCCGCGCGGGCCGCCTCGGTGAACGAAGCGCGTGAGAACATCACGGCTGCGGAAGCCGCGGTTCAGCAGGCGCAAACCAGGATCACGCAGGCAGACGCCTCAATCCGGGCTGCCATGACCCGGCCCCAACAGGTGGCCCAAAGCCAGGCTCGCGAAGATCGGCCGCTGCCAAAGTGGCGCAGGAGCGCGCACTGCTCGATCAGGCGGAACTGAACCTGAGTTACACGGTGATCACGGCTCCCGCCACCGGCATCATCGGCAAGAAGACGGCGGAGACCGGCGAAAACGTCGCGGCCGGCGAAAGCCTGATGGCGCTCGTTCCGCTGAACGATATCTGGATCACAGCGAACTTCAAAGAAACTCAGCTCAGCCGCATGAAGCCCGGCCAGAAAGTGGTATTCCGCGTAGACGCATACGGCCACGAATACCACGGCCATGTCACCGGCATCGGCGGAGCCAGCGGCGCGCGCTTCAGCCTGCTGCCGCCCGAAAATGCCACCGGCAATTTCGTCAAAGTGGTGCAGCGGATTCCCGTCCGCATCGACCTCGACCCGGGTGAGAACCAGGACCGCCTGCTTCGTCCCGGAATGTCG
This sequence comes from Bryobacterales bacterium, assembly GCA_963719195.1. Taxonomy (GTDB): domain Bacteria; phylum Acidobacteriota; class Terriglobia; order Bryobacterales; family Bryobacteraceae; genus DASQZT01. The sequence continues at coordinate 179,513 of CAVRBB010000007.1, read as the reverse complement.
GTCGATCCCAAGGTGTACATCAACCAATAGCTGCCCTATGGCCGGCGCCGACGCATCGACGATCCCTCCGCCCACTCAGCCGTGGACGCCGGCAGTTCAACCCCTGGCTCATCGCCGTGGTGGTGGCCATGGCCGCGTTCATGGAAGTGCTCGACACCAGCATCGCCAACGTCGCGCTGCCGCACATGGCGGGCAACCTCGGCGCGAGCAACGATGAAAGCACCTGGGTCCTGACGTCCTACCTGGTGTCGAACGCGATTGTGCTTCCCATCAGCGGCTGGCTGGCCGGCCTGTTTGGACGGAAGCGCTTCTTCATGCTCTGCATCGTGCTGTTCACCGTCAGTTCGCTGCTTTGCGGCGCCGCGCCGAGCCTCTCCATTCTGATTCTGTTTCGGGTGATGCAGGGAGCCGGCGGCGGCGGGCTGCAACCCATGGCGCAGGCGATCCTGGCCGACACATTTCCTCCGCAAAAGCGCGGCATGGCATTCGCGCTCTACGGCATCACGGCGGTGATGGCGCCGACCATCGGTCCCACGCTGGGCGGCTGGATCACCGACAACTACTCCTGGCGATGGATCTTCTACATCAATCTGCCGGTCGGAATCCTGACGCTGTTCCTGGTCCTTCGCCTGGTGGAAGATCCTCCCTATCTGCGGCGCTTACGGGGCGCGGGCGTCCGCCTGGACTATATCGGCATCGCACTGCTGACGCTGGGCATCGCGGCCCTGCAGGTGATGCTCGACCGCGGCCAGGAGGACGACTGGTTCGGCTCTCGCTCCATCGCCGCGCTGGCCGTCGTTGCGTTTGTGTGCCTGGTGGCGCTGGTGGTGTGGGAGTGGTTCCAGAAGGCGCCGATCATCGATGTAAAGCTGTTCAAGGGTTTCAACTTCGCTCTGGCCAACCTGATGATGTTCGTCCTCGGTGTCCTGCTGTTCAGCAGCCTGGTGATGATGCCGCTGTTCCTGCAGACGCTGATGGGCTACCCGGCCGAAACCGCGGGCATGGTGCTCTCCGTCAGCGGAGTTGTTCTGCTGTTCGAAATGCCCGTGGTTGGGCAACTGACGACCAAGGTGCCCGCCAAATACATTATTGGATTCGGCTGGCTGGCTCTGGCCTTCGGAATGTATTACTCCACCAAGCGCCTCGACTTGTTGATGAGCTTCCGGTCCGCGGCTTCGCTGCGGGTGTTCCAGGCTGTCGGGCTGGGATTCCTGTTCGTTCCCATCACCATGGCCGGCTACATCGGCGTTGCGCCTGAAAAGAGCAACAGCGTGGCCGGCATGATCAACTTCATGCGGAATATGGGGAGCAGCGTGGGGACTTCCATGGTCACTACGTTGCTGGCGCGGCGGGCGCAGTTCCACCAGTCCGTGCTGTCGTATCACACCACGCGGTTCGATCCCGCATTCCGCGACCAGGTGGCCGCACTCGCGCAGCAACTCGCCCACTCCGGCGCCACCCCGCCCGACGCGCGCGCCGCGGCCATCGGACGGCTGTACCAATCGATGCAGCTCCAGGCCCAGACCCTGTCGTACCTCGACACCTTCATGGTGCTTGCCGTGGGCTCCGCCATTATGTTTCTGCTGGCATTCATCGTGCGCCGAAACGATCCGTCCGCGGGTGGGGAGGTGGCGGTTGGTTGAAGAGGCATGGAGTGAAGGAGGGAGCCATGATCAGGCTGGTTACGATTGAACGCGAATACGGGAGCGGCGGCGCCGAGATCGCTGACAAGGTGGCAAAGGCTCTCGGTTGGAAACTCTGGGACCAGGCGCTCACCGACGAGATCGCCCGCCTGATGGATTGCCCGAGCCGGGCCGTTCGGGCACACGAGGAGCGGCGCGATTCGTTGTCGTACCGGCTGTTCAAATCGTTCATGCGGGGAAGCTATGAGGGGAGCCTGAACGCGCCGCGCCTCAAGATGGTGGACGCCGAATGCATCCGCGAGGTGGCGAAGAAAGTAGTGCTCGCCGCTGCCGCGGAAGGGAACGCCGTCATTGTCGGCCGTGGATCGGCATACTATCTGCACGACCGCACGGACGCCTTCCACGTCTTCGTCTATGCGCCGTTCGCCGACAAGGTCCGCCGCCTGCGGGAGCGCGGGGAATCCGAAAGCAAAGCGCAGGAACTGACGGAGACCGTGGACCGTGAGCGCGCCGAGTACATCAAGGAGATACTTCGGTGTGGAGTGGCCGGCCCGCGAGTTTTTCCACCTGATGATCAACACCGCCCTGGGCGACGAAAAGGTGGTGGAGACGATCCTGCATTCGGTCGCGATGCTCGACGCGCGACCGGCATAACCGCGCCCGGCGTCCTGTTCCCACCGAATTGCTCGAGGAGTGGCGGACCGTCCGGTCCTCTACATCGCTCGCCCAACGCAGATGCGCAACCCGGCCGCGCCCGATCTCCCTGTAGGGTTTAGAAGCCGCGTTGGGGTCGCCTGGTTCAAACGCAGCGGCGGCGGCTTCGCCAGGCACGCCATCAGCCCGCGCAGCCAGGGCCGCGGCATTTGGCGCCGGCGACCTGAACGGTGACGGCCGCAACGACATCGTCAGCGGCATGGCGCACGATTACGGCCTCTTCTGGATGGGGAACCCCGGCAGCGGAAAGTGGCGGAAGCACGTCATTGACGATACGTGATCGCACGCCCACGCCATGACGATGGGGTCAGGAAAACATCAAAGAGAGGTTGTCTCCCGAAGGCTGGCAGTCTAAAACCTTCGTTTTCAAGACTCCTGTCGCGCAGTCGCGCCAAGCCTGAGAACCTTGCTGCGCGTGCCTCCTAAAAAAAACAGCCTGGTGTTTCCGGCGTGGCGATTTGGACTACGGACCGCGTCGAGCTGTACCTGGCGGAAACCGTACCCTGATCCACTCAGTATCGAAACGCGCACTGCCTGGCCGTGCCAAATCCCTCTGTATCAATTAGTTCCAATTTTTTATTAAGCCGTCTTCACAACCGCTCCCGTAACATTCGCCCGATCCCCTGCGCCTAGTCCGGTAACCCCATGGCCTCGAAACGCACTTATCTTTGTTTCGGCCGCCTCCTGGCAGCCTGTCTGCTCGCAACGGTGCTCTTTGCCTCCGAGCACCACGGCGTTGTCCGATCCGGTGGAATTCCCATCCCCGGCGCTACCGTGACCGCTACCCAGGGCAGCCGGAAATTCGTCACCACTACCGACGAGCGTGGCGCCTACTCGTTCCCCAACCTCGATGACGGCGTTTGGAATATTCAGGTCGAGATGCTCGGCTTCGACAAGGCATCCAAAGAGATTGGCGTCGCCTACAACGCTCCGGCTCCCGAATGGGATTTGAAGTTGCAGACGATGCAGGAGATTCGGACGGCGCTCACCGCCCCCAAGCCCGCGGCGCCCGTCGCCACGGCTGCGGCCGGTCCCGCGGCAGCGCCCGCGAAACCTGCCGCGGCGCCACCAGCCGCCACGGCGGTGGCTGTCGCGAATGCACGTCCCTCGATTTCCGGCGGATCGCAGGGCCAGGGCCGGAACCGCCAGCAGGGCGGGACACGCGGCCGCGGCCAAAACACGGCGCAGACCGGCTATCAGCGCCTCGATGTGAACCAGGCGGGCGATCTCGCCGCGGCGGGTAACGATGGCGCCATTACCAATGAAACCGCGGCCGACCTCAGTACCAGCGCCAGCGAATCCCTGCTGGTGAATGGCAGCGTCAGCACCGGCCTCGGTATGCCCCAGGGTCCGCCGGATTGGTTCGGCGGCCGCGGCGGCATGGACGGATTCGGCCCGATGGGCATGGGCCCCGGCATGGGTCTGAACGGCGACGGCACCGCTGGACAGGGTAATAACGGCGAACCTCCAAACCCGGGGGCGGGAGGCGCCGCGGGTCGTGGCGGACCCGGCGGCGGGCGCGGCGGATTCGGCGGACCCGGCGGGTTCGGTGGCCGTGGAGGTCCGGGCGGCGGTCCGGGCATGATGGGCGGCGGGCGCGGCGGATTCGGCGGCCGGGGTGGCCGCGGCGGGCGCGGCGGCGCGCGTCCCGGCCAGTTCGCCTTTGGCAATGCCCGGCGCGACCGGCGCATGCAGTACAACGGCAATCTCGGCTTCACCCTCGACAACTCCGTCTGGGATGCCCAAACCTACTCCGTTACCGGCAACCAGGTGGACAAGCCGGCCTACGCCAACGCCCGCATGAATGCGACCTTCGGCGGACCGCTGCGGATTCCCCACCTGCTGAGCGGCCGGAGTGGGATGTTCATGCTCAACATAGGCGTGAATCGCAGCCGCAACGGCGTCACCCAGACCACTACGGTACCTACCGCGCTCGAGCGCTCTGGCGATTTCTCTCAGTCCTACGCCCAAGCCCCGGTGAGCATATTCGACCCCCTGAACGGGAATCCGTTTCCCGGCAACGTCATCCCCCAGACTCGGCTGAGCCCCATCGCCCAAAACCTGGCCGCGTTTTACCCGCTGCCGAATTTCTACGGAAACAATCGCAACTACTCCACGCCGATCGTCAGCGTGAACAACTCGGTCAACCTCAACACGCGCCTCAACCAGACCATCAACACCAAGAACCGTCTGTCCGGCGGACTCGGATACCAGGGCGGGAATAGCAGCAATCCCAACATCTTCGGCTTCCTCGACAGCCGCACCAGCCGTGGTCTCAATGCCAACGCCAGTTGGTCACACAATTTCACCACCCGCATCATCAGCAACCTGAGCTACCGGTTCAGCCGCAACCGCAATCTCTCATCGCCGTATTTCTCTAATCTGCGCGACATTGAAGGCGAACTCGGAATCACCGGCGCATCCGCCAACCCCATCAACTGGGGTCCGCCCAGTCTCGGCTTCACGCAGGGCATCGCCGGGCTCAATGACGGCGCCGCGTCGCTGTCCCGCAACCAGACCAGTTCCGTCGGCGAGAGCCTCATCTGGATTCACGGCGTGCACAACATGACCTTCGGCGCGGAGTACCGCCGGCAGCAGATCAATCCCCTCAGCGATACCAACGGACGCGGCACCTTCACCTTCACCGGCAGCAACACCAGCCAGTTCGCGAACGGTGCGTCCGTGCAGGGCACGGGCTTCGATTTCGCCGACTTCATGCTCGGCCTGCCAGCCACCAGCTCGGTCAACTTCGGCAACGCCGACAAGTATTTCCGCACCTCGGGCTACGGCGTGTACTTCACCGACGACTGGCGGATGAACACCCGCTTCAGTCTCAACGCCGGACTGCGATGGGACTACCAGGGCCCCATCTCCGAGCTTTACAACCGGCTGGTCAACCTGGATATCGCTTCCGGCTTCACGGCTATCGCGCCGGTGCTTCCGGGCCAGACTGGTCCGCTCACCGGCATGCGCTATCCCGACTCGCTGGTCAGGTCCGATCACAACAACTTCTCGCCGCGCATCGGTTTCGCCTGGCGGCCGTTCGCCAAGCACTCCACGCGCATCAACGGCGGCTACGGCATCTACTACAACTCCGCGGCGTATACCACCATCGCCAATAATCTCGCCGCGCAGCCGCCCTTCGCGCAAAACTTCAGCGTGGCCTCCACCGCATCCAATCCGCTCACCATCGGCCAATTCGCCGCCGGGATCAACACCATCACCAACACCCGGGCCATCGACCCGAACTATCTGATCGGTTACGCCCAGATCTGGCAGCTCTCCGTGCAGAACGACCTCGGCCATGCGCTGGTAGGCAGCCTCACGGTGAACCACACCAAGGGCACTCACCTGGATCAGCAATTCCTACCCAACTCGCTCCCGCCCGGAACCCCCAATGTGGTCACACCCGGACCCGCCGGCTACATCTACGAACAGTCCAATGGCAACTCTACCTTCGATTCGGCCCGGGTGATGGTCATGCGACGCTTCCGCAGCGGCATTTCGGGCAACATCTCGTATATGCTGTCGAAGGCCATCGATGATGGCGGCATCGGCACCCTGGTCGCGCAGGACTGGCTGAACCTGCCCGCGGAGCGCGCGCTCTCGAACTTTGACGCGCGCCACACCCTGAATGCCGCGTGGCAGGTCAGTTCGGGAGTCGGCGCCCGTGGCGGAGCCTTACTGAACGGCTGGAAGGGCGTTTTACTCCGCGGCTGGACATTCACCAACAGCATCACGCTCCGCACCGGATCGCCTTTCACGGTGAACGCGGGCGGCAACCGTTCGGTGGTGGGCGGAACCGGCGTGACCGGCCCGGTACGCGCCGATGCCACCGGCCAGGATCTGTTTGAGAACATCGGCACTTACGGTTTCAACATCCACGCGTTTGCCGCGCCCGCCGCGGGCTTCTGGGGCAACGCGGGCCGCAACACCATCCCCGGCCCCACCGTCTTCTCGCTCAACGGTTCGATGGGGCGCAATTTCCGCCTCGGGGAGCGGCGCAATCTGGATTTGCGCTTCGACGTCACCAACGCCCTCAACCACGTCACGATCACCAGTTGGGGCTCCACGCTCAGTTCCAGCACTTTCGGACTTCCGACGGCAGCCGCCGGAATGCGCCGCATGAACGCCAGCTTGAGGTTCAGGTTCTAGCCATGCGATCCATCCTTGTCACGCTCGTCGCCGGCCTGCTCGTGGTTTCGGCCCAGCAGACGGCTCCGCCGCGCAGCCAGCAGCAGAACGGCGTGTTCACCCCCACCTCGGGCGCCGTCAAGATCAGCACCAACGTGCAATTAGTGGTCGTGGACGTCTCCGTCAAGGACAAGAGCGGCAATCCCGTCGAAGGCTTGACCGCCAAGGATTTCAGCATTACCGAAGACGGCAAGCCGCAAGACATCAAGGTGTTCCAGTTCCAGCGAATGGAAGAGACCGTGATGCCCGAGCCGGCCCTGACACCCCGCGGACCGCAACCGCCGCCCGCGGCCCCCGAAAAGAAAGCCGAAGCGCCCGCCGTCAAATCCGTAGTCGCCAACCAGATCGCGCCTTCGAGGCCGGGCGAAGTCAAGTACAAGGACCGCCGCCTGCTCGTCATGTTCTTCGACATGACGTCGATGCCCATCCAGGACCAGTTGCGCGCCCAGACCGCCGCGCAGAAGTTCCTGAAAACCCAGATGACGCCGTCCGACCTGATGGCCATCATGGCGCTCACCAGCGACCTGAAGGTCTTGCAGGATTTCACCGACGATCGCGACGCACTCGCCAAGGTCATCAAGGGCCTGACCATCGGCGAAGGCAGCGACATGGCCGTGGAAGGCTCCACCGGCGCCGAAGACGAAGAGGACACCGGCGCGGCGTTCACGGCCGATGACAGCGAGTTCAACATCTTCAACACCGATCGCAAGCTGTCGGCCCTGGAAACCGCCGCCAAGATGCTCGGCTCGCTGCCCGAAAAGAAGGCCCTGGTCTATTTCGCCAGCGGGGTCAGCCGGACCGGAACCGAAAACCAGGCGCAGTTGGAGGCCACCATCAACGCCGCCATCCGCAACAACGTTTCGTTCTACCCCATCGATGCCCGCGGCCTCGTGGCCGAGGCGCCCCTGGGCGATGCCACCCGCGGTTCCGTGGGCGGCACCAACGCCTTGTCCGGCGCCGGTGCCCGTTCGCGGCAGAGCAGCTTCGCCGGACAGCAGGAGACGCTCTACACCCTCGCGGCCGACACCGGCGGCAAGGCCCTGCTCGACAATAACGACCTTTCGGCCGGCATCGTGCAGGCGCAGAAGGATATCTCCAGCTACTACATCATCGGCTACTACAGCACCAACGAAAAAATGGACGGCCATTACCGCCGCATCAAGCTGAACCCCGCGCCGACACTCTCCGCCCGCCTCGGCAAACTCGATTACCGGCAGGGCTACTTCGCCGGCAAGGAGTTCAAGAACTTCACCTCGGGCGATCGTGAGCGCCAGCTTCAGGAAGCCCTGATGCTCGGCGATCCCCTGACCAACCTCACCATCGCCATGGAGATCAACTATTTCCGCCTCGCCCGCGACCGCTACTACGTGCCCATGACCCTCAAGATCCCGGGCAGCGAATTCGAGCTGGCCAAGCACGGCGGCGCCGAGAGCACCAAAATCGACTTCATCGGCGAGGTCAAGGATGCCAAGGGCAAGACCGCCGGCAATGTTCGCGACATCAGCGAAGTCAAACTCAAGGGCGAAACCGTGGGCCAGTTGGCCAAACACAACCTGGCGTACAACACCGGCTTCACTCTGGAGCCGGGCACCTACAGCGTGAAAGTGCTGGCCCGCGAAAACCAGACCGGCAAGATGGGAACGTTTGAAACCAAGTTCACGATTCCGGATCTCACCGCCGAGGCCCGGCGTCTGCCCCTCAGCTCCGTTGTCCTCAGCAACCAGCGTGAAGATTTGAACGCGGCCGTCTACAATGCCGAAAGGGACCGGCGCCTGTTTCTCCGCGATCCCCTGGTGCAGGACAACAAGCGCCTGATCCCTAGCGTGACGCGCGTCTTCCGAAAGGACCAGGAGATGTACGTCTACCTGGAAGCCTATCAGCCCAACGCCAAGTCCACCCAGCCCCTGGTCGCCAGCGTCGGTTTCTATCGGGGCAAGATCAAGGCGTTTGAGACCGCGCCGCTGCAGGTCACCGACGGTCTGAACGAATTCTCCAAGGCGCTGCCGGTGAGGTTCAGCGTCCCGCTGGCCAAGCTTCAGCCTGGCCGCTACGTCTGCCAGGTCAGCGTCTTCGACCCCACCGTGCAGAAGTTCAACTTCTGGCGCGCGCCGATCGTGGTGCTGCCGTAAGCACCCGGAAGCCACCGGCCGGCGGATGTTCGCAAAATCACTGAGCGGTCTCCCATAGTACTGCGTTGCCTCACTCCTGGAACCGAATGTTGCCGGAGCGAACGTCGCACGGCGGCGGCTGCCGGATAATGAAATGGACCGGCGCGGCCCACTCGCGCGGGCGTCCGTTGCGGGCCTCGGCCGGTTATTGGAGGAATCAGCTATGCCGGATCCACCCGGTGCACCCCGGAGACTCAATCTCAATCTTCCGTCCGATTATTTCTCGAAGCCGACGACGAAGCTCTACGACTGGTTGGATAACAACACCGCCTCCTTGCGGATCCTGTCGGAAGCTCAAATCATCCAGAAAGCGCGCGCGGCCCTGGGCCCCGATTTACAGAGGCTGAACGATGCCGACCTCGCTGCGCATATTCGCGCCTGGGCTAAGTCCCACAACTTCATGCTGGCGGGCGGCCCTGGAGCCGCTCCGGTTCACGCCGGCGACCCCGAAGTCGTTGAGCGCCTCAAGAAGTTCTTTGGATCGATCCCGACCGAGGTGAAATGGGTCGGGGACCAGGGAAGCGCCGCCATCAACATGTCGGGACTCGCCGCAACACTGGATGCCGGCAAGGTGAAATACGCCATTTCACAAGGCTGGGATGGCACGGTGCAGTTCAAGACCCAGACTTCGGGCATGACGTTCGCCGCCTCGCTCGGCCCTAAGAACTGGAGTCTGACCTTCAATATCGGCCGCACGGCGCCGAACCTTTCGGATCTCGAGAATGTATTCAAGAAGGGCGAGACTGCACTGCGCGGCGTGGTGTCGAACCTGGACAAGGTCGACTTCCAGGATCCGGGCAAAACCAAGCAGCAGTTCAGTCCCTACCTGGACCCGATCAAACAGGCCATCGATGCCGCCTCCAAGGCGGCCGCGCTACGGCCCGGGTCAGTCAGCGTCGGCGCGTGGTTCCAGGGAGGAGTTCCCGGCGCGCCGGAAGCAGGCGGCGTCAGCGGCGGTATTCGGTTGACCATCGTGTTCTGACGAACGTGACCCGCTGGCGGGATCGAGCGGGGGCCGGGAATGAACTTCTATCCGCGATACGAACTGATGGAGCGCCTGCCCGGAGAGGGTATCTGGAGTTTTCGCGCGCGCGACATTGCTACCGGCAAACCGGTCACGGTGCACCTGCTGGTAGATGGATCTGATCCTGAGTACGATACCTTGCTCCAGCGCGTTCGCCGCCTGGCCGCGTTATCTTCGTCGCTGATCGTCGAGATTGGCAAGCAAGGCAACGCGGCCATGGTGGTTACCGCCGCGCCGCCGTTCCTGGCCCTGGTGGCGTTCCTCCGCGAAATCGAAGCGGCGCCAACAGGGGCGCCGCCGGCGGAGGCATCGGCAGACGCACCCGGGGAGTTCACGCGGATGTTCGGGCCGCCGCCCGGCAATCCGGCAGAGCCTCCCCCGCCTGCCACGAGTGAGACGACCGGCGAGTTCACCCGCCTGTTCCAATCGCCGCCCGGCAATCCGACGGAGCCTCCCCCGCCTGCCTCGAGTGAGACGCCCGGCGAGTTCACGCGGATGTTCGGGCCGCCGTTCGGCAATCCGGCAGAGCCTCCCCAGCCTGCCTCGGCAGACGCACCCGGGGAGTTTACGCGGATGTTCCAGCCGCCGTCCGGCAACCCGGCAGAGCCTCCCCAGCCTGCCTCGGCAGACGCACCCGGGGAGTTTACGCGGATGTTCCAGCCGCCGTCCGGCAACCCGGCAGAGCCTCCCCAGCCTGCCTCGGCAGACGCACCCGGGGAGTTTACGCGGATGTTCCAGCCGCCGTCCGGCAACCCGGCAGAGCCTCCCCAGCCTGCCTCGGCAGACGCACCCGGGGAGTTTACGCGGATGTTCCAGCCGCCGTCCGGCAACCCGGCAGAGCCTCCCCAGCCTGCCTCGGCAGACGCGCCCGGCGAGTTCACCCGCCTGTTCCAATCGCCGCCCGGCAATTTCAAATCGTCGCCCGGCAATCCTGCGGAGCCTCCCCGGCCCGCATCGACTGACACGCCCGGCGGGTTCACTCAAATGTTCGGGTCGCCGCATAGCGGCTCGGACGATCCCACGGCCACGGAGGGCACTGCCTCTCCAGCCCCACAGCCTTCCCACCCGGGTCCCAGCGAATATACGAGAATGATGTCCAGGCCGGCGAGTACTCAGGCCGGAGAATGCATTCCACCGCCTTCCCCCTCACCGCCTTCCCCACCGCTGGCCAAGGGAAGCTCCGGGTGGATCGACGCCGTGTTCTCCCGGTTTCGGCGCCGTCCCCCGGCGCTCCCCGTAACTCGCACCGTCGACCACGTCCACGTCACTGTTACCGCGCCTGCCGCTCTCCAGCCCGGCCATGCCCACGAGCTTCGACTCTGGGCCCACCTCGAAAATCAGATGCCGGGCGTCCTCGAACGCGCGCGCGCTGCCTTCGGCACGCTCGACCCGCGGCGCATCCTCCGCAAAACGGAAGGCCCGTTCGAGATCCCGCGCGACACATCCCTGCACATCCGGCTGTCCGTGGAAGATATCGCTATCGCCGATCCTCATAAGATCATCCGCTGGACCGGCGACATCGGCTGCGCGGCTTTCGTGGTCAAAGTGCCGCCCGGATACCCTTCCGGACCCAAAGCTGCCACCGCTTCCATCCGCGTCCAGGGGACCGAACTGGCGAAGGTCGATTTTGTGTTGAATGTCGGAATGGGACGAACCCGCAGACAGCAGCTTCCCGCCCGGCTGACCCGCCATCGCGCCGCATTCGCCAGCTATGCCAGCGAAGATCGCGACGCCGTGCTGGCCCGCATCCAGGGAATCCAGAAGGCCGCTCCCTACATGCAGATCTTCGTGGACGTCATCAGCCTTCGTTCCGGCGAAGATTGGGAGCGAAGACTCCTCGACATCATTCCCCGCATGGACGTGTTCTACCTCTTCTGGTGCCGCCACGCCAAGGGCTCCCAATGGGTCGAGCGGGAGTGGCGTTGTGCCTACCAGGCGAAGGGAATCGATTTTATCGACCCCGTGCCGCTCGAACCGGCCGCCGCCGCGCCTCCTCCGGCCGAACTGGCCCGCAAGCACTTCAGCGAACCCATCCTCGCCTACCTGGGCGACCACGCCCCCCACTGCTGATCTAATCCTCTGTCGGCACTTTTTCCGCGCGGTCGATCACCAGCAACTCCACCGGACCCTTCTTCGGCTCCAGCCTCAGCCCAAGCTGCTCCTGCACCGCCGTGAACAGGCTCGGCGCGGACTGCGCGTCGGGTGTGCTCGCCGCCAGCCCACCCCCGCCCCCTTCGCCCATGTGGCCGGGGGCCATCGCGGGTGGAGGCATTGCCCCCATCGGTCCCATCATCCGCCCGCCTTCCTCCGGCGCAAAGTCCAACGTGAAATCGTATTTGCCCGTCAACCCGGTGTTGTCCACCACCGGGCGGCCCAACTGGTTCGCCAGCATGTTGATCAGGCCGGCCATGGTCTGCCCGTTGGAGGCCATGCGCAATCTGCCGCCCGACATCATCACCGCCATCGCGCCTTTTGGCATGCCGCCCGGCAACCGGGGCATCCCGTCCTTGCCGACGCTGATCCGGCCGGGTGTCGCATGGCCGAGCGCGGCCTCCGGCGGGGGTGGCGGCGGAGGTGCGCCCGTTGCGCCACCGGCGGCGGGACCGCCGTCCTTTCCGGCTCCATCCGTCGCGGCCGGCTCCTCCACCGATTCCTTCATCTTGGGCCCGTTCTTCCCCACCACCAGCGAGTAGATCGGCATTTCCTTGGTCTCGTGGTGCAGCCCCACCTTGAACCGCTCCGCCAGCAGATTCTGAAGCATCAGCCGAAACTGCTCCTTGGTCGCTCCCTTCGGGATTTTCGCAACGATGTCATACCGTTCCGAGTCCAGCCAGCCCGGCCCCTCGATCTGATAGTTCTTCACGTCATACGCGTTCATCAGAATGTTTTTCAGCGTGACGTTCGAATAGGTAAGCTGCCCCGGGTCGGGCGTTCCCGGGCCGCCGCGCATCATGATCCGCAGCATTCCGGCGGGCTGCGGCGCGGCCGGCTTGATGGAAGCCACTTCGAAGGCCGGAGCCTCTTCCGTTTGCGCCAGCGCCACGCACGACACCAGCACAGCCAGGCTGGCCCCTATGACGACTCGTACCATGGGAGTGAATCTCCTTTTCGGCAATCTGCTACAAGCATAACGATGCCTGGCGCCTTTTTGTGACGGGTATCGTCGCGGCGCCCCGGCGGTGCTTATGATATCGTGTCCGGCATGAAACCCGCTCTGGCCCTGGCTCTGATGTTCGCGGGATGCGCTGCCGCCGAGGAGACCCACGTCGCGGGTCTCGAAAAGCAGGTCGAAATTCTGCGCGACCGGTGGGGCGTCCCCCATATCTACGCCAACACCGTGCACGACCTCTTCTTTGCCCAGGGATACATCACCGCCAAAGACCGTCTCTTTCAGATTGATCTCTGGCGCCGCGTGGGCTCCGGGAAACTGGCTGAGGTCCTCGGCCCGTCAGCCATCGAACGGGACCGCCTTGCCCGCGCCGTCGCCTTTCATGGCGACTGGAATACCGAGTGGGCCGCCTATGGTCCCGATACCCGGGCCATCGTCACCGCGTTCACCGATGGAATCAACGCTTATGTCCGGAGCCTGGCCGGCAAGCTCCCACTCGAATTCCAAGTCGCCGGCTACCCGCCCGGGCTGTGGACACCGGAAGATTGCCTCACCCGCGTCGCCGGACTCCTCATGACCGGCAACCTGATCCGCGAGGTCTCCCATGCCGTGGACATTCAACGCTGGGGCCTAGAGCGCGCGCGCACGACCATCCGCCTCGAGCCCGCCGTGCCCCTGGAGATCCCCACCGGTATCGACCTCGGCGTCATCGGCAGCGACATCCTCCGAACCTACCGCGAAACCATCGGACCGGTCCGGCTCTCCACGGAACAGGGCAGCAACAACTGGGTCGTGGATGGCACCATGACCGTCACCGGGCGCCCGCTTCTCGCCAACGACCCCCACCGCCCCGTGCAGCTTCCATCCCTCCGCAAAACCGTGCACCTCGTGGGCCCCGGCTGGAATGCCATCGGCGCCGGCGAACCCGCATTGCCCGGCATCGCCCTCGGTCACAATCAGAACATCGCTTTCGGATTTACCATCGTCGGAATCGATCAGCAGGACCTTTATGTCGAAACCCTGAATCCCGACAATCCCGCCGAGTACCGCTATCGCGGCGCATGGAAGGCTCTCGAAACGCGCGTGCAGCCGGTTGCCGTCAAGGGTATGCGCGATCAGAGCATCACCCTTCGCTATACGGTGCACGGCCCAGTCATTCACGAGGATGCCACGCACCGGCACGCCTACGTCCTGCGCTGGGTCGGCAGCGAACCCGGGACTGCCGGATACCTCGCCGGGCTCGCCCTCGCCCGCGCCAGGGACTGGCCGGCTTTCCGCGCCGCCATGTCGCGCTATCGCGTTCCTTCGGAGAACCTGGTCTACGCCGATACCAGCGGCAACATCGGCTGGCAGGTCGGTGGGCTGACCCCGATCCGCGACGGCTGGTCCGGCCTGCTTCCCGTCCCGGGCGAGGATGGCCGCTACGAGTGGAGGGGTTTCCGAAAAGCCGAAGAGTTGCCGTTCGAGTTCAATCCGGCCCGCCACTACATCGCCACCGCCAACCACAATATTCTGCCGCCCGGCTACTCCATTCCGCTCGGATACGATGGCTGGGCGCTCCCCTTCCGCATCCAGCGTGTTCGCGAAATGCTCACCACTGGCAAGAAATTCGACATTGCCGATTTCGAGCGCATGCAGCAGGATGTCACTTCACTCCCGGCCAGGCGCTTTCAGCAGATTCTGCGGAAGTGGCATCCCGCCAACGATCTTGATGCGAAGATTGTGAAAGAAATCATCGGGTGGGACGCCGTGATGCGCGCCGATTCCCGCCCGGCCTTGATCTACGAAGTCTGGATGTCCGCACTTCCAGCCGCAGTCTTTCCCTCCGGATCAGCTTCGCGGACCGATCTGGAAGCCTTGCTCCAGGCGCTCGAGACGGCGCCCCATCATGCCGCCCTGGCAGAGTCTCTACAGGCTGCCCTCCGGCAGATTACCTCCAGCCTGGGCCCCCGTCAGGAAGATTGGCAGTGGGGCCGTCTGCACCAACTGGTCCTCCATCACCCGCTGGGGAAACGCGAATTTCAGCTCGCATCCGTGCCACGGCCTGGCGATGCCAATACGGTGAACGCCACCAGCGGCACCAACTTCCGTCAGACCAACGGCGCCTCCTGGCGCGAGATCCTCGATGTCGGAGATTGGGACCGCTCGGTCATCACCAATGTCCCCGGCGAGTCCGGGGACCCCGGAAGCAAACACTACGGCGACCTGCTTCAGGACTGGGCCAACGGCCGTTACCATCCTCTGCCGTTTTCGCGCAAGGCCGTAGAAGCCGCGATGGAAGAGCGAATCGTACTGCGCCCGTAGCGTGGCTCCCGCCAAAAAGTAAAACCGGTGGCGCCGGCCCAATTCTTGCGAACTGGAACCGGACCACCGGTTCGCGCCACTTCAACTGGCTCCACTTACTGCAACCGCCGGGCCATTCCCTGATTCCATGATGGGGGCGGCTGAATCTCAGTAGCCCTTACACTCCGATTTGGAATCAATTACACAGTGTGCGATTGGCCCCCGCCGCCCGGGAGTGAGCCGCCGTACGATTTCCCGTTATCCCCGGACCCACGGAGCGATCCATGTCACGAAGAGCAGCTTGGACAGCCCCTCCAGCTTCGTTAGCAAGATGTGTCCCGTGATGGTATTCCCGTTCTGCCGTACGATCGTCAAGCCCGCTTGCCGCAATTGCTCCAGGTTCGCGGTGGATGCGCCCGCGAGCGTAATCCGTACATACGCCTCCCCGCCGAAAACGAAGCGCGATTCGTCCACGCTGGGACGGCCGCCGAATTTCACCCGCTCGATCGCCGCCACAATTGAGGGGTCGGCGCGCGACTGGCGGATTGCCGCCTTTTCTTGCGCCGCGCGCTGCGGCACCGGTGGCGCCGGCGGTGCGGCCAACCGAACCGGCGCACGTTCAAACACTCCGCCCATTACCCCGCCAACCGGTCCGCCGCTCACCATCATCTGCCGCGCGGCATACATGGGCCGGCTCACCGCCGCCATGTCCGCTTCCTTCCCGAACACCCCCTCATAGCTCATGCCCTCCGGCATCTCTACCGGCACCTGCACCTGCCGCGGCTGCCCGCCTTCGGTCACCGTCTTCTCTTCCACCGCCACGAACGACGTGAACTGCGTCATCAGCCGAAACTCCAGTCCCAGCTTCGTAATCTGGTCCTTGATCTCCGCCCGTGGCGTGCCATACTGCATCCCTTGGAAATCCTGGCTCATGAGGTCCGCGATCTTGCGCCGCGCCCACAACGTGCCCAACACGTCGTTCTCGCGCTCGGTTGCGGGCAGGTTCACCCGAATCTCGCGCGTAAAATCGCGTCCCGCCATCCTGCCCCGCAGCCGGATCGTGCCACTCCCCGGCGCCGCATAACGTCCCGAAATGACCACCGGCTTGGCGGCGAACAGATCCGGTATGCGGGCCGGATACACCTCCGTAACCGGCAGCCCGCCCCAGTCGATCGCAATATCGGTCAGCAGCGGGCTGCGCACCCGCTCGTGAAAACGGCGCGCGGCGGCCGATCCGTCGTCCTTCAGGCCTACATATTCCACCTCGCCGCGTCCGTACCGCGCCACGTTGTCCAGCAGGAAATGATTCACCGAGCTGCCGATGCCGAACGCAAACACCCGCGCGTTGGCATGCCGTTGCACCTCGGCGATGATCTCCATGTCATTGCCCACTTCGCCATCCGTCATGAAACAGACCACGCGCACATGGTCCTGATGATCGGAAGGCTCCAGCGCCGCCCGGATCGCCTTCATCATCTCCGTGCCTCCGCTGCCGCGTCGCGACTCCAGGAACTCGCGCGCCGCGCGAAGGTTCTCCGGGGTCGCCGCTACCGGCTGCGGGAACAGAATGTGCGTATCTCCCGCGAAGGTAATCAGGTTAAACGTGTCGCGCGGATTCAGCCCGTCGAGCGCCAACCGCATCGTCTCCTTCGCCTTCTGGATCGGAAACCCGGACATCGAACCCGACGTGTCCAGCACGAATACCAGTTCCTTGGGCGTGATCTCCGCCGGCGTCACGCGCTCGGGCGGCTGTAAAATCAGCGTGAAGTAACCGTCCTTGCCGCTCTTGTGCACCAGCACCGCGTCTTCCACGCGCTTCCCCGCCACCGCATACCGCACGATGAAATCTTTGTTGGGAATCGTCGCCTGGTCGCGCAACCGCACCACTGCGCGATTCAGTCCCGGCCGTTCGATCGCCACATCGTGCGTCTTGGATGCCAGGGATTCGATGGACACCCCGGCGTCGATCTTCACCTCCACCGAAATATCGTGACCCGCCCGCGTCCCTTCCGGCGTTACCGGAGGCGAGATACGCGACGCGTCCGGCACCCTCGTCGTGTCCGGCGCCCATCCGCCTCCTTGCTTTCCCACCGGTTGTCCCGGCATGTAGCGCGGCGCCACCACCATCGGGAAATTGAATTCGTAGGAACCGGCCTCGTAGGGTACCGTCTCCACGTAGCTGATGGTGATCTTCACCTTCGCTCCGGGCGTGATGTTCGCCACCGACTGCGTGAAGATGTTCGGCCGCTCCTGGTCCAGCAGGCTCGTCACGTGTCCCGCCCGTTTGGCGTCGTCGTAGATCCTGCGCGCTTCCTCTCGCGTCTTGATAATGCCGCGGATCCTGCGATCGCCCACCAGCATCGTCATATCGTCCACGGCCGCATCCGGCGGCAGCGGAAACGTGTAGACCGCCTCGATCTTTTCGGCGAACGGATTTTCGAATTCCTGGGTAACCGTTACCCGCGCCAGCGGACCGCTGATATTGGCACGAACATCGGTGTGTTTGAGCGGGCAGAGCCCCTGGGGCGAACGCAGCGTCCCTGGTGTGATATCGGTGGATGCGGCCGCCAGGCAGGCCGCGGCGGCGGCGAACGGAACCAGCACAATCTGAAATCGCAGCGACATATGAGCCTCCCCGTCCGGCCTGCCATCGCAATCCGCGGCCTGCCCGACGCTTCAGCCGGATAATGCTGCGAGGAGGAGGTTCCTTTCACGCCATGATTCGTGCCGCCGCACCCGGGCGCGTGTGCCCGGCCCTACTTCTCCGCCGTGGAGATGATCCGCGAATCGACCTGGAATTTCCGGTAGTTGCTGTAGGTCGTATCCATGACCTTGTGGTAACCCTTCACCAGCAGCACTCGAGCCGTGGCGTCCAGGCTCACCCGCTTCGGCAGCCAGACTTCGTTGTTCACACGCACCTGCTCCAGCACCAGGTGGCCGCCTTTGCCGATCCGCACCACAATTCCCCCGAATGAAATCGTGTCCAGCGTCTCCATGTCCACCTTCACCCACTGGTAGTCGTTCTTGTCGATCCACAGACGCGCCCTCACCTTGGGAAAGAACGATGCGCCCGACGACTTCGGCTTATAGCCCGGCTTGGGCGTGGCATCGATCACCCACGTATGGCCTCCGTTGAGCGCCTCTTCTCCGACGATGCGGAAGTTGAAAGCGTCCGGCAGTTCCTTCACCGGTTCGCGCTGCCGTTCCTGATGCCGGTGCCACTCGGCAATACGACGTTCGCGCTGTTCGGGCGACTCTTTGCGCCGTTGTTCGATGCTCTTCTGGAGTTTTTCTTCTTCCTGTTGCTGCTCCTCGGGCGAGAGCGGATGGTCGTTGCGCGCCACCAGCCGGCGGTAGGGAGAACCGTCCTGGTACGTCACGTCCCACGTACGTACCTGGCGCCGCTTCACCTTCCCCGACCCGTCCAGGTCGGTGTCCACACGGCGCTCCAAATACGTGTAGTTGCGCGCCGTCTCCAGGTTCTTGCGATCCAGTTCACAGGCGCGGCGAACGATCTCGCGGGCGTCCTGCGCGACCAGCATCGCTGGAACGCAAAGGGCTATGGCGAAAACACATCTCACAGACATTCCTACGGTCCGGCGTGGAAGGGGGTTTCGATCGCCCCCGATTGCGCCCCGGTGATTCCTCCACAGGCTATGCGAGCATCTTCTGCAGCCGCGAGCCAGGCCGCACGATGGTCTGGTTTCGCTCCGGACCGGTGGAGATGCATCCCACCTCCACCCCCGTGCGGTTCTCCAGGAACGCCAGGTAATCCTGCGCCCGTACCGGCAGTTCGTGGTAGGAGGAGACACCGAACGTCGGTGTGCACCACCCCGGCAGGCATTCGTATACCGGCTCGATGTTTTCGATCTCCCGTACCGTGGGCGGCATCTCCCCGATCTCCCGGCCGCCGCTCCGGTAGCCGACGCAGACCGGGATGTTGTCGAACTCGTCCAGCACATCCAGCTTGGTCACTACCAGGCTGGCGAATCCGTTGATTGTAGCCGTGTACCGCACCAGCGGCACGTCGAACCATCCGCACCGCCGCGGCCGCCCCGTCACCGCTCCAAACTCCTGGCCCCGGGCGCGGATCCGGTCCCCGGCGCCGTCCAGCGCTTCGGTCGGAAACGGCCCGCCGCCCACGCGCGTAATGTAGGCCTTCGAAACTCCGATCACTCCCTGAATGCACGTCGGCGGCACTCCCGTTCCGGTGCATGCTCCGCCCGCGCTCGCATTCGAAGAGGTGACAAATGGAAACGTCCCGTGGTCGATGTCCAGCATCGTCCCCTGCGCCCCTTCGAACAAGACTTGGGCCCCGTCGCCGATGGCGCGGTTCAACAGCAGCGCCGTATCGCAGACCATGGGGCGGATCCGGTCCGCGAAGCCCTCATATTCGTCGCGGATGCGGCGGAAATCCGTCTCTTCGTAGATCCCCAGCGATTTCGCAATCGCGGCCTTCTCTTCCATCACGGAATCGTACTGCCGGCGGAAGAAATCGCGGTCCAGCAGATCGGCGACGCGTATGCCGCGCCGGCCGATCTTGTCTTCGTAACACGGCCCTATGCCGCGCGACGTCGTGCCGATCGAAACCCGTCCCGGCCGGTCTTCCGAGAGCTTCTCCATCATCCGGTGCACGGGAAACAGCACGTGCGCCCGGTTGCTGATGAACAGACTGCCCCGCACCCGGACGCCCGCCGATTCCAGCGCGTCAATCTCCGCCAGCAGCGCCGACGGATCGATCACCAGTCCGTTTCCGATCACCGCCTTCTTCCCCGGACGCAGGATGCCGCTCGGGATCAGCTTCAGGACGAACTTCTTGTCGCCCACCAGCACGGTGTGGCCCGCGTTGTGTCCTCCCTGGTAGCGCGCAATGATATCGAACCGCTCGGAGAAGAGATCGACGATCTTTCCCTTGCCCTCGTCTCCCCACTGGGATCCCAGGATGATGATGTTTCCCATTTCAGACAAACCTATTTATTTTACCGTAGCGGGCGCGCACCTCCGAATCGGGCTTGCTCCCCTTGCTCCCCTTGCTCCCCAAACAGACCAGCCTGTGCGCGGAGAACTCCCGGCCCGGGCCGCCGCGACGCTCCCTGCCTCCCAAACCGCCAGCGGGTACAATGGGGGTTCAAACAATGAAGCGTCTATTTCTGATTCTGGCGGCCGCCCTGGCCGCGCTCCTACTCTTGTCCTGCAGGCGGGCGCCGCCGCCCAATGTCGCGGCCGAGGTCAACGGACGCGCCATCACATTCACGGATCTCGACAAAGCCTTCCAGACACAACCCCAGCCCACCGAAGGATCCAACGAAGACCAGGTCATGGCCACCAAGCTGGAAATCCTCAACAGTCTGATCACCAGCGAAATCATGCTCCAACAGGCCGAAAAACTGGGCCTGACCGCCGTCGATGCCGACGTCGACACCGAACTCAACAAGATGAAGGCCGGCTACACCAAGGAAGAGTTCGAGCGGCGCCTCAACGAGCGCCACATGACCGAGGCCGACCTCAAGACTCAACTCCGTCGCGACCTCACTCTCAACAAGCTCATCAACAAGGAAATCACCTCCCACATCACCATCACCGACGCCGACGTCACGAACTACTACAACGCCAACAAGGCCATGTTCAATCACGTGGAGCCGCTGATCCACATGGCGCAGATTCTGGTCACGCCCGATCCCAAGGCGGAAATCCGTAATCTGAAAAACAGCAAGGCCCAGAACGACAAGGAAGCCCGCCAGAAAATCGAAGATATCTATGCCCGGCTCCAGCGCGGCGAAGACTTCGCCATGCTGGCGCAAAACTATTCCGAGGATCCGAACTACGCTCCCAACGGCGGCGACATGGGTCTCATCCCCGAGTCCAACTTCGACAAAGTGAGTCCCGACCTGAAGCGGCTGATTCTGTCACTGCAGCCGGGCGCCCCCTCCCGGCCTATCTCCACCCAGAACGGCTACCTGATCCTCAAGGTGATCTCGCGCGAACCCGCCGGCCAGCGCGAACTCAACGACCCCCGCGTGCAGCAGGACATCCGCGAGACCCTCATGAACCGGAAGGACCAGTTGTTGAAGTCCGCATACTACGAGGTCGCACGCAACCGTTCCCGGATTGTGAATTATCTGGCGATCAATGTGGTGGGTAACGCCGGCCAGTCGAAATAGTGGTGCGGTTCCTTCCGCCCCGCCTATTTCGTCTTGCCCATCTCGTACACGTAAATCGTATGTTCGACCTTCCCGCTCTTCACTTTCACGACTTCCGCCGGACGCCAGCCTTTGATCGGGAACTGGTTCGATACCACGTGTGTACCGGGCTTGAGGTACTTTTCCAGGTTGGGCTTGAGCCGCTCGTTGGAATCGGTGAGCAGCACCATCGTCACCACGTTGGCCGGGCTCAGGTCGACATGCAGCGCGCTGCCCTCGATCACCTTGACGCGATCCTCGAGGCCCAACATCTTGATTCGCTCCATCGCCTTCCGGCATAGATCGGGACGAATCTCCACGCCGACCGCCCGCGCCCCGAACTTCTCCGCCGCCGTGATCACGATCCGGCCGTCTCCGCTTCCCA
Source organism: Bryobacterales bacterium (assembly GCA_963719195.1). Taxonomy (GTDB): domain Bacteria; phylum Acidobacteriota; class Terriglobia; order Bryobacterales; family Bryobacteraceae; genus DASQZT01. The sequence goes on along the minus strand of CAVRBB010000007.1, from coordinate 157,814 downwards.
GGTCGTACACCATGTCCCCCGGCTTCACGTGACCGGCTTCCAGCATGCGCTCCACCACAATCTGGGGCGTGGGCACATCCGGCCCGAGGTTCTCGCTGCCGAAGTATTGACAGTATGCCGGTGATGCCGCCGAAGCGGCAAGGAATGCGATGGCCAAAGCCCGCATGAGACTATTGTGGAGGCGCGTTGGCGCTTCCCGTCCTCCCCACCTTCGATTTTACAATACGGCCCATGATCTCGGTCCAGGAGAAAAACACATCTCTCGGCCTGGAAATGGTAAACTCCAGCCCCTTGAGATAATGCACGGCGTTTCCGATCGCGTCGCGCCACGGGTTCGACTGGGGGTTCAGATTGTAGTTCATGTAGAAGACCGGCGTCTTCACGTCCGCCAGTTGTTTCAGCGTATCCTGCGGAAACCCGTCTTCCAGCATGACTTTCGGCCCTGCGAAGATGACGGCGTCCGGCTGGTCCTTGTCCGGCTTCAGCTCCCGTGTGATCAGGTTGGTCAGAAACTCCGTGTCTCCGTGCTTCTGGCTGAGCCGCTTCAAATCCACGGTGCCCAGGTTCAACGACTCGAGTGCCTTCCCAAGCGCTGGGAAGTCGATCTGATCCGCGTCGAGCTGGCGGTAGATCACCCGCTGCTCCTGCATGTTGTACGCGACGATCGAAAACCGGCCGACGCGCGGGTCACGCACGATGCTTCGAAGGATCGACACCAGGGCGTTGGTATCCAGCGGCTGGAGCGTCGCCGAGGCCGAATCCTGCGGGGCGAAGTTCACCACTACCTTCACGTTGAGCGGTCCATCCTGTTGCTCCCGCTCCACCGGGGCTTCTTCCCGGAAGGGCTCACTGTCGGCGGGTTGCACCACACCCGGAGCAATATCCAGAATCATCGACTTGTCCTTGGCAGGCAGCGCCGCTTCAATGTCCCAGTAGAACGAACAGACCCGCTCCGACCGGTCCCGCATCAACCAGTCCACATGGTAATTTCCTTCTCCCACCTCGAAAGTGCCCTGCAGGTAGGCCGGGCCGCTCGCATCCTCGGCTATCTGCGGTACCGTAACGTGCTTGGAAAAATGAACCGGATCGTCCTTGTGGCCCTCCGGGGTGACCCGGAAAACCATGGTCAACTGGTTGTCGGAGCCGGCCAACTCCTTGAGCGGCAGCGACACGTCGAAACCCGTGTGAAATTTCAGGTCGAAACCCAGCAAAGGTTTCTCGGGGGTCACCGTACAAGTGAAGTCCTTACGGACCTCCTGGGCCTCCAGGATGGCTGTGTCAGAGCTGAAAAGCTGTACCGTGCCTCCCGGGCTCGCCGCCGGCATGAGCTGCTGTGCCGAAACAATCCCGGAAGTTGCGGCGACAAAGCAGAAGAAACCCATGGGCACGTGCCCATGACTGTGAACTAGGCCATAAATGATCGACCTGGACATCGTCAACGCCTGTGCACCTCTGATGCCACTCCCTGTCCTGCGCGGACAAAGCCGTTTAACGTATTATCCAGCCAATTTTAGAACGCGCAAGGTTCAAAAACAACGTTACGGTACGGTCATTCCGCCTACACCGCGTAAAAACACTCCACCCCTGTGGCCGTTCGGGATGCAGAGCCGCCGGTTGTGCTCAATGAACTGCCGTGGCGGCTCTCCGCTTTACGTACCAGTGTCGAACATGACCTGCGCCGGGAGCTTCCGGCTCCTGCACCGCGGCCGCGCGGATCTCCTCCAACATGCCCGCTACCTGCATGTCGGCGGGATCGAAAGCGTACGCCTCCAACGCCTGCCGCACTTCGCTCAACCGGCTCTCATACGCGGGAAAGTCCACTAGTGTCGCCGCCTCGACTCTCTCGCGCCCGTTCTCGGACAGATACACCACTGCGGCGTCGTGGTAGATTTGCGGGTTAATCGGGAAGCTGATCCGCGCCAGAGCCTCCAGCAGTACCTCCAGATCGCGCGGATTCACCTTGATCGTCACGGACACCAGCGCGCCTTCCCGGCTCGATAAGGCAGCGCCATCCGGCACAGTCTCATGCCAGACGCTCATCACACCCTCCAATCCGGCGAAGGGGACCGCTCAAAAACAAAAAACCCTGGTGCTTGAAAAAGCGCCAGGGTCGAAATGTTCTCGAACAGACCGACTCGCCTTTAGCACTTTTTTTCGTGGTTGCAATTAGCTGGACCCAACAGGCCCTAAATCAATCCACGGCATCTTCAGGATACCACCCCTGCTGCCTGATCAGCAACAGATTTAATCTTTGCCAGTATTCGCCGCCGCGGGACTGCATGCCGCTCCCGCCAATTGCGCCATCAGGCGCATTCCGGAAGTCACGGCGTACAACGAAGCCGCACCAAGGTTTTCGGCATTAGCACCGACAATTTGGAAGCGGGCGGTCTAAGGGGCGCTGATCTCCGTCAATTCCAGTTCCAGAAGCGCCCCGCATTGCCCGCACACCAGGCCGCCGTCTTCGATCATGTAAACGGCAGTCGAATCGCACCTGGCGCACGCCGCCGTCGGATCGCCCGGCTCGGGAGCCGGGTCAGGCGGCAAGGCTTCTTTCAGCACTCCACCCTTCACCTTCGTGGCCGGTTCGAACGTCGCGCCGCAGTTTCCGCACACATGATTGAAACAGCAGTTCGGAGTGCAACTGTAGAACACCTCGAACGATCCGCACACCGGACACTGAATGGCCAGCTTGCGCGTCTTCACTTGGCCGGTGCAGGAGCTGGCGGAGCCGGGTTGGGCGCTCCGAACAACTCCGGGTCGAGCGATACGGCGGTCTTCTTGACCAGGTCGTCCATGTACTTCTGCGTCATCTCCGGTTTCATGCGCTTCTCGATCTCCGGGCGTACCTCCTCGAAGCTCTTGGTCTCGTGTGCATCTACCTTGATCAGGTGGTAGCCGAACTGGGTCTTTACCGGCTCGCTGATTTCGCCGACCTTCAGGCCGAACGCCGCCTGTTCAAACGTCGGGACCATCTGCTGGTGGTGGAAAGAGCCCAGGTCGCCGCCCTTCGCTCCGCTCCCCTGATCGTCCGATTCCTGAATCGCCAGTGTCGCGAAATCGGCGCCCCCCAGCAGCTTCTTCCGCAACTCCTGTGCCTTCGCCAGGGCCTCCGCATCGCTCAAGTCCTTCTGTCCCGGCCGCACCGGCACCTGCGAGCCCTGCATGCGGATCAGGATGTGGCGCGCGTGCACCTGCTCGAACTCACCCTTGTGCTGCTCGTAATAGGCGCGCATCGCCGCTTCGTCGAATTGCATGCCCTTCTGAATCTGGTCCACCGCCATCCCCGCCAGAATGTTCTGGCCCTGAAACGCCGCCGCGATCTTGTAGGTTTCCGTCTGGTCGATCTTGCGGCGCCGCCCCTCCTCCGCCAGGACCATCGTGCGCACCAGGTTTTGCGCGAACTGCGCCTTCATCGGGCCGCGCGCCGAAACGCGGTACTGCTCCGGCAGAGAATCCAGAATCGCCTGGTACTGCGCATACGTGATCTTCTGGTCGCCCACCGCGATCACCACCTTGTCGGCGGGGAGGACCGGCATCCCCGGCGCTCCGCCGTTCTCCACCGACATCGTCACCGTCGGCTGTTGTGCGGCCGTCGATTGCGGGTGGGCCGCCTGAGAACCCCCCGCCGCGTGGGATGAAGACTGTCCGGCCGGCGACGGCACGGGCGAGGCCTGGGCAGGCTTCGGCGGTGTCTGCGCCAGTACCGACACAAGCGGACACACGATCAGCAAACTTCGGGAAAACCTCATTGCTACATCATAACAGGCGGCACTCCGCCGCCCCTTTTCCGGTCACCCCGTACCGGGAGTACCCACCCGGAACCTCCTCCACCAACGTAAACCTTGTCTCACCCCGGTATACCTGCTTAACTCGTGATTGTCCACCGGCCCGGCCCACGCCGCCGGGCCCCGGAGTTCACGCTAATGTCCTTCGATACTTCACCTTCGAACCCGCAAACCCTGGCGCAGCGTATGGCGCAGGGAAGGCTGCCCGTGCTGGAGGCGCTCCGCTACTCCATGATCCTCGCCGAAGCCCTGCGCAAGATCCACGAAAGCGGGCACGTGCACGGCGTCGTCTCACCCGCCTCGATTGCTCTCACCCGCAACGGCCTCGAGCTGCTGCCCGCCCTGGGCAGCGCCGGAGAGATCACGCCCTACACGGCCCCCGAACTCATCCAGGGGCGCTCCGCCGATTCGCGCAGCGACGTCTTCTCCTTCGGCTCCATCATGTACGAGATGCTCACCGGACGTCCCGCCTTCAAAGCGGAGACCCCCGAGATGCTCGCCGCCGCCATCGTCAATTCCGTGCCCCCGCCCTCCGGCAGCCCCGCGGTGGACCGGCTCGTCCTCAGTTGCCTCGCCAAGGATCCCGCCGTCCGTTTGCAGCGCATCCAGAAGCTGATCCTGGAGCTCAAGCTCATTACCGTGGCCGTGCGCCGCACCGAGAGTCCCGCACCCGCGCGAGCCGATGAGGCCGCCCGCGCCGCCATCGAGCAGTTCGAAGCCCACCTCGCCGCCCGCATCAGCCCGCTCCAGAAGACGGTAGACTCCCTCATCGGGCGCATCGGCGGCTTCGAGAGTGCCTTCCTGGCGGCCCGGGGCCAGTGGGAAACCGTCGAACAACGCGTCTCGGGAACCGAGCATACCGTCCGCCTCACTGGCGAGCGCGCGGACCGTTTCGAGTCGCGCCTGGCGGGAGTCGAACAGGCGGTGAAAGCCGCCGCGGAGCGCCTCGAACGCCTCGAAGACGCCGTTCAAACCCTGGGTCGCGAGAACGCCCGGCAGCGTGAGGATTGCGCCCGCGACTGGGGGAGCGTCGATACCACCCTCAAATCGCAGTCCATTGCGATTGAATCGGCCCGTACCGCCATCGCCCAGACCGAGGATCTGGTCGAGCGGGTGGTCGAAGCCCTCGAGTCGCTCCAGGCCACCATCCTCGAACATGACCAGGACCACTCCGTGTCCACCACCTGACCCCGGGCGGCGCCATCATGGCGCCGGCCGCAGCCCGGCTTGCTTCCAACCCGCGGGAAGGTGATGATGGAGTTCCGGCCGCGTCACCAATCGCCGCCGTTCCGGAGGTTCCTTGATCGAAACCGGATTGCAGAACAAAGTCGTCATCGTCACCGGCGCCGCCTCCGGAATCGGGCAGGCCACCGCGCGCCGCTTCGCCCAGGAAGGATGCCGCGTCGCATCCTGGGACGTGCAGGACGGCCAAGCCGAATCCAATGGTTGCTTCCACCATGTGAATGTAGCTGACTCCGCCTCCGTGGAAGCCGCCGCCGCCGCGGTCGTGGAGCGCTGGGGCGCCGTTCACGTGCTGGTCAACAACGCCGGCATCCTGCGCGATGGCCAACTCGTCAAGTTCAAAGACAACGCCCTTGCCGGCGTCATGAGCGATGAGCAGTTCGACTCCGTGATCGGCGTCAATCTTCGCGGCGTTTTCGCCTGCACCCGGGCCGTTGTCCCACACATGATCCGTGCCGGCGGCGGCGTAGTCCTCAACGCGTCCAGTGTGGTTGGCCTATACGGCAATTTCGGACAGACCAACTACGTCGCTTCCAAGGCGGGACTCATCGGCATGACCCGTGTCTGGGCCCGCGAACTCGGCAAATTCCATATCCGCGTCAACGCTGTCGCACCCGGCTTCATCGCCACGGAAATGGTCAGGGCCATGCCCGAGAAGATTCTCCAGAGCATGGTGAGCCATACCCCGCTTGGCCGCATGGGGCGCCCCGAAGACATCGCCGACGCCTACCTCTGGCTTGCCTCCGATGCGGCCGCCTTCGTCACCGGCGTCGTCCTGAGTGTAGACGGTGGCGTTGTCACCGGCACCTAATCACCGGCTCTGACCGCCGCACAGGAGAACTTGTGCGCCTGCCCCGCCCGACCTGAGAAAATATAGATGGGCCTGAGAAAATATAGATAGATATATGAAGCGCATCTACATCGCCGCTTTCCACCAATCCAGATTCGGCAAGCTCATGGGCATGACCGTGCCCGAAATGATCGCCGGCGCTATCGACGGCGCCTGCCGTCAGGTAGATGCTCCCGCATCCGCCCTGGACGTGGCCAGCATTGGCGCGGCCTGCAATTTTACCCTCAACGAACAGGGCCTCCTTGCCGGCCTCGTCGCCATGACTCCCGGCCTCGAGGGCAAGCCCATCGAAGCGGTAGAAAATGCCTGCGCTTCCGGCGGACAGGCCGTGCTCTCCGTCATCCAGAAGCTCCAGCTCGGCTTGGGCGACACCGGCATCGCCATCGGCTTCGAGAAGATGCGCGACGCCGAAGGCAAAATGGACGGCAAACTGATCGGCAAGGTGCTCGGCTATTTCTCCCACCCCTCCGAACGCGACGGCAAGCTTTTCGTCTTTCCCCATCTCTTCGCCGAGGTGATGCAGGCCTACATGCAGGAGCACGGGGTCACCGAAGCCGATCTCGCCGCCATCCCCGTGCAGGAGTATGCCAACGCCCAATTCAACCCCTGCGCGCAGATGAACCAGGTCCGCATCACCCTCGACGAAGCCCTCCGCATCGAAGGCCCCAACCGCTACGTCGTCGAAGGCCTGCCCCTCAAGACATACGATTGCTCACAAATCACCGACGGCTTCGCGGCGCTGATCCTCGCCACCGCTGAAGGCCTGGCGAAACTCGGCGTGCCCCCAGCGGGCTGCATTGAAATCGCCGGCTGGGGACAGGCCACCGACCCCCTGCGGAAGGCCGGACGCGACGTGCTTCGTCCCGCCGGAGCTTACCGCGCCATGAACGAGGCCTACCGCATGGCCGGCGCCGCTCCCAGCGACGTCAATGTCGCCGAAGTGCACGACTGCTTCAGCGTCATGGGAGCTCTCGGCACCGAAGTCATCGGTAAGGCCCCGGCCGGCCTGGGCGCCCGCTACTGGGTCGAGGGCCAGGCCCGCCCCGACGGCGATTGCGGCATCAACACCTCCGGCGGCCTCATCGCCAAGGGCCACCCCATCGGCGCCACCGGCATCGCCATGATCGGCTGGTCTGCCCTCCAACTGCAAGGCAAAGCCCCCTCTGAAGTGCAGGTCCGCGAGCCCCGGCTCGCCGCCACCTTCAACATCGGCGGCCCCATCTGCGCCAGCGTCTGCACCGTGCTGAAAACCGCGTCATGATCACGACGGCTCGACCGCAACGGTGCTCATGCCGTTATTTGGTTCAGGGCATGCATCAGGGCCGGCCAGTCCCGGTGGGCACCCAGTAGCGCCGCTCGATGCCGTCGCGGCGCTGCGCGTCCGCAATCCGGATGCCGCCGCATTTTTCGATGACGCGGGCGGAGGCGGTGTTGCCGTCGTCGCACGTGACCAGGGCGCGGTCGATACCCATTTCGCGCAGGAGGTCCAGAGCCAGCCGGAGCGCGGCCGTGGCCGCGCCGCGATTGCGTTCGGAGGGCCGGACTTTGTAGCCGATGTTGCCGCCCACGCGCTCGAGTGACGGAGTCAAGCGGTGCCGGATGTAGACTTCGCCGAGGATCCGCCCTTCGTCTTCGATGAAGTAGGCGTCGGTGGGCACTACGTCCGGGGTAGGATAGCCGCCCTTCTTCATCCGCGACATCAGTTCGAGGAATGCCGGGTAGCCCTCCCAGGCTACTTCGTGAAGGCCGCGGTACACGTGGTGCTCTCCGGCCGCGCGGAATTCATCGAGCATCTCCGTAAACTCGCGATCGCGCCCCGCGGTCATGGGGGTGAGAACCATTGCCATATGAGCCGCCAGCAAGAGACGCGGATGAGGAGCGGGCGGTTTCCAATTGTGATCTTGTTACGCGGGCTGAACAAGCTGATGCAGGAAGCCGGCGTGGCGTACTTCACGATCGACACGAGCAATGTACCGCCGCCGTCGGGCGGACGCGGAGGAGGCGGGCAGTTAGGCGTCACTCCGCGCGCAACGCCAGCGACGGATCGACGGCACTGGCCCGTCGCGCCGGTATGTAGCTGGCCACCAGCACCACGGCCATGAGCGTGGCGGCGATCTCCACATACGTGGCGGTATCGCCGGGCTTCACTTCGTAGAGCAGAGTGGCCAGCACGCGCGTGGCGGCGAGCGCGGCCGCCACTCCGATTCCAATGCCGGCCAGGGCCAGCGCGGCGCCGCGGCGCACTACCAGCGCGAGCACGTCGGCAGAGGCTGCGCCCAGCGCAATGCGGATGCCGATCTCGCGCGTGCGCTGGGTGACGAGATACGACATCACGCCGTACACGCCGATGGCCGCCAGTGCCAGAGCGATGCCGGCGAAAACCGCCAGCAGAATCGCGCTGAAGCGGGCGCGGGCCGTGGCGTCGCGGATGCGCTCGTGCATGGTCTTGACGTCGAAGACCGGCAGGTCCCGGTTGAGCGTGCGCACTTCCCGCTCCACGGCCGCTGTAAGCGCGGCCGGATTGCCCGCGGTCCGGGCGAAGAGTACCAGGCTGGACCGCGACGATTGCAGGTGCGAGATGTACACGTCGGCCCGGGGAGGCTCGTTCATCTGGCCGTACCGTACGTCGCCGACAACGCCAATGATCTCGGCGCGGTCCCCAAAGCCTCCCTGGCCGACGCCCACGTGCTTGCCGATGGGATCTTCCGCCGGGAAGAAGCGGCGCGCGGCGACGTCGCTGATCACCACGACCTTGGGCGCGCCCTGGCGGTCGGCAGCGGTGAACCAGCGGCCGCGCAAGAGCGGGATCTTCATGGTCTTGAAATAGTCGGGCGAAACGAAGTGGACACCGATCTCAGGCTCGGTGCCCTGGGGCACGGGCGGGCGGTCGCGGAACCAGATGATGGTGCCGTTGCAGCCGCCGGCCAGGGCAAAGCAGTTGCTCATTCCCGCCGCTACGACGCCGGGCAGCGCAGCTACGCGTTGCTCCAGTTGGCTATAGAACTGGACGGCGGCCTGGGGGGTGGAGCCTTTGGGCAGGTTGACGCGCATGGTGAGCACGTTCTCCGGGTCGACGCCGGAGCGGGTGCCGATGAGCCGGGCGAAGCTCTTGAGCATGAGGCCCGCACCCGTGAGCAGCACCACCGCCAGCGCCACTTCCGTTACCACCAGGGCGCTTTTGAAGGCAACCCCGGCGGGGCGCGTGCCGGCGCTTTTCAACGCAGAGGTAACGTCGGCGTGCGAGCCCTGCCAGGCGGGGGCAAGCCCGAAGAGCAGACCGGTCGCCAAGGCGATGAGCACGGTGAACAGCAGCGCGGCTGAATCCAGGCGGATGGAACTCAGCCCCAGCAGTGCCAGGCCGGAGATGCGCTGGCCGAACGGATTACCTGCCGTGGGATTGACGTCCGCCAGCAGGTGAACGCCCCACCAGGCGAGCAGCAGGCCGGCGGCGGCGCCGCAGATCGAGAGCAGAATGCTTTCAGTCAGCAGTTGCCGGATGAGGCGCCAGCGGTTGGCGCCCACGGCCAGGCGGATCGCGATCTCGCGTTGCCGCACGGTGCCGCGCGCCAGCAGGAGGTTGGCGATATTGACACAGGCGATCAGGAGCACGCAGCCGACCGCGCCGAACAGCACCAGCACGGATTTGCGGATGTCGGGTTCCGTCCGTGCCTCTTCCAGGGTGCGGGCTTCGGCGCCCCAGCCGGGGAAGATGGGCAGCGGATAGGCCTCTTCGATGCGTTTCCCCAGCAAGGCAACCGCGGCTTTGGCCTGCTCGATGGTGACGTCCGGCTTGAGCCGCGCTACGAGTTGCCAGGAGTGGGATTGGGGCTGTCCCAAGCTCTCGGCGTCCAGGGTGTGGGCAGGCACCCATACGTCCGCCGGACCGGTGAGCCCCTGGAAACCCGCGGGCAACACGCCGACAATAGTGAATTTCCGCCGGTCGAGGCTGATGGTCTTGCCGGGCACGCCGGGGTCCGCGCCGTAGCGCCGCTCCCAGAGGCCCTGACTGATGACGGCGACCATGTCCTTCTCCGGGGTGACATCTTCTTCCGGCAGAAACGTGCGGCCGGTCGCGGCGCGAATGCCGAGCACGGGGAAGTAATCGGCGCCCACGATTTCACAGCGTAGACGCTCGGGTTCGTCCGTGCCGGTAAGGTTGCGGGTCACATCGTAGTAGACGGCGGTGCGGGAGAAGACCTGCTGGTTCTTGCGGAAGAACTCGTACTTCGGGTACGACCAGACCATGTCGTCACGGGACGGCGCGCCGCGCAGGGAGGGCGTAACGAGCGACAGCTTCATGAGCCGGTCCGGATCCTGGAACGGCAGCGTGCGCAGGAGCGTGGCATTCACCACACTGTAGATGGCGGTGTTGGCACCGATTCCAACGGCCAGCGTGAAAACCGCGATGGCTGTGAACCCCGGCTGGCGCGCGAGGGTACGGGCGGCGAAGCGCAGATCGTGCAGGACATCCATCAATGTTTAGACGATGGACCCGGGGGCATCGTTAGAAATGTCTCGGACCTGAGACCGCCCGCCACAGGATTAGAGCGCTTGCAGAAGCGGCGCGTGGAGATTTTCGGCATTGACAGCTCCTACGAGCGAGGATAGTCTATGCATAGATAATCTATGGTGTCGGAAACCCTGAAATCCAGATCTGAAATTCCGCCGGGGACGCTGGAGATGCTCGTCCTCAAGACCCTCAAGCGTATCGGCCCCATGCACGGATACGGCATTGCCAAGTCGATCCAGCAGACCTCCGAGGAGGTGCTGCGGGTGGAGGAAGGGTCGCTCTATCCGGCGCTGCAACGCATTCTCAAGAAAGGTTGGGTTACCGCCGAGTGGGTGCAGGCCGGACCGAAACGGCGCAGTAGGGTCTACCACCTGACGGCCGAGGGGCGGAAACAGCTCATGGCAGAAATCTCGGAGTACCGCCGGGTGTCGCAAGCCATCGACCGCGTGATCGAGCCGGCATGAAGAGATTCCAGCAATTTCGTCGCAGCCTGGCGATACTCTTTCGGCGCGACCGTTTCGCTCGCGAACTGGAAGAGGAGATCGATGCGCACCTGGAAATGCAGGCTGCCGACAACCGCGAAAACGGCATGACGGAGGCCGAGGCGCGCGCTGCCGCGCGGCGACAATTCGGCAACACGGCGTTGCTCGCCGAGCGGAGCCGCGAGACCTGGGGTCTCAACGCGCTGGAGAGCGTCTTGCACGACGCGAAGCATACGTTGCGGCTCCTTGGGCGGAACCCGGGCTGGTCGGCGGTTACGGTGGCTACACTCGCTGTCGGGATCGGCGCCACCACCGCGATTTTTTCGATCTGCAACGACTTCCTGCTGCGGCCGCTGCCGTTCCGGGACGGGGCGCGGCTGGTTACGGTGGACCAGTTCGACCCCACCGAGAAGGCCGGTGGAAGGGGGTACACTTCGCCCGGCAACTACCTGGACTGGAAGGCGCAGAACCACGTATTCGAAGAGATGGCCGCCTGGGACGTGACCGCGGATCAGTTCAACCTTACGGGTGCCGGGGAACCCGAGCGTCTGCGCGGGGCGCGGGTTTCGGCGAATTTCTTTTCGGTTCTAGGCGCGAGCCCAGCGCTCGGCCCCGGTTTTGGCCCGGAGCAGGATCGGCCCGGAGGCGACACGATCGCGGTTATCAGCTACGGTCTCTGGCAACGGCAGTTCGGTGGCAGCCCGCACGCTCTGCAAACTAGCATCACGCTGGACGGCAAGCCGTTTCGTGTGGTGGGCATCATGCCGCGCGGGTTCCGCTTTTTCATTCCGGCGGAAGACGTTTGGATTCCGATGGGCCGGCTTCTGGAGGGCGGGCGCGGAGGGTTCCACCTGAAGACGATCGCGCGGCTCAAACCGGGAGTAACGATGGCACAGGCCCGGGCGGACATGGCCGGCATCTGCGCGCGCCTGGCCGCTGCCTATCCGCAGTGGAATCGTAACCGTACGGCCCGCGTGGAGGCTCTGCGCCTGCGCTATGCGAGCGCCATCCGGCCGGCCCTTGCGGCGCTGGCTGTGGCCGTCGCGCTGCTGCTGCTGATTGCGTGCGCCAACGTGGCCGGATTGCTGGTAGCGCGCGCGGCTGCCCGGAGAACGGAGATGGCGGTTCGGCGCGCGCTGGGCGCCGGCGGCCGCCGTATCCTCCAGCAGGTGCTGACCGAGAGCCTGATCCTGGCGCTCCTGGGCGGGGGGCTGGGGTTCGTGTTGGCTTGGGCGGGCGTGCGCCTGCTTTACCGAGCGGTTCCGGCGGCCATGCATCCGCTGGAACCCGCAGGGGTGGATGCGTCCCTATTGGCGTTCACGCTGGCGGTCTCGGTGGCCACCGGTGTGGTGTTCGGCATGTTGCCAGGCTTGGCCGCCACGAGCGATCCGCGCCGCGCCCGCCGGCGCGGACGTCTGCGCGAATGGCTGGTGATCTCGGAGGTTGCGCTCTCGGCGATGCTGCTGGTGGGAGCGGGGCTGTTAATGAAGAGCTTCGCCCGGATGCTGGCGGTAGACTTCGGGTTTCGCGCGGAAAACGTGTTGACAGCGAACGTGTCGCGAACCGGGCCGGGAGCCAACGCATTTTACGCGCAGGTGCTGGAGAGGCTGGCGGCGCTGCCCGGCGTGCACGCGGCGGGTGCGGCCAACTTCATCCCCATCAACGCGCAGAACTGGGGGCAGGACATCGATGTGGAAGGAGCGCCGCCGCATCCGCCGGGGGATTTCATCTGGGTGGGCCACCGCTCGGTGAGCCTCGGGTATTTTCGCGCCATCGGAATCCGGCGCCTGCGCGGGCGCGATTTCGCGGCGGCGGATGCCGGCCAACGGGTCAGCATCGTCAACGCCCGGATGGCGCGGATCTTCTGGCCCGGCCAGGACGCGTTGGGCAAACGGTTTCGCGTGAACGCAGGAGCCTGGGTGACGGTCATCGGCATCGTCGCCGACACCAGATACTCCGGCCTGGAAGACGACTCGATTCCGGAGATGTACTTCCTGGAGTCGATGCCGCGGATGACGCTGGTGGTGCGCGCGGAACGAAATCCAGCAGGCCTCGCGGCGGCGGTGCGCGGCGCTGTGCGCGCGGTGGATCCGGCGCAACCGGTGTCGGACATTCGCACGATGGAGGCCATTCTCTCGGATTCGACAGCGCCGCGGCGCCTGGCGACTCTGCTCACCGGCCTGTTTGCGGGCATGGCCCTGCTGCTGGCGGGCGTCGGACTATATGGGGTGGTCTCGTATTCGGTGGTGCAGCGCAACCATGAGTTCGGGATCCGCCTGGCCCTGGGGGCGGCGCCCTCGGAGATCCTGCGGCAAGTCATGGCCGGCGGCTTCCTGCTGATCCTGGCCGGCGCAGTGGCCGGCATGGCGGGAGCGTGGATGTTGGCCAGCGCCATGAAGAGCCTGCTGTTCGCCGTCACGGCGCATGATCGTGCGATCTTCGCGCTGGCGCCGCTCGTCCTCAGCGTCTCCGCTCTCCTGGCAACCTATTTGCCGGCACGCCGCGCGGCCAGGGTCGATCCGGTGGAGGTGCTCCGCTATGAGTGAGATCTGGCGGCAACTGCGCGTGATTTTCCGCTGGCGCCGTTTCCACAGCGATCTGGAAGAGGAGATGCGGGCGCACCTGGAGATGCAGGCGGCCGAGAACCGCGAAAGCGGCATGGCGGAGGCCGAGGCGCGTGCCGCCGCGCGGCGCCAGTTCGGCAACGCGGCATTGCTCGCCCAGCAGAGCCGCGACACCTGGGGTTTGAATTCGCTCGAACGTTTCGCGCAGGACGTGAAGTACGCCATCCGCTTGTGCCGCCGCGGACCGGGCCTCACCGCTGTGGCCCTGCTCACGCTGGCGCTCGGGATCGGCGCGAACACGGTGATCTTTAGCGTGGTGCGCGCGGTGCTGCTGGCGCCGCTGCCGTATCGCGATCCGGACCGGCTGGTGAGAATCTTCGGCAGCAAACCGCGATGGGGCGACCGCGCCATGCTCTCGGCGCCGAACGCCACGGACATCCGCGCGTAGGCCACGGTATTCGAAGCTACCGTGCGTCGGGCGACGAAGGTCGACCTGATGGAAGCGCAGCGGTATCATTAGGCCCGACACTTTTAGTGCATTATCATACATATCATCGCGGCGCCAGGATCGATTTGGTACAGGCCTTAAGATACGGATAACGCACAGCCCCCCGCGTGGCGGGCGTGATATAGTGATGTCGATTTCGCCAATTATTAGCGTGTACACGGCACGAAAGGAAGGTGTCTGGTGAGTTCAAAGAAAGAACCCGACCTTCCGGCCCGCCCGAAGTCCGGTTTCTCCCGCCGCGGTTTTCTCAGCGGGTTGGGGGTCGGTGGAGGCGCGCTGGGAACGGGACTCCTGGAGCAAGAGGCGGCCGCCCAGGCGCCCGCCAAAGTGGTGGGACCGGGGACGGTACCGATTACGCTGAACATCAACGGCAAACCCGTCAATCTGCGTGTGGAACCGCGCGTCACACTGATTGACGCGCTCCGCAATTATCTGGACATGACCGGCGCGAAGCGCGTATGCGACCGCGGCACCTGCGGCGCCTGCACCGTGATCATGGGCGGCAAGACCGTCTATGCCTGCACGGTTCTGGCGATCGACGCGCAGGGTAAGAACATCGAGACTATCGAGGGCCTCGCAACCGGCAACAATCTGCATCCGGTATCGCAGGCTTTCTGGGACAACGACGCCCAGCAATGCGGATACTGCACCCCGGGGTTCGTGATGGCCTGCAAAGGCTTCCTCGACGAGCATCCCAACCCCACCGAAGCGGAAGTGAAGCAGGGACTGGGCGGCAATCTCTGCCGGTGCGGAACCTACATGGGAGTCCGCAAGGCCGCTCTGCAGGCCGCCAGGCAGATGAAGGGAGGAGCGCGCAATGGCTGAAACCCCCGACTATAGCTGGCCACCAATGAACAAACGGAAGGTCATCGGCCAGCGTCTCAAGCGCGTGGACGGACCGGCGAAGGCCTCTGGCCGCGCCAAATACTCTTCCGACCACAACCTCAAAGCCATGCTGTTTGCGGCGTATCAGACTTCGCCGCATGCCCATGCCCGGGTTACCGGAGTCGACACCAGCGCCGCGGAGAAGTCGGCCGGTGTGAAGGCGGTGCATGTGATGGCGCCCGCGGGCACCGAGATCAACTGGGCCGGCTACGAAGTGGCGGCGGTGGCGGCCACCACCGAGGAGGCTGCACGCGAGGCGGCGGACAAGATCAAAGTCGAATACGAGGTACTGCCGCACTTCGTCAGGGAAGATGACCTCAGCAAGGTAGGCAACCACGCCAAGCAGGGCGGCGAGGGAGTCACCGGCGACCCCGACAAGGCCTTCCAGGAAGCCGACGCGGTATCCGAAGGCGAATACGGCATCCCGGTGGTGACCCACTGCTGTCTGGAGCCGCACGGCAACGTGATTCAGTGGCAGGGGGACAGCGCCAACGTGTGGCCCTCCACGCAGAACATTGCCGGCTACGCCGACGGCCTTTCGACCAATCTCAAGATACCGGCGACCAACATCAAGGTGGAAATGCAGTACATCGGCGGCGGGTTCGGCAGCAAGTTTTCGCCGGATGCCTGGGCGCTGGTGGGCGCCGAGCTTTCCAAGAAGGCCGGCGGGGCTCCGGTAAAGGTATACCTGGACCGCGTCACCGAGCAGGAGGTTGCGGGCAACCGGCCCTCCGCCTTCGCCAAAATCAAGCTCGGCGGGAAGAAGGACGGCACGATTACGGCATGGCAGTCCGCTTCCTGGGGCACCGGGGGCATTCAGGCCGTGAACGGGCCAGCCCAGCCGTACATCTATACCAACATTCCGAACATCCGCAAGGTGCACACCGCTGTCATGACCAACACCGGCCACCAGCGGGCGTGGCGCGCGCCAGGCAACCAGCAGGCTTCTTTCCTCACCTGCTGCGCGATGGACGACTTTGCAGCCAAGATCGGCATGGACCCGCTGGAGGTGTTCAAGATCAACGCACAATACGCGCCGGAGTCGCGCGTGGCAACCTACCGCTACCAGTTGGACAAGGCCGCTGAACTTGCGGAGTGGAAGAAGCTGTGGAAGCCGCGCGGCCAGAACGGCAGCGGGACGGTGAAGCGCGGTTTGGGAATCGGCATCGGCGCGTGGGGCGGAATGGGCCATCCCAGCCAGTGCCGGACCACCATCAACCCGGATGGTTCGGTGCTGGTGGAAATCGGCACCCAGGACCTGGGCACCGGGACTCGTACCGTCATCACGCAGGTGGTGGCGGAGACTCTGGGACTTTCCCCCGGGCAGGTGAAGCTGCACATCGGGAACAACTCGCTTCCGCGTGACGGCGCGTCGGGCGGTTCTACCACGGTGGGCGGCGTGTCCACCTCCTCGCGCAAGTCGAGCGTGAACGCGCTGATGAAACTGTTCGATGCCTGCGCGCCCGCGCTGGGCGCCGCGGCGGATCAACTGGAAGCGGTGGACGGTCACATCCGCGTGAAAGGCAATCCCAACAAGAGTCTCACCTGGAAAGCCGCGTGCCAGAAGCTCGGCACGAACGCGATTTCCGAGATGGGCATTTTCACCGGGCGCGACGGAGGTAACCTGCTCACGCAGGGCTCGGCGGGCGCGCAGATCGCCGACGTTTCGGTGGACACGGAAACCGGCATCGTGAAGGTGAACCGCTACGTGGCCGTGCAGGATTGCGGCCTGGTGATCAACCCGCGGCTTTCCGAAAGCCAGTGCTACGGCGCCATCATCATGGGCCTCAGCACCGCGCTGTGCGAAGAGCGCATCATGGACGAGCAAACCGGCCGCATGCTGAACCCGGATATGGAGTTCTACAAGCTGGCCGGCATTGACGACATCGGCAACATCGTGGTGCACATGGATATCCGGCCGGAGATGGATAGCCGCGGTGTGATCGGTCTGGGTGAGCCGCCGGCCATTGCCATCTGCGCCGCCATGGCGAATGCCGTGACCAACGCGATCGGAGTGCGCGTGTCGAGGGTTCCGCTGACCGCCGACCGCGTGCTGGCCGCGCTTGAAAGGAGGAACGCGTAATGCAATCCTTCGCATATGCCAATCCCACGACCCTTCACGAGGCGTTGGCTTTGCTCGCCCCGCGCTGGGGCCAGACTGACATTCTGGCGGGCGGTACGGACCTCCTCAGCCTCATGAAGGAAGGCCTCCAGTCTCCCAGGACCGTAGTGAATATCAAGAACATCAAGGAGCTCGAAGGCATCCAGAAGACCGCCGACGGGCTACGCATCGGCGCCTTGGTCACTATGGATGAACTGGCCAACAATGCCGAGGTCCGCGCCGGATTCAAGTCGCTGGCCGACGCCGCCGCCGGCATTACGAGCCCGCAGATTCGTCACATGGGCACGGCCGCCGGCGACCTATGCCAGCGTCCGCGCTGCTGGTATTACCGGCAGGGGTTCGGACTGCTGGCGATGAGGGACGGCAAATCGCTGGTGCCCGATGGGGAGAACAAGTATCACTCTATTTTCGGCGAAGGTCCGGCATACTTCGTGAGTGCGTCGAGCCTGGGTCCGGCGCTGGTGGCGCTGGGCGGGAAGGTGAAACTGGTCTCGGCGAAGGGTACGCGCGAGGTGCCGGTGGCGAAATTCTTCGTCGCGCCGAAAGACGAGAACACGCGGGAAATCGCCCTGCAGCCGAACGAGATCCTGACCGAAATCATCGTCCCGGGTGCGGCGGTGAAAAGCGCGAACTACGAAGTGCGGCAGAAGGAGGCGCTGGACTGGCCTCTGGTGGCCGCGGCGGTCGCGTTGACCATGAACGGCAACACGGTGACGAGCGCCAAAGTTGTGCTGGGTCACGTCGCTCCCACACCGTGGGATTCGGCGGCGGCGGCAGCGGCCCTCAAAGGCAAGACCATCACGGCGGCGACTGCCGAAGCGGCGGGCAAAGCGGCGGTCAGCGGCGCCAGGCCGCTCAGCCAGAACGCATACAAGGTGACGCTGGCCAAAGTCGCGGTGAAGCGCGCCTTGCTGGATGCAGTGAAAGCGAAGGCGTAACCATGCCCAAATCCGGAAGCAAGAAAATCAGCATGAACCGATGCGCCTATCTGCGCTGGAAAGGCATGTACATCGAGGCCGAACTGAAGCCGGAAAACGATTACAGCAACGACAGCGCCATGTGGTGTCATCACACTTACAAGTGCGTAGGGCCCGACGGGAAGGTGGTCGACGAGTTCGAGTGCAGCCCGGCCCGCGAGTGCTACGTCCAGTTGTAGTCGCTAACCGATCGAAGCCGTGAGTCAGGCGGGGCGGATAGCTTCCGCTCCGCATGACCGGCGTTCTCGATTACTTCAGGTTCACCTGTCAACTAACTGTGGATGTGTGCGCTGGCGACTGACATTAGAGTAGGTCGAGCTCTTCACCTTGAGTAAGTGGCAGGTGATTGAGGTTTCTGCCAAGCCCTTCCTGCCAGACGCGGGCGCACATCTGCCCTGCGAACCCACATCCGGGCACAGCCCAAGCGGTAATCCCCCGGCGTAGGATGCTGGTTCTAGCGCATTTTGCCATCCCATGGGGGACGTGTAGTACCCCGCGTGTCTCAGACAATTCATGAATACGTAACAGGTTTGAAACCCTTCCGCTGCGCAGGCATGATAGCTTTCTAGGGGTTCCCAAAAATGTTGGCGGCGCGACGGAGCGTAGTTCCGGCCCAGGCCGAGCAGCGTGCAGTGGAGGAGCCGGGCGGGCCCCCCATGGGTCAGCAAGGCACTCAGAAATCTGGAGTGCGGTTATCCGATTGTTCACCAAGCTGCCAGTCCAGCGCCAGAATACCCAGGAGCATGAACAGAATCAGGAGCATGAATAGACTAATGTCTACGAAGATCTTTTTGACCCTTCTGCTCTTATGCGAAGGCGTGAACGCGCAAGTAGCGATCGTAAACAATGCAAGCTTTCGCGGCGACCAGCCGGTGAGCGCGGGCTCATGGGTCGCGGCTTTCGGAACGTTCTCCGGTGTTGCGACCACCACCGCCTCGGCGTTCCCGCTACCCAAAACGCTGGGCGGCGTCAAGGTGACCGTGGATGGTGTGGACGCCCCTCTCTATGACGTCCGGTCGACCCAGATCACATTTCTGATTCCCTACGCGACCACTCCCGGGCTGCACCCGGTCCAGATCACGACTGCATCGGCCACCATCGGCGGGTCGGTACGAGTGATGACGACCGCACCCGGCCTGTTCGCGAAAGATACCCAGACTCCCCCGAAAGGGGCGATTCGCAATCAGGACGGGGCGACGGAGAACACAGAATCCACGCCGGCACGGCGCGGCGAGGTGGTCTCCATATATGCTACAGGCCCCGGAGCGTTGAACCGCACCGTGGATGACGGAGCCGCGCCCGGAGCGAATCCGCTGGCCACTACCCTTTCTACGCCGCAGGTGTTAATTGACGGCGTGCAAGCCCAGGTTCAGTTCAGCGGTCTCAATCCCGATGCGCCCGGGCTGTGGCAGATCAACGTGTTCATCCCCGACCGCCCATTCATCAGCGGCCGGGTTCCGGTTCGGGTATTCATGGACGGCGTGGATTCCAATGAGGTAGGACTGTTTGTTCAATAAAAAGACCCTTCCATTGTTCGCGTTCCTGCTGGTTCAAGCGGCATGGGCGCAGGGGACGAACGGCACTGTGAGCGGAAGTGTGCTGGACAGCAAAACCGGGCGGGGCGTACCCGGAGTCGCTCTCGCTGTCAATGGGCAGTCCAGTGACCACATGGTCACCGATTCCGATGGAAGATTCTCCATCAGCCTCTCCCCAGGCACATACAGTCTTCGTTTCAGCGCCGCCAATTACGCGCCGGTCGAGTTGACGGACATAGCGGTGAAAGCGGGCGAGGTGACCGAGGCCAGCACGGTTATATCGAACATGTCTGTTACAACTACCGTGGACGTGGTCGAAAAAATCTCGGCCGTGCAGGCAACCGCCGAGGCGATGCTCAATGAACGGAAGCTCTCGCCGGTAGTGAGCGACAGCATCAGCCGCGAGGAGCTGGCGGCCTCCGTATCTTCCGACGCGGCCGGCGCCTTGAAAAAGTCACCGGCGTCAGCGTGGTCGGCGGCGGATACGTCTACGTCCGGGGCTTGGGTGAGCGATACAGCGCCACCGAGTTGAATGGCGCGGTGATTCCCACCACGGAACCGGAGAAGCGCGTCGTTCCGCTGGACCTGTTTCCCACCGGGCTGATCGAGAACATCAGGATCGCCAAGACCTATTCGCCGGATCTGCCGGCCGAATTCTCCGGCGGGCTGGTCCAGATGCAGACGGTGGAGTTTCCCACCCAGAAGGTGTTCAACGCTCAACTAAAGAGCGGTTTCAACACCGTAACGACGTTTCAGCCCGTTTCTGACTTACTCCGGGCGGCCCGGGAGATTTCTTTGGATTCGGCGCCGGCTCGCGCGGAGTCCCTCCGGCATTCCCCGAGATAGCGCCTCGTTCCCGGACAGTTCACTCCAGCAGCGAGTTCAGGCTTTCGGGCGGGCGTTCTCCGACAACTGGCAGCCCACGTCGGTAGATTCCGAGCGGCCGGCATTCGACTGGTCCGCGGTCGGCGGCGGCACGTGGGGGCGGTTCGGTATTGTGGGCGCGGTCAGTTTCACGAACAAGCCCCAGTTGCAGAGCGAGCTGCAGCGCTATTTGCGCCAGGGCGCGGGCGCCCCGATCATTTTCACCGATTACCCGGACTACCGCGAGTACACCGAATCGGCGCGCCTGGGAGCGGTTTTCAACACAGCCATCCGTCTGACTCCGAACCACAAGCTCGTTTTCCGGAACACCTACACCCACGACGCCGAGAAGAGCGTCGCGCGAGTTCGCGGGCTTCGACGGCGGTGTGGGAAATGATCTTCAGGCGGAGCGCCTTCGCTATATCGAGCGATCCCTGTACTCGACCGGCGTCGAAGGCGATCATTCGGTCCCCAGCTGGCACAACAGCCTGTTTCACTGGCAGTTCACTTATTCGCAGTCGACGCGGGACGAACCGGACCTGCGGGAGGTGTTCCGCAACCTGCTGCCCGACGGGCGCTACATCTTCGCCGGAACCAGCACCTCCGGCCTTCGTTTCTTCTCCGCCCTGGACGACCGCATTTACGAGCCGCAAGTCGACTACAGCATTCCGTTCTTCAAAGGCAGCGTCACGGGACTGTTCAAAGTGGGATTCCGCGCGACCGTGCGGCGGCGCGATTTCGGCGGCGCGCCGGTTCCTGTTCCAACCGCAGCGGATCACGACGCTGAACCTGTTTCTGCCGAGCAACGAACTGTTCGCCCCGGACAATATCCGCCCGGACGGTTTCCAGTTGATCGAGTACACGCGCGGCACCGACGCCTACAACGCCTCGATGAACATCTACGCCGGCTATGCGATGGTCGACCTGGCGCCTGGGCCCGCGCTGGCGGCTGGTGGCGCGGTATCCGCGTCGAGGATGCCGACCAGATCGTGACGACGCTGGACAACCTCTCGGCCACGTGCCACCCCGGTCACAGGCCGTGCTGCAAAACACCGATCCCGCGCCCGGCAGTGAACGTCATCTACGCTGTCGACCGGGCACCAGAACCTGCGGTTCTCCTACAGCCGGACGCTGTCGCGGCCGGACTTCCGCGAGCTGTCGCCATTCGATTTCGCCAACACGCTGGGCGGCTTCATTACGGCCGGCAATCCGGACCTGAAGCGGGCCGCCATCAACAACTACGATGCGCGCTGGGAGTGGTTTCCGGGCGGCAACCAGTTGGTGGCGGCCAGTTTCTTCGCCAAGACGTTCACCAACCCGATCGAGCAGATCATCGTACCCTCGAACGATCTGCGGCAGAGCTTCGTGAATGCCAAGGGCGCGCGCAATTTCGGCATCGAGCTGGAGTTCCGCCGGTCGCTGGCGACCTTGTGGGACAAACTGCGGGACTTTGGCGTCTCGTCGAACTTCACCTTCGTCGATTCCAATGTCGACCTCAAGCCGGAGGATGCGGCCATCCTGACGTCCCAATCGCGGCCGCTGCTGGGGCAATCCCGCTACATCGCCAACGGCATTCTGGAGTGGCGCCGCGCCAAGTGGCACAGCGACGCGCAGCTTCTCCGCAAATTATGTGTCGCGCCGCATCTCCGATGTGGGGACGTTCCGGCTGCCCGACATCTATCAGGAAGGCAACACGTTCCTGGATTTCTCTTACCAGTACACCTTGGACGAGAGGGCCAAGTGGACTATTCCGTTTCGAGGCCGAAAACCTCGGGGACAACGATTATCGCTGGACGCAAGGCAATATCGTGCAGCGGGATTATCGTCTGGGCCGGACGTTTCAAATCGGCCTGAGTTATTCATTTTTTTGAAAACCAGGAGAGAGGAGAAGCATGCGAGTTCGATCGTTTCTCATTGCTGGGCTTTGCTCGCGGTCGGCGCCGCAAGCGGCCAAAAGCTCGCGCCGGTCAGCCAGCGGCGCAGGCTGAAGGCATGGCTCGAGTCAAGCAGATCATCAGCCGCGGTCTATAACGGGCCCCGCGCCAAGCTGTCCATGTGGATCTGGAGCGACAAATATACCTATCACCAGGGCGAAACCTGACGCTGAGATGGACCGTCAAGACCAACGGCGATCTGTATCCCTACACCGTCTTTGTCTACCGGCAGAACAACCAGACCGGGGTGAAGACCTATTTCCCGGGCGGCACCTCGGATGCCACCGACATCAACGGCAATACGGCCGCTCAGGGCTTTCAGCCCATGCAGATGGCGGATGCCACCAAGGCCGTGCTGATCGGCTCGCGGCGGGAAATTCCCGGCGGTCACCATGCCGGACGAGTTCGGGATGCACACGTTTGTGGTCCAGCTGCGCGACTACACCGGCACGCGCCCATCAAGACCGCCTACATGAAAATCGGCGTCGTGAAGGGCGCGACCGACTCTGACGGGCGACATCACCTCGGACCGCACGCTCACCAACGACACGGAGTGGGACCTGAAGGGTGGCGTGTTCGTCAAGAACAATGCGACGCTCACCATCGAGCCTGGCACGTTCATTCTCGGCGCGGCCGGCAACTCCGCCTTCGCTCCTGCTGATCACGCAGAACGGCAAGATCATGGCCAAGGGCACCAAGTCGCGCCCCATCATCATGACCAGCGCGCAGCCTTTCGGCCAGCGCAATCGCGGCGACTGGGCCGGACTCGTGCTGCTGGGCAAAGCGCCGATCAACGTGGCAGCCAACACCGGCGGCAACACCAACCAGGCCGGCACGTTCTATATCGAAGGACTGAACACCACTCCGGACGGGCTCTACGGCGGCACCGATCCGAACTGGAACTGCGGAACGCTCGAATACGTTCGCGTGGAGTACGCGGGATTCATTCTCTCGCCCAACAACGAAATCAATTCGTTTACGTGGGGCGGCTGCGGCAAGGGCACGACGGTGGATCACCTGCAGGCGATCTTCGGCCTGGATGACACCTTCGAATGGTTCGGCGGCACGATGGATGCCAAGTACCTGGTCGGCGGGCTCGGGCGCGACGACTACTTCGACTTCCAGCTCGGTTTCACCGGCCGTGCTCAGTATGTGATCGGCTATCAGAGTCCCGATTTTCCCGGCAACCGCGGAATCGAGGGCGACAACAGCGAATATGATGCGGCCGCGACTCCGTTCTCCGCGCCGACCCTCTACAACGCGACTTTCATCGGCTCCGGCACTCCCGGGCTTCGACGAGTCCGACGCGCCGGGCATCTTCCTGCGCCGCGGAGCGAGGGGATCGTTCAACAACATCGTGGTGACGAACTTCAACAGCGCGTGCATGGAAATCGCCGATGCCGACTCCACCCAGGCCCAGGCCGATGCCGGCAACCTGACCATGAACGGCGTCCTGTGCTACAACAACAACCTCGGCACCAAGGCGCCGAACACGCTGGCAGGGCAGATTGACCAGGCCTACAGCCATGCCTTACGCCCAAGGTCAGAAAGGCAACGGCGCCGGAAAGAACTTCGTTGCTGCCGATCCGCTGCTGACGCCGTCCGTTCGAGTACAGCGACCCGGACTTCAGCACGTTGTTCGGCAGCCCGATTTTCCGCGCCGGATGGGTGCAGCCCCCGGATGACGGATTCTTCGACCAAACCGCGCAGTTCCTGGGCGCGATGGGCGAGTACGACTGGACCGAAGAGTGGACTTACTTCCTGGTCGATAGCGACATCGCGCAATAGTTGAATCTCGATTGCCAAACGGGGCTGCCGGATTGCGGTGAATATCCGGCGGCCCCGTTTTGCGCCTGGCGGACGCACGCGGGTCGCCCGTTCACTCACCGTGATGGCCGCGCCATCTACAATTGTTTTATGGTCTCCCCCGCCACCGGGCTCGAAGCCCTCCCCACGTGGGCTCGCGAGCTCTCCGAAAAATACTACTCCGGCGTGACCGCCATGTTCGTGCTGCACGGCAACGTGCGCGACACGGCCGCCTGGAGACGGCCCGACTCGACGGAGTTCCTTCCGCTGCAAAGATTCCTTCGGGACGCGCTGTTCGGCTCGCGCGACCTGGTGCTCTTCTACGACCGCGGCGGCGGCTTGAGCTTCGGACGGCCCGAGATGAAAGGCGATTTCGAGCGGGCTCTGGCCGGTTACGACAGCTTCCATGGCACGAACTTCTCCAACGGTCTCCCCCGCAATCCGGACGGCGTGTTGAACCTTCTCGACAACTATATGCGGCTGCGGCTCGTGGACAAAAAGAAGATCGCGCTGGTGATCGACTTCGCCGAGACCATCGCGCCCGCGGGCGACAGCTCCGGAATGGCCGCCGAGGATCGCAATTCGCTGGTGATCCTGAAGCGCTGGGCCCAGAACCCCGTCTTTCTGCAATGCGATGTGATCTTCTGCCTGATCGCCGAGAACCTGGTGGAGCTGAATCTCGGACTGGTGCAGAATCCCGGGGTGGCGAGCATCGAGATCCCTCTGCCCACGGAGCCGGAGCGGCTGGAGTACGTGCGCACCCAGGTGGCCACGCGCCCGCTGCCCGACGGTTCGGACGTGACCCCGGAGACGCTGTCGACACTCACCGCGGGCCTCAAGCGGGTGCAGTT
Organism: Bryobacterales bacterium; assembly: GCA_963719195.1. Lineage (GTDB taxonomy): Bacteria > Acidobacteriota > Terriglobia > Bryobacterales > Bryobacteraceae > DASQZT01. The sequence continues at coordinate 132,899 of CAVRBB010000007.1, read as the reverse complement.
GCAGGGACTGATTTACGACGCGTCGCAGAACTCCCGGCCGCTCACCATGAAATCGCTGGTGAAGCGCAAGAAGGAGCTGATCGAAGCCGAATCCGGCGGCCTCCTCGAGTTCGTGCAGAGCCGTTTCGACCTTTCCCTGGTGGCGGGCAATGCCGCCGCCAAGAAGAAGCTCTACGATGCGGCACGAGCCATCCGGGCAGGGAGGACGGACGTGGTCCCGATGGGGTACGTCATCTGCGGGCCGGTGGGCACGGGCAAGACGTTTCTCACCACCTGCTTCGCCGGTGAAATCGGAATTCCCGCGGTGACGCTCAAGAATTTCCGCAGCATGTGGCAGGGCGTGACCGAGGGAAATCTGGAGCGCATTCTGAACCTGCTGAAAGCCATGAGCCCGATCGCGGTGATTGTGGACGAGGCCGACGCACAGCTCGGGAACCGCTCCGCATCCGGCGACAGCGGCGTGTCCAACCGCGTCTTCGCGCAGATCGCGCAGTTCATGGGCAATACGGAAATGCGCGGCAAGGTGATCTGGTTCCTGCTGACCTGCCGCCCCGACCTGCTGCCGGTAGACCTCAAACGCCAGGGCCGCGCCGAGGAGCACATCGCGCTGTTCTATCCACAATCAGACGAGGAACGCCTGGCGTTGCTGCGCGCCATGGAGCGGAAAAGCGGGATGCAGGTCGCTTCGCCCGAAGCCGAGCAGGTCTTCCTGAAGAACTCCGCGGGACTTTCGGGCGCGGATATTGAAGCGGTGCTGATCCGCGCCCGCATGAAGAGCGCGCTCGAAGAGGATGCCGCGCTGGATGAAGACGACCTCAAGGCTGCCCTGGAAGATTTCATTCCGCCGTCATATCCCACCGAAATCGAACTGCAAAATCTGGTAGCGGTGATGGAATGCACCAGCAAAGGCCTGCTGCCCGAGTCGTACCGCAGCATGGACCGCGCCGAGATCGTACGCCGGGTGAACGAGCTTTCGCTGTTGACGCGGGATTGACGGCTAGCCCCAGGGATTGTCGATGATGTAAAGCCAGCGCCCGTCCGGCCGCCGGCGCAGCACCTCCGCGGTCTTGCCGGCCAGCTCCGTGGTCCCGCCCTGGAGCGACCAGTCGCCGTGGGTCAAAGCGATTCCGTCCGGACCCTCAAAAACCGCGCGCGTAGCGATCGTGATTCTGCCGCCGAGCGCCAGGAAGCCCGCAAGCGCTGCCCGGATGCCATCTCTTCCGCGCACCGGGCCTTCCGGGGAGGGAATCAGAATCGCTTCGGGTTCATATAAGTCCAACAGACCCTCCACGTCTCCCGCGTTGAAAAGCAATTCGAACTTCGCGTGCATACTTCCGGGATCAGGAGCCCCCACTGGTTCCGCCATAGGTGAAGAGCATATCGCATCCGGGGCGACGCGCGCCAGCCATGCGATGCCGGAGTCGCCGCGCCGCCGGCGGCGGGGTTGCCGGTGCGGTTTTACCCTCGCTTCACGACACGTGGATGGTAGGCCGCGCATCCGGGTCGCGGATCGCTTTCCGCAGAACCTCTCTGGTGATGGGAGCTACGTCGCCCTCCCCCAGGAAAACGAACCGGAAGACGTACCCGATCGGGTTGCCTTCCGACCACCCGAAATACGCATGCGCGAGCCTTCCGGTCAGATCGCTGATCCTCAGCAGAATCGCAGCGATGGCATTGGGAATGGCCGGACTCCTGGTGCGCAGGATGTTGTGCCGGCCGACATGGAATCCGGCCACACACACGTCGCCCGTAAAGTCGGATGCATCGCCGGGCTCGACTTCCAGAAAGATGAGCTGTTCGTCCGGGCTCAGATGGTGGCGCCTGCGCGTGCTCGCGTCCTTCACGTCGTATTCCCTGACGTCGGCCCGGCCAGGCCGATGCGCGACCACGCGGATGATCTGGTCCCGATCGCTTTCGATGATGCGAATCGCTTCGTCATCCAGAGCGACGCTGTTGATGCGCAGCTCGGTTGCGCGGAGTGCCCGTGAGACGAGTGAGCTGACAACGGTTAGCAGGATAAAGAATGACGCGATGCGGATGCCTTCCGGCCGCTCGACCACATTGGCGATGGTGGTATACAAGAACAGCCCCGATATGAAGACGAACGCCAGCCGCAGCCGCGATTGCCACCACGCCGCGGTGACGGCGATGGATGCCGAGCTCATCAGGACCAGGACGCCCGTGGCGTATGCGCCGCCTTGCGCATCCACATCGGCATCGAACAGCAGCGTGACGGCGAAGGCGATGGTGGCAAATACGATGACCAGCGGCCGCGAGGCGCGCGCCCATTCCGGAGCCATGCCGTAGCCCGGCAGGTAGCGCGGAACCAGGTTGAGCAGGCCGGCCATGGCCGATGCGCCGGCGAACGCCAGAATCAGGATGGTGCTGATGTCGTACGCCGTGCCGAAGCCCTCGCCCAGGTAGCGATGCGCCAGAAAGGCGAGCGCGCGCCCGTTCGCCTGGCCGCCTTTCAGGAACTCGTGCGGTTCGACCAGCGCCGTGGTGATCACGCTGCTGCCCAGCAGGAACCCGCTCATGATGAGGGCTGCCGTCATCAGCAGCTTGCGGGTGTTGCGGATCCTGTGCGGGATATCCCCCTCGATCAGCGGCATGACCGCCACGCCCGTTTCGAAACCGGAGAGGCCCAGCGCCAGCTTCGGAAAAACCAGCAAGGCCACGGCGATCATCCCCGGGACGCTGCCATGGGTTTGGAACAGGTGATCGCGCCATCGCTGCAATACATCGGGATGCGCAGCGACCTCGTACAGACCGACCGCAACCACCACCAGGTTCAGTGCGAGGTAGGTGGCGACGAGCACCACCGCGACTCCGATTGCCTCTTGGAATCCCAGCAGGAAGATGCCTGCGAGAATCGCCAGCAGAGCCAGGGAGACGCCCACCTGGTGGTGCAGCCAGGCGGGTGAAAACGGATTCTCCACGACGTGTGCCGTGGCGTCGGCGGCCGAGAGCGTCATCGTAATCGTGAAATCGGTCGCCGCAAATCCCAACAGGCACAGCACGATGAGCTTGCCCGTCCAGCCCGGGAACAGGTCGGCGAGCATGGAGATGCTGCCCTGGCCTTCCGGGCTTTGCCGCGCCACCACCGAATACACGGGCAGCGCGCCCAGCAGCGTTACCAACACCAGCACCAGGGTGGCGATGGGTGAAAGAAATCCGGCGGCGAGAAACGCGATTCCGGGCTGATAGCCCAAGGTCGAAAAGTAGTCCACGCCGGTGAGACACATCACCTGCCACCACCGGTGCGTCCGGGCGTGGGCCGTGGTGGCGTGCGGTCCGGAGGGAACTCTCAATTCGCTCAGCAGCCAATCGTAAACCGGGCCGAATGGTTTGCTGGATTGGGTTCGATCGGGAGACACCTACGAATCCACGGGAACTTGCGGCCGTCGCAGCTCAGATGCCGCGGTGTAGTGTGCGGGATGGCGGGTCCCGGCAAGCTCCCGGCCGGCGGGATTGCCGGGCGAACCGCCAGTGGAATGCTGCTGGCTGATATGCGCGCTCACGTTCTCAATGGTACCGCGTGGAGATGACAGTCTCGCGTTCTGTCCGGGTTGGACATCATCGCCGCAAGTTCGGTGCATCGACGCGACCAGGCGTGATTGTGCGTACAACACCGGACCTGCCAGTACAACTCAGGATGTACAACCGCCTGGAGATCTTGCCACGGGCCCAGGAAAGGCGGTTGTGGGGTGTCGAGGACTACTCGAAGGGTTTTGTGCGAGGTGACTGAAAAGGCGGGTGGTGAAGCAGAAAGTCAATCGCCTTTCCTTGGGCCAGTGAAATCTTAGTCACGCCCTATGTAGAGCAATCGTCTCACCAAACCGGAACTCCCTTGAAATGCCGTCGTTCGGGGGTACGAAAATGTGTTCCACTGTCCGCAAAATAGGCATTGGTGTGTCTACTTCGTGTATCAAAACGCTACATGCCGCGAGTGATGCCCGGTAATTCTTGCTGCGGAGCGGCGGCACGCGGCGCCGCTCCGCGCGACCTTACTGCTGGGGGGGCAGCGGGCTGGGCGGCTGCGAGACCACGCCTTGAAACGCTTCGTCCAGCGAGATGTTGTTATGCGTGAGGATCTGCCCGGTGGCCCGATCCAGCTCCACCTTGGCCTTGGCATAGGCGGCGCGGGCCGCCACCTCGTTGGATTCCGCGAGGGTCAGCGCCTGCTGGTCCTGAATGACGTTGTAAATCGTGGAGGCGCCGAGTTCCAGCTTCTTCTGCTCGGCGTCCAGCGTTTGGGCCTGCAAAGCGCGTGCTTTGATGGCTGCCTGGTATTGTGCGCGGGCCTGCGTCAGTCCGATGATGGCGTTCTGTACGTCCACGCGCACTTGGTTTTCCAGGCGCTGTAAACCCAGTTGCTGCTGCCGGTAGGTGAGCTCGTCGTTGATCACCTGGGCCTGCGCGCTGCGGTTGCGGAGCGGAATATTGAGACTCAGGCCGACGGAATAGTTCGGAAAATTACGGCTGAAGATCTGAGTCAGTGCCAGACCGTACCCGCCGACGAAGAACGGATTGTTGCTGCGGATGTTGCCTGGAGCGGGCGGCAACGTGCTCGGTTGACCGGCGAGGGCATTGTCCTGCAGGTTGGCGACGACATCCAGAGTGGGCAGCAGAGCGCTCCTGGAGCCCTTGATAGTGAGCTCCTGGTTACGAAGCTGGATGCGGCTCTGGGCCAGTTCCGGCCGCGACGAAATAGCCATGGCGGTCAGGTCCTGAATGGGTGCGATCGGTTCCACATCGGGAATTTTGATCGTGTCGGTGGGAATGATGTGGGCGCTGGCGATGGAGGGACTCATCACGCCGGTGCGGCTCAGCGCGGTCTTGATGATCGTCTCCTGCTGAAGGACGTTGGTCTGGGCGATAGTGAGCTGCTGCTCGCCGGCGGCGATCTGCGCTTCGGCCCGAGTCACTTCGATGGGAGCCAGGGTTCCGACCTCCACCTGGCGTTTGTTGTCTTCCCAGAGACGTGTCGCCGACGCCACAGCTTCGCGGGCCACGCGCACGTTTTCGTTGAAGGATACCAGGTCCCAGTACAGCCGCATGATGCTGGCGATGGTAGTCTGCACCTGGAGTTTGAAGGTCAGGTCGGCGACTTCGCGGTTGTTGCGGGCAATGCGAATCTGGCGCGAGTTGATGGCCGGACCAAATCCCTGCATCAGGTGTTGGGTGATGCTAAGGGCCAGCGAAGCGTTCGTCGCGGGATTGAAGTCGTTGCGCAGGTTGTTGCTGGACGTGGAGGTGTTGTTGAGCCCGAGGCTGACGATCGTCCCCGTGAGGAAGCCTTTTTGGATTCCGAAGTTGGCCAGGTCCTGCTGGGTGATCAGGAAGTTGGTGCCGGTCAGGAACGCGCTGCTTTGCGGAGAAGTGATATGGGCCCAGTTCAGGTTGCCGATCACGGTCGGGTCGAGGCTGGGTATGGAAGGTCCCGAGGATTGCAGGACGCTGGAGCCGACCGCGGAGGCGGTGCCTGCGCTGGCTTGCGAAGACGCGTTCTGGTTGGTGCCGGCGGTGGTGCCGGAACTGCTGACCGTGGCGCTGCTCGGGCCGGCTGTGACCGTGGTGGAGACGCCTCGGGCGAAGCCGCCGGCGGACGCCGACAGCACGGCGGCCTCAGCCAGTTCCGGGCCGTAGCGCTGGATGGCGATGTCGAGATTATTCTCCAGCCCCAGCGCAATGGCGTCCTGCATGGAGAGGTACAGGTTCCCGCCGCGCAGCAAGGCTTCCAGCCGGTCGGAGTTGGCGAGCGATGGCGGCGCCAGAGTCTTGGCCCGGTAGGGTTGCGTAATCTTGCCCAGCAGGTTGTTCGACTGGCTGGGAGGCTGCGGCTTGGTGACGTCCACGCCAGCAGGCTTGTCATCGGAAAACGCGAAGGCCGGCAACGCCAGCAGCAGGGCGCACAGGATCGCGAGAAAAGGTCGGATGCGGTTCATGGATAACCTCGGAGAGAAAACGTCGTTTGTGTTTAAACTCAATGTTATAGTAGGCCTTTGTGACGCCGCAAGCTGAGTGCGTGATGGAGATGTTCCAGTCCACTGGCGCGTATCTCCAGGGACATTTCCGGCTGACTTCCGGGCTGCACAGCGCCGAGTATCTGCAATGCGCGCTGGTGTTGCAGCATCCGCAGGCGGCGGAGAAACTCGGTCGCATGCTGGCCGATGAACTCCGCCAACGGGTGGCGGCTCCAGTCACGCTGGTGGTGTCGCCGGCGTTGGGCGGCATCATTATCGGCCACGAGGTGGCGCGAGCGATGGGAACGCGCTTCCTGTTTACAGAGCGCGATCCAACGACGGGCGGGATGGTGGTGCGTCGCGGCTTTACCACCGGACCGGGCGACCGGGCGGTGGTGATCGAGGACGTGGTTACGACCGGCGGCAGCACGCGCGACGTGGTGGAGGCGCTGCGCCGGACGGGAGTGATGGTGCTGGGGGCCGGCTCCATCATCGATCGCTCGGGCGGCCATGCCGATGTAGGTGTGCCGCGCGTGGCGCTGGCCACGCTCCAGGTGGCCGCCCACTATCCGGAGCAGTGCCCCCTGTGCAGGTTGGGAATTCCGGTCGTGAAGCCTGGATCCCGTCCGGCCTGATGCGACGCATACGGATCCACCTCGCCTACGACGGAACCTCGTTCCACGGATGGCAGGTGCAGCCGGGGTTGCCGACGATCCAGGGCCTTCTCGAGCAGATTCTGTCCGACATGGAGGGCAAGCCCGTACACATGGCCGGTTCCGGCCGCACGGATGCCGGCGTGCACGCCCTGGAGCAGGTGGCGGCATGCAGTATCGACAACCCGATTCCGGTGGACAACCTGCGCCGCGCGGTGAACCGGCTCCTGCCACCCGCCATCCGCGTGCTGAAAGCAGTGGAGACACACCCCGACTTCCATCCGCGGTTTGATGCCAGGGCCAAGACCTACGAATACCGCATCGCGCGCGGGGAAGTCTGTAGCCCTTTTGAGTGGCCCTACGTGCATCACTACCCATATCCGCTCCATGAAGACCGCATGGCGCAACTCGCGGCAGTGTTCGCGGGAGAGCGCGATTTCACGGCCTTCGCGGCCGCGGACGACCGCGACGCCGAGGGTAAATCCAAGGTGCGGACGGTGTTCGAGTCGAAGCTGGAAACGGCGGGCGGGCAGCGCCTGGTATACCGGATTCGCGGCAGCGGATTCCTGAAACACATGGTGCGTAATATCGTGGGCACGCTGATCGAAGCCGGCAAAGGGAACATCGAAGACCTGACCGTGCTGCCGCTGAAGTCAGGCCCTACCGCTCCCGCCAAAGGACTGTTTCTGGTGCATGTCGAATATTGACGAACTGATCGGCGAGCTGAAGTCGCACGCCAACCCGGACAACGTGGCGGGGATGGCGCGGTTCGGCATCAATCCGCGGAACACGCTGGGAGTGCCGGTGCCGGTTCTGCGTGCCATTGCCCGGCGCCACCGGCGGGACCATGAGCTGGCCGAACAACTGTGGCAATCGGGTATTCACGAAGCGCGCATCGTGGCGACGCTGGTAGACCACCCGGCGCAGGTGACGCGGAGCCAGATGAACCGCTGGGCGCGCGACTTCGACTCGTGGGATACCTGCGACCACGCCTGCCACAACCTGTTCCGCTACACGCCCTTCGCCTTCGACCAGGCGGCGCGGTGGGCGAAGGCCAAAAGCGAATTCGTGCGCCGCGCGGGCTTCTCGCTGATAGCGGGACTGGCGGTGAAAGCCAAGGACGCGAGCGATGCGCAGTTCGAAGCTTTCTTTCCGCTGATTCGCGAGGCGGCCACCGACGAGCGCAATTTCGTCCGGAAAGCGGTGAACTGGGCACTGCGGCAGGTGGGAAAACGCAACGCGGCGCTACGGAGGAAAGCCATCGCGTTGGCGCAAGAGATCCGCAGGATGGATTCCTCCGCCGCGCGTTGGATCGCGAGCGATGCGCTGCGGGAGTTGTGCGGCGTCAGCGCGCGAGCGGCCCGGGAAAGGGCTCCGAAGCAGGCACGACGTAAGCGTTGACATTCGTTGGCTTCGTTGGGCAGGGCTATGAGGCTGCCGTGCCTTTTCGATCGGTGCTGTACCCGCCTCCAATCGTCTGCTCGCTTTCGCTTCTGGGCTACGGTGAGGATGCCTGGCGCTCCGCCGGCTGCGTGATCCCGAACGAAACGGGCACGCCCATGTGGCTGCCCGTCGCAGCCTTCCCGGCGACAGCAGCGCATGACGATGCCATGGTGTACAATTGTACATATCCATATGTATATGATGTCACGTGGGATCCTGCCAAAGCGCGCATGAATTTCCGCCAACACGGGATTCCATTCCCTGACGCGGTGGCAGTCCTGGAAGACGAGCGGGCCCTCACCATGCGGGATGCCTTCTCGGAGGACGAAGAGCGTTGGATCACGCTCGGCCTGGATGGATTCGGAAGGGTGCTCGTCGTGATCTATGCCTGGCGGGGCGAAGGTGTGCGCCTGATCTCTGCGCGCAAGGCGACCGCGCGTGAACGTCGCAATTATGAGGAAGCAGATGAAGCGTGAGTACGATTTTTCAAAGGCGAAGCGCGGCCCGGTCCTGCCGGTCGCGAAGGGCAAAACCAGAATCACCATTCGTTTGGATGACGATGTGGTGGCGTGGTTCCGGGAGCAGATCGATAAGGCCGGCGGCGGAAATTACCAGACACTGATGAATGCCGCCCTGCGGGAGCACATCGCGCGCGTCCGTGAACCGCTGGAAGAAACCCTTCGGCGGGTGATTCGCGAAGAGATCCGGCGGGCCAGCTAGCACCGGGTGGCCGCGATGCGCTCCGGGAGTTGCGCGGCGTCAGCGCGCAAGCGGCCCGGAAACGGAAGGCCCCATAATTTCGTTGACATTTCGTTGATTTCGTTCCACCCTAGGCCATGAGGCTGCCCGTGCCCTACTTCGTCTCCTACGCACGGCGCGATTCGGCCGATGTCGAACGCTTTCGATCGGTGCTCGAACCCCTCCTCCAATCGTCCGCTCGCTTTCAATTCGGCGAGTGGAGCGACCATCACATCCTGCCCGGCGAGCATTGGCGCGCGGAAATGGAACAGGCGCTGGCGCGGTCGCGGTTCGGATTGCTGCTCGTATCCCCCGCGTTCCTCGCCAGCGATTTCATCACCCAGCGGGAGCTGCCTCCCCTGCTCGCGAAACCGATGGTCGTCCCCGTCGCGCTCCAGCAGATTCTATTCGATGGAACGCTGGACCTAAAGGGTCTGGAAGACCGGCAGGTGTTCCGCGATTCGAAGGGGAGATCGTTCGACCAGTGTCGTGGCCATGCCGGCCCGCCGCGATTTCGCGCGCGAACTGTTCACCAGGATCGTCGCGCTGTTGGAGAAGAACCCATGCTGACGAAGTCGGCCCTGCGCCGAACCGTTCCACCGGTGCGGGAGCGGATGGGTAAGAGTGGAGCGGAACTGGACCAACTGCTGGAACTGGTGGCGGCGGATGGCTCCGCCAATCTCGCGGACGTGCTCCGTGCGCTCTATCCCGGTGCGAAACGCGAGCCGGCGCTGGCCAGGCTGCGCCAACTGCGCCTGGAGGTGAAGAATGCCGCCAGGGCGGCCGGCATCATTCTGAAATTGTCGGGCGACAGAAAGACGCGCACCCCCGCGGAAGCGCGGCGAGTCTGGTTTGACGGGGAGGATCGCCTTCTGGAAGCCGCCGAGGAATGGGTACGCCCCAATCTCGCCGGCCCCGAGCGTTCCCCGCAGGATGCCGTGGAGGTCGGCCCCGCGCGGCTATACGTGGTCTACGCCGAAAAAGACCAAGCGGACGCGAAGAAGCTGCTCGAGGCCTTGCGGCCGCACCTCACAGTCGCCCACATCGAAACCTGGACCCACACCGACATTCTTCCAGGCGAGACTCCGGAGACAGAGCGTGCCCGCGCGCGAACCCGGTGTGACCTCACGATCCAGTTCCTGAGCCCCGAATTCCTCGCGGCACGTCTCGACACCGAACGAACCGCGCGCGTGCTTCCGGTTCTCCTCCACGAATTGCCCCACCCGCCGAAGGATGTGGCGGTCTTCCGCTGCCGGGGCAGGAGTTTCGACAAGTCCAAGCCCAAAGACTTTGCCCTCGAGCTGTTCTCGAAAATCGAAGCCGCGCTCGCCAAAAGCTCCCGCATGCTGGAAGAGGAACTGCGCGCGCTGGCCCGCCACGAGGCGAAGTTCGTGGACCCCTCCGCAAGCTCTGTCTCCCTGCTCCGCGAAATCGAGCCGCGGCGAGCCCGTGAAGGAACGCTGCGACGCCCTCGCGTTCCTGGAAGCTTGGCTCACGGATCCGAAAGCGCCGCCGTACTGCGCGCTGCTGGGCGAGCTCGGCATGGGCAAGACCACCACCGCCAAGGAGTTCGCCAAGCGGCTGTGGGACCAGCGGCGCCAAGGTACCGACGTACCCATCCCGGTCTTTCTCGACCTCCGCTATGTGGGCGACTTCGCCACCGCGCGCGCCCGACCTCGACGAAATCGTGGCCCGCATCTTGAAGCAGAACTGGAAGGGAGGCGCGAGCGCCAAGCCGCCTGAACCGCCCGAGATTTATCAGCTCGTCGAGCAGGGCGCCCTCGCCATCTTTGACGGCCTCGATGAAGTGCTCGTCCACCTGACACCGAGCCAGGGGCAGGCATTCACGCGGCAACTGTTCCGCCTGGTTCCGCCGGAAGCGAAGCGCGGGCGGCTGCTCATCACCTGCCGCACCCACTTCTTCCGCACGTTCCAGGAGCAATCCGCGCACTTCACCCTGGAGGATCGCGACTCGGTCCGCGCCGAAAGCTACCGGGCGCTGGTGCTCCTTCCGTTTGACCAGGAGCAGATCCGCACCTATCTCCAGAATTCCCTTCCGGCAGAGGACGTAGACCGCGCGTACGAGTTCATTCAAACCGTACACAACCTGCCTGAGCTGGCGGAGCGGCCCTACACCCTGAGCGTGATCACCCGCCAGTTCCGCCGGCTGGAGGAGTGGAAAGCCGCGGGCGGGCGGGTCACCGGCCTCACGCTGTACCGCTTTGTAGTGGACGAGTGGCTGCTCCGCGACCAGGGAAAGCACCAGTTCCATCCCGAGCACAAGCAGATGCTGATGGAGCACGTCGCTGCAGAACTGCTGCGGTCCGGCGCGCGCACCTGGTCCGCCGGACAACTGGAACAGTGGCTGATGGACTTCCTGGATGCCAACCGCCGGATCGCATCGCACTACGAAGGCGTGCGGCGCGACTTGCTGAAAGAGGATCTGCGAACGGCCACGTTCCTGGTGCGGGACGACAGCGATCAGTTCCGCTTTGCGCATTCTTCTCTCCAGGAATATTTCCTGGCGTGCTATCTGCGGCGAGCCTTGGAAGAAGGAGCAATGTCAAACTGGGCGCTGCGCGGGGTGAGCCGCGAGACTCTGGATTTCCTGGGCCAGTCCTTGCAGGAGCAGCCATCCGATGCCGCCCTGCGCGGGCTGGTCGGCCTGCGGGATTCGTATCGCTCCCAGGCCAGCGAGCTGGCATTCCGCTATGTGCTCCAGGCGCAACCGAAAAGCTATCCCTCCCCATCCGCGGCATCCTTTCAGTTGCCGGACGCCGACTTGTGGGGGCTCGAAGTAGACCACCCCGGACCAGGCCTCTTGGAGCTGAGCAACCTGAACCTGAAAGGCGCCAGGATCGCCAACACCTTTTGGCGCCGCTGCCGGTTGACGGGAACCGATTTCTCCTCGGCCGATGCGGCGCGTTCGAAGTGGCAGGATTGCGAACTCGCGGACTCGCGGTGGCAGGGAGCGGACCTGGAGGCTGCGCTGTTCCATAAATGCGGCTTGGCGGGCGCGGAGTTTGAGGGAGCCCGGATTCACCGGGCGGTGTGGCTGCGGTGTGGGGGCCACAGCGGAGTTGAGCCGCCAGACGTGGGGAGGCTTCAGATGCAGATCGGCCACTCGTCTTCTGTGTCCGGGTGCGCCTGGTCCCCTGACGGCCGCCGCGTGCTCTCCGCCTCCCGCGACCAAACCCTGAAGATCTGGGATGCGGACTCCGGCCTCCCCCTCCTCACCCTCTCCGGCCACGCGTCTTCTGTGTCCGCCTGCGCCTGGTCGCCCGACGGCCGCCGCGTGCTCTCCGCCTCATGGGACCACACCCTGAAGATCTGGGATGCGGACTCCGGCCTCCCCCTCCTCACCCTCTCCGGCCACTCGTCTTCTGTGTACGGGTGCGCCTGGTCGCCCGACGGCCGCCGCGTGCTCTCCGCCTCATGGGACCAAACCCTGAAGATCTGGGATGCGGACTCCGGCCTCCCCCTCCTCACCCTCTCCGGCCACTCGTCTTCTGTGTACGGGTGTGCCTGGGCGCCCGACGGCCGCCGCGTGCTCTCCGCCTCCGATGACCAAACCCTGAAGATCTGGGATGCGGACTCCGGCCTCCCCCTCCTCACCCTCTCCGGCCACTCGTCTTATGTGTCCGGGTGCGCCTGGTCGCCCGACGGCCGCCGCGTGCTCTCCGCCTCCGGGGACCAAACCCTGAAGATCTGGGATGCGGACTCCGGCCTCCCCCTCCTCACCCTCTCCGGCCACTCGTCTTCTGTGTACGGGTGCGCCTGGTCGCCCGACGGCCGCCGCGTGCTCTCCGCCTCCGGGGACCAAACTCTGAAGATCTGGGATGCGGACTCCGGCCTCCCTCTCCTCACCCTCTCCGGCCACTTGTCTTATGTGTCCGGGTGCGCCTGGTCGCCCGACGGCCGCCGCCTGCTCTCCGCCTCCGGGGACCAAACCCTGAAGATCTGGGATGCGGACTCCGGCCTCCCCCTCCTCACCCTCTCCGGCCACGCCGCAGAAGTCAGCGGCTGCGCCTGGTCGCCCGACGGCCGCCGCGTGCTCTCCGCCTCCGGGGACCAAACCCTGAAGATCTGGGCTGCGGACTCCGGCCTCCCCCTCCTCACCCTCTCCAGCCACTCGTATGATGTGCGCGGGTGCGCCTGGTCGCCCGACGGCCGCCGCGTGCTCTCCGCCTCCGGGGACCAAACTCTGAAGATCTGGGATGCGGACTCCGGCCTCCCCCTCCTCACCCTCTCCGGCCACTTGTCTTATGTGTCCGGGTGCGCCTGGTCGCCCGACGGCCGCCGCCTGCTCTCCGCCTCCGGGGACCAAACCCTGAAGATCTGGGATGCGGACTCCGGCCTCCCCCTCCTCACCCTCTCCGGCCACTCGTCTGATGTGGACGGGTGCGCCTGGTCGCCCGACGGCCGCCGCGTGCTCTCCGCCTCCCTGGACCAAACCCTGAAGATCTGGGATCCGGATTCCGGCCTCCCCCTCCTCACCCTCTCCGGCCACTCGTCTGATGTGTACGGGTGCGCCTGGGCGCCCGACGGCCGCCGCGTGCTCTCCGCCTCCCTGGACCAAACCCTGAAGATCTGGGATGCGGACTCCGGCCTCCCCCTCCTCACCCTCTCCGGCCACTCGTCTGATGTGTCCGGGTGCGCCTGGTCGCCCGACGGCCGCCGCGTGCTCTCCGCCTCCTGGGACCAAACCCTGAAAATCTGGGATGCGGACTCCGGCACTTGCCTGCTCACTTCTCCCGCCCAGTCTTCAGCCGCGTCAGGCTGCGCCTGGTCCCCCGACGGGCATCGCGTGATCGCTTCCTTTGCGGACGGCTCCATTAGTATCGTCGATGCCGCCACCCTCACCGAAGTCGGTCCCCGCTGCTATCACCTGAAGCCGCCTCACAGTCAGCCCACCTGGGCCGCCATCGACCCAATCCACAACCGCCTCTTGGCCTACGGTGAAGATGCGTGGCGCTCCGTCGGCTACGTCGTCCCCGACGAAACCGGCCACCCCATGTGGCTGCCCGTCGAAGCCTTCACCAGCGATCCGCCCCGACCCTAAAACGCGCTTCGCACGTCCATCCCTCCCGTCACCGATTTTCAAAATATTCCCACCCCATTGCTCCGCCACGACTTAGCCCAAGTTCGTCACAAGATGGTCGAAAAATCGGCTAAGTGGCTTAGAATCAGTTCAGGCAGTGGCTGAGTCTACACTACATTCGCGGTTGTGTTGGAGACACTCGGGCAGCGTCAGCCCGAGTTGCTGGAGCAGGGATTTCTGTTCGGCGGTGGGCTCGGTGATGCGACGCAAACGGATCTCGCGGCCATCGGTAGTGGGCAGGACAACGTCGGCGCTTTGCAGGGTGGACAACAGTGCGAGGGCTTTCATTGGCGAGAACGGCTGCGCGTTATCGACCCCGCTCAGCGATGGCTTCGGCTCGATCGGCGCACGCCGCTTCAGCAGATGCTTCAAGATCACCCACAGCGCATAGCCGAGGAACGCCACCATCACGTGAGCTTTCACGCGCGGCTCCTTCTGATGAAACAGTGGTCGAATCGATAGCTCATTCTTCAGTGCGCGAAACGACGTCTCGGCCTCGGTCAACTGCATGTACTTCGACCACAGTTCTTCGGCCGATCCGGCTTGCAGATTGGTGCGTAGCAGGTAGGCGCCCTCGCGTGACTCACGCCACTTCTGATGATCCTTTTTGAGTTGCCAGAATAAGCGCACGCCTTCGGCAGTGTCGTGCAGCCCGACCTCATAGAGGTCGTTGACCGACGGATGCCGGGCTTGGATCTTCCCCAGTCGCCGCTCCATCTTGTGGCGATCCTTCAGCCGGCCGCGCGCGATGGTCTTCTCCAGCGCCTTCAGGGCCGTTTCCATACGGCTGGAAAAACGTTTCCGGATGGCCTGCTCCTTTTCTTTGCGGCCCGCCGTGCGGCACAGAATGTAGGTCTCTTCGCCCTGTGGAATGGTCACCTTTTTGACTTCCACTTCGGGCCGGACCTGCGTCCAGTCCTCCTTGGCCAGTTCCGCCTCGAACCGTTTCATCTGGCTGCGCGGCGTACCCACCAGGTACTGGCCTCCGCGCTTGCGGATCGCGGCCAGATTCTCTTCGCTCACGATGCCGCGGTCCAATACCCAGATCCGGCGCGCCTTGCCGTACTTGCGCTCCACCATACGCAGAATCGTCTCCATGGTCGAGACGTCGGCGCGGTTGCCGTCGAAGGTCTCATAGCTGAACGGAAAACCCTCGCTGTTGACGATGAGCGCGATCACCATCTGCTCGCAGTCCGGCCGGTGGTCCCGTGAATAGCCGCGCCGCATCATCGGATTGCTGGCCGCCGCGCCCTCCACGTACGTGCTCGTCAGGTCATAGAGCAGCACGTCGAACTCGGCCCCGAACAGTTCTCCGTAACGATCCTTGAGGTGCCGCTCCAGCTTGGTCTTGTGCGGCAGCATGTGGTCCAGACAACGATACAAGCGCGTGTCGTTGATTTTGCCTTCTTCGATCCCCAGCAAATCGTCCAGGGCCGTCGACGGAAACCAACGTTGTTCGATGGCCAGCTCGCTGCCCGGCGCGCACAGCCGATTGATCGCCAACAGCGCCGCTACGCGCGACCAGGGCACATCGGCCCAATCGGCATCCACCGCTTGTTCGAAAAAGCGATCCAGGGCCAGGCGTCTCCACAACTGCAGCCCCAGATAGCAAGCGCCGAATTGCCGCGTCCTTTCCAGCCGCACACGACGCACCAGCACGCGTGCCACCTGCGGATCGTCCGCCGGCGATTCCAGATGCGAAGGGAACAGTTTCAGTTGCTGCGCTTCGCCCTGCTCATTGAAGACCTCGACCGTCCGCAGCCATCGCGCATGTTCCGAACCGTTCAGCTCGCCCAGGTGGCAGAGTGTTCTCTGTCGCGGCCCATCCGGTGTGCGTACCGATTCCACCAGCGACCAATAGGTGTGGAGCTTGCCGTCCTTGCCGCGATGGTTCGGTCGCAAAAACATTCTGGGTCGATCGTGTCATGAGACCGGTCGGGACACAAGAGGGCAGGTCTACACTACACGACCGTTTACAGAAGCGCCGCCTGCAAACGCATCACTTATCTCCGATCGGACGCTCAAAAAAGTTGAAATCGACAGTTTGGTGACGAACTTGGGTTAGCCCGCCCCACGGCCTCTCCGCACCCCGTCCCTCAGCCCCTCTCGTGTCATCCTGGAATCAGGGTTGGTTCTCTGCTTTGCCGGGCGAAAACCGGAAACTGACTTATATTTAAGTCACTTAGACGCTCCAATCCGCCTGTTTTCAACGAAGTCTTTCGAGAAACTGACTTACATATAAGTCACTTTGTCCGTCGGTGCAGGTTCTCGACCGGCCCCGGGCGCCCTCACCGCGCCATCGGCCCATCGGCCGGACCGGTCCCGGCGCCCTCACCGCGCCATTGGCCCATTGGCCGGGGCGGGCCCGGCTCCGCCGCCGGCACCACCTCCGCCGCGCAGTACGGGCAGTAGTGGTCGCGGTCGTTGACCTCGCGCTTGCATTGCTGGCACGTCGGCCGCAAGTTCGTCCGGCACGTCGGACAATAGTTGAACCGCGCGCTCACCATCGCCCCGCATTGCGTGCAGTGGTACGGCAGCGGCTCGCGAACCAGGAAGTAGATGATGAAGCCCGTCATGACCCACGCCGGCAGCAGCATGATCACCAGCATGGTCCACAGCCCCGCATTCATGCCGCGCCGCTTGGCGTCCTGGTTCACGTACCCGATCAGGAAAATAACGCACGCGATCGGAATCGCCACCGCGGTCACCACCCCGGCCGTGGCCGCCATCGCCTCTCCCGGTCTCGCCCCCTCCGGCCACAGGTAGCCGCTGTCCCATAGACCCATCCGGTTGGTGGTCGTCGCCACTCCGATGGCAATCGCGTAGAGCGCGAGCACGAGCCACACCAGTTGCCTCGGTACCAGCCGGATCTCGTCCGAGAAGCGCGACTTCTCACGCTTCATCCGAAACCGGATCAGCCGCATGCGTTCATTGAAAGGTTCACTGGACATATTCAGACCTCTTCTCCGCCCACCGGTCGATCAGCAGGACTGCCACTGTCAACAGTGCCGGCAGCGCCCACCACAGCGCGAAACCCATCTTCCAAAGCGGGTCCGGAAGACCCGTGTGATTCCCCAGCCAGCGGAACCCCCGCCACACATACGGCGCGCTCGCCAGCCCCATCCCCCAGGAAATCGCCAACGCGATCCACAACACCCAACCCTGCCGCCGGCCGCGCATCTCCCGCGCTCGCAGATACACCCGCAACTGCGCCCGCGCCGCCAGCGCCGGCGGCACCGGAACCGAAACCGATCGCAGCCACCGCAGCGCCTGACCCGTGGCCGCCGCCGCTCGCGCGCACTCCGCGCACTCCGTCAGGTGCGCGTCCAGCAACTCCCGCTCGCCGGCGGAGAGTCCTTCCACGTGCGCCCGGTCGATCCACTCGCGCGCCTGATCGTGGTTCACGACTCCCTCCCTTCCATCAGCTTCCGCAGCGCCTCCAGCCCGCGATACAGGCGGCTCTTCACCGTCGAAAGCGGTACCCCCACCACGCCCATAATCTCCTCCAGCGCCATCTCCTCCTGAAATCGCAGCAGCAGCACTTCGCGAAAAACAGCGGGCAGCCGGCCGACCGACGCGCGAAGGCTCGCCGCCTCTTCCTTGCGGGCGAAAAGATCGAGAGGCGAGGCGTCCGCGGCGGCAAACTCCTGCGCGGTCTTGGATTCGCCCTCCGTCAAGGCCTCCAGGCTCTGGGGCGTCTTGCGGCGGTGGAGGTCGAGGACAAGGTTGCGCGCAATCGTAAACAGCCAGGTTTCGAAACGCGCCCTGCCGTCGTACTGGTGGCCGCGGTCGAGAACGCGGATCCAGGTTTCCTGGAACAGGTCCTCGGCGGTTGCCTGGTTGCCCGTAAGGTAGAGCAGGTAGCGGAAGAGCCGGTACTGATATTGCTCGATCAGGCTGTCGATGAGCTCGGGATCGCGCCGCCTCAGACCGCGAGCGATGGTCTGCCGGTCGTCGGCCGCGGCCGCTGCGAAGAACAACGTTGTGGGCGCCATCCTGAATGATATACGGATGGAGGACTGGAAAAGACCCGGGAAGAACGGCAGTCGCGGGCCCCGGGAATTTCCCGACTGCCGGCGCCCCTGTTCAGCCCCTGTTCAGCCCCGCGCTAATTCAGGAAATAGGTCCGGTACAACGTGTCGCGCTGCTTGGGAACGAACCCCGCATCGCGGATGATCCGCCGCAATTCCTCTTCGGTGGCGCGATGGTGCGCGCCCGCCGCCGAGACCACGTTCTCTTCGATCATGATGCTGCCCACATCGTTGCCGCCGAATCGCAGACCCAACTGGCACGTCTTCAGCCCCTGCGTCACCCACGACGACTGCACGTTTTCGATGTTGTCCAGGTAAATCCGCGAAATCGCCAGCGTCTTGAGATACTCCACCGCCGTGGCCTCTTCTTTCACGAACCGCCCCAGCGACGTGTTCTCGCGCTGGAACGTCCACGGGATGAACGCGGTGAAGCCGCCGGTCTCTTCCTGCATGTTCCGCACCAGCTCCAGATGATTCATCCGCTGCTCGATCGTCTCGCCGCAGCCGAACATCATGGTCGCCGTGGTGCGCATGCCGAGCTGGTGCGCCGTCCGATGCACATCGATCCACTCCTGAACCGAGCACTTCAACCGGCTGATGCGATGCCGCACCGCGTCGTCCAGAATCTCCGCGCCCCCGCCGGGAATCGAATCCAGTCCCGCATCCCGCAAACGCGCGATGGTGTCGCGCAGGCTCAGCCCGCTCACCTCGGCGATGTTCGTCATCTCCGGCGCCGACAGGCAATGCAGGTGGATCCGGAAGCGCTGCTTGATCCCGCGGAACAGATCTTCATACCATTCGATCTTCAAATCCGGATGCAGCCCGCCCTGCATCAGCACGCCCGTGCCGCCCAGATCGAGCGTCTCCTGGATCTTCTCGAAGATCACTTCTTTCGGCAGCACGTAGCCTTCCGCGTGCCCCATCGGGCGATAGAACGCGCAGAAGCTGCAATACTCCGTGCAGAAGTTCGTGTAGTTGATATTGCGGTCGATGATGTAGGTGGCGATCCCTTCCGGATGCCACTTCCGGCGCATTGCGTCGGCCTCCATGCCGATCCCGATCAGATCGTCGGAAGCGAACATCTCCAGGGCTTGTTGTCGAGTCATCATACCGTTACCCAGCGGTAATTCCAAAATAGCAAAGCCCTGCTATCGTCTCCATATGAAATTTCGATGGGGGAAGCCGGCGTCGAACATGCTAGCCTGAAAATGATTCGCGGCGCCCACGTCCGAGCGCCGCGCCCAGCCTTTTTCCGATCCCCGTTCCAGATCAAAAGCAGGTAGCCGCCACAGAGCGGCAAATCACAATCGGAGGTCCCATGAAAAAAATCTGCGTCTCACTACTCGTGTCTCTCAGCCCGTTTCTGGCCCAGGTCCCCACCACCGCGATCACCGGTGAAATTGTGAACGGCCCCGGCTGGGATGCAAGCTGGCTGACTGTCCGGCTCATCGCTCCGGGCGGACGCGCGCTGTTCGTAACCGCTCATATCGATCCCGGGGGAAGTTTCACACTCAGCGGGGTCGAGCCCGGCAGCTACATTCTCCAGGTGCTCGATGTCGGGTCCAATGAAATCGCGTCGCAACCCGTTACCGTTTTCAATACCGGCAACGCCCCGCTTTCCATCCGCCTGCCGGAGCGTCGCGTGGACCGCCCCACCGGCCAGACTGTTTCGGCCGAGCGCCTGTTGCACCCACCCGCCAAGCGCGCGCTTCGCGCCGCGCGCAAAGCCCAGAAGCTCTCCCAATCCGGGAACCACGCCCGCGCCGCCGCCGAGTTGGAAGGCGCCGTCCGGGACGACCCGTACTTCTCGGATGCCTACAACAATCTTGGCGTACAGTACATGCGCCTCGGGCGCTCCGCTGATGCCGTCGCGGCATTCCGCCGCGCCATCGCGCTCGACCCCGGCGGCCCGCTCCAGCGGGCGAACCTGGCGGTCACCCTGGCGTGCTCCGGCCGGCTCGAAGAAGCCGAAACCTGGGCCAGCAGCTCGGTGCGGCTCGACCCAGCCAATCCGGAGTCGCGCCGCATTCTGGAGGGAATTCGCTCGGCACTCCGGCCGGCTCGTGACCCAGGTCACCGAACGGCCGCCCCGGAGGGGCGCAAAGTAGAGGAGTGAACCCTCCTTACACGCTGTTCGCAAGCCTGGCGGCTGAGGTGCAGATCCCCGATAACGGCATCCTCAGCCGCACCCTTTACAACGATGACCATGTCAAGATTGTGATCTTCGGCTTCGCTCCCGGGCAGGAGCTGTCGGCTCACACCGCGCCCATGGCCGCATCCCTGCATTTCCTCAGTGGGGAGGCCAGGCTCTCGCTCGGTGAAGATGTGCATGAAGTGAGCGCCGGCGCGTTCGTACACATGCCGCCTCAGTTGCAGCACGGCATACTGGCGCGCTCGCCCGTGATCATGATGTTGGTGATGTACAAACAGGTGCGGGAACAGCGCGTCTAGCCGGCGACGGCCATTTGCCGGCGCATGGGTTGGACGAAAAGGTAGACGGTGAACAGCGGCTTCGGATCGCCTTTGCCCCAGCGGTTCACTTGCCACTTCGCCCGCAGGTATCGCACCGGACGCTCGGTCAGGTCGAGCACCATCTGGTAGGTACCGCAATAGAATTTCTGAGGAAAGGTCATGATCGGCTTAGGACCCCAGTCTGTGCCGTCAATCGAGCCCCAGATCGAGACGTCGATGCTTTCCTGTTCGATGATGCGCGTGATCCCTAGGGTAAGGATCAGAGACTCGCCTTGCATCTCGCCAAGGTCG
The DNA here is from genome assembly GCA_963719195.1 of Bryobacterales bacterium. Classification (GTDB taxonomy): domain Bacteria; phylum Acidobacteriota; class Terriglobia; order Bryobacterales; family Bryobacteraceae; genus DASQZT01. The sequence goes on along the minus strand of CAVRBB010000007.1, from coordinate 112,204 downwards.
AGTTGTGTCGCGGCTCCGGCTTCGCGGACCGTTGTTTCCGGCAATAGGAACTGTGGAAGCATACCGTCTTCCTGTCCCGGCGCACAACCTGGTGGCCTTCAGGACTAGAGCTTCAGGAATTGTTGCCGAGCTTTCTCTAGAGTCTCATATTTCTTGCAAAAACAAAAGCGAACATTTTTACTCCCGTTTCCGCCCCGGGCGAAGAAACTCGAGCCGGGAACAGCAGCAACTCCCAATTCCTCAATCATATAGGTTACGAACTGGATATCGTCCGGGAAAGGAAAAGAGGAAATATCGGTCATCACATAATACGCCCCGCGGGGCAAAAAACAACGAAAACCGGCTTGTTTCAAACCAGTCACTAAGTGGTCGCGTCGTGTCGTATATTCCGACGCAAGGGCTGCGTAATACTCGTCCGGAAGCCCCAGCGCCACCGCTCCCGCCTGCTGCAAGGGCGCCGCTGCGCCTACTGTCAGGAAATCGTGAACCTTGCGGATACAATCAGTTAGCTCGGGAGCCGCCAGTACCCATCCCACCCGCCATCCGGTGACGGCGTACGTCTTGCTCATGCTGTTGACCAGGATCGACCGCTCCCGCATGCCCGGCAGCGAACAGATCGGGATGTGTTCCGCCCCGTCGTACAGGATGTGCTCGTAGATCTCGTCGGTAATGGCCAGTGCGTCGAATTCCTGGCACAACTGGGCGATATATTCCAACTCCTCGCGCGTGAATACTTTCCCGGTAGGATTGTTGGGCGAATTGACGATAATGGCTTTGGTCCGCCGGGTGAACGCGCCCCGCAGTTCGTCAGGGTCGAACGTCCACTCCGGGGCGTGCAGCGTGACGTACCGCACCGTGGCCCCGCAAAGCTGCGTGTCGGGATTGTAGTTCTCGTAGAACGGCTCGAACATCACCACCTCGTCGCCCGGGTCGAGCACCGCCATTAGCGACGCGATCATGCCTTCGGTGGCCCCGCAGCACACCGTGATCTCCCGCTCCGGATCGAACTCCAACCCATAGTGCCGGCAGTACTTCCGGGCGATGGCGTCGCGCAGCGGCTTGGCGCCCCAGGTGATGCTGTACTGGTTGATGTCCGCCGCCACCGCTTCCGCCGCCGCCCGTTTTAATACCTCCGGCGCCGGAAAATCGGGAAATCCCTGGGCCAGGTTGACTGCCCCATGATGCAGCGCCAGCCTCGTCATCTCCCGAATCACCGACTCCGTGAAATTCGCTATCCGCTGGCTGCGAAATCGCATTTTTCGACGGTACCACACACCCCCGCCGGCCTGTGCGAGACTACTCCCGTGAGGTTCCTGCTCCTCGTCCCAGTCTTCGCCCTGCCACTCCTCGCCGCCCGGCCGCCCTTCACCCCCGACGACCTCTGGAACTGGCGCACCGCCTCCGACCCCCGCATCAGCCCCGACGGCCGCTGGGTCGTCTACGTCGAAACCTGGAACGACCGCCGCGCCGACCGCGAGTTCGCCAACCTCTGGATCGTTTCCACCGACGGCAAGATGCGCCGTCGTTTCACCCAGGGCGACTGGCGCGATTCGACTCCCCGCTGGTCTCCCGATGGCGGCCGCATCGCCTGGCTCTCCGACCGCGCCGGCACGCGGCAGATTTTCCAGCGCGCCTTCGAATCCGGCGAGGATACCCAAGTGACCCGGCTCGACCCGCCCCCGCTCACCCTGGCCTGGTCCCCGGACGGCAAATCGTTCGCCGTCACCAGCCTCGCCACCGAACCCGCCAGGGCGCCGTGGGCTCCTCCCGCCATCCTTCCGCGGCTGGCCAAATCCGTCTACATCCAGCTCTCGGTAACCACGGGTCCGCGCCCGCTCTCCACCGCTGCCTGCCGCATCGTGGGCGAGCCCGCCTGGATGCTCGACGGTCAATCCATCCTCGCGGCCTGTGAGGACGGCCGCATCTACTCCTTCGGCGCCACCGGCGGCGCTTTCAAACCGCTCGTCTCCGAGCCCGGCCGCAACGAGCACCCGCTCCCCTCACCCGACGGCTCCCGCATCGCCTGGCTCTCCACCCGCGACACCACGCAGAGTTACGCGACCCGAAAACTGTGCGTGATGAATCCCGACGGGTCCCGCATCCGAATCCTCAGCGGATCGCTGGACCGCGACGTCACCGATCCCCAGTGGAGTTCCGATTCGCGCACGGTCTACTTCCTGGCCGATGACAGCGGCTTCACCCATGCCTACGCCGCCCGCAACGATGGCACCGTTCGCCAGGTCACTACTGCCGACTGGCGGCTAAGTGGCTTCTCGCTCGCCGATAACGGGCGCACGGTCTCGGTTCGGTCCACGCCATCCGAGGCGGGCGGTGTTTTCACCTTCACGGTCGATCACGTCACGCAGCCCGTTACCCTCGCCGATCCCAACGGCCATCTCCTCGCTGAGCGCGACATCGCCCCCGCCGAAGAGCTCCCGTCCGTTCGCGCCTGGATGGTGAAGCCCCCGGCCTTCGATCCCGCCAAGAAATATCCGCTGCTTCTGGAAATTCAGGATGATCCGCGCCGGATGTGCGGACCCGAATTCCGTTTGCGCGCCCAGGTCGTCGCCGCCCGCGGCTTCGTGGTGCTGTGCGCCAACCCCCGCGGCACCCCCGGCTATGGCGAAGTGTGGGGCGACCTGCTCCACACCGCCTTTCCCGGCGACGATTACGATGACCTCATGCGCGCCGTCGATGCCGCGCTCGCCACCGGCTCCATCGATCCCCAGCGCCTGACCCTCACGGGCGGCCTGCTCGCCGCCTGGACCATCGGCCACACTAACCGCTTCCACGCTGTTGTCGCGCGCCGTCCGATCACCGATTGGGTGACGGACGTAGCCTTAGCTCCCGATGGCCTGCACCGCGCGCAATCCTGGCTGGGCGCCATGCCCTGGGACGACCCCGACCGCTACATTAAGCGCAGCCCCATCTTCTACGCGCAGAATTTCCGCACGCCGACGCTGGTGCTCGCCCTCGATCCCGACCCTGAAGCCGCAGCCCTCTACTTTGCTTTGAAACAGCGCGGAGTCGCCGCGGCGCTGGTACGCATCCCGCGCGACCCGAAGCCTGCCGAGACCATCCTGGAACTGGAAGCGGTTCTCGCGTGGCTCGCTCGCTGAGGTGAACCTGCCGCGTCGGGAGGTGGCCTACCGCAGCCGCAAGCTGTTCCCCACCACCGACACGCTTGACATCGCCATCGCCCCCGACGCCACCATCGGCGAGAGCAGCCCCAGCGCCGCCACCGGAATCCCCACCGTGTTATACGCGAAGGCCCAGAACAGGTTCTGCCGGATAATGCGCATCGTCCGCCGTGACAGCGCAATCGCGTCCGGCACGCCGTTCAGGTTGCTGCGCATCAGCGTCACGTCTCCCGCCTCCATCGCCACGCCCGTGCCCGACCCCATCGCAATCCCCAGGTCCGCCTGCGCCAGCGCGGGAGCGTCGTTGATTCCGTCTCCCACCATGGCCACCCGCCGCCCCGCGGCTTGCAGTTTCTTGACTTCTGCCACTTTTCCATCCGGCAATACTTCCGCCAGCACGTGCCCGATGCCCGCTTCAGCCGCCACCGCCTCCGCTGCCGCGTGATGGTCGCCCGTGATCATCCACACCTCGAGCCCCATCTCGCGCAGTCGCCGAACCGCCTCTGCCGCCTCGGGCTTGATCGTGTCCGCCACTTCGATGGTTCCCGCGATCGTGCCATCCACCGTCACTGTCACGCCCGGACGCCCTACCGTCACCTCCCGGTCTCCCACCCGCGCGCGGACACCGTGTCCCGCCAGCGCCGAAAACGCCGTGGAGTCCTCGACCGCAAGCCTCCGCTCCGCCGCCGCTTCCACTACCGCGCGCCCCAGCGGATGCTCCGAGTACCGCTCCGCCGAGGCCGCCAGCCGCAGCACTTCGTCCTCGGTGAAACCCTCGGTGACGGATATCCGCACCATGCGCGGCCTGCCGTGCGTCACCGTACCCGTCTTGTCCAGCACCACAGTGTCGATCCGGTGCGCCGTCTCCAGCGCCTCTCCGCCCTTGATCAGGATTCCCTGCCGGGCGCCGCGGCCTGTCCCCACCATGATTGCCGTGGGCGTCGCCAGGCCCAGGGCGCACGGGCACGCGATGATCAACACCGCCACGGCGTTGGTCATCGCCGTGGCGAACGGCGCGAAGAACAGCCACACCGCGAACGTGATCAGCGCTGCTCCCAGCACGCCTGCCGTGAAGTAGCCGCTCACCACGTCGGCCAGCCGCGCCACCGGCGCGCGCGAGCCCTGCGCCTGCTTCACCATCTCGATCATCTGCTGCAATACGGTGCCGCGCCCGACCTTGGTCGCCTGGTATCGAAAACTGCCCGAGCGGTTGATCGTTCCCGCAAATACCGCGCTTCCCGGCTGCTTCTCGGACGGCATGCTCTCCCCCGTGAGCATCGACTCGTCCACCGCCGATTCGCCTTCCACGATCTCGCCGTCCACCGGAATCCGCTCTCCCGGCCGCACTACTACCACATCGCCAACCAGCACATCTTCGGCCGCGACCTCCGCTTCGACCCCTTCGCGCAGTACCCGCGCGGTCGGGGGCTGCAGGTCCATCAGCCCGCGGATCGCCTCCGAGGCTTTGCCCCGCGCCCGCGCCTCCAGCATCCGCCCCAGCAGAATCAGCGCGATGATCACCGCCGCAGCTTCGAAGTAGACCTCGTGACCGCCGGTCACGGTCTCATACACCGAGTACAGGAACGCCGTGCCGGTCCCCAGCGCAATCAGCGTGTTCATGTTGGCCGTACCGTGCCGCAGGGCCGCCCACGCGTCGAGATAGAACGGCGCTCCGGCATACCCCACAACCGGAAGGCACAGCATCAACTGGAGCCACGGAAGCCTGTGCGACATACCGAGCAGCATTACCGGCGCGGCGAACAACACCGCCACCAGCAGCCGCCGGCGATAACCCGGCTCTTCGCTGTCGGGTTGCGCCCGGTCGGCGGGCACTCCGTATCCCAGGTCTTCGATCGCGCCGACAAAGTCTCGCAGCTTCGCCCGTTCCGGGTTGTATTCAACGGTGGCGGTGCCGGTGGCGAAGTTGACGCTGGCGCGCTCTACGCCAGCGGTCTTGGTCAGCCTGCGCTCGATTGTTCGCGCGCAGGCCGCGCACGTCATTCCCGAAACCGGCAGGTCCACGCGTTCCGGCGCCGCGGTTTTCATGCCGGCACTTCGTATCCCAGATCGCGAACGGCGTCGGCCAGGACCTCCGGTTTCACCAGTTCGGAATCGTACTCCACGGTCGCGGTTCCCGCCTGCAACTCCACGCTAGCCTTCGTCACACCCGGGGTGGCAGTGAGGGTCCGTTCCACGCTGCGCGCGCAGTTCCCGCAGGTCATGCCGCGCACCGGCATTTTCAGAGATTCGATCGGCATACCTATATGATGCTCCCCTGCGCCATACTGTCACAGAATGCTTTCTGCCGATCTTACCCTGGCGCGCCGCATCGAAGCCGCAGAGACCGCCAATGCCCGCGGCTGTGTTTCACGGCCCGGCTCGGCGTTCCTCGAAGCCGCCGGGGGCTGCGCCATCTTCGCCGGCGCTGATTCGCCTCTGACGCAGGTCGTCGGCATCGGGCTCAACGGGCCCATCACCATCGCGGAGATCGACCGAATCGAAGCCTTTTTCCGCAACCGCGGCGCCGGTATTTCCATCGACGTGTGTCCCCTGGCCGACCCCAGCCTCCTGCCCCTGCTCTCCGCCCGGGGCTACTGTGCCATCGAATTCAACAACATGCTCGTCAAGCGCCTCGCCGGTACGCCCATCGTCGCCACCCCGCGCGTACGCCGCGCCCTCGCGGGAGACAGCGAGCTCTGGGCCTACACCGTGGGACGCGGTTTTTTTGAACAGGCCGACCTCACCAGCGATGAAATGGATGTCGGCCGTGCCATCTTCGCTATGCCCGGTGTACTCTGCTATCTGGCGGTAGCCGGCTCCGTCGAACCTGCCGGCGGCGGTGCGCTCTCCATCCGCGACGGACTCGCCACCCTGTTCGCCGACAGCACCATCGCCCCCTGGCGCCGCAGAGGATTGCACCACGAGCTCATCGCTGCCCGTCTCAACGAAGCCCTCGCCCGGGGCGCGGACATCGCCACGGCGTCCACGGCCCCCGGCAGCGCTTCGCAGCGCAACTACGAGCGCCACGGGTTTCGGGTCGTCTACACCAAAGTCACTCTGGCTTCCGGACGTTAGAGTTCCCCCAACGTTCGTTCCACCAGCTCTCGCGCTTCCCGCTGGATCGTCCGCAGGTGTTCCTCTCCCGCGAAGCTCTCGGCGTAGATCTTGTATACGTTCTCGGTACCGGAAGGCCGTGCCGCGAACCACCCGCGGCGGGTCACCACCTTCAGCCCGCCAATGGGCGCGCCGTTCCCCGGCGCGCGGGTCAGCATGGCGTCGATCGGGTCTCCGGCGAGCTCCTTGGCACGCACCTGTTCCGGCGACAGCTTCGCGAGAATGGCCTTCTGCTCGGGTGTTGCCGGGGCGTCGATGCGCTCGTACACCGGATCGCGCCGAACCGCTCGGTCAGCGCGCGATAGACTTCGCCCGGGTCCTTGCCCGTCCGCGCCAGGATTTCCGCCGCCAGCAGCGCCATCACCATGCCGTCCTTATCGGTGGTCCATACGTGACCGTCGCGCCGCAGCAACGATGCCCCTGCGCTCTCTTCGCCGCCGAAGCCGAGCGAACCGTCCAGCAGCCCGTCCACGAACCACTTGAACCCCACCGGCACCTCCACCAGGTGCCGTCCCAGGTTGGCCGCCACACGGTCGATCATGCTGCTCGACACCAGCGTTTTTCCCACGCCGGCCTGCGGCCGCCAACCCGGCCGGTTGGGGAACAGGTACGAAATCGCCGCCGAGAGGTAGTGATTCGGATTCAGCAGCCCGGCGCTACGCGTCACGATGCCGTGCCGGTCGTGATCGGTGTCACAAGCAAACGCAATGTCGAACCGGTCCTTCATCGCGATCAGCCCCGCCATGGCGTAGAGGCGAGGAGCAGTCCATGCGGATCTTGCCGTCCCAGTCCAGCGACATGAAGCGGAATGTCGGGTCGGCGTGGTTGTGCGCCACCGTCATTTTCAGCCCGTAGCGTTCGGCGATGCGCTCCCAGTAAGCGATGCCCGCGCCGCCCAGCGGGTCCGCGCCGAGAGCGAGGCTGCGCATCGCGCACCGCCTCCAGGTCCACCGCCGCGCCGAGGTCGTTCACATAGCGCGAAACGTAGTCGTACCGGTGGGTCGTTGGAGCACGCGAGCGCCAGTGCCGTAGTGGCCGCGGCGCACGTCCCGCGCGCCCGCCGCCAGGATCTCGTTGGCCCGGTCCTGGATCCACCTCGTGGCGTCGGTATCCGCCGGACCGCCGTTCGGCGGGTTGTATTTGAACCCGCCATCCTCCGGCGGATTGTGCGAAGGCGTGATCACGATGCCGTCCGCCTGGCCGCCGCTGCTGTGCGCGCGATTGTAGGTCAGGATGGCGTGCGACAGCGCCGGCGTCGGCGTATAGCCGAGCGTCCTGGTCGATCATCACCTCCACGCCGTTCGCCGCCAGCACCTCCAGCGCGGTGGCGAACGCCGGCTCGGACAGCGCGTGCGTGTCTTTGGCCAGAAACAGCGGCCCCGTGACGCCGCTTGCCTGCCGGTACTGGCAGATCGCCTGCGTGATGGCCAGAATGTGGTCCTCGTTGAACGAGCTCGCGGAACGACGAGCCGCGGTGCCCCGATGTGCCGAAACTCACCCGCTGCGAAGCTTCCGCCGGGTCCGGTTTCGCGGTGTAGTAGGCCGTGATCAGGCGTGGAACATCCACCAGCATGGAGGGCTGCGCCGGTTGACCGCAAGTGGATGAAGAGCCATCGTTCCTACCAACGTTACCGCGTTTGCCCGGTTTTGCGCAATCGTGCTACGTGTGAAGCATGCCATTAGTATCGATGCGGCAGCTTCTCGATGAGGCAGCCAAAGGCGGATATGGCGTTGGCGCGTTCAACGTCAACAACATGGAACAGATTCAGGCGATCATGGAAGCGGCGCGCGAAACCCAGTCGCCGGTGATCGTGCAGGCCAGCCGCGGCGCGCGCTCCTATTCGCAGGACCGGTTCCTGTATCACCTGATGCTCGCCGCCACGGAGCTCTACCCCGAGATTCCCGACCGTCCTGCACCTCGACCACGGCAACAGCGTCGAGACCTGCAAGAGCGCCATCGACATGGGCTTCACCAGCGTGATGATGGACGGCTCGCTGATGCCCGACGGCAAGACTCCGTCCACCTTCGAGTACAACGTCGAGGCCACGCGCGAAGTGGTGGAGATGGCCCACGCCAAGGGCGTCACCGTGGAAGGCGAGATCGGGTGTCTGGGCGGCATCGAAGACGGCCACGGCGCCGGGCGTCGACGGTCTCGAGCACCTGACCGATCCCGGCCAGGCGGAAGAGTTCGTGAAACAGACCGGGCTCGACGCCCTGGCCATCGCCATCGGCACCAGCCACGGCGCTTACAAGTTCGCCAAGAAGCCCACCGGCGAGACGCTGAAGATGGAGCGTCTCATCGAGATCCACCGGCGCCTGCCGAACGTCCACCTGGTGATGCACGGCTCGTCCAGCGTGCCCAAGGAACTGCAGGACATCATCAACCAGTACGGCGGCAAGCTGAAGCCCACCTTCGGCGTTCCGGTCGAAGAGATCCAGCTTGGCATCCGGAACGGCGTGCGCAAGATCAACGTGGATACCGACAACCGGCTGGCCATCACCGGCGCCATCCGCAAGGTGTTGATGGAAACGCCCGAAAAGTTCGATCCGCGCGACTACCTGAAACCGGCGCGCGACGCCATGAAGAAAGTGGTGGCCGACGCATGACCCAGTTCGGCCAGGCCGGCCACGCCGGCGACTACGAGCCGATTCCGCTTTCGGACATGGCTGAACGGTATCAAGCCGCACTGGTGTAATTCGGCTGGCAAAGCGGTCGGGCGTCAACCTCGTGGGCAGCGCTCGACCAACCTCCTGGACACTCCGCTCCCTCCGCCGGCTCCCGCCGGCGCCATAACCTCCGCTGCATCAGCGCATTCCAGCCCGTACGATCTTGGCATTACCCGTGCATTTCAAGAAGCCAGAGAGAGAGTGGTTGCGGTATGCAGACAGAAGGTTTCAACTTGGATGCCGGGGCGGGTTTGAGTCCTGCCGGTAATTCCGAATGCCCCCGCGGGCCCTACATCGAGCCGGCCCCAATCAATGCCGTGATGTTCGAGCAACTGGAGTTTCTCCTGTCGCACGAGAGCGGGCACTGCGCACCTCAGTGCGCCGAGTGCGCCAGGCTTTCGCGCGTTCAGGAATTACTGCTCCGGCCGTTCTTGCGGGCGTGATCCGTGCGGCGCGGCCTGCCGCCACCGGGGGAAACCCATCCCACCCATGATCGCAGCGGCGGGTGTCCGCATTTCGCCTTAAAATTCGTTGACCCTGGTGGAGGATTGCATGTCTCGATATGAACGAGGCCCTTACAGCGTGGAAGTAGCGGACAACGGAGAAATTCGCGTACAACCCGGCGATTGGCTGAGCAAGTACTCCTACGCCATGTTCGGGAACTACACGACGCTCAACGATTACGTCCGCCCCGACCCCACCAGAGCTACCGGATGGAAACCGATCGACAACAAGGACCTGATCAAGGCCGGAGAGATTCTGCTCTACAAGCCCACTTTCGAGGACTGGAAAAAACACAAGCGGGCTCCGGTCAAACAGCCGGCCGGCGAGGATCCAACACCCACGGATCCAGGCGATGTTCGGTCCTCCACCTGGACCGCGGCCTCATTGGGCGGCCTCGATGGCACGGTCTTGGCCGGCTCCGGTGGCGTCCTGCTGCTTGTGTTGGTCCAGCCTTAAGTGGAGAGCTGGCGCTCCCCGTTAGTGAGTATTCCGCCCTGCGGGCGGGGATTTTCAAGGCATCAGGGTCTACCGATCCGATGAAGGTTGGGGCAACTGTTGGCGGCGCGAGAAAGGGATCCTCGCGCCGTTCATCGTCTCGATGAGCCCGCCGGACTATCCCTCAGCATGGTTGCGTCCCCGCAGTGCCGCTTCCGTTTCGCCCGGCAAGATCATTGTAGCTCTACCACGACCTTCGGTCTCAACTCTACACAGCAAAATCTTGTCCATGCCAGCCGCACTGCCGCCAGCCGGCCAGCCGAAGAGGGCAGAGGCATAGCGCATGACCGTCGCAGCCAGCCTATCTATGCGGAAATAAAACCTTGTGTTCTGCAGGGGCAGAGCAAATTGCTGATGAGTTGTTCCGTCGCTATTAGTCCGGACCGGAAACTCATGTTGCCTTCCCCGGGAACGCGTGCGCAATCTCCGCAATCTTTTTAGCGATATCCTCAAGTGAAAGAACAAAATCTATATGCCCGGTGTTAATAGCGCTCTCAGGCATATCTGACCACTCGGCCGTGTCGGGCGTCTGGGCGATAGTAATGCCACCGACTTCTTTGATGCTGTTCAGTGCTTCTGCCCCATCCGCATCCAGGCCAGAGACGATGACAGCGACTAGTTTTCCGTCCCAGTTCTGCGCCAGAGAATACAGGAAACGTGTAATCACGTCGGGCCATCCTTGGGATTTTGATATCGGCTTTAGACGGAACTCTCCATCAAGAACGCATAAGTCGTGATTTGGCGGGATGATGAAGACATGGTTAGGCTGAATGGGTAAGCTTTCCGTGATTAGCTCAACCGGCATTGTTGTGTGCTTGGGAAGAATCTTGTGGAGCGTGGCGGACGTTCTTCTTATGTGATTGACGATGACGATAGCAGCACCCATCTCGGGCGGCAGATGCTTTAGTAACTGGACATAGGCGCCGAATGCACCGGCAGAGCCGCCCACACAAACGATAGTAAAGTCTTTTGCAAAAGGAATCATTCGCTCGCTCCCATCCCTTTTTGATTCGCAAGTTCAACGTACACAGAGCACCTGAAAAGAAAACCAGCCCCTGACATCTATAATTTACGGTTCTTGCGGGGAAGATGCACCGTAAAGGCTGTTCCTTCCTTTTCACTCGATGTCACAGCGATCTTTCCGCCGTGGGCGGTCACGATTTCTTTGGTAATGAAAAGCCCGAGGTCGAGCCTGGCCCTCTCGCTTTGGATCTGATTCTCATCCTCCCCCCGTGGCAGCGGGTCAAAAACAGTGGCGACAGCATCGGGGGGAATAGCGCCTTCATTATGAACGGACAGGATTACTTCCTGACCCGCGCCTTTCGCCGCAACGGCAATCGCAGAGGTCTTCAATCCGTGCAGGACTGCGTTGCCGATCAGGTTTGACAGGACCTGCCCGACGCGGGCACGGTCCCATTCCCCCTCAAGGTCGCCGAACGTTTCGAGCAAAATTTGGCAGCCGGGGTGCGCAGCCTGGGCTTCCTTTGCTGCCTCCTGGACAGCGGTTCCTATATCCATCGGAGCGGGCGCAATCGGCATGCCCTTGTCGAGACGGATGCGGACGGCATCAATCAGGTTGGAAACGAGCCGGCTGATGCGGGAAGTGCCGGTTTCGATCTGGGACACCAGTTTGACCTGCTCGTCGTCAAGCTTGCCTCTCATTACCAGCGCCTGGGCAGAGTCGTGTACTGCCGCGAGTGGACCGCGGAAATCGTGAACAAGAGTCCCAATGAACAGGCTTCCGGAATGATTAACTTTGTCGGTGAAGCGGGAGAGCGATTCAGCCATGACTTGGTCGATGGCTTCGTTAAACCTCAGCAGGTCCGGAAGAATGTCCCCGGTTTCGGTATTAGCCCAGTCAGCTCTCCACAATTTGATCACACTTGCACGCAGGGCGCGAAATTCGGCCATCATCTGGACCGTATCAAAGCCTCCCGTAAACCGAAGGTTGGCATGGGTTTCGGCAGCACTGTCCTGCGCTCCTCCCTCTTTCGGGCCCTGTCCCTTGGCTTTCTCGCTCCGCTCCCGTTCGGTTTCAAAGGTCTCAAGATCATCTGCAATGAACCGAAGCAGGCCGATAATGTGATCGCGTAGCGCGGACCGGTCCATATGCGCGGCAGAGGGCAAATATGTTTGTGCGAATGCTTCCCATTCCGCGACGATGGCTTCCTCTTTTGACCGGATATATGCCGCTAATCCCATGATGAAATTCTCCTGAAGGTGAATACCACCTGCCAAAGGACTTTGTCCGCTATTGGCGTACTTTTCGAGTATGGACCAACTGGCAGGCTTACGGAAGAGGCCAGACAGTTCGCGTTGGATCGGCTCCGTTTGCCGGGCATTCGGAGACTGGCCCAAACGGCGATGTGGGAAGCATGAGGTGCCCTCTGGGCGTATTGTCGGGAAACCGGAAGTAGTCCCCTTCACCCGCTACTCGGACTGCTCTGAGATTGGGCCTCTTCGTTCTTCACGCAGCCTGCTGCCGACGAATCTGCCGCTGTTTTCGCGCGGCCTCCAACGTCCGATCCCTCTCGGCATGGATCTCCGGCTGACGCCCGGCGAACATGTCCTTCGGCGCGATGTAGCCGACTGCACTGTTCAGGCGGACGTTGTTGTAATGTTCGACGTACAGCCGTCCAGAACGCTGCACAGGTAATAGAACGTCCCGCCGATGTTGATGTACGACACGTCGATGTGCCAGTGTTGGTGCGCCGCCAGCGGCTCCTCAAAGCCCGCATCGCACAGCTTTGAGATCGGCTCCTTGTCCAGCAAATGCCGCCTCAGGATGGCGACCTTCTCTTCCGGCGTGTAATGCTTCCGTTGCTTCTTCATGCGTTCGCTCCGTTATCTTAACGGCAGGACCCTTTCTCCATTTCCAACTGAACCGGAACATGCTTGCCTTCCGCAATTTGGCCAACGGCCAGACTTTCTTCTATGTATTTCCGCGGATTGGCGGAGGCTTGGGGTATGATATGGGGCACGTCGTGGAGAAGTTGAAGTCCATGTTTAAGGCAATCGGGACGGTCCTGCTCTTTCAACGGGCTGCCACGGCGACCTTCGAGCCGGTCACGGTAGCACACGCGTTTTCCGCCAATGACATCGATTACCTTACCGTGGACTGCGTCGGCTGGAATTTCTCGAGCGGCGCCCCCACGCAGAACTGGGCCTACGAAAAAATGACGATCCGGGATCACGCCGACATCTTCGGCGAGGTCACTTTTCGCAGCCACTACCTATGGGAGTTTCCGGGCGGTTCTGTGCACCTGACCGGCGGAGCCCTCCTGCGAGTCTGGTAACGGCGGCGCGTTTGGCACGGGCGGCCAGGCGGTCTCGCCCTACGAATATTTCTTCATCAGCGTCTTCAACCGGGTCCAGGCCTCTTCCCGTGCTTTCTTATTGGCCTCCTGCGCGTCCGGTTGCTCGCCCGCCCGCATGAAGCCGTGCCCCGCGCCTGCATACGTCACCGGCTCGTAGGTCTTGCCCAAGGCTTTCATCTGCTGCTCGGTATCGGGAATCGTGGCGCCGATGCGCGCATCGTTGCCTCCGTAAAACCCGTATACCGGCGCCTTGATGTTCGCCATCGCTTCCTTGGACGGCGGCGGACCATAGAACACAAAGGCCGCGGCGAGATCCGGGCGATTGGTCGCGAAACGGAACGTCTGCCCGCCGCCCCAGCAGAAACCGGCCACGAACAGTTTGCCATTCGAGGCCGGCAGCTTCTTGCCATAGTCCGCCACCGCGTTCAGGTCCGCCGTGATCTGGTCCGGTGGCAGCTTGCCGATGGCCGGCCCCACTCCCCCCGCCGGGAAATCCTTGGTCCGCCCGCCGCCGGGCGCCATTCCCGACAGCAGGTCCGGAGCCACCGCGATATACCCCGCCGCGGCGAACTGATCGGCCACGTCTTCCACCCAGTCCGTCATCCCGAAAATCTCGTGGATCACGACAACCACCGGCGCCTTCGTGCTCACTTCCGGGTATGCAACAAATGTTTCCACCGACCTGCCATCGTGCTTCACCGTCACCCATTCGCGATGACGCGGTGACTTGTCCACGGTCTGGCGTGCCCAGTCCTGGGCACAGAGAGACGACACACCCAAAACAGCCAGCATTCCAATTCGAGTCATGCTATCTTTTGTACCGCAGAACCGGGCGGTAGAATGGCGGGCATGGTGATAGCATCGCAATTACGCACGGGGATGGCGATCCGCTTTGAAGGCCATACCTACAAAATCGTCGCGGCCGACTATCATCCCGGCCAGGGGAAAATGGGCGGCGTCACGCACGCCCGCCTGCGGAATCTCGACACGGGAACCTATTGGGAGCACAGCTTCCGCTCCGAGCTCAAGATCGAGCAGCTCCCGCTCGAGAAAAAGAACCTCGAGTTCCTCTACGCCGACGAAAATCAGTGCTGCTTCATGGATCCCGAAAGCTTTGAGCAGACCGAGGTGCCCATCACGATCCTCGGCGACCAGACCAGCTTCCTCGAAGCCGGCATGCGTCTCCCGGTCGAGATGCTCGATGGCCGCCCTGTGAGTGTGCTGTTTCCCGAGGTTCTCGACGTCCGCATCGCGGATACCGCGCCGCCCGCGCACCAGCAGCAGACCAGCGCCTTCAAGCCCGCCCGGCTCGAAAACGGCCTCGAGGTCATGGTGCCGCTGTTCGTAAAACCCGGCGACGTGATCCGGCTGGATGTCGCCAACATGCGCTACATGGACCGCGCCAAGACGAAGCAGGCCTGACCGCTACTTCTTCTTCACCGCGAAGTCGAACACCTGCATGTTGACCTTGCCTTCGGTGTATTGCACGACCGCGTACTCGCCCTCCTCCAGCGCCTCCTTCGGCCAGATCTTGTACAATCCGTCCGGCGTCATCTGCTGGCGGAAGATCTCCACCATGGTGGGCTCTTCCACCACCTCCTTGGTCACCGGTATGAAGGTCAGGTTCTCGACGATGCGCACGTTTCCCTTCGTGGTGAGCCGGGCGATGCCGAACCGTTCCGTCGCCGAAAGCTGAATGTAGAACTCCTGCTCCGGATTGGTAAAGACATTCTGCGAGTGCGCCCCCTCGATCTCCAGCGTCCCCTTGCCGGTCACCACCGGTATTGGCGCCAGTTTCGCGAGAATCGAACGCCCTTTGTTGGTGCGCACTGTCACTTCCGCCGCCTTCAGGACCTTGGTCTGGTTGCCTTCGCGCCAGTACACTCCCGGGTCCTGCGGTATTCGCGTGACTTCCTGCTGTAGCTGGCGCTCCACCTTTTCTTCGGCGGCGATAACCTTGGCGTCCTTTTCCAGCTCCTCCTGGCGCTCCTTAGCCTCAGTCTCCGTGCGTTTCAGGTCCACCAGCGTCAGCGGGATCTCCTCCCACTCGCTTCGTTCGGTGCTATAGAAACGGACACGGTCCGACTCCACTTTGTATTCGCGAACAATGTGATAGCTGCCATCCTTCAAGTACAACTTGAGATTTGCAGCCCATGCCGTGAGCGCCAGGACCGTCAAGGCCAGCAAGTACCTGCGCATATCCCTACCAATACTGTAGCTCAGGTGGCGTGGACCTCTCGCCCGGCCCGCGCGCCGCGGCCGCGCCGGCTAATTCCCGCCCGTCCGCATCGTCCCATCTTCGAACAGTGGAACAATTCCCGAACACCGGCGTCTCTTTTGGCGTATATGCCAGAGAAGCGGTTAGGCCGTTCCATGCACTGGCTACCGGTTTGCGGCAATAATAGGATTTTGAGGTCTTCGCCCCACATGTCTCACGTCAAATCGATCGTCACTGTCTTTCTGTGCCTCGTGTTGGCCCTGCCGGGCTTCGCGCAGACACATGATCTGTACACCGATACCGGCCACGGCTTCTTCAACTGGTTCAGCCGGAACTACACCGCCCACCCCATGGCCGAAGTGAGCTACGAAGACTCGCCGCGGCTCGATAAGCTGATGCGCGCCGGCAACATCTATCTTTCGCTCCGCGATGCCATCGCCCTCGCGCTGGAGAACAATCTCGATCTCGAGTACGCCCGCTACAATCCCAAGCTCTCCGAAGCTAACCTGAAACGCGTGAGCGCCGGATCGCTGCTGCGGAACGTCTCGAACAGCATCTCGGCCGGGCCATCCTCGGCGTCGCTCGGTGTCCTGTCGCAAGCCAACACCGGCTCCGGCGGCCTGTCAAGCGGCGGCGGCAGCGGCCAGGGCGGCGTCCTGAGCGGTTTGCAGGTACAGTTGTCCGGCACGGCCGTCCCCAACCTCGATCCGACATTCTTTATCAACGGCCAGGCCGTCCACCAGACCCAGATCCAGACCGCCACCAATATCAGCGGCACCAACTACCTCGTGTCGTCCTACAAATCGTCGAACCTCGGAATCCAGCAGGGCATGCTGACGGGAACCACCCTGCAACTCGGAATGGGCAACACCTTTCGCTATCGCCAGAATTCGCCGTACAACATGTTCAGCCCCTTCGACCAGGCGACGCTTCAGTTCTCCGTTCAGCAGAACCTGCTGCAGGGCTTCCGCCGCTCCGTCAACAACCGCTACATTCGCGTCGCCAAGAACAGCCTCCGGATTTCCGACCTCACCTTCAAGAACCAAGTGATGGCCACCGTCTACAGCGTAGTCAACCTCTATTGGGATCTGGTGGCGTTCAACCAAAGCCTGCGCGTCAAGCAGCAGACCCTGGATCTGAATACCCGTCTGTACCAGGACAACAAGCGCCGCGCCGAACTGGGCGCCATCGCTCCCATCGACATCATCCAGGCCGAAGCTGAAATGAAAGCCAGCCAGCAGGATGTCACCACCGCCAAATCGCAGGTGCTGCAACAGGAGACCATCCTCAAGAACTACCTGACGCGGAGCGGCATGAACCGCCTCGATGTCGCCAACGCCCACATCGTTCCCACCGACCGCTTCGACGTGCCCGCGCAGGAGACCGTCCGCCCCATCCAGGATCTGGTCACCGAAGCTCTCGGCAACCGTCCCGATGTGGAGCAGAGCCAGATCGCGCTCGAGAACAGCCGCATCACTACCCTGGGCGTCAAGGACGCGATGCTCCCGCAGCTCACGGCGTTCGCCAACATGTCCAACACCGGTCTCGCGGGCCAGGTCAACAGTCTGCCCGTTCCGGTGACCCTGCCTGACGGCACCACGCAGTTCATCACACGGACGCCCGCCGATGTCAACGGCTTTTTCCTGGGAGGCTACGGCACCGCGCTCAGCCAGATATTCAGCCGCAATTTCCCGAACTACAGCGCCGGCATCAGCCTGAGTATCACGCTGCGCAACCGCTCGGCCCAGGCGGACTACATCACCGACCAGTTGAACTACCGCCAGCAGCAGATCCAGGATCGCCAACTCCACAACAGCATCAAGCAAAGCGTCATCAATGCTCGCATCGCCGTCGAGCAGGCGCGTTCCGCGTACGATACCAGCGTGGAGGCCCGGCAGCTCCAGGACCAGGTGCTCGCCGGCACTCGCCGCAAATATGAGCTGGGCACGGCCACCATCCTCGATGTGGTTATAGGACAGCGCGACGCCACCACCCGCGAACTCGCCGAGGTAGACGCGCGCAACCAGTACATCCGCGCGCGGCAAAATCTGGACAACATCCTCGGCAAGATCCTCGAGGACTATGACGTCAACATCGATGAAGCCAAAACCGGCGTCGTCGGCCGCCCGCCCGACCTGATCCCCGCCGTGCCGCCCTCCGGTCCGGCCGGCCCCGCGGCTTCGCGGCCCGTCCAGGGCCGGTAGGCCGGACGTCTGTTGCTATCCTGGAACGTGGCCCGCATCCACCCGTTCCAACCGCTCCGTTACTCGGCAAAAGCCGGCGCGCCTGGGAATCTGGTCACGCAACCCTATGACAAGATCTCCCCGGCCATGCGGCAGCGCTATCTTGCGCTCAGTCCGTACAACCTGGTGCGGGTGATTCTGGGCGAGCGGCTGCCCGGCGACTCCGCTGCCGATAACGTCTACACTCGCGCGGCGCAACATCTGGACGACTGGATCTCCACCGGGATTCTCACGCGCGACGCGGAGCCGGGCATTTTTCCCTACTTTCAGGAATTCACCGATCCCGACACCGGCGACCGCCTGATCCGCAAGGGCTTCATCGCGCTGGCCACCCTCGAAGATTATGCGGCGGGCGTCGTGTACCGCCATGAGCAGACTCTCTCCGGCCCGAAACAGGACCGGCTCGAATTGTTGCGGCACACCCATGCCCACTTCGGCCAGATTTTCATGCTGTATCCCGATCCGGCCGGCTCGGTGGATGCCCTTCTCGATGCCGCCGCGACCGCCGCGCCCCTGGCGGAGGTCGCCGACGAATACGGCGCCGTGCACCGCGTCTGGAAAATCTGTGACGCCGCGCCCGTTCAGCGGCTAATGGGCGACCGCAAGCTGCTCATCGCCGACGGCCATCACCGCTACGAAACCGCCCTGGCTTTCCGCGACGAGAACCCCGGCCTTCCCGGCGCCGATCGAGTGATGGTGACTCTGGTCAACATGCACTCGCCCGGACTGCGGATTCTTGCCACCCACCGGCTGGTGAGCGGCATCCCCACCGACGGCTTTCTGCGACTCCGCGGCAGAGGACTTTCAAGTGGAGGAACTCGGATCGCTGGACGCACTGAAACAGGCGTGGACGGAATCGGACCGCCGCACCGTGATCGGCGCGGCGATGGGGAATCGCCTCTACCGCCTGGAGGAGCGCACAGCCCACGGTGAGCTGGACGTGCGGGTTCTGCATGAGCGAATCCTGGGCAAGGTACTCGGCATCGGCGAAGAGGCCGTTCGCGACGAGAAACACCTGCGCTACATCCGTGGCATCGACGCCGCTGTGGAGGAAGTCCGCAAAGGCGCGGCGCAAATCGCCTTCCTGCTCAAGCCCACATCCGTGCAGCAGGTAGCCGATACCTCCTTCGCCGGCGGCGTGATGCCGCAGAAGTCCACCGACTTCTATCCCAAGCTGCTCTCGGGCCTGGCCATCTACAGCCTCGACGAATAGCGGCTCGAAAGCTCACCGCAGAGCCACCGAGAGTGCGGAGAATCCGCAGAGAAACCCGCCCAGGAAAACTCTGCGGAATCTCTGTGCGCTCAGCGGCTCTGCGGTGAGAATCCCGGTTAACGCTCCCCGCCGCCAAGCCGTCTTTCCCGCAGATTCACCTCAGAAGGAGAACGAACGATGCGAAAAGTATTCTGGACGGCAACGCCCGCCGCCTTGTTGGTGCTCGCCGGGCAACTGTTGGCAGGCGGCTTCTGGCTGCAACTGGGTAACCCCGAAGCCAGTCCCGAGGCGCGCAAAGCAAACGCGGTGGTCACCATCAAGGCCGTCGGCTGCCACGACCCGGCCACGGCGAAGGTCAGCGCCACCGCCATCGGTGTGGTCGATGGCAAGCGGCAGACCATTCCCCTCACCGTCACCAGGCTCCCCGGGACCGGCATGTTCGCACTCGCGCAGCAGTGGCCGAAAACCGGCCGATGGGTGATCCAGTTGCTCGGCACCAACGGCGAGCAGTTCACCAACACGCTGCTGATCGCCGGCCCGGATGGCGTGGACCGCCTGCACGCCAAATCGGACATGAAGAAGTTCAGCAGCCGCGATATCGAAGCCATGCTGGACTGAGTTCGCCCGCTATGATGACCCTGGTGGCAACCGCGGTGGATGAAGAGGACGGCCTGATCTCTCGAGCAGCCGAGGGCGACCGCGGCGCCTTCGGCGAGTTGTACGTCCGGTACGCGCGCATGGTGCACGGCATTCTCCTGGCGCGCGTGCCGGCCGGCGAGGCCGAGGACCTGGTGCAAGACGTCTTCATGTCCGCCATGCGGCAGCTTCCGGGGCTGCGCACCGCGGCTGCCTTTCGCGGCTGGCTGGGCGCTATCGCCCGCAACCGCGCCATCGACTACTTCCGCGATGCCCGCCGCCGCGCCCCTCTCGACGCAGCCACCGAGCGCGAGCAGGCCGCGCGTCCCGCCAGCCAGGACGCCTTCGTGGTCCTCGACCTGATTCGCACCCTTCCCGAAGCCTACCGTGAGACCCTGATCTTGCGCCTGGTGGAAGGCATGACCGGACCCGAGATTGCCGGGCGGACCGGACTCACACCCGAGTCCGTCCGCGTCAACCTCTGCCGCGGCCTGAAAATGCTGCGGGAGCTGTTGGCAGGAGTGGAAAGAAAATGAACGAAGATTACCTGTGGGATCGCTCAGGGCCCCCCGATCCGGAAATCGAACGTCTGGAGCGAACCCTGGCCCCTCTTCGCTACCGCCTGAGAAAACCGGAGCCGGCGCGCAACCGCTACCGCTTCTACGGCGCCATCGCGGCTGCCGTCCTGGTCGCCATCGCTCTCTGGCAGTTCCGCGCGACTCCCGCGCCGCTCACGGCGTGGCAGATTGCCAGCCTCCAGGGCACCGCCCACCTTGGCAGCCGGGCCGCTGCCGTCTCCATGCCCGTGCGCGTCGGACAGTTGCTGCGTACCGGCGATGCCGCCCAGGTCACGCTCCAGGCCGATGCGCTGGGCCGCGTCGATCTCGGTCCCGATTCGGAAATGCGCGCCGCCACCAACCGCCGGCTGTCGCTCCACCGCGGGCAAATCCATGCTTTCATCTGGGCGCCTCCGCGCCAGTTCGAGGTGGACACCCCCTCGGCTCGCGCGGTCGATCTCGGCTGCGAATACACGCTCAACGTGGACTCCACCGGCGATGGCCTCCTGCGCGTCGCCCTGGGGTGGGTTGCGTTCCAGGTCGGCGACCACGAGTCCTTCATCCCCGCCGGCGCCCAATGCGTGACCCACCAGCGCGGCGGCCCCGGCATCCCTTATTACGACGATGCGCCCGCGGCCTTGCGCCACGCCGTTTCCCGCTATGAGCTGGGTGACGCCGCCGCGCTCGACAGCATCCTCTCCAGCGCCCGCCCGCGCGATGGCCTCACCCTCTGGCACCTCCTCACCCGCGTCTCCGGCCGCCGCCGGGCCGATGTTTTCGACCGCTTCGCTCAGCTCGTAACCGTGCCTGCCGAGGTGTCGCGCGAGGCTGTCCTCCGCAAAGACCCGCGCATGATCGACCTCTGCTGGGATGCGCTCAACCTGGAAAATACGAGCTGGTGGCGCGGTTGGGAGCGGAAGTGGTGACCGCGTGTTCCGGGCGGCCCGCGAGAAAACGACTGGGTGTTCTCCACCGTCATGCGTCGCGCGAAATCTGCTGAATCCTCTGTGCGATGGCATACCCATGGATCGGTCCCTGCGCCGCCACCTGCAATATCAGCAGGTCGAGCGGCCTTCAGCGCGACCCGGGAAATACCCGACCCAAAAAAAATTTGCGAGCGTGTCCGGTTTTGCCACGCCATGGCGCGTAGTGGTTAAAGGGCGAAACACAGCCTCTGGTAAAGCGGTCTTCGTAACCAGGAAACGCACTGTAGGCAGTGTTCGCACTCCGGCTGGGCAGGAAAGCAGATTCGCCGGTGTCAAATATCTGATCGAAAAAAAACTCTTGGAAGGTCTCATGAATCACGTCAGACTTGTTGCCGATTTCTGGGGAGAACTGGTCCGGACGGCATTTTCAAAATCCCGTCAATCAGCGGCCGGGCAGCGTCCGGCCCACCCCGCAAACAAAACGAGCTCACACACCGGACAGCGCAAAGAAGAAGAGCTGGAGACCGTGTGCTGCGGAGCCGGCCAGTACTTCCGGGTGTCGGCCAGGAGAAACATCCGCCTCGATCAGCCCGTCGCTTCAACGCGTTTGGCTGGAACTACCGAACCCGTTGAGTCCCCCAAAGCCACTCGCCCGTTGCCGGTAGAACTGCCGGAGTTTAACCGGTGTGGCTGTTGGCCCGCTTTCCAAAATCGCACCTGCGGCGCTTCAGAGTGAGTTCCCGGGCTTTCCTAGGCCTGCCATACGTGCGCTTGCTGTAGAAGCGAGCGAACACGGTTCTGATATACCCATCGACCAGCAAAGACCCGCGCATGATCGACCTGTGCCGGGACGCGCTCAACCTGGAAAATAGAAGCTGGTGGTGCGGTTGGGAGCGGAAGTGGTGACCAGGTGTTCCGGGTGGCCTGCGAGAAACGCCCGGATGTTCTCCACCGCCATCCGCAGCCCTGCCTCCAGGGCCTCGGGGGTGATGCCCGCGCAGTGCGGTGTGAGTACCACGTTCTCGAATGCCAGCAGCGGATGGCCGGGCGGCAGCGGTTCGGTGCTGAACACGTCCAGCCCCGCGCCCGCCAGGCGTCCGCCGCGCAACGCGTCCAGCATCGCCGCTTCGTCCACAATCGCGCCGCGCGCAGTGTTGATGAGGATGGCGCCCGGCTTCATCATCGCGAACTCCCGGGCTCCCAGGAAACCCGTCGTCTCGGGCGATAGCCGCAGGTGTACGCTCACCACGTCACTGCGGCGATAGAGTTCCTCCAGCGGCATCAACTCCACGCCTTCCATCGGCGACGGGTGCATGGTCCATGCCACCACGCGCATCCCGATCGCGGCGGCCAGCCGCGCGAACTGTCTGCCTACCGCGCCGAGTCCGATCACGCCGCATGTTTTGCCGCGAAGCTGGATGGACTGCCCGCGGACCCATTCGCCCCGCCGGGTGGAGGCATCCATCCTCGGAATTCTCCGCGCTACCGCCAACATCAGGGCCAGCGCGTGCTCGGCGATTGACACCGCCGATACGCCCGGTGTGTCGGTGACGAGGACTCCGCGCTCCGCCGCGGCGACGAGATCCACGTGGTCCGTGCCGGTTCCCCACACCGACAGCATGCGCAGCTTCGGGCAAGCCGTAAGCACCCGCGCGGTGAATCTGGTGGAGGCTCGGATGTTCAATACGACCTCGGCTGCGGCAATTCGCTCGATGAGCCGCTCCTCCGGCCCCGGCAGCGTGGCGTAGTAGTCGAGTGGAGCGAGCCGCTGCAGCTCGTGCCATGCTTCGCTGGCCGCCAGCACGGGCGGCGCGTCATCCGGAATCGAGACTTGCGCCATTCCGCCCAGTATGCATCAGATTATTCGAAGCTTATTCGAAGCGCAGCGCCACGACCGGGTCCACCCGCGACGCCCGCCGTGCCGGCAGGTAGCACGCCCACTCCACCCACAACGTCCCGCGTGCGTCGCGGCAGTCTTCCTTCACCTGGGTAAGACCGCCGAACTCCAGCCGCGCTGCGCGCAGCGCCTCGTCTCTCGCCATCCCGCGCCTTACATGGTCCGCTGCCAGGCGGTCAAAATGAAAGCGCAGCTCCGCGTCCAGCCGGTCCTCCAACTCGGCCCGCTTCCACAGGCGCCGCCACCAGTTCATGCCGCGCCGCCTTCCGCCGTCTTGAGGATCAGCCCCACCGCCTCCGTCAAGCGCGCCCAGTTAGCCGTCTCCGCCTTTAACTGCGCCCGCCCCTTGGCCGTCAGCCGATAGAACCTGGCTTCCCGTCCGGTCTCGGATTCTTTCCACTCGGCGGCCAGAAAGCCGCGGTTTTCGAGCCGGTGCAGGGCAGGATAGAGCGATCCCTGCTGCACCTGGAGCACATCTCGCGATATCTGCTGGATCCTCTGCGCGATGGCGTACCCATGGATCGGTCGCAGCGCCGCCACCTGCAAGATCAGCAGGTCGAGCGTCCCCTGCGGAAGGTCGGAGCGGTTCTCCGGCATCGAACACCTCCGTCTTCTACCTATACACCCAAATATGTAGAAGTGCAAGGCGTCGGCGCGTTAGTAGTCCACCCGCAGCGCGCGCACCGGGTCGATACCGCTCGCCCGCACCGCCGGAATCAGCCCCGCCACGGTCGCGCAAATCACCAGCACTGCCGCCGCTGTAGCCAGGATCACCGGCTCCCACGTTTTCACGCCGTACACCTGCTCCGCCAGCAGCCGCCCCGCAGCCAGGGACGCCGGTATGCCGAGGGCCAGGCCGATCGCGGTCTGCGCCAGCGCCCCGCCCAGGATCATCCGGATGACGCGCGCCCGTGTGGCCCCCAGCGCCGTGCGCACGCCGATCTCGCCAGTCCGCCGCGCCACCGAGTACGCCGTGATGCCGTACAGCCCGATGGAAGCCAGTAGTAGCGCCAGGCCCCCGAACAGTTCCGCCAGCCTGCCGATCAGCCGCTCGTGCGTTAACTGGTAGCCCAGCATGTCCTCCATGGTGGCCACCATCAGCACGGTGAGGTTCGGGTCGATCGACCCCAGCGCCCGTTGTACGCGCGAAGCCAGGTCTGGCGGGTTGCCCTCCACTCGCAGGAGAATGCTCTGGATCAGGTTCGACCGCGCTTTGCCGCTGTTCTCCCATTCGGCCTTCCACATTTGCAGCATGGGCAGGAAGAACATCGGCCGCCCCGGCTGGCGCGGGTTGCGGAAAACCACGGTGTTGACCACCCCCACGATCTGGTAATCCGCGGCGTGCTCCACTCCTCCCAATCCGAACCGCTTGCCGATGGGATCTTCGTTGGGCAGGTACTGGTCCACGAACGCCTGGTTCACCACCGCCACGTGCGTGGCATTCGGCGTATCGCGCTCGTCAAACGCCCGCCCGCGCAACACTCGCGCCCCGATGGTATCGAAAAAGCCCGGGCTCACGCGGTCCCACGAAGGCGAGATCATCTGCCCGGGCCGCTCCTCCAGCCTCACTCCGGACTGCCAGTTGTTCCCCGACATCGGGCTGTACAGCACCAGGGCCGCGTTGCGCACTCCCGGAATCTGCCGCATCCGCCGCTCGATCTCGCCATAGACAGCGCCGAGCTTCTCCGGCGAATATCCGCTCAAGCCCGCGTTGACGCTCACCACCACCGTGCCCTCCATGCGCAACCCGAACGGCTGTTTTTCCAGGTTTCGCATGGTCTGGACCATCAGCCCCGCGCCCGCCAGCAGCACCAGCGACAGCGCCGCCTGCGCCACCACCAGCGATTTCTGCGGCAGCGTGCTGTGGCCGCTGGCCGACCGTCCCGCGCCGTGCAGGGCCGCCGCCGGATCGGCGCGCGACGCCGACCACGCCGGCGCGACTCCGAACACCACTCCCGTCACCACCGAGAGAAGAAACGCGAATCCCAGCACCGGCAGCGACGGCGTGGCATCGATCGGAACGTAACGCGCCCACCCGAATGCCAGATGCATCAGCAGCGCCGCCAGTTGCGTCGCCACCACGAGGCCGGCGGCTCCGCCCGCTACCGCCAGCAGAACGCTCTCCGTCAGCATTTGCCGCACCAGCCGCTGCCGTGGCGCGCCCAGCGCCACTCGAATCGCCGTCTGCGCCCGATTCGCCGCGCCGCGCGCCAGTTGCAGGTTGGCCAGGTTGGCACACGCGATCAGCAACACCAGCCCGGTAATACCCATCAGCAGCCGCAGATCGTTCCTGTAGGTGTCGCGCATTTGCGCCATGCCCGCGCCCGCTGCCGCCAGCCCGAGCCGCTGCCGCTCGATGTTCTTCCGGTCGGCATCCGTTGCGGGCGGCTCATTGGCCAGCAGCCACTGGTGCAACTCGACGTTCAGCTCCGATTGCACCCGCGCCAGGTTGGTTCCCGCCTGGATTCTCCCGATCGCGTAGAGCCAGTGACTGTCCTTGCGATCGAGCAGCGAGTTCTGTTGACGCGCCGCGGGCTCCACCGCCAGCGGCATCCAGAAGTCCGGCGGATCCGGCCGCAACTGGGCGCCATAGAAGCCCGCGGGCGCGATCCCCGCGATGGTGTACGGAGCGCCATCGAGGATGAACGTCGAACCGATAACCGATGGGTCGCCGCCATAATGCTGCTGCCAGGCGCGATAGCTCATCACCGCCACCGGCGCCGCGCCACGCACATCGTCTGCCGGCGAAAGCAACCGCCCCGCGAACGGCCGCAGCCCAAAGGTGGTGAAGTAATTCCCCGATACGAACTGGTTCACGAACGGTTCCGAGGCGCTCCCGCCGCCAACTCGCCGCACCCCCACCTGCGCCAAACCGGCCTGGAACGCCGCCATCTCTTCGAACTCCGGCGTGTGATCCCGCAGATACGTATACAGGGCATAGGAGTAAACCGAGTAGCTTCCCTGATACCCGCCGAGCACACAGCAGTTATCGCCGTCGCCCACCCGCACCAGCCGCTCCGGATCCGCTACCGGCAGGGACTTCAGCATCACCGCGTGCACCAGCGTAAAGATCGCCGTATTGGCCCCGATCCCCAGGGCCAGGGTCACCACCGCCGTGATCGTGAACCCCTTACTCTTCGCGAGTTGCCGCAGCGCGAACCGCACATCTTTCCACACGGAGAGGAGCATGATTAATTAATATACTGACACGCGCGCGAAAGGTTACGTCCCGTACGGTAAGCCTCCTGGCCTACCCTCTCTTCGTCGAGTTGCTCGATTGGCGCCCGCACAGGCAACTGCCGGGAGCCCGTCATGCGCGCCCCGCCTACGTCACGTCCCGGGTGCGGCCGGCGCGGATGCCTCAACGTGCGCGACCGCTTTTCGGCCGCGTACCTGGCATTGGCCGCGGCAGGCGCCTCCGCGATGCCGATGCCGGACGCCGCTTCCGCTTCCTCGTCGGGCGCCCCGGCCTTCACCAGCCAGGCGCCCGCCGGCCGCACACCCTCGCACCCCCACACCCGTCGCCCGTCCCCACGCTCCCGCACGCTCCCACGCCCCCGCAGGCCCCCACGTCCCGGCAGGCCCCCACGCCGCGCACGCCTCCACGCTTCCGCACGCTCTCACGCCCCCGCGCCCCGCGTGGCGCACGCCTCCACGCCCCCGCGCGTCCCCACGCCTTCGCAGGCCCCCGCGCTCCCGCACGCCCTCACGCCCCCTCGCGTCCCCCCACACGGCCCGCAGGCCCCCACGCCCCGCACGCCTCCACGCCTCCGCACGCCGCCCACACCCCGCACGCTCCCACGCTCCCACGCCCCCGCCCTCCACGCCGCCCACACCCCCGCACGCCGCCCACGCCGCCGCACTCCGTTGTGCCCGGTCGAGCAATCGCCTATGATTAAGCGGATA
The DNA here is from genome assembly GCA_963719195.1 of Bryobacterales bacterium. Lineage (GTDB taxonomy): Bacteria > Acidobacteriota > Terriglobia > Bryobacterales > Bryobacteraceae > DASQZT01. The sequence goes on along the minus strand of CAVRBB010000007.1, from coordinate 85,370 downwards.
CAGAATGCCGAAATCCGCGGGAAGGGCCTACGGGCCTCTTCTCTTTGCCGTGGTTGCGCTGGCGGGTGCCCAAACGCAGGAGCCTCCCCCGCCTCCGGCTCCAGTTGCGGCAAACCCCAACGTCCCCGAAACCACCACCCGCGAACAGCCCGCCACCTTTCGCACCGCCATCAACCTCGTCATGGTTCCCGTGGTGGTTCGCGACAAGCAGGGCCGCGCCGTGGGCGGCCTTCACCAGGAGGATTTCCAGGTCTTCGACAGGGGCAAGCCGCAGCTCGTTACGCGCTTCACCGTGGAGAAGTCCGGAGCATCCGCTGCACGGGGCCAACCCGCCCGGCCCAAGCCTGCGGACAAGCCGGCCGATGCGGGCGTTCCCACCGGCATGCCTGAGCGCTTCGTGGCCTATCTGTTCGACGACATCCACACCGCCTTCGGCGACCTCGTCCGTGTTCGCGATGCCGCCGGGCGGCACATGGACGCCCTCGCCCCCACCGACCGTGCGGCCATTTACACCACCTCCGGCGTGATCACCCGGGAGTTCACCGACGACCGCGACGCCCTCCACCAGACCCTCGCGGGCCTGATGCCGCGCCCCATCAGCCATCGCAACTTCGCCGACTGCCCAGACATCCCCTACTACATGGCGGATCTGATCATTAACCATAACGACCCCATGGCTCTCAGCGCCGCCATACAGGAAACCATCATCTGCATGCACTTGGATCCGGCGCAGGCTCAGGGTGTCGACCAAATGGCCAGGGCCGCCGCGCAGCGCGCCGTCTCGACCGGCGACCAGGAAGCGCGCGTCGCTCTTGCCACCATCCGCGACGTCCTCCGCCGTATGTCCGGCATGCCCGGACAGCGCACCGTGATCCTGGCATCGCCCGGCTTCCTCACTCGCGAGCGCACCCAGGAAAAAACCGATGTGATGGATCGCGCCATCCGCTACAACGTGATCATCAACTCCATCGACGCGCGCGGCCTCTACACCGATTCCACCTTCGACGCCAGCCGGCCCGGCCCGGTGGACTTCAATGTCGGACGAATCAAAGATCAGTACGAGCGCGACGCCGCCCGAACCGACGCGGACGTGCTGGCCGAGCTGGCACTCGGCACGGGCGGCACCTTCATCCAGAACACCAACGATTTCGACGGCGGATTTCAGCGGGTGGCCACAGCGCCCGAGTATATTTATGTCCTCGGCTTCTCGCCGCAGAACCTCAAGCTGGATGGCAGCTATCACGCCCTGAAGGTGAGCCTCAAGGATCCCGGCGGCCTGAACACGCAGGCGCGCCGCGGCTACTACGCGCCCCGCCGCCTCAACGACGCGGTCGAGCAGGCCAAAGAGGAGATCCGCGAGGCGCTCTTCTCCAAGGAAGAGATGCACGAGCTGCCGGTCGACCTGCACACTCAGTTTTTCAAATCCAGCGAGTACAACGCGCGCATCACGGTGCTGATGCATGTCGATCTGAAGAACCTGCGTTTCCGAAAGGCCGAAGGCCGCAACAGCAACGAGCTGACCATCACCGCGGCCCTGTTCGACCGTAACGGTAACTACGTGGTGGGAAACCAAAAGATACTGGAAATGCGTCTGAGGGATGAAACCCTCGAGAAACGCGCGGATTCGGGATTCACGGTGCGTTCCGCCTTCGACGTGAAGCCCGGCACTTATCTCGTCCGGCTGGTGGTGCGAGATGCCGAAGGCCAGCAGATGTCGGCGGCCAACGGCGCCGTCGAAGTTCCGTAAGGAGGTTCGTCCATGCAGCGTCATCGATTGCTGTGGTGCACCGGAGTTGTTCTGGCCGCTGGAGCCGCGGCCCAGACTCCGCCGCCTGGCCAGGTTCCACAGAGCAACACCACCATCCGGACCGAGACCCGCCTCGTCCTGGTGGATGCCGTGGTTACCGACAAGAAGGGCAACTACGTCGGCGATCTCACCATGAAGGATTTCAAGGTCTACGAGGACAACAAGCAGCAGACCGTCAAGACCTTCTCGTTCGGCAGCGACCCCATGGCGCCGCCCGATTCCCACCAGCATTACATGGTGTTGTTCTTCGACAACTCCTCCATGGAACTGGGCGACCAGGTGCGCGCCCGCCAGGAGGCGGCCAAGTTCATCGACGCCAATGCCAGCCCCCAGCACCTCATGGCCGTCGTGAATTTCGGCGGCACCCTCCAGATCGCCCAGAACTTCACCGACGACGCGGAGCGCCTGAAGCAGATCGTGGTCGCGCAGAAAATCTCGATGACCTCGACGCAGCAGGTGGCCACCATCGGCAGGTTCCCGCAGCTCGGCGGCGCAGCGGACTTCGGAGTGCGCTCCATGTTGATGGCCCTCCGCAACCTCGCCCGGAACCTGGGCAGCGTGCCGGGGCGCAAGAGCCTGGTGCTCTTCACTTCAGGCTTCCCGTTGACCCCCGAAAACCGGCCCGAAGTGACCGCCGCGATCGATGCCTGCAATCAGTCCAACGTGGCGGTCTATCCGGTGGATGTGCGCGGCGTGGTGGTGTTGCCGTTTGCCACTCCCGAGATCGGCGGTCCCCGCCGCGGCGCGGTAGTACCCGGCGGGCCTTCCAACGGTCAGATCGCCGGCCTGCTGCCGTGGATGGTGCGTGACGCCGGGATGCTTCTGGCCGGCTACCCCGTGGTCCAGGTTGCCTCGTTCCTGGTGGCCTGGGCCGGACCCCAGCGGGGTGGCGGCGGCGGTAGTTCGGGCAGTACCGGCGGCGGCACCGGTGGTGGCGCGGCCGGCGGCGGTGGGGGTGGCGCAACCGGTGGCGGCGGTGGCTCCGTCGGTGGTGGCGGCGGCGCCGTCGGCGGCGGCCGTGGGGGCGGCGGTATGTCCTCCGGCGGGGGTATGAACAGCGGCGGATATGGCGGTGGATACGGTGGCAGCCGCGGCGGTTATGGCAGTGGCAATACGGCCGGTCCCGGCGGTCCGGGAACCACCGGCACCCGCGGCGGCGGAGGTGGGGGCAATGTCAACCCGCGCGACCTGACCCGGGATACGCCCTTCGGACAACGCTCGGTGATCATCCCTTCCATCCCGTCCAGCGTCACGACCAACCAGATGGTCCTCTATGAGCTCGCCGAAGGTACCGGCGGACGGCTCATCGCCAACAGCAACGATTTCGTCGGCGGCCTCGCCCGCATCGCCCGGGAGCAGGAGTCATATTACATCCTCGGCTACACGCCTCCCGAATCCGAGGAAGGCACGTGCCACTCCCTCAAGGTCAAGCTCAATCGCGGCGGCCTCAACGTGCGCGCCCGCCCCAGCTACTGTTACGTCAAAACAGCCAACGTGCTCGCCGGCAAGCCTATCGAGAAGGAACTCGAAACCCGCGCCATCGCGCCCGCCGCCGGCACCGTCGCCGCGCCGATGCAGACGCCGTTCTTCTACACCTCCGCCGATACGGCTCGTGTCAACCTGGCTGTCGAGATCCCCTCCAAGGACATCAAGTTCGAAAAGGTAAAGGGCAAGCAGCATGCCGAGGTGAATGTGCTCGGCCTCGTGTACCGCGGGGATGGCGGCGTGGCGGCCAAGTTCAGCGATGCCGTGAAGCTCGATCTCGATGACAAGAAGGAGGTCGAGAAGTTCGCCGAAACGCCGTACCACTACGAAAACCAGTTCGATGTCGCGGCCGGCGACTACACTTTCAAACTGGTCTTCAATTCCGGCGGCGAGAGCTTCGGCAAGATCGAGACACCGCTCAAGGTCGATCCCTACGACGGCAAGCAGTTTGCCATCAGCGGAATCGCGTTCAGCACCAGCTACCACAACCTGTCCGACGTGGAAGCCCGGCTCGACCTGGACATGCTGGAGGGCAAAGCCCCGCTCCGCGCCAAGAGCCTGCAGTTCACCCCGAGCGGGTCCAGCCAATTCAAGACCACCGACAAGGTCGCCATCTACCTGGAAGTCTACGAGCCGCTTCTGCTGGAGGAGCCACTCCCGCGCGCGGCCGTGCAGCTTCGCGTCCTCGACAGCGCCGGCGCGGAGAAGATGAATTCCGGCGGCAACGATATCGAGGGCTTCTTCCGCAAAGGCAGCCCCGTGATCCCGGTCGCGCTGCGCCTTCCCGTGGAACAGTTGACCGCCGGTGCGTACAAACTGGAGCTGCGGGCCATGGATTCCGCCGGCCGCTCCGCGGTCCGCACCATCGATTTCCAGGTGCAGTAATGGTTGGGGCCCGGCCTGCCCGGCCCCTCCCTTCGCGGACCCTTCGCCTCACAATGGTACAATTCGGCTGCGAGTGAAACCTCCGGAGGAAAAGCAAAATTCCCGCCTCATGCGGGCCATGTTTCATACCATCGCACCGCGCTACGACTTCATCACCCGCGCCTTCTCCTACGGCATGGACCGCCGCTGGAAGGAAACCGGCGTCGCGCGCGCCCACCTCCCCCGCAACGCAGTCGTCCTCGACCTCGCCTGCGGCACCGGCGATTTCTCCTGCCTCGTCCAGCGCCGCTCTCCCGGCGCCCGCACGGTTACGGTCGATCTCACCGAGCGCATGCTCCACCTTGCCCGCTCTCGCGGCCTCTATTCCCCCGTCTGCGCCGATGCCGGCATCCTGCCCTTCCGCAGCCGCTCCTTCGACTGCGTCTTCATCGGCTACGGCTTGCGCAACTTCCCCAATCTCCGGCAGGCCCTCGCTGAAATCCAGCGCGTCACGCGTCCCGGCGGCCTCCTCGTGAGCCTCGATTTTTTCCTGCCCGCCAATCCCGTCCTCCGCGCCGTCTATCTCGCCTATCTTTACGCTCAGGGCGCTTTCTGGGGACTCCTGCTGCACGGCCGTCCCCGCGTCTACACCTACATCCCGGATTCGCTGCGAACCTTCGTCTCCATCGATGACTTCTCCTCCCTCTTGCGTCGCTCGGGTTACCGGCCGCTCGACGTGCGCAAACACATCCTGGGCGGCATCGGCCTGCATTGGGCAACTAAAGAATGACCTTCGAACGGCTCCGCACTTCCGACTATCGCTTCATCGCCGTCTGTCTCACGCTTCTGGCGGGCGCCACCTGGTTTTCCGTCCGCAATTTCTACCGCGCTTTCCCCGAGGCCTCCATCGATTTCCGCGTCAACCGCCAGCAGGGCCAGGCCCTCGCCTCCCGCTTCCTGGCCGGGCGCGGATACCGCACCCAGGGCTTCCGCGAGGCCTCCAGCTTCCGTTATGACGACGATGCCAAGACTTTTCTTGAACGCGAGGCCGGCCTCGAACAGGCCAACCGCATCATGGGCTCCCGCGTCCGCGTGTGGATGTGGTCCTACCGCTGGTTCCGGCCCTTGGAGAAGGAGGAATTCCGCGTCGATATCACGCCCCGCGGCGAACTGGCCGGCTTCTCCCACCAGCTTCCCGAGGACGCGCCCCGGCCCGGCATCACCGACGCCGAAGCTCGCGCCCGCGCCGAGGAATTTCTGCGCACGCGGATGGGCCGCGATCCCGCTTCCCTCGATTTCGTCGAGACCTCCGATACCGCCCGCCCCCACCGCATCGACCGCGCCTTCACCTGGAAGGAGCGCGACTTCAACTTCCACGACGCCACCTACCGCATCGAAGTCACCCTGCTTGGTGACGAAGTCGCCGGCTACCGCGAGTATTTGAAGATCCCCGAGCAGTGGACCCGCGACTACCAGCGGCTGCGCTCCAAGAACGAAGTCGCCCAGGTGGTCGATTCGGCCTTCATGGTGGCGCTGTTCGTAGGCCTCATCGTAGTCATCGTCATGCGTGTCCGCCGCCAGGATGTGCGCTGGCGCCGCGCCGCCGCCATCGGCGTCATCGGCATGGCCCTCACTTTCCTGGCGCAGCTCAACGGCTTCTCGCTGGCCGAATTCCGCTACCCCACCACCGACTCCTATTCCAGCTTCCTCGCCAGCCAGTTCCTCGAGGCCATTGTGACCGCGCTGGGCGCCGGCGGGCTGCTGTTCGTGCTGGCCGCCGGCGCCGAGCCGCTCTACCGCGAGGCATTCCGCAACCAGGTTTCGCTCGGAAAACTGTTTCGCCTGCAAGGCCTGCGAACCCGGCGCTTCTTTCTCGGCGCGGTCCTCGGCATCACCCTCACCGCCATCTTCGTCGCCTACCAGACCGGCTTCTACATCCTCGCCTACCGCTTCGGCGCCTGGTCGCCCGCCGACGTCCCCTACGACAATCTCCTGAACACCCGCTTCCCCTGGTTGTTCGTGCTGGTCGGCGGATACTTCCCCGCGGTCTCCGAAGAATTCCTGTTCCGCATGTTCGCCATCCCCTTCCTCCGCAAACTGACCCGCTCCATCGCCGTGGCCGTGGTTCTGGCGGGCTTCATCTGGGGCTTCGGGCATGCCGGCTACCCCCAGCAGCCGTTCTTCATCCGCGGCGTCGAAGTGGGCATCGGCGGCGTGGCGCTGGGCCTGATCATGCTGCGCTGGGGCATCCTTCCGACCCTGGTCTGGCACTACTCGGTGGATGCCATGTACAGCGCCCTGCTGCTGCTCCGTTCGCACAGCCTCTATTACCGCCTGTCCGGCGCGGCCGCCGCGGGCATCATCGTGCTGCCCGTGGTGGTCGCGCTCTTCGCCTATCTCCGGCGCGGCGGCTTCGCTCCCGATACCGGCTTGTTGAACGGAGACGAAGCCGCGGCGCCCGAACCCGAACCCCTGCCGCCGCCGGCGCTTGCCCCCGAGTCCATCGGTTACCGCCCGCTCGGCCCTGGCGTGCGCATTGCCGCGCTGGCGATCTTCGCGGCCGGCCTGCTGGCGCTACTCATCCCCGTCACCCGCTTCGGCGACAAGCCGCGATATCAACTCACTGATGAACAGGCGCGCGCCTCCGCCGATGCCTTCGTCCGCGCGCAAGGCTTCGATCCCGGCGGCTACCGCCACATCACCTTCCCCGAGCTGCATTGGGGCGGCGACGACTCCCTGGCCGGCAAGTATTTCCTCGAACGCCGCCCCGTCTCCTTCGCCGCCCGCATGTTCGAGGAGTACCGCCCCGTGCACTTCTGGGCGACACGCTACTTCAAGTCCCTCGACCAGGAAGAGGTCCTCGTCTCCGTCCACCCCGAAACCGGCAAGGTCATGGGCTTCAGCCATACCATTCCCGAGGACCGCCCCGGTGCCGACATTTCCCCCGATGCCGCGCGCGCCATCGCCATCGCATTCGCCGCCGCCCAGGGACGCGACGTCTCCGCCATGGAGCTCAAAGAGAACTCCTCCGAGAAGAAAAAGGCCCGCCGCGACTACACCCTGGAATGGGAGGCCAAACCCGGCGACCCACGCAACCTCGACGAAACCCGCTTCCGCGTACACATCTCCATTGCCGGAGACCGCGTCACCGCTCTCCGCGGCTACTGGAAAATACCGGAAGCTTACGAGCGCAGCCGGTCGCGGCAGAACTTCATTTCGATTGTGGTGCTGGCGCTGCGCTTCGGCCTGATCGCCGCGGTGGTCGTGCTCGGAATCGTGCTGCTCGTGCAGAGCATTCGGAAGGGCGAGGTGCAGTGGGCCCCGGTGATTCGTATCGCGATTCCCGTCACCGTCCTGATGAGCCTCCCCCCGCTGCTCTCTTTGAAGCTGATGCTGCAGAACTACAACACCAGCATGCCGCTCGAAACCTTTCAGGCCATCTCATACGTCGGTGTTGCGATCGTGGTGGTCTTCGGATTCGTGCTGATGGGGGCCGCGGTGGCTCTGGTCCTCTCCTGCTTTCCGGACTGCCTGGCCTCGTTCCGCGCCGCCTATCGCCGGGTCTCGGGGTTCGATGCCGTGGCGGCGCTCCTCGCCGCCGCCGGACTCGTACTTCTGGTGCAGCACATGAGCACCCTGCTGCTCGACCGTTTCCACGCCCAAGCGCTGCTTTCGGTCGAGAGCGCCGACCTGATCGTCAACGCCGCGCCCTCCGTCGCGGCTCTCGCGTCCGCAGTGCAGTCGGCGCTCTTGTACGCCGCGTATCTCACAGTCCTGGTGCTGATCCTGCACCGCCTGCCCAAGCCGTGGATGGTGGTTCCCCTGGGCCTGCTGCTGGCCTTCACCGTGCTGCCGTCCGGCATCCGCACCCCCGGCGAGTTTGCGCTGCACTACGGTTTGGCGCTGGCCGCCCTAACCGCCGTCGCGGTGTTCTGCCGCTACTTCGCTCGCGGCAATTACCTGGCCTACGCGCTGGTCCTGTGGACACTGGCACTCCGGGGCCCGCTGGCCGAACTGTTCGAGACTCCCTGGCGTCGAACCCAGGCCTGGATCATCGCCGCGGCAATCGCGGTCGTCCTCGTCTTGGCCATCCTTCCGGTGTTCAGCCGGAAAGCGGAAGGGACCCCCGCGGGCGGCTCTACGTAACACAGGATCGAGGCATGCTCCGGGATGCGCCGGTCCGTGGCCCGTGCGGGGAACCCGCTCCTGTCAGGGGTCAGGCGATGGAGGCGCCTATATGCCGGGAGGCCTGAAGGAGGCCTACCCTACTGAAACACCTCGCTCGCGGGGATGATCTGGATGTCGTCCGGACGGAGGCGGAGAGGCCATTTCTCCACGATCTTGTCCTGCTCGCGGACACTCTCGGGCGGAGGCGAGTTGTAGTTCAGGGGTGAAGGGTCGTCCGAGACGAGCTGGCGCTTGAGTTCCCCGGCGTTTCTGGTAACCGCGACGATGACCAGACGGTTGGTTCGCAGGTAACGGTGGATGACCCGGTTGACCTCCTCGCGGGTCAAGGCCGCCAGCGCCGACCGGATCTGTTCGTTGTAATTCGGCGTACTGTAGAAGATGCTGTCGATGCCGTATCCCAATTCGGCGCGGCGCGTGCGCGTGAGCACGTTGACGTACTTCGACAGGAAATCGCGAGTACGAGCGAAGGCTTCTTCAGGGATGCCTTCTCTGATCAGTTTGGTGAGCTCGAACAGGGCCAGGCGCAGGGCGAATTTGGCGGTGGGAGGTTCCACCGGACGAATCCACATCTGAAAGATCTGGTAGAGGCGGGCCAGGTTAGGTGGCGGCTCCATGAGGAACATGCCGCGCGGGAAATACTCGATGTAGGCATAATCGCCGTAATTGAGGCCGCGTTTTTCGCGCATCTCGTCATAGAGCACGCCGCCGCTCATGCGATGCTGTCCGAAATAAGAGGCGGCCAGCAACAGCGCGGGATAGTCCGGGCTCCGGCGGGTAACGCCGATGGGAAGGCCGATGGAGAACGCCACCGAGCGGGTGTCCTTCTCGACAATCCGGACGCGGGTGTACTCGATGAGCGCCGGCGGCTTCTGGCGCGGGCGAAAAGCGGGGCCTTGCGGCAGCCTGCGGAAGTCCTTCTGCATGCCGTCGAGAAACCCCTGGGAATAGGATCCGGAGATTCCCAGGATCAGGTTGGTCTGGTTGTATTGCGACTTGTAGAAGCTCTTCACGTCATCCAGGGTCATCTTCTGGAGAGCGCTGACGGTGCCCACCGCATAGTGGCCGTAGGGCGTGCCCCGGTAAATGTCCTGGTAGAGCACTTCCTTGGCAAGCTCCTCGTCGTTGTTGCCGCGCAGGCCGACCTCGAGGAAGTGGATGGCATCGTCTTTCACCCGGCGGAAATCCTCCTCGCGAAAACCGGGCGTGAGCAGCATGGCACGGAGGAGCTTGTAGTAGTCGTGGAGATTGTCGGCGTGGGTGGATCCGAAGAAGGTGACCATCTCCTTGTCGATCTGGACATCCACCGAAGCCGCCATGGGAAAGAACGCATCCGTGAGTTGCGTGTAGGTCATGCCGGCGGTGCCGCCATCGGCGAGCATCCTGGCGGTGAGGTAAGACAGGCCGGGCTTGTTGACCGGGTCTCTTTCGGAGCCGGCCGTGAACACGATGCGGAAGGTGACCAGGGGCGATCTGGAGGGAAGGGCCAGCACGCGCATCTGGGCGCAGGCGCCGGATGCCAGGAGTAAAACAGCGAGCGCGAGCCTCACCGGCTACCTCCGGTCGATGGGGCCGCGGGACCCGTGAGCGTAACGATGGTGCGGCCCTTTTCGACCAGGTACTTCGCCGCCGCCTGGCGCACATCATCCGGGGTCAGTTGGGCGTACTGCTCGTAGAGCCTGTTCATGGTCTCCGGAGTGCGCCGCAGCGCGACATATCGGGCGAGCACCCCGGCCACGGCATCGCTCGAATCCATGCGCAGCGCGGCGGCATAGCGCAGGTGTTTGCGAACCGCATCGAGCCGCGCGGCATCCACCGGTTTTTCGCGGAACGCGCGGATCGCGGCGAGCACCTGGTCGCGGACGTAATCGAGGCCGGCCTCATTCTTCACGCGCGCTGTGATCTGAAACAGCGCGGGGTCCACATTGGCCGGAGCCGAGGCGTCCAGGGAATCGGCCTTTTGCTCCTGCACTACCAGCTTCTGGTAGAGATCGGAGGCGGGAGAGAAGGCGAGAAACGCCAGGGCCTCCAGCGCGGCAGTGTCGCGACCGCTATCGTTGTAGGCCGGACCTTTGAAGCCGATGGTCAGGAGGGGGAGGGTGCGGCTGGGCCACTCGACCTGAGCCGTGCGGGGTCCGGTTTGCGGCGGCTCTTCGGGGATTTCCGGCTCATATCCGCCACGCTTCCAGTGGCCCCAGTACTTGTCCACAAGCGCGCGCACCGCCTTGGCTTTCACATCCCCGGCGACGATCAGCGTGGTGTATTCGGGGCGGTAATAGCGGCGGTAGAACCGGAGGCTGTAGTCGTACTGGTTAGGCATGTCCTGGATATCTTTGAGGAACCCCATCGCGGTGTGTTTGTAAGTGCTGCGGTCGAACGCGGTCGCGGCGAGCACCTCCTGGAGTTTCTGAAACGGGTTGGAGCTGTTCTTGTTGTACTCGCCCAGCACGGCGAGGGTTTCCGTCTTGAATTCGGGTTCGGTGTAGGCGAGGTTTTGGAAGCGATCGGCCTCCATCATCAGGACGGTCGGGAGATCCTCCCTGGAAAACACCGTGTAGTAGCAAGTGAAATCGGCGTTGGTGAAAGCGTTGGACGATGCTCCGATACGCCGCAGCGTGGCATTGTACTTCACGGACGGGAACTGCTCGGTCCCGCGGAACATGAGGTGCTCGAACAGGTGCGCGAAGCCGGTGTGACCGGGCTCGACTTCGTTGCGCGACCCGGTCGCCACCACGATGTAGGTCGCCACGATGTTGGGAAAGTCCGTATCGACGGTAATGAGCCGCAGTCCGTTTTTGAAGTCCTGCTGAGAGTACGGGTATGGGAAGATCTTGTGGGTTTCCTGGGCCGCCAATGCCACGGCGGCGCACCACCCGGCGGTCAACAGCTTCGTGAGCATCCATTCCATTTTAGGTTTGTGCGGGGGGATCCACAGATTCGGGGCCGGCGGCAAGCAGCGGACCTCGGGCTTCTTCCAGACGCTCGGACAACTCCAGCAGCAGCTCGTCGTCGTAAGGGCGGCCGAGTAACTGCACTCCGATCGGCAGACCCTGGCTCGAACGGGCCATGGGCACGGTGACTGCGGGGAGCCCCAGCACGTTGGCCAGCACCGCGGGCATCATGGCCTGGAACAGGCCGATGGACTTGCCGCCGATTTCCCATCTCCGCTCGCGGTGGCGGAAGGCGGTAATGCCCGAGACCGGCATGAGGAGCACCGGGACCTCTTCCATCTGGCGGACGAGCGCGGCGCGCATGCGGTCGCGGGCGGCCAACTGGATGAGCGTCTCCGCGGCCGTGGGTTCGGTGGCCGCCAGCGATTCGAGCAGGGTCCAGTGCAGCTCGGCTTCGCGCCCTTCCACGAACTTGCGGGTGGCGATCGAAGGCCACTGGTTAAAGAGAAATGCCCAGACGTTGGGAGCGCGCTCGAGGCCGCGCGGCTGGAATTCGTCGACGCTGAAACCGAGTTGCGCGAACAACCGCGCGGCGTTGTGGACGGCCGCGGCGATCTCGGGGTCGACAGGCACGTCATAGAACCGCTCCCAGACTCCAATGCGCATGGCGTGAGTGACGGGTTGACGGAGCGGAACGGGAGCGGAGAGGGGATCCTGCGGGTCGAAACCGGTGATGGCGGAGAAAAGCAGGCGCAGGTCCTGGGCGGTACGGGCCATGGGGCCGGGGCTGGTCAGCAACCCGGCGGGCAGCCCGAGGGCCGGGAAGTGCCCGACGCCCGAGACGCGTCCGGGAGTAGGCTTCATGCCCGCGATGCCGCAGAAGTGCGCGGGCACGCGAATGGAGCCGCCGCCATCGGTACCGATCCCGCCGGGAGAGCAGAAGGCGGCAATGGCGGCCGCTTCCCCGCCGCTGGAGCCGCCGGGCGTACGGCTGGGGTCCAGGGGGTGATTGGTGCGGCCGGTAACGAAGTTATCGGTCTCGTAGCTGGCGAGCATTTCGGGCGTATTGGTCTTGCCGAGAAGAATGGCGCCTTCCCGGCGCAGGCGGGCGACCGCGGCGGCATCCGCGGCAGCGACGTGTCCGGCCCGCAACCGGCTGCCGGAGCGGGTCGGCCAGCCCGCTACGTCGAAGCTGTCTTTCACGGTGACCGGGACGCCGTGCAGAAGGCCGAGCGCATCGCCGCGTGCCATGGCGCGCTCCCGATCACGGGCCTCTTCACGTGCCTGTTCTTCAAATACCGTGACAAACGCGTTGATTCCCGGATTGCGTTCATGGATCTGCTGAAGGTGCGATTCCAGGAGCTCGACGGGCGATATGGCACGCTCCAGCACCATCGAGACCATCAGGCAGAGCGACGAACGATACGGCACCGCTCTCCAGTCTAGCGGACTATTTTTTGGGCTGGAGTTTGGGGATGCCCAGATGCCCGCTGAGCTCGGCGATGGAATCGAGGTCGACCGGACCGACGATGTTGACAACGGTCAGCGCTTTGGGCTCGGCGGCGAGGATAGCCACACCGGTGACCTTCTTGTTCTCGCTGCGGACGTAGACGTCGGCGGTGGAGCCTTCTTCGGCGCTCTTGATGCCCACGATGCGGGACCACTCGGGCGCGCGCAACTGGTCGCGGATCTGGTTGAGGTCGGACGGACTCCAGGCGCCTTCGCTTTTGAATTCGAACGCCTTGATATAGATGCCTTCCAGGCCGGCGATGAGTTTCTTAACCCTGGCTTCGTCGGGGTCCTTGGTATCGAGGAACCTGGCGGCAAATTGCAAGGTAGATCCGTTGAGCGAGACATCGACTGTGTCGGAGGCTTTGGATTCCAGATGCTGCAGGTTGAACTTGAACTGCTGCGCGGGAAGCGGCAGGGCCATCCAGCCTGCCAGAATCAGCGACGCGATGGGTTTCACTGGTTCACCTCGCGGACGTGAGCCTGAATGTAGTTGAGCTTGGCGGCACTGATGCGGAGGGCGAGCATCACCTGCCGCTTGGCGACCATGCCGCGGTGTTGGCGCCAGGCGAATCCGCCGGTGCTGCCGGCGACGACCAGCAGCGCCGCCGCCGTGGCGATCCACCGGCGCAGAGCGAACACCGGACGGGGACGCACCGCGGCTCGAACGCGTGCGGCGAAATCAGGCGAGGGCTCTTTGCGGCTCAGTGCGTGTCGTAATTCCTCTTCCAGCCAGTCCATAGTGTTCTCCGTTCCGCGTCCTCAGGGCCGCGGCTCCGCGCCCAAACGGCGTTCCAGTTTGTCGCGCAGCAGCGCCAGGGAGCGCTGCAAATGGCTTTTTACCGTCGCCACGGGCATATTCAACAACTCCGAAATCTCCGAAGGATCGAGGTCCTCCTGATACCGCAGGATCATCACCATGCGGGGCGTCTCGGGCAGCGTCGCGACGAGGCGGCGCAGCACCTGTCCCAGCAGCGGATCGCCCGGGCGCGTCGTGGCCGCGGGTTCGGGGACAACCTCCAGGGCCACCTGGGGGCGGCGCTGCCGGCGACGCGCTTCATCGATGGCGCGCTGTGCCGCCACCTTGCGCAGCCAGAAGGCCGCGTGGGCGGGCGATTGAATATCGTCAAGGTGGCGATAGAGAGCCAGAAACACCTCCTGGGCCACTTCCTCGGCCGTGCCGCGCTCGTGCAGGAAATGCCAGCAGAGGCTGAACACCATCGACTGGTGCTCATGCACCAACGCGTCGAAATCCAGACCGGTCTGTTGCGCCTGCCGGGCCGCGGTCACTTATCCTCAATTGCGTACGCTACGTGGCTGGTCACTTCGGTTCGGCGAAAATCGCTGTTCACGAGCGAAATCGAGATGGTCCGCCTATAGAAGAATACCGCCCGCAGTTCGAATTCGCCGCCATAGCTGACGGGAAACCAAAGGCCGTCCTCGAACTTCTGGTAAGACACGGAAAAGCCAAGCCCTTTGATGTTAGTCCCAAGCAGGACCTTGACCGCCGCCGGAATCTTGAGCGCCAGGTTGGTAGTGACCACCACGGGCTGGTACTCTTGCGCATCGATCAGCGCTTCGCCCTTCCAGATGGGACCGTCGTCTCCGTAATGCCGGCTGCGGTCGGGCTCGAAGGCCACGCGGTATACCTTCCGGCCGCGGTACTGCTCCGTCTTGACCAGGCGGAACTTGTATTTCAACTGCTGGTGGTAGGTGAGCGGGAACAGGTCGCGCGCGATGCCGTCCCGCGAGTCCCGAGAGTCCGTCATGTCGTTGGACAGGCTGTCGATCAGGTCCCCGTCAATATCCATCTTCTTGTATTCGTACCGCGGGCGGTCGTAGGCGATGTATTTACCGTGGGCTTCATACTTGCCGTCAAACCGCGTCAGTTCCTTCTTAACGCCCCGTTCCTGCGGCATGATGCTGTATTCGCGATGCTCTTCCCGCGCGATCTTGCCGTTGCCGCGGACCAGCCGCAGGAGTTGCTTCTGAGTGTAGACGTACGACTTGCGCAGGTCTTGCGATTTGGCCTGGTTGCGCGCCACGCGCGACATGATATCGGAGATATCGGGGGCCTGCGCCCAGGCGCAACCCATGGCTAGCGCCGCCAACAGGATCTTCATGCGACCTCCTTCCAACCGGCAGGACCGCTCCGGCACAGCCGCGGCCCAGGCAACTCGCAGCGGACTCGTGTGTTCCGCCGCTACTCCTTACTACGCGCGAACCAGGCCGAAAGAACGCAGGATTGTGGGTTACCATTTGCTCAATGCGAAAACTCCTGGTCCCGTTCGGGCTGGCAGTGCTGTTTCTCCAGGCGCAGCCGGCCAACCGCTTTGTTTTGACGGTCGACAATATCATGCGCGGTCCCGGCCTGGTAGGGTACGAGCCGTCGCAGGTGCGTTGGGCGGGCGACAGCCGGCAGGTCTATTTTCGGTGGAAGCAGGCCGGCCAGGCCGAAGATGCGCCGTTCGACACCTACGTGGTGGGACGCGACGGCGCCGGGCTGCGGAAGCTTTCCGAAGAGGAGGCGAAGGAAGCGCCTCCGCTCACGGGCGACACCACCAGGGACAAGCGCCTGACGGCGTATGCCCGCAACGGCGATCTTTTCATCTACGACAACACTACCGGCAAGACACGACAACTCACGAAAACGACCGACGCGGAGACGAGCCCGCGGTTCCTGGCGGACGGAAAGCGGATCGCCTTCACGCGGGCCGGCAACCTGTACGTGATGTCGCTCGAGACCGGTCTGCTGGAGCAGATGACCGATATCCGTCCGGCTGCGCCCGCGGGAGCGGCCGCGGCGGCGCCCGCCGGAGGTAGAGGCGGCGGTCGCGGCCGGGGGGGACCGGCGGTTCCGCCAACCGCGGGCGAGGCGCCGCCGCGAGGCACCGATAGCCAGGAGTATCTCAAGAAGGAGCAGAAGGAATTGCTGGAAGCCGTTCGCGACCGCGTGGCACGGCGAGAAGAGGAAGAGGCCCGTCGAAAGAAGGAGAATCCGAGGAAGCCGTTCACGCTCGAAGCGCGGCAAACCGTCCCGGCGCTCGAACTCTCACCGGACGAGAAGTATGTCATCGCGACCGTGGTGCAAGGCGGCAATGCCAAGAACACGATCGTGCCGAACTTCGTCACCGAATCGGGCTACACGGAAGACATCCCGGGCCGATCCAATGTGGGAGATACCCAATCGCACGCGCGGCTGGCGGTGATCGAAGTGGAATCGGGCGAAGTGAAGTGGGTGGACCATGGGCAGCGCGCGACGCTGCCGGAACACGCGGCGGGGCAGAAGGCGGAACCGGCGGTGCCGCCGAAGAGTAACATGCCTGCGCGGGACGTGCAGTTGTCCCAGCCGGTGTGGTCGGAGGACGGAACCCGGGCGGTTTTGTTGGCCCGGGCGGCGGACAACAAAGACCGCTGGATCCTGGCGCTCGACCCGGCGACCGGCAAGACACGCGTGCTGGCGTCGGACCACGACGACGCGTGGGTGGGCGGACCGGGGTCCAACACCATCGGGTGGATGAAAAACGATCGCGAGGTGTACTTCCAGTCGGAGCGAACGGGGTATTCGCACCTGTACGTGGTCGGGTTCGACGGCGGCGAACCGCGCGCGCTGACTTCGGGCCAGTGGGAAGTGCTCAACGCGCGCCTGTCGAAAGACAAGTCGCGGTTCTACCTGACGGCCGGCAAGGACTCACCGTACGAACAACATTTCTACGAGATGCCGGCAGAGGGCGGAGCACTCACGCGGCTGACGGAGGCCCCGGGGCATCACGTGGCAACCCTCTCGCCGGACGAGCGCTGGATCGCGGACATCTACTCCTACACCAACCGCCCGCCGGAGTTGTACGTCCAGGAGAACCGGCCGCGAGCGGAGTCGAAGCGGCTGACCTCGTCGCCGGCGCCGGAGTTCGGGCAGTACCACTGGCTGGACGCGCCGATTGTGACCTTTACGGCGCGGGACGGAGTCAAAGTGCCGGCGCGGCTGTTCAAGCCCGAGCATTTCCAGCGTGGCGGGCCGGGCGTGGTATTCGTGCATGGAGCGGGCTATCTGCAGGATGCGGATCGCAAGTGGTCCACTTACTATCGCGAGTACATGTTCGACCATGTTCTGATGGATCGCGGATTTACCGTAATCGACGTGGATTACCGGGGCTCGTCGGGATACGGCCGCGACTGGCGGACCGCGATTTACGAGCACATGGGCGGTAAGGACCTGGATGACGCGGTGGATGCGGCGCGGTACCTGACTTCGCAGTATGGGGTGGATGCCAGGAAGATCGGTATTTACGGCGGCAGCTACGGCGGGTTCCTGACTTTGATGGCGATGTTCACCCGGCCGGATGTGTTCGCGGCGGGGGCAGCGCTCCGGCCGGTGAGCGATTGGGCCTACTACAACCACGGGTACACATCGAACATCCTGAACGTGCCGCAAAACGACCGGGAGGCGTACAGGAAGTCCTCGCCGATTTATTTCGCCGATGGGTTGAAGGGCGCCCTGCTGATCTGCCACGGCATGGTGGATACGAATGTGGAGTTCCAGGATACGGTGCGGCTGGTGCAAAAGCTGATCGAGCTAAGAAAGGAGAACTGGGAACTGGCGGTGTATCCCGTTGAGAACCACGGGTTCGTCCAGGCCAGCAGTTGGGCGGACGAATATGAGAGGATACTGGCGTTGTTCGAGAAGAATCTGAAGGAGCGAGGCGTAGCCTCCAATAGAAAAACCGCATCGGATCAGCTCCCAGACTTTCGGAACTGAGTCCGATGCGGCTCGCCCAAGTTGGGCTGGGATCCGGCGTCGGGCTATCTGGTTATCAGCATGTGTCAGTTCATTCCCGGTCAGGTCCGCGTCCAATTTTTCTCCTTACCAGAAATGCCAGACAACTACCGCTACCCGTGATCCCCCGGAGAGATCGATATGAGAACGCGATGATACAAAAAACCCCTCTGCGGCAACCAACAAGGGAAGAGTAGTGAGCTAAAACTCTTGCAAACACCGGCTCCCGCAAGCACGCTGTCTCTTCGGCTCAATCTTCTTCCACCCGCCTGTTGCAGCAGAGGGCAGGTTTGAAAGGTTACTTCGCCAATTCACATCCATAAATAGCAATCAGACAACCACGTGTCAATGTCCTGAAACCGTTTTAAATCAAATATTTCGTCGTGGTAGATCGAGTGGCAGGTGTGGAGCGGCAGGAGCAGGCTGTGTCCGTATGACACAGCGGGCCGGCGATCAGCCTGCAGCGATCAGCGATCAGATCTCTGGGCTTCCCGGCCTCTTCCCCACGGGCAGCGGCCTTCAGATCGCGGTTCTGGCTCTGAGAGCTGAGAGCTGAGAGCGGTTCTCTCCCGCTGGTGTGACACAATCGGAGAGTGACGACGAGAAGAATGCAGGCGCTCGCTGCCTGCGCGATGGTAGCCGGCTGGATGCCGCTCGCCGCGCAGTTGGCGGACGAGCCGGTGGTCGTGTCGAGCGAGCATCCGCGGCTGTTTCTCCGTCCCGGACGATTGCGGCTGCTGCGGCGGGAAAGGGACCGGCGATCGGTGCGGTGGCAGCAGTTCGAGGCGTTGATGGCGGGGAATGCCCCCATCGCCGAGCGCGGCTTTGCGGGGGCCCTGTTCTACCAGGTGGGCGGCAGCGTGGAGGCGGCGAAGTGGGCCATCGCCTGGGCGCTGGGGCGGGAGAGCGATCTGCGGCAGCAGGCGCTGGTATACGACTGGTGCCAGGACCAGCTCAGCGAATCGCAGCGGCGCGAACTGGAGGCGCGCCTGGAAAAAGGCATCACGGATCCACCCGCGGACGAAAGCGTCGCGGCGACGCGATCGCGCGTGTTGGCGGCGGTAGCACTGTTTGACCACGTTCCGCGAACGCCGCAACGCGAACTGGAGAGGGTGGTGCGCAACTGGTGGCTAGGCAGGATCGCGCCTGCCCTGAAGGAAGGGCGGAGCGTCCTGGCCCGCAACGACGTGTATCCCCTGTTCGAAATGCTTCACGCTCTTCGCGACAACACCAACCTGGACTTGCGGGAAGCGTGCCCGCAGTACTTCAAGGATCTGCCGCAGGAGCAACTCCTGAGCTACTATCCGGCGCCTTACGATGGCCCGGACTCGGAGTATTATCTCGGCGCGGACCGCAACCTGGATGAGCCGGACTGGCGGCTGGCGGCGCTGTCGCGCGCGGCGGAGATGGAGATGGTGGCCTACGATACGAATGCCGCGGAGACTCAGGTGCTGCAAGGGTGGCTGATGCACGACCGCTTCATGCTGCGTGGTCCGTTCGGCGCGCCATACGAGTTTCTGTGGGCGAATCCCTACCAGCCCGGGTTGAGTTATTACCACGTCCCGCTGGTCTACTACAATCCGGATTTCGGCAAACTGTTCGCGCGATCGAGTTGGGAAGACGACGCCCGCTGGTTCGGGTATTTCGACGGAGCGATCCAGGTGTTCGATGACGGGCGGCCGATGGTGGTGAATCCGGAGAAGACGTCCGGCCCGGTTTCCTTCGGAGAAGCGGTGGTTTGCTTCTGGGAGCCGGGACGCAGGTTCCGCGTGAAGCTGGGGGAAGAGGGAGAAGCGGTTTTCATCGTAGGCCTGGATCCGCAGCGCAAATACCAGGTGGAAATCGACGATGAAGAGATGTACGAGGCGGCGGCTGACCGCGGCGGAATCCTGGTGCTGGACGTGCCGCGCGGAAAGGACACGGGCGTACGGTTGCGGGAAGCAGACTCGAACTAATACGCCCAGCGCCAGAGGCTCGCGCCCACCGTGTAGCCCGCGCCGACCGCCGAAAACAGCACGATGTCACCCTTCTTCAGCCGCCCCTCCTGGATGGCGTCGCGCGTGGCCAGCGGGATCGTAGCGGCGGTGGTATTGCCGTAGCGCTCGATGTTGACCATCACTTTTTCGCGGGCGATCTGAAGGCGGTCGGCGGCGCTGCTGATGATGCGCAGATTCGCCTGGTGGGGGACCATCAACGCCACATCGTTGCCGGTGAGGCCATTGCGCGCCAGGACGTCGCGGCAGGACTCGTACATCTTGCGCACGGCGTATTTGAAGACCGCGCCTCCGTCCTGATGCACGTAGTGCATGCGCTGGTCGATGGTCTCGTGAGAAGGAGGGATCCGGCTGCCGCCGGCAGGCATGTACAGCGCCTCCGCGCCTGAGCCATCGATTTCGCCGATGAAATCGATGAAGCCGAGCTCGTTCTCGGTTTCGGCGGCGGGCTCGAGGAGCATGGCGCCGGCGCCATCTCCGAAAAGGACACAGGTGGCGCGATCGGTATAGTCGATGATGCGGCTCATGGTGTCGGCGCCGATGACCAGAACCTTGCGATGGGTCCCGGCGGCGATCAGGGACGCCCCGGTCGTGAGGCCGTAGACGAAGCCCGAGCAGGCCGCGATCAGGTCGAAGCCCCACGCGCCGCGGGCGCCAAGCGCATTCTGCACCAGGCACGCGGTCGAAGGAAAGAACATATCCGGCGTGACGGTGCACACGATGATCGCCTGGACTTCGCGGGCTTCGATGCCGCGTTGCGCGAGGGCGCACTTGGCGGCCGGGATTGCCATGTCGGACGTGGCCATCTCGGGCGACGCGATGTGGCGTTCGCGGATGCCCGTCCGGTCGACGATCCACTGGTCGCTGGTCTCGACCATTCGTTCCAGATCCTGGTTGGTGAGGAGGCCAGGAGGGGTATAGCAGCCGAGCGCTGTGATTTTCGCCTTGAGCAAGTGGTTGTGTCCTTTTAAGAACTCAGAGTAACCCATCGGGGTGGGTGAAGCCAGCGGGACGCTACACTGGTTGGAGATGCTGGATACCCCGGGGTTGCCGACCGCGTTGTTTTTCGAGACCACCGAGGAGATTTATGCGCGCGTGTTCCGGGAACTCAAGCCACGGACGCCGATGCCGGAGCTGCAAGTGGAGTTCTGCCGGTTCGCCAACGCCGACAGCTTCATCCGGCTGGAGAACGGCCGGCTGCACGTGCGGATTTCAGACCTGCTGGCGGGCGCGCCGGCCCCGGTAATGGATGCGCTGGCCCACATCCTGCTGGGCAAGCTGTACCGCAAGCCGGTGGCGCGGTTGCATGCGCACCGGTACCGGCTGTATCTGAACCGGCGCGATGTGCGCCGGCAGGCGGAGCTGGTGCGGCAGATCCGCGGGAGGAAATTCATCTCGGGGCCGCGCGGCGAGCATTACGATCTGGAAGAAATATTCGAGAAATTGAACGTCCAATACTTTCATGGGCTGATGGGCAGGCCGCAATTGGGATGGAGCCGGAGCGTGTCACGTGGCATGCTGGGACATTTCGATCCGTCGCATAATGCGATCATCATCAGCCGGATTTTTGATCGCAGGCAAGTCCCCGCACTGGCGCTGGAGTATGTAATGTTTCACGAAATGCTGCATCTGCGGTACCCGGTGGATCACGCCGGGGCGCGCCGGAGAGTGCACACGAGGGAATTTCGGGCCGCGGAAAAGGCGTTTGAGGGACTGCGGGAAGCGAAAGAAATGATAAAGAGGCTGTAGCACCTGGCTACAGCCGTGAGAAGGAAAAGGAGAGATCACGCGCCCGCGGGAACGAGCGTGCGCAGTTCGATCCGCAAGGTATCGAACAGCCGTACGAGTTCGCGGACGTCGACGGAGCAGAGGCCCCACCGGTAAAGCAACACACGGCACTTCACCACCGCCGCCAGCACGGCGAACCTGGCTTCGTTGCCGAGCAGGGTGGAGGCGAGATCAGCCCGGTCGTGACGGGACTGCACCATCACCAGTTTCAGAGCGGTGCAGACGCGCCCGAAATCGGCGGTCAGGCACCGCAGATAACCCAAAAAGATGCGGCATCGCTCCGCGCGGAACCGCGCCGCCATGGTGGGAGTGAAACCGGGCTGGGCGCGCAGAAACTCGATTTCCCGGCTGTCGAGCAGCCGCATCATGGGGCGGTAGCGTTCGGCGGAGAGTTCGTCGATCCATTCGGCGGTCACGGGCAGACGAGAGCCCGCAACCATGAAGTGGCGGATGAGTAAGATCAGCGCGACTATCAGAGCCACGCATATAACGAGGGTTGTCAAGATAACAATTGCCATCGCCGGAACTTCTCCACGTCCAGCCAAATCATACGGCAGTTATGGGGGAATAGCAAGGTGGGTACCAGGAAATTCGGTACTAATAGTTCGGGACTAGGGTATTACCGGCGCGCGACTTTCAGGATGGTTGCGTTCAACGCGCCCAATTGATAGAGGACCCGTTCCTCATAATCCCGGGAGATAATGAGGGAGATCGAGGCGTACTTCTTCCCCGGCAGGGTTGAGGAAAATGAGCCAGACAATAACACAAATCGCGGAAATCGCCATTAATACCGAGTCCACGGCGGTATACAGTTGAGTGCCGAAGAGCCGCTGAAACAGCATGCCTACGCTATTGCTGATAAAGAAGATAGTAAAGAGGGCTGCATGCAGGACCACGTTCCGGCTGAGGCGAACGGGGTATCCCTTCAACAAAAACATCATGAGCAGCAGGAAAATCACCAGGGTCAGGGTGACGCCATATTCGACCGCCAGCAGGAAGCGGGTGGTGCGCCATTGCGCCCCCGCCGGGCGCATGGTGGGAATTAGGCTGGCCACTGAAACGATTACGGAAAATGCCAGCCCGAGAAACATGGACCAGCGCCCGAGGGTCGCCAGGCCGGGGTGCTTTTCCAGGACCAGTCCGCAGAGTTCCCACACAACCAGGACATAAAATGTCCAGTAAATCGGCTCCGTACAGACCCAGAACCAATAATAAGTGTGCGACGAGCCACTCAGGAAAAAGGGCCAGATGGAGTTCAATACCCAGAAGATAAAGTAAGAGAAAAAAACCGGATAGCGTTTCCTGAGGCTCGTGCGGAACAGCCTGACGGCGGTCAGCGCCGCGCCAACCAGCGTGACCGCCTGAAAAATCTGTACGAGCGCTTGACTCGACATACCGGCAGAGGCTCTTTCAAACAGAGGATAACACCGAGTCGGTGTGCTCGTGAACGCTGTCCTTCGATGATCAGTGTACGAACGGGCAAGGATTGCAGGTCGGCGTCGGGTTATGCTTCACCGGCTGGGCAGCCAGGAAAGAGAGCGCGAGCAACGTCAAGAGCATGAACTTTTTCATCGTCGAGTATCCTTTCTGCGTCGTACCGTATCTTTGGTTAAAACGGTAAGCTGGGTACTATACTAGACCCAACTGTACCGGCGTAAGGTGAATTGCCTGTAAATATTCTGAAACTGGAACAAAACTCACATGTCCGACAGGAGTTGGCTTAGAATAAGTCCATAACGACGGATTCAAGTCCTGCCGTTGGACGCTGGGGATCCGTTTGTATCACACCACAACCCGATGGAATTCTCTGCAAATTCGGGCCTGCCAGGGGCAGAAATATGGCGGCGGCAATTGCTGCAAATTCCTACAGTTTTTGGACGACTGAACTATCTATCCGCGCTGCGGGACGACGCAACCGGCCGCTACTGGCACCCGGAGCTGACGGACTTGTTAGGTAGTGAGGCGGCCGACCGCGCCTTGCGGCACAGCCACCACCAGGTCTTCTCGCAGTGGATCGGCTACAGCCTCGAAGAGCAGAAGGCGGACCTGGAGGAGTACCTGCGGACACAGGCGGAGGAAGACCTCATCCGGGTTATCGCGCGCTGGTTCCGCCAACGGCATGCGATGTGGAGCGGCAACTCTACCTGATTGACCTGGAGACCCTTCTGGCGCTGATCAGGTTCGAGCGCGACGACGCCCTTGGGGTTCGAACTGCATGGCGACCCCAGTGACCTGGCCGACCACCTCGATACCGCTGGGGTAGTCGAAGCACGCCGCCTGCTGTTGCGAGGCGGGGTGTGGCTGGGCCAACAGGCGATCGCCGGCGAGGGTACACCAGGAGCACAGGTAGCCCTCCCGGTGCTCCAGGAAATAGATCGGACGGTCATACTCGCTGGTCCACCCGGAACCGGCTATCTTGCGCCGGTTCTCGTCGATCATCACGAGCGAGCCGGGGTGCAGCACCGGATACATGGACCAGTCCTCGAAGCCGATCAGGCCGTACCGGTTGTGCCGCACCGGGGCGCGGTCCAGAAAACTGAACGGCAGCCTGCCCCAGCGATTGACCAGCCGGTTGAGCAGGGTGGTGCGATTCAGGTCAATGTCGGGGTCGGCGGGGTGCGGAACGGCCAGGGTGTCGAGGGGCGCGAATTGAATCGGGTGGGTTTCCGGCAGCGGGACATGCAGGGCATCGCCGTGCAAATGCTCGCGGGGAACCCCGTACCACCGCAGGACCTCGTCGAAATCCAGGCGATAGATGGCACACAGCGTGTACAGCCGGTAGATGGTGGGCAGAGTACCCTTGTTTTCGATATCCGCGAGACGGCTCAGGGCGATGGCGAATTCATCGCTGCCGCGACGGCCGGCGATCATCTGACTGGCCTGCTCCACATCACGGTAGGTGAGTTTGAGCCGTTCGCGGGCGCGCTTGAGCTTCTCTCCGGCGCGGTCCATGTTATGATCCTCGCTGTGCCGGCGATCCTCGAGGGCCGCCGGCACTGAGATGAAGCCGTAGCAAATCGAACGGCGATTATAGCTCCCTTATGTCAAGGCCATCAAGATAACGAGGGCTAACGCAAAAAAAGGGATTTCCTGTTCCGGCGGCAGAACAAGAGTAACCACATAGGTGGGAGGAACGCGGGTGCGAGTGATCGTGGGCATCTCCGGAGCCAGCGGCGCGATCTACGGATGGAGAATGTTGGAGCGGCTGCGCAGCAGGCAGAATGTCGAGATTCACCTCATCATGACCAGATCCGGAGAAAAGACCCTCTTTCTCGAAACGGCCAAGCTGGCAGCCGAAGTCAGGACCATGGCGGACGCGTGGTACGCGAACGAAGACATCAGCAGCCGGCTGGCGAGCGGGTCGTATCCGGTCGACGCCATGGTGATCGCACCCTGCTCGATCCACACCATGTCGGCGATTGCACATGGCATCACCGACAACCTTCTGACGCGGGCGGCGGACGTGACTTTGAAAGAAGGCCGCAAGCTGATCCTCATGGTCCGCGAGAGTCCGTTCCACCTGGGACATCTGCGGACCATGACCCTGCTGGCGGAGATGGGAGCCATCGTGGCGCCGCCCATCCCCGGTTTCTACAATCATCCGCAAACCGTGATGGACATCGTGGACCACAGCGTGGAGCGGGCGCTGGATCTGCTGGGGCTGCCCGATCCGCGGGCGCGCCGCTGGGAAGGGCCGGGGAATGGCTCGTAGCGCGGCGCAGACGAGGCGCGGCAGCCGGCGCGGAGGGCCCATTGCATTTCAGGGAGCGCGCGGCGCATTCAGCGAGGAAGCGGCGCGGCGGCTCCTGGGTCCGGATGTGGAGGTGCTGCCGCAGGAGCGCTTCGAAGATGTGTTTCGCAGCGTGAAAGAAGGACGGGCCGCGGGAGCGGTGGTGCCCATCGAAAACACGCTGGCGGGGTCGGTTCACGAGAACTACGACCATCTGGTCAACTTCGAACTGCCTATCGTGGCCGAGACCAGCGTGCGCATCGTACACAACCTGATCGCCTGCCGGGGCGTTTCCTTCGCCCGTATCAAACGCGCTTATTCCCACCCCGTGGCATTGAATCAATGTCTCGATTTCTTTGCCAGGAACCCGCAGATCGAAAGAATTCCTTACTACGATACGGCCGGCAGCGTGAAGATGGTGATCGAGCAGGCGCCGGACGATGCTGCCGGGGTGGCATCGGCGGTGGCGGCGGAGATCTACGGCGGGCGGATTCTACGGCGGTCGATCGAGAGCGACCGCCAGAATTTTACGCGCTTCTTCCTGCTGAGGACACCCGAGTACGCCCGGAGGCATCCGACCGTGGCGGGCGCCAACAAACCCTGGAAAACCTCGGTGGTGTTCAGCACGCGAAACATACCTGGCGCGCTGTTCCGGGCGTTGAGCGCATTTGCGCTGCGGGATCTCAACCTGACCAAGATCGAGTCGCGCCCTCTGCGGGGCAAGCCATACGAATATCTCTTTTATCTCGACTTCCTGGGCAAGGTGGATTCGCCGCAGGCGCAAACGCGCTGAACCATCTCGCCGAGCTCGCCGATTTCCTGCGGGTCCTGGGCTGCTATCCCAAGGGCGCCTGAACGTCCGCCGCGGGTCGTTACCCGCCGCCGGTCGTTGCTGAGCCGATTCTCCGCGGATCATCGCGTTGTTGACTAAAGATCACTTGGAGCAGCAAGATGGATGCCCCTTCAGAAGCATATCGCCGGATTCCTGCTGGTTGGCGGCGCTGCTGCGACCATGCTGTTCGGCCAGACCGATTCCCGTCTGGCGGAGATCAGCGCGGCGCAGGAGCAGAAAGCAACGCAACTGAAACCCGAGCAGCCGAACAAAGTGGAGCGCGGCCTGATACGCTTCAGCGACGAAGTCGTTCTGCGGCGGATCGGCGATGGCATCGGCGGGTTCCGGCCCAAGTTCGGCGGCCTGGCTCCCGGCAGTGGGTTTGCCATTGGCCCGGAGTACCACCGCGGCGACCTGCTGAACGGCCGGCTCTCGTTCCGCGCGGGCGCGGTGGCGTCGTTCCGGGGCTACCGGAAGTTCGATCTGGAACTCGCCGCACCCGGAATCTCCGGGGGACGGTTCTTCGCCCAATTCAATGCCGTTCGCCACAACTATCCGAGCCTGGCTTACTACGGGCCCGGGCCGGATTCGGCCAAGACCGGCCGTAGTGACTTCCGTCTCGAGGATACGGCCCTGGATGTCACCTTCGGGCATGCATCCCGCGCGCCATCTGACGCTGGGCTCGTCCGCGGGCTACCTGTTCAACAATATCGGCGCCGGCACGGACTCCAGGTATGCGTCAGCGGAAAGCATCTACTCCGCCGCGCAAGCCCCGGGAATCGACGTGCAGGCCAATTATTCGCGGGTGGGCGGGTTCGCGCAATATGACTGGCGCGACAATCCCGGCGGGCCGCGCCGCGGCGGGAACTATTTCGCCCAGTTCAGCGATTATCGCGACCGCACCTTCGGCCTTGCTAACTTCCGGCGCCTGGACCTGGAGGCCCAGCAGTTCATTTCCGTACTGAATCAGCGCCGCGTGTTCGCGGTGCGTGCAAGATCGACCCTGACGTACCGCGATGGCAATCAGCCGATCCCCTTCTACATGCAGCCCTCGCTGGGCGGATCGGAAGACCTGCGAGGCTATCGGCCGTTCCGCTTTCGCGACGACAACCTCTTCGTGATGAATGCGGAATACCGGTATGAGATTTTCAGCGGGCTGGACATGGCGCTGTTCGGCGACGCCGGCAAAGTGTTCCACCACAAATCGGACTTCGACCTCGCCAACCTGGAAAGCGACGCCGGGTTCGGTTTCCGGTTCAATGTCAGGGACCAGACCTTCCTGCGATTGGACGTTGGTTTCAGTCACGAGGGCTTTCAGATCTGGGTGCGCTTCAACAACGTCTTCCGCAAGGGTCCCGTTCATACTTCCAGCAGCATGGGGGATTTCTGAGATGCATAACAAATCGGGAAAAAATCGGTCGCGATCGCGTGGGCCGCGGGCGTGCTCGCTCTGGGAACTTTGCGTAGCGGCCGCGCCGGACGGCGCGGAAGAAATTCTACGGCGACGATCCGCTGTGGGCCATGCCCCGGCCCGTGCCGGTGGTCGGCATCAACAGCCGCAAGCTCGACGACGTACTACGATTTCTTCGAGAATGCGCTGTTCTCGCCGGGCGAACGGAACCCGCGCCCCGGCGAGTTCCTGCCGTCCCAGGGCATCAACACCGTGGACGAAGTGCCGGACAGCGCGTGGTACACGAACCGCCACGCCAGCCACCGGATGAGCATCGAAGAACTTGCAGAGAGGGCCCGGCAATTCGACTCCTCCCAGCGCGGGCAAGTGGTTGGTGGTCGCCGCCAAGAACGAAGGCATCACTCCCGGATTCCGGATCCGCGACGCCGCCGGGCGCCAGTACCTGATCAAGTTCGACCCGCTCGACCAATCCGGAGATGGCGAGCGCGGCCGATGTGATCAGCTTCCAAGTTCTTCTACGCGCTGGGATACAACGTTCCGGAAAACTACGTCGTGATTTTCGACCGCAGCCAGATCGCCATCGAAGACGGCGCGCTGCTGAAGGACGGCACCGGACGCAAGCGGCCGATCCGCGCCAGCGGACATCGACGAGATGCTGTCCAAGGCGCCGCGGCGGCCGGACGGCCGGTACCGGGCGCTGGCCAGCCTCCTGATTTCCGGCAAGCCCATTGGCCCGTTCCAGTATCACGCGACGCGCAGCGACGATCCCAACGACCTGGTGCCGCATGAGCATCGCCGCGATCTGCGCGCTCTGCGCACCTTCTGCGCCTGGCTCGGCCACGACGACTCGAAGGCTTTGAACACGCTCGACGTGCTGACCGAAGAAGATGGGATTCCGTTCGTCAAGCACTACCTGATCGACTTCGGCGCATCGCTGGGCAGCGCAACGTTCATGGCCAACAGCCCCCGCGACGGCAACGTGTACCTGTTCGACTGGAGATCGTCGGCCATGCAGTTTTTCACGCTGGGTCTGTATGCGCCCCGCTGGCAGCGGGCGCACTATCCGAAGATCCCGGCGGTGGGGCGGTTCGAGTACGAAGTGTTCGACCCGCGGAAGTGGGTTCCGGACTATCCCAACGCTGCGTTCCGCAACGAGAATCCTTCGGACCGGCTGTGGGCCGCCCGCAAGATCCTCGCGTTTACCGAGCAAGACATCCGCGCCATCGTGGCGACCGGCCAGTATACCGATCCCGCTGCGGAGGACTGGGTGGTGCGGTGCCTCGTAGAGCGCCGCAAGAAGGTCCTGGATGCCTACCTGAAGGGCATGGCCGGCCTGGACGGTTTTGAAATTCGCGATGGCCGTCTCGAGTTTCGCGACGTGGGGCCGGAGCCGGTGGAACCGGACGCCATTCAGGTCCAGTGGTCCCTGTTCGATAACCGCACCGGCCGGCGTCAACTGCTCCCCGATGAACATTTGCTCGAACTCCCGCGCATCCCGGAAGGCGCCGGGTATCCTGGTGGCCGAGTTGACCGGTCCCGAAGGTCCGACCATCTCGGTTTATGTAAGGACACGAACAGATAAAAAAGTTATTGTTGGAGTCGAAAGGCGGTTTGCCGCGATCCAACAGAGAAGGTAGGTTATGATGCGAATCCAGCGCATATCTTCCGACGCACTCGAAAGTCCCAGCCCGGTTGCGTCCAAGCTGCCGCCGGAGATCCTGGACCGCGCGGTTACCGGGTTTTGCTGGATCAGCATGTTCGCCGCCGTCACGTCGGTGGCGCTGACCGCCATCGAGCACGTGCTGCAACCGGAATTCGCCGCGGCCTGGTCGCACCCCGCGCTGCGAATCACCTCTCTGTGCGTGGTGTTCATCTCGGTGGGATGCATCGTGGTCCTGCGGCAGGGCTGGCTCCGCAAGGAGCGCCTGCTCGACCTCGCCATGGTGCTCCAGGTGACGGTGGCCTTCGCCTGCGGGCTGTTCGAGGCAGCGGCCTACAAAAACCCGAATGCGGTAGTGATCGGTCACTCGGGTATCGCGGTGTGGATGCTGCTGTGCGGCCTGCTGATGCCCACCGCCCCGCTTGCGCGCGCTGGTCAACGCGTTTCTGTGCGTGCTGATGTGGCCCCTGGCTTACTGGGTCGACCTGCAGATCTTCGGCTACCAGCCGATGCCGCATGTCGCGCCTGCTGGTGTGGATCCTGCCGCTGGTCATCGTGGCGATCTGGATGTACATTCTCAACAATCGGCTGATCTCCCTTTACGTCCGGCAGCAGCGCGCCGAAGACGTCGGCAGCTACATTCTGGATACGCGGCTGGGCCACGGCGGAATGGGCGAGGTCTGGAAGGCAAGGCACAAGACCCTGGCGCGCGCCGCGGCCATCAAGCTGATTCGTCCGGAAGTGCTGCAGGCCAGCACGGGGCGCCAGGAGAGTGTGCTGCGCAGGCGCTTCGAGCGCGAGGCCCAGGTGACCGCCAGCCTCAACTCCCCGCACACTGTGGCTCTGTTCGATTTCGGCCAGGCCCAGGATGGGTCGTTTTATTACGTGATGGAACTGCTGGAAGGGATCGACCTGCAGAGCCTCGTGGACCGGTTCGGTCCGATGGACCCGAGCCGTGTGGTTCACGTGTTATACCAGGCTTGCCAGTCGCTCGAGGAAGCGCACCAGGCGGGCCTGGTGCACCGCGATATCAAACCCCGGAACGTCCTGCTGTGCAAGCTCGGCCTGGAACACGATTTCACCAAGATTCTGGATTTCGGCCTGGTGAAAACCCTGCACCGCGACGATCCGGAGCAAACGTTCACGACGATGGAAGGTGTAACCACGGGCACTCCGGCCTACCTCCCTCCGGAGGTCGCGCTGGGCAATCGCGAAATCGATGGACGGGCCGATCTGTACAGCCTGGGATGCACCGCCTACTTCCTGTTGACCGGCTGTACGGTTTTCGACGAGAAGACTCCCACCGCATTTGCCATTGCGCACGTGCAGACGCCTCCTCCGCCCATGCGCGAGCGGACAGAGTTGCCGATTCCCGCAGGACTGGAAGCGCTGGTGATGCAGTTGCTGGAAAAGGATCCGGCGAATCGCGTTCCGAGCGCGCAGGAACTGGCGCGACGCTTGCGCGCGTTGCGCGACATTCCCGAGTGGTGTCCGGAGCACGCGACCCGCTGGTGGGAGACCAACCTTCCCGAGTTGTCCCTGAAAGCCACGGCCGGAGGCGACGCGGCGTCGGCCGCCGATCTCGCGGCCGTGCGCGCCTGATGCGGCTCGCCGGGGGATCGGCGACAATTTCCTTGTGCACGATCGGACACAGCTAGACAGCACGGGCCGGCTTTTCCTGCTGGGTTCCAGTCTGATGCTGGCGCACCAGGTGGCGGGCAAGGCGGTGCGCGACGGGCTGTTCCTGTCCCGCTTCAGCCCCAGCGATTTGCCGAGAATCACGGCCGCCGCGGCGATCCTGGCCATTCTGCTGGGGCTGGGCTTTGCCCGCGTTCTGGCCAGATTCGGGCCGTTGCGGGTGGTGCCCGCGGCATTGTCGTGGGCGCCCTGCTGCACGTGGTGGAGTACGTCCTGCTGCAGGTCTCGGGCCCGATCGGGCGCGCGGTGGTCATCTCGGCCGTTTACCTGCACCTGGTCGGCTTCGGCGCCATCCTGCTGAGCGGCTTCTGGAGCGTCGTGAACGAAGTCCTCGACCCGCGCGAAGCCAAAGTGCGTTTTGGACGGATCACCGGGGCGGGAACGCTCGGCGGGATCTGCGGGGGCCTGCTGGCCGAGCGCGGCGCGGTGCTGTTCGGAGTCGAGTCGCTGCTGCTGATGCTGGCCGGCTCTGCACATCGCGGCGGCGGTGACGCTCTGGCGTGTACCCAACCGGGACGCCGCGGTTGACAGCACCACCGATCGCGGGCCGGCCTGGCACGCCGCCCGCGAAGCGTTCCGCCAGGCGCCGTTTCTGGTGAACCTGGCGGTCCTGGTGATGCTGGGAACGATGAGCGCGGCGCTGTTGGACTATCTCTTCAAGAGCGCCGCCGCCGGCACCTACGGAAAGGGCCCGGCGCTTACCCGCTATTTCGCGATCTTCTATACCGCCAACCAGTTCCTGAGTTTCGCCGTACAGACCTTCCTCACTCCGGTCGCCCTGAAACGTCTCGGCCTGGGGCGCACGGTGCTCTGGCATCCCGCTGCCGTGGCTTTCGGCGCCGGGGCGTCGCTGCTCTTCCCGCAGTGGATCATGGCCCCTCTGGCCCGCAGCCTGGAACTGATTCTCCGAGGCTCGTTCCTGCGCTCCGGTTATGAGCTCTTCTTCACGCCGGTGCCGCCGCGCGAGAAGCGGGCGGTGAAGACGTTCATCGATGTAGGCTGTGACCGCATGGGCGACGCGTTGGGCGCCGCGGTGCTGCAGTTCCTGCTGGTCTGGGGCGCGCAGCGAGCCGTGATTCCGATCCTGCTGGCGGCGGTCGTTTTCGCGGCCATCGGCATCTGGATTACCGTGCGAATGGACGCCGCGTACGCCAAGGTGTTGGAACACGGTCTGCTGAGCCGGGCCGTGGCTCTGCATCAAGCCGACGTTGAGGATTCGACCACCCTGGCGGCGCTGGTCCGGACCACCAGTTTCCGCACCGTGGCTCCCCGCGCGGCAACTCCTACTCCGCCCGCGCCGCCGGCGCATGATCCGGTGCTGGAGCGGATAGCGGACCTGCGCTCCGGCGATCCCAAGCGGGTGCAGGCTGCCCTGCGCGCCGATCTGCCGTTCGACGCGGCGCTGATGCCGCTCGCCATCCGCCTGCTCGCCTGGGATGAGGTCTTCGAGTGGGCGCGGGCGTTTCTGCTGCTGCATGCCCACCGCGCGGTGGGCCAACTGGTGGACGGTTTGGTCGATCCCCAGCAGGATTTTGCCGTCCGCCGCAGGATCCCCCACCTGCTGGCCTACACCAGCTCGCAGCGTGCCGTCGAGGGCCTGATATTGGCCCTCGAAGATCCCAGGTTCGAGATCCGGTTCCACAGCAGCAGGGCGCTGGATTTCCTGCACCGCATGAGCGACAGCCTGCGCTTCGACCACGCCATACTGATGCATGCGGTGGAGCGCGAGCTGTCGATCTCCCGCTCCATCTGGGAAGGACGCAAGCTTCTGGACACGCGCGACCGGAACGACAGCCAGTATTGGTTTCTCGACGATGTTTTGCGGGACCGCGCCGACAAGTCGCTGGAGCATGTCTTCAGCCTGCTGGCAGTGATGCTGCCCCTCGAGCCCCTGAAGGTGGCTTTCCGGGCGTTGCACAGCGAGGACCGCCTGCTGCGGGGACTGGGGCTCGAATACCTGGAAAGCAACCTCTCGGGAAAAATCGTGGCGCAGCTCCGCGCTCTCGCGGACCCGGCGCCGAAGGCCACGACCCCGCGGCCCGCGCAGGATGTGCTGAATGACCTGATGGCTTCGCACCAGAGCATCCTGCTGAACCTCAAAATCGCATCCGCCGGTGCTCCCGGCTCAGGCGCGTGACCACGTAAAGCCACGCCACCGTGAGTCCTACATTTACCCAGGCAAACCCGGCGAAGGCCAGGTGGAATTGCGCCCCCAGCCGGACGATCCCGGCCTGCAGCACGTCGCCGAAGCGCATGAAGAAGGTATCGATGGCGGCTTTGG
The DNA here is from genome assembly GCA_963719195.1 of Bryobacterales bacterium. Lineage (GTDB taxonomy): Bacteria > Acidobacteriota > Terriglobia > Bryobacterales > Bryobacteraceae > DASQZT01. The sequence continues at coordinate 52,461 of CAVRBB010000007.1, read as the reverse complement.
CCTTGTACTTGGCCTCGCGCGAGGTGGGCAGGAACAGGGCCTGCCGCACCGTGTTCTGGATGGAATAGTCCGTGGCGTTCTCGAAAGTTTTGGCCCAGCGGATGAGGCCCAGGATCGGCACCAGCCCGATGCTGGAGTAGCTCACCAGCGAAATGGATGGCAGAATGTAGAGCGCGCCGCGAACGCCGATCAGGGCAAACAGCCGCGATACCGCGAATGTCTGAAGCAGGAATCCGAGAAGGTTGACGTTGGCGAAGAAACTGCCGTAGAAGCTGCCGATGAACTGCTTTTGCGCGGCGTCGTTGCCGGGAAAGGCGGCGTGGGCGCGGTCGGCCACCAGGTCGCCGAGCAGGAACTCACCGGTGGAGTTGACCACGTTGAGGATCATCATCAGAATTGCGATCCAAGTGAGGTAGCGCTGGCGGAAGATCATGGCAAAGCCATCCCCGGGGGCGAGCTTCTGCGTGGCGTGGCCGGCCATCTCCGCAATCGAGTGCCTGGCGGCGATGCGGTTCACGGCAATGATGCCCCCGGCGCAGATCAGGAGAATTCCGGCGGCGAGAAGCTGAAGCTGGTACGGCGAAGCGTGGAACGCCGATACCAGCCGTTCCGCCCCCTGCGCCCCCAGCCACGCGCCCAGGCTGCTGCCCACGCCGATCATGGGGAACAAGCGTTTTCCCTGGGCCTCGGTGTAGATGTCGTTCGCGAACGCCCACACCTGGCTGATCACGAACACATTGAAAATCCCCACCCAGATGTAGAACACCACGCCCTCTTTCGCGCCGTTCACGCCGAAGAAATAGAACAACGCGAGATTGGCCGCGAAGAAGAGCAGGAGGCCCACCAGCAGCTTGATGCGCACCACCTTGGTGCCCACGAACCCGTACGCCGGCACCAGCAGCATGAGCAATGCCGCCTGGCCGGCGCTGGAATAGGCCTTGACATAGGCTCCGCCTTCGGTGAGGATGAGCGCCTCACGGACCGTCTTGAGCAGGTAATAGGCGAAGAGCAGCAGGAATACGTTGGCCGTCAACAGCCCCGCGCTCGCACCCTCACCCTCGCGGACATCGGCAAAGAACCCGAGGAACCGTTCGATCCGGTTCTTCGGCGCTGCTTGAAGCGTGCGGAAACTCGGGAATGTCCGGGTATGCCGCATCTCCGCGCGGGTCTGGTATTCCGGACGCTCTTTGTTCGATTGCGGGTTTGCCATCGGCGGAGTTTTTCAGGGGCCGTTCCGCACAGTCTACCTCAATCCGGCGCGGCAGTTGTTACGCTATCGTTGTGAACACCCCAACCTGCGGCCTGACTCGCCGTCTCGCGGGAGAATGCGGCGTAAACTGGGGATAGTCGATATGGCCGTTGAAGACCAACTGGAACAGACACCGGAGGCCGGAGGAACGGCCGAGCCCGAAGAACTCCCGGTGCTTACCGTCCGCGATACCGTGCTGTTTCCAGGGGCGTTGCTGCCCATCACGGTGGGGCGTCCAAGCTCGGTAGCGCTGGTGCAATCTCTGGGGGAGAACCGCCGGATCGCGGTGATCTCCCAGCTCGATCCACGCGTGGACACGCCGCGCCCCGAGGATCTCTACCAGGTCGGTTCGGTCTGCGTGATGCACAAGGCGGTCCGCGTGCCCAAGGAGAACCTGCTGCTGTTCTGCGAGGGTCTGGAGCGGATCCGCACGCGCGAGTTCACCGCCACCGAGCCGTTCCTGAAAGCCATGGTGGAGCACATTCCGGACGTCGAGCCGGAGATGACGCCGGAGCTGGAGGCGTTGCGGCAGAACGTGGTGAGCGTGTTCCAGCAGATTGTGGCCGCTTCGCCGAATCTGTCCGACGACCTGGCGGCCAGCGCCACGCAGATCACCGAGGCGGGGCGGCTGGCCGATTTCGTTGCCGGGAACGTCCCGTCGTTGAGTCCCGTCGAGCGGCAACACCTGCTCGAAATGATCGATGGGCGCACGCGTCTGATCGAAATCCACAAGCACCTGACCCGCGAACTGGAGCTGCTGGAGCTGCGCAACCGCATTCAGTCCCAGGTGCAGGGACAGCTCTCGCAGAGCCAGCGCGAGTTCTACCTGCGCGAGCAGTTGAAAGCCATTCAGAAGGAGCTGGGCGAAGGCGACGAGTCGACGCGCGACACCGAAGACCTGCGGAAAAAGCTGGACGCCGCAGGACTGCCCGAAGAGGTCAAGACCGAGGCCACGCGCGAATTGCAGCGGCTTTCGCGCATGTCGCCCGCATCGCCCGAGTACGGGGTGACGCGCACCTACCTGGAATGGATGGCGAGCCTCCCCTGGAGTGTCTCTTCGGGATCGCTGGTGGACGTGAAGCGCGCCGCCGAGATTCTGGATGAGGATCACTACGACCTGGAGAAGGTGAAGGACCGGATTCTCGACTACCTGGCCGTGCTGCAACTGCGGCCGGTGCTGAAGGGGCCGATCCTGTGCTTCGTGGGACCGCCGGGCGTGGGGAAGACCTCGCTGGGAAGGTCGATTGCCCGGGCGCTCGGCCGGAAGTTCGCGCGCATCTCGATGGGGGGCATGCACGACGAAGCCGAAATCCGCGGACACCGGCGCACCTACATCGGTGCCCTGCCGGGACAGATCATCCAGGGGTTGCGGCGGGCCGGCACCAACGATCCGGTGTTCATGCTCGACGAGGTCGACAAGCTGGGGCGCGACTTCCGGGGCGACCCCGCTTCCGCACTGCTGGAGGTGCTGGATCCGGAGCAGAATTCCACGTTTCGCGACAACTACCTGGATGTGCAGTTCAACCTCTCGAAGGTTCTCTTCATTACCACCGCCAACGTGCTCGACCCGGTGCCGGATGCGCTGCGGGACCGCATGGAGATTATTTCGCTGGAAGGCTACACGGAGCAGGAAAAGGTGATCATCGCCTTCCGCTACCTGATCCCCCGGCAGATCAGGGAGAACGGGTTGGATGCGGAAAGCGATCTCGTTTTTACGGATGCGGCCGTCCGTTTCCTGACCCGGCGGTACACCCGGGAAGCCGGCGTGCGCAACCTGGAACGCGAGATCGGCACCATCTGCCGCAAGCAGGCAAGGCGTATCGCGGAGGGCACGCGCGAGCGGATGGACGTGACGCCCGAACTGGTCGAAAAAGACCTGGGCGCACCGCGCTTCCGCACCGATACGGAAGTGGCGGAACGCACGCGGCGCTCCGGCGTAGCGGTTGGGCTGGCGTGGACCCCGGTCGGCGGCGACGTGCTCTTTATCGAAGCCGGACGCATGCCGGGCGGCAACAAGGGGCTGATCATGACCGGCCAGCTCGGCCCCGTGATGCAGGAATCCGTGCAGGCCGCGCTCACCTGGGTGCGCGCCAACGCCACCAAATACGGTATTGACCCCGATCTCTTCAAAACCAGCGACATTCACATCCACGTACCGGCGGGAGCCATCCCCAAGGACGGCCCGTCGGCGGGAATTACGATGGCGGTCGCGCTGCTTTCGATGCTGACGGATCGCCGCGTGCGCCCCAACCTGGCGATGACCGGCGAGATCACCCTGACCGGACAGGTGCTGCCCGTGGGCGGCATCAAGGAGAAGGTGCTGGCAGCCAAGCGCGGCGGCGTTCGCGAAGTGATCCTGCCGTTCGAGAACGAAGTCAACGTGCGCGAGGATCTGAAGAGCGAACAGATCGGCGAGATGCAGATCCACTACGTGAAGGAGATGCACCAGGTGGTGGACACCGCGCTGGAGAAGTAGGCGCGCGGACCGGGCCCTCCGTGCGCTCCGCCTTCTCGGCGCGCCTGTCCTCCGCGCTTCTCCGCCTGAATTCTTAATCCCCCGGAACGCGATCCGGCCGCGCGCCGTACCACCAGCCCATGTCGGACAACATGGTGCCGATGCGCCGCCGGTAGGTCTTCACCACCGAGATCGCCAGCATCAGCAGGATCACACCAGCGGCGGCCGCTACCGTCTGCCCCACATTCAGGTTGGTCTTGAAGAACCACAGCCACCGGCCATAGACCAGTTCGATGTGGACCCAGTAGACCAGCAGCGACGTGGTGCCGAACTGTCTTACCCAGCTCCACCGCTCCCTGCCGTCGTTCCGCGTCCAGAGGAAAGCCAGCGCCAGAAGCAGCACGTGTACCGCCAGCAGTTGCGCGAACTGCTCACCCAATACGGGCCGATCTTCGAAGTGTGGCACGATGGCGCCAACGGCGGCGACGGCTACTACGGCGGCGCGAGAGAGAAGCGTACCATCGACAAACACACCTACTACGGCTGGCCCAAGACTTGGGACGTGGTGCGTTCGCTGCAGCCCGACGCGGTTATCTTCAGCGACGTGGGTCCCGATATCCGCTGGGTGGGCAACGAGCGCGGTTACGCCAACGAAACCTGCTGGGAGACTTACGACCCGGTAGGCGACGGCGGAGGTGTGGCGGTACCCGGCGACGTCAGGGCGCGCGATAGCGGCACCGGGACGCGCCACGGCGCGAAGTGGCTCCCGCCGGAGTGCGACGTCTCCATCCGTCCCGGCTGGTTCTATCACGAGAGCGAGAATGCTCGCGTAAAGACGGCGCCGCAGCTATTGGATCTGTACTACCGCTCGGTGGGGCGCGGCGGGAGTCTGCTGCTGAACGTCCCGCCCGACCGCCGCGGACTGCTGCATGAAACCGACACCCAGGTGTTGCGCGGGTTCGATGCGCTGGTGCGGGCCACGTTTGCCCGGAATCTCGCCGCGGGAGCCAAACTCACGGCGTCCAACGTACGCGGCGGGGCTGCCGAATTCCGTGCGGAGAACCTGCTGGACGGAGACCGTTACACCTGCTGGTGTACCGAGGACAACGTAACGACGCCGGAGGTGGTGTTCGACTTCGGCCGTCCAATCGGGTTCAACGTGATCCGGCTGCGGGAGAACATCCGCCTCGGCCAGCGGGTGGACGCGGTGGCCACCGATGAAGGCAAGGATAGCGGGTGGTCCCCGGTCGCCGAGGCCACCAGCATCGGCGCGTGCCGGATCATCCGTACGCCGCGGGACATCACGACCAGCCGCGTGCGGCTCCGCATCACGCGCGCCGCGGCGTGCCCGGCACTGTCCGAATTCGGGCTGTTCCGGGAGAGCCCCGCCGCCCACCGGGGGTGAACGCACGCACTGCCACCGACGAACTGAGCGTGGCGGCAGCGCGCGAAACAAATTCAATGGCGCGTGGGCGCGGTGCGGTTGCCACCGCCAGCCTCACTCTGGTGTGAACGGCCGCACGGGCCGGCCGGGTTCGACGAGTCACACGCGTTGGAGGTCAGTACATCGTCAGGGCAGGCCCGGCGTTTCCGGTTGGCGAACACAGGGCGCTCTCGTGTTCTTGATTACGCGAAAGACCAGAGAAGATGCGATGAGATGCGATCGTTCCAGCCGAATGGAACCAGATTCGGCACCCACGCATCTCCTGGTACCCAGAGCGTATTGCTGAAGTCGCCGAAGTCAAGATTGATCGCGTCAAAGAAGGTGACACAGTCGGCACTGACTCTGATATCAAATGACGATATCGTGTTGTTCGCGTTCTTCCAGCCCCACCACAAGAATCCACCGGCCCACAGGTTGCCGTAGTTTCCGACCGTATGACTGTTCTGCTCCAACAGCCGCCACAGGCAGCCGCCGAAGTCTACGTGCTCATACAGTTCCATGTACCCACCGTCCGGTGGAACGCCCGCGGTAAGTGCTGCCCGTAATGTGCCGGTTTCCCCGGCAGACGGCTTACCCTCAGTTTTCGGCAGCAGCGCCCCGGTGTTTCTGGGGAGACTTCTGGCAAACGCCTGCGCAGAGTCCCTGACTGTGAAGATCTGCAGCATCTCCCCACTTAGCGCATCAGGGTCGATGACCGTATGGAGCGGACGGCCCGAAAAAGCGCGAACATCCCTGGCATCAGCCTTGGATTGGTCAATCATCACTGGAATACGGGGCACCTTGTGGGCCCGGAATCCTTGGCAATCACAGATCCTGTCGTTCGGTGAAGAAGGTACGTTAATCATGTTCATCGTCGGGTTCATCGTATTGCTCTCCTTTCGGCGTTCCTTGAACAGCCGGCATTCTGCGTTTGTGCTGTCCGGCGTGTGATCACTTTTGCGTGGACGGGCCGCAGGCCCCGGGCTGGTTCGACGAGTCACACGCGTTGGAATCGAACTTGTTGGAGCCGGTGTTGTCCCAGAAGATATCGACCTCGGAGTTGCCGCGAACGCGATTGTCAAACACGACCACGCCATCCGAGCCGGTCACCGAAATCCCCCGCCCCAATCCAGCCACCGCGGCGGGATATGGCGTGACGCCCCACGGGCCACCGTTGTAGCTGATGCGATTGCCGACGATGGTTGTGCCGTTGGTGCCACCATTGGTAATTCCGAACCGCCCGTTGTTGAGGATGCTGTTCTCCCCGATGCGGTTTCCCGGTCCTGCACCGGTGATCATGATCCCGGCCATCAGATTGCCCACGAGCTGGTTTTGCGTGAGCTCGTTTTCCGCAGAGCCGGTTCCCTGTACATGGATGCCACAGTTGGCCAGGTTGCTGCGCTCGACCAGGGCCACGTTGTGTTGCACCAGGTTGTGCCCCGAATCCATCAGCATGATGCCCATCATGTCGCCATCGATCACGCGGTTGAACTCGATCGTGTTGTAGTGCGCATTCTCGAGGAAGATCTGTTTGCCATCCCCCCACACTGTGGCGGTCGTGGCCAGATTGCCAAAGTCGCGCACCGTGAAGCCGTGAATCAGGACACTGCTGACATCCTTGAGATGGAAACCGTCACGTTCCGTGTAGTCGCCCTGCAAAACAACTTCGCCCTGGCGGCCTACGGCGATCAGCTTCAGTCCGTTTTTCGCAACACCGGTGATTTCCACTGTGTGGTGGTAAGTCCCGGGGCAGACCAGAATCGTCGCACCGCCAGGCGCCTGAGCGACGGCTTCCTGGATGGTGGGCAGAGAGTTCGGGCAGTCTGCGCCGTCATCGTCCACCGTCAGCAGCCGGCCGGGCGCCAGCCGCGACGCATGCCCCACGAAGCCGTGGAACACGTTATTGGAATCCTTAAAGAACCCGGCGATGTCGTTCTTGTTGTTGATCGCGCGTGCCTGCGTGGCCAGGGCTCCGGGAATCGCGATTGTGGTGAACGTGCCTCTGCTATACAGGAACCCGTAATTGACCCCGTCCGCGCCCGTGTACGGCCCAACTACATCGCCGGACAATGAGACTCCCCCGACGTCGATCATGGTCCCTTTCGCCCCGGGGAATTCAAAGGAGACAAACCTTCCTTTCCGCAACAAGTATCCGCGGATGGTCCCTGCGGTATCCCGCCAATGGCCCACGATGTCGCTGTTGGCATTGTTGCCGAAAGCGCAGGCCATGGTATTCGGTTCGGGGTAGGTGAAGATGCTGTACTGGCCCTGCTTCCACAGGAAACCTCTCATCGATTCACCCGGGAACTGGGTATGGCCGACCACCTCGCCGCTATCGTTGAGTCCAAACGCACCGGTATAATTGGCGCCGGGCACGTCGATTTTCGTGAATGTCCCCGCGCTGTACAGAAACGAGTGCTGCAGGCCGTCGTCGTACGTGTAGTACCCGGCGATGTCCCCTGCGTTGTTGATTGCCCTGGCCTGTGTGGCGGTTGCGCCAGTGAAGTCTAGGGATGTGAACTTCCCTTGCTTCAGGAGGAAACCGTGTGTTTTCTGTGCAGCATCGACGTAGAATCCGACCGTGTCCCCGGCGTCATTGATTCCGTTGACCTGCGTATTGGTCGCCCCTGGATAGTCGATGGTCCTGAGGTTGTCCAGCGCTGCGAGCGGCGCCGCCGCCAGCGCCAGCATGAATGCCAGCGTGGCGAGTCCCTTCATCTGTTGAAACTGCTTGCGATCGTACTGTCTGCCCGTCTCCATTGCGGACCTCCTTGTGCTGTTTTGCCGGCCCTTCCGCTGCGAGTATGCCGGTTTCTGTCTGCTCACCTGGTTGTGGTCGTCCGGCTCGCCAGGCCTACTGGCACCGGAATGAGGAGTTTTGCATCACTTACTCCGAGCTGATCAGGCCGTAAATGTGGCAAATACCTGCACAGTCAGGGCTCCCACGCGGTACAATCGCGATGAGCTTCTCGAAGTCCCTCGGATTCGAAGCTTAGCGGCACCCTGCCTCGGGCGTCTTGAGAGAATTCTCAAAGATTTCTCAAAGTGGCTGGCACGCTCGAAACAAACCGCTTCTACGACTTTGGTCCGTATCGCCTGGACCGGCAGGCCAGGGTTCTGCTCCGCGACGGAGCGACCGTGCCGCTGACGCCGAAGGTGCTGGACACCCTGGCGGTGTTGGTGGAACGCCGGGGCGCTGTCGTCTCCAAGGATGAACTGCTAAGAGCGGTGTGGCCGGACAGCTTCGTGGAGGAGAGCAATCTCTCTCAGAACGTCTCGGTTCTCCGCAAGGCGCTCGGGCAGCATCCGGACCACCTTACCTACATCGAGACCCTGCCGAAACGAGGATACCGTTTCGTGGCTGAGGTGATGATCCCGGAGGCGGAGATCCCTCGGGCATTCCCCGAGGAGGTCGAGAGAGAATCCCCGCCGGCCCCAGCCGATGCGGAGCCGGCTAGCGCGCCGCCACCGGCAGCCACGCGCGTCGGCATGCGAGCTGCCGCGGCGATCGCGGCGGTGCTGATTCTGTGTGGAGCTGCGGCGATCTGGTACTACCGGCAACCTGGCCCTGGGGCAGGCATACGCTCCATCGCCGTTCTACCGCTCAAGAATCTGTCCGGCGACTCAGCCCAGGACTACTTCGCTGACGGCATGACTGAGCTGTTGACAGCGGAGATCTCCAAGGAGTTGCGCTTGCGCGTGACGTCGCGCACTTCTGCGATGCGGTATCGGAACAGCGACAAGCCTCTCCGGACCATGGCGGGCGAGCTCAACGTGGACGCCGTCATCGAAGGGTCGGTGGTGCGTTCCGGCGGCCGCCTGCGAATCACCGTGCAGCTCATTCATGTATCCTCCGACCGGCATCTCTGGGCGGAGACCTACGATCGCGAATTCACGGACGCGCTGGTGCTTCAACAGGAGATCGCACGAGCAGTAGCTCATGAAATCCGGGCCGGCACGGGGCCGGTCCGCGGGAACGGCCCGGCCCCGATCAACCGCTCCGCGTTCGAAGCCTATTTGCGCGCGCGCTACTACCTGGACGAGCGCACCGCGGAGAGTATCCCAAAAGCCATCGCGTGGTATCAGAAAGCGATCGCTGAAGATCCCGCGTACGCACGCGCCTATGCGGGGCTGGCGGATTGCTATAACCAGCTCGGCACGGTGATGATTGGCGGCCGGTCTCCCTCGGAATCGCGGAAGATGGCTGTCGCCGCCGCGAGCCGCGCCCTGGAGATCGATCCGGAACTGGCCGAGGCGCACGCCGCGCTGGGTTATTCGAATCTCTACGAATGGCATTGGGACCGCGCCAAAGAGGGCTTGGAGCGGGCCGTGGGCCTGAATCCCAATTACGCGCCGGCACACCTGTGGTTAGCCCACTACCTGGCGGCGCGCGCCCACTTCGATCAGGCGCTGCAGGAGGTTCGCCTCGCCCGCGATCTCGATCCACTGTCTCCGATCATTCAGACGCAGGTTGGATGGATCCTGAAGTTCGCCGGACGGTTCTCTGAGTCCATCGTGGAATTCCGGAAGGCGCTGGAAATGGAGCCGGGCTATCAGTGGGCCATGTGGCAGCTCGGCGGCGCATTGATGTCCTCGGGCGACTATGCCGGGGCAATTCAGGTCTTACAAGAAGCGGTCGAGCGCAACCGCACCCCCTCCGGTCTCTCCGTCCTGGGCCAAGCGTATGGAATGGCGGGGCGGCGGCGGGAGGCGGAGGAAGTGCTCGGCGAATTGCGTCGGCTCTCGCGGCAGCACTACGTTCCGGCTTCGTGCTTTGTGGACGTCTACTGGGGGCTACGCGATCGCGACAAGGTGTTCGAGTGGCTTGAGAACTCGTATCAGGAACGCTCCAACCGCTTGTTGTGGCTGGGAGTCTCGGCCGACATGGACTGGCTCCGATCCGATCCACGACTCGACAGCCTGCTGCGCAGGATCGGCTGGAAGTAGAGGACGAGACGCCGGGCACGAATTCCTCCTCCTCATCTGCTTCTGCGGATCGCCAACATCACCAGCCGCGCGCGGCTCGCATCACGCAGCCGGTTGGTCTCGCTACGGCAGCTTCTTCCATCCCCATATCCGCATGACGTCGTCCTTTGAGAGGCGGTGGCCCAGCGCTCGCGCCAGCATACAGATCTGGCCGCGGTGATGCGTGTCATGTTGGATGAGGTATACCATCATGTTCACTGTGCGGCGCGGCATGCCCTTTATCCTTGCTTCGCCGCGCTGGAGGGATCCTCTAAACAACCCACTCAGCGCCTTCTGGCTCTGATGGAATGCCCGACACGCCTGGACCGGCGTCAGGCGGGAAGGATCCAGTGCGGGAGGCGCCGGCTCAGCACCGCCCATCTTCGCGAATGTGCGCCGCACGCTCTGCATGTGCGCCACAATCGCCGCGATGGAGCGTTCCTTACCGCCAGTCTGTCCGGCCTGCCAGAGTTGCTTTGGCAGAGCGCTGATCAGGTACTCGCTGACACGGCCGCTGTGTTCGAACGCCTCCAGCAGCTCCCGATTCGCATCCAGGGGCTGACGTGCGGCCATGATTGTCCTCCCTTCGCCAGAACCCCAATGCTCGCGGGCCCCACTGGATGTTATCTGGAGTTGACCTAATCTCCCGGGACGCGGTCCGGCCTCGCGCCGTACCACCAGCCCGTGTCGGTCAGCATCGTGCCGATGCGCCGCCGGTAGGTCTTCACCACCGAGATCGCCAGCATCAGCAGGATCACACCAGCGGCGGCCGCTACCGTCTGCCCCACATTCAGGTTGGTCTTGAAGAACCACAGCCACCGGCCATAGACCAGTTCGATGTGGACCCAGTAGACCAGCAGCGACGTGGTGCCGAACTGTCTTACCCAGCTCCACCGCTCCCTGCCGTCGTTCCGCGTCCAGAGGTAAGCCAGCGCCAGAAGCAGCAGCGTGACGCCCAGCTTGGTCAGCACCTGCGCCGGGCTGTTCAGCCAGTAGTCCGATTGGGGGTAGATCGAATACGGCAAGCCGGAGAAATACTGGCACGCCAGAATGAGCGCGCCGCCTACGATGGCCGCCCACTGCATCACGCGCTCGGTGGCCTCGTGCGGCACCACGCGAATCAGGCTCCCGGCGCTGATTCCAAATGCCAGGTACGCACCCCATGGAAAGAAGCTGAAGTAGCGGAAGTCCGGGACCACGTAGTTTCGCAGCAGCGAGGGCCACCCGCTGGTGTCGATGGCCGAAACCAGGGGCGAGGCCGACGCGATCGCCAGTCCCAGCACGGCGCACAGGCGCACCCGCTCCGTGGTGCGGAAAAACGCCATCACCGAAAGCAGCGCGATGGAGAGGCCCATGCAGTTCAAAATGTCTACCCGCAGCAGGTCCTGCCACGGCGCCGGCCAGCCGAACAGCCACAGTTGCAGCCGGAAGGCGAACGCCAGGAAAAACAGATATCCCGAGCGGCGGAATGCCGCGGAGACGCGCTCCAGAGGCGCCAGGCCCTTGCGCTGCGTGCTGTCCATCAGGAACGCCAGCGTCACGCCCGTGAGGAACAGGAATATGGCGGGCGGCATCCCGCCCACGAACTGCGAAAGCACGAAGGGCCCGCCCGGCCGCAGGTCGTTCTTCAGGAATGAATCGAACACGTGCCCCTGCAGCATGATCAGGGCTCCGATGCCACGCAGCCAATCGAGATACTGGAGACGGTAGATGCTGGTCTTGGTTTTCACTGACAAATTCTTGACCTAGTGTTGAATGTGCTCATGCTGGACGCCCTTGGGCAGGTTCAGCTTGACCGCCGAGTCGGGAAGATTCTGATTGATCTTCATGTTGGTATAGGTAGCGAGGGAATAATCTCCCCCGCGTTGGTACATTTTCTGCTGCACGGAGATGCCCGTTTGGTCCGAAATCCATAGCTCGAATTTCGGGAACTGGTTGGCATACTCCGGATTCTTCGGTACGAGTTCGATGCGCGTCGTCTTCTGCCCCGCTACGGTCTCCGGTCCCCCGTACGCTACGGTATAGGCGTCCTTCAAATCCTTGGAGTTACTGCCGAATCCCAACAGGACGAAAGTCTCGATCATGGCGCGATTGGTCTTGCCCAGATCCATGTCCTGGTCGATCTTGGTCTTCGGATAGTAAACATCTACCTTGGTCCCCCAGAGCTGCACCTGTTTCTCATCGGGCTTTGTAAAGTTGATCAGCATCCGATATTCGTGCTTCTTGGGGACCTTCACGGTGATACTGCCGACATCCACGGTTTCCTCTTTCAATACAGCCACATACGAGACTTTTCTCATGTCCGCCGTGAGGTCTTTGAAATGGGCCGCTGCCTCATCCATGCGGGCGTAGACCGCGTTGAGTGGATCCGCTCCGGAAGCTTGTGCATGCGACAGGCCGGAAAACGCCAGCGTGGTGACGTTGCAGACGAAGACAAGGTGCAACAGACGCATCTATATCACTCCAAATTCCACTAGACGGGGGCAGGTTCCTCACGAGTGCGATTCGTGGCGTACTCGCGTCATGGGCGGGCGAACGCCATGTAGCCTTGCAGCTCACCCTCCGAGTCGAGAATCGGCTCTACGCGCGTAACGGTGATACTCCCTTTGCCGGGGCGCTGACGGAGAATCCCCGTGAGCCGGGCCACCCGCTGATTTTCCGGTATGTTCGCCAGGACCTCGGGGCCGACATGAAATGTCGAGATCCTGCCCTCCGCCGGCACCTCGACGATGCTCGGGACACGCGGCTGGTCGCGGAACCACCCCCGCGGGGTGAGGAAAATGAACGCGAGGATCATCGCCACGATGACGTCGTAGGGGCGGCTCCCGCGCGGGTAATCCCACAGGATGAAGCGTTTCAGCATTTCGGCAAATCCCATTTTATCAGCTTGTGGGAGAGGAGGCCCGGGCCGCAAAATCGCGCCGGCGAATGGACCCGCTGCCGGAGCGGCCCCGAGCCTTAACCCGCCCCGCCGGGCGGCCTCTACCACCCGCGTGGCAGGAGCAGGTGCAGGCCCTTGCGCTCGTTCACCAGTTCGAAACCGTCGAGATTTTCGAGCGACCGGGTCACGATCGCAGCCAGCGAGGGCGTGGCCGGGCCGGCCCACTCGGCCGGGCCGCCATGCACCGGTAATCCGAGCCGTACCTCCAGCACCTGGATGCTGTGAGGTTCCAGTTCGAACGGAAGCTGCACCCAGGCCTCACCCACCACCGGCCGATCCTTGGGTTGCCGCACCATGATCCTGGTTGCATCCACGGAGAGATAAGCTGAGCGCCGTGTCCGGTTCTCGATCTGGTACGTGAAGATCAGGGCCGCCGCCTCGAACCTGGCCGATTGGAACCGGGCCCGCAGGGTGCGCGGCGTAAATGGCTCCGGCCGGACGGCATTCCAGACCAGCCAGGCCGGACCGGCGAGCACCGCTACCACGCCTGCCGCCAGTCCCAGCCCGAGCCAGCCTGTCTTGGCGATCACCATCGTCTCATTCTACGAGCTAATCCGCGGGCGGCCAATGCTAACTCTTGGATCGGTTGTGCCACCTTCCACAGCGGAAACGGAAGCGCGGCGACGAAAATCCCCGGCTCCGGGGGGCGAGCCCGGTTAGGATGAAATGAAGCGTCACCAAAAAAACTATGAGCTACCTGCCGATCGCAAACTACGGCGCTATTGGAGACATGCACTCTGCGGCCCTGGTGGGCACCAACGGTTCCATCGACTGGTGTTGCCTGCCGATGTTCGATTCTCCCAGCGTTTTCGCCGCCCTTCTGGACGAACGGAAAGGCGGCAGTTTCCGCCTGGCCCCCACCGAGCCGGGCGAGGTGAAACAGAACTACCTGCCGGAAACCAATGTCCTGGTAACGCGTTTTCTCAGCAAGAGGGGTATGGCGGAGATCATCGATTTCATGCCCATCGGGCGCGAATCGGGCGGCACCACCGAGCAGGATTCCCGGCAGTTGGTGCGCATCGCCCGCGCCATCCGCGGGCACGTGCGCTTCCGCATGGATTGCAGCCCCGCCTTCGACTACGGGCGCCAGGCGCACGATGTCCAGCTCAGCCTCGACGGCTTGAGCGCCATATTCTCGGCCGGTCCTCAGCAATTCGCTCTCAAGTCCGGGGTTCCGCTGGCGCGCAGCGGAACCGGCGTCGCCTGTGAACTGGAGCTTCAGCCCGGCGAACAGGCGGCGTTCGTGCTGCGCCACCGCAACGGCCACGCGGACCAGTCGGTAACCGAAGCTCCCATCGACGAGCAGGCGCTGATGACCGAAACCGTCCGTTTCTGGAGAGCATGGGCCGGCAGGAGCCGCTACCACGGCCGCTGGCGCGAAATCGTGATGCGGTCGGCATTGATTCTCAAGCTGCTCAGTTTTCGTCCGACCGGAGCGATCGTGGCCGCCCCCACCACCAGCTTGCCCGAGGAGATCGGCGGCGTGCGCAATTGGGACTACCGCTACGTCTGGGTGCGCGACGCGGCGTTCACCATTTATGCCCTGATGCGTCTCGGATACACGGAAGAGGCGGCCGCCTTCACGCATTTCATGCAGGCCCGCGCCAAGGAGCAGGAATCCACCAACGGGCCGCTCAACGTGATGTACGGCATCGATGGCCGCCACGATCTGCGCGAAGAGATTCTCGATCACCTCGAAGGCTATTGCGGATCGGGTCCCGTACGGGTCGGCAACGACGCCTTCGGGCACCTGCAGTTGGATATCTACGGCGAGTTGATGGATTCGCTGTATCTCAACGACAAATACGGCGCGCCGCTGTCCTTCGACGTGTGGACCGAAATCGAGCGCATGCTCGACTGGGTGGCCGCCAACTGGGATCAGCCGGACCAGAGCATTTGGGAGGTGCGCGGGTCCCGCAGGCATTTCACTTACTCCAAGCTGCAATGCTGGGTCGCCCTGGACCGCGGCATCCGGCTGGCCCGCAAACGATCGTTCCCCACTCGCGGCGGTTCCTGGCGCGAGCAGCGCGACCGGATCTATCGCGAAATTATGCAGCAGGCCTGGTCCGAAGAACAGCAGTCATTTACCCAGTGCTTTGGAGTGGACACTCTGGACGCAGCCGTGCTCATGATGCCCCTGGTCCTGTTCGTATCGCCCACCGACCCGCGAATGGTCTCTACCATCGGCCGCATCCGGCGGGAACTCGCCACCGACAGCCTGGTGCGGCGGTACGAAATCGGCAAGGCAGCCCGCGACGGGCTGCCGGGGGACGAGGGCACCTTCAGCACCTGTTCGTTCTGGATGGTGGAGGCCATGTCGCGCGCCGGATACGTGGAGGACGCGCAGATGCTCTTTGAGAAGATGCTGTCTTACGCCAACCACCTCGGTTTGTTCTCCGAGGAAATCGGCGATGACGGCGCGCTGCTCGGCAACTTCCCGCAGGCCCTGACGCACCTGGCGTTGATCAGTGCCGCGCACAACCTGGACCGTCTCATGGGTTGATGGCGCCGGGCGCGGCGGCGCGCCCGGCGTTCCTCTCCCTTACGGGCTGTTCGCGTTGACCACCGGGATCCGCACCACCTTGCTGACGTAGATGTCCTGCGCGATCGTCAGCGAAGTGAACGAGTCCGTCGGGATATCCGAGTTCAGGTGTAACACCACTTTGTAAACTCCCACCGAGCCGGGAAACAGCGTCGCCGAGATGACGTCCGCCGTCTTCCCGCCCACGATCGCCGAGACCGCGCTGGGCGTCGGCGGCGAAGTGACCGGCCCGCCCTCGGGGTATCGCTGGCCGGTGGCGATGAGGTCGCTGTTGGTGCCGTTCAACACCGGCAGCCCCAGCCCCGTGGCATAGAGCACGATGAACTCGCCCGGTACCGCCGGGTTCTGGAAGGTCACCGGGGCTCCCTCCACATTCGCGCAGCAGAGTTCGGGCGTGAACGCGGTCATGATCTCGGTGGCCCCGGTCGATGCGCTCGCCGCATACGGGATGTTGTTGCCGTCCGGACCTTCCACCCTGGCCTTCACCACGATACGGGTATATTCGCCGGACGGCTCCGCGGTCACTTTCGGATCGCCGTTGAGGAGCTGCGACAGCGCATTGCGGACCGATTCGAGCGAGTCTCCGGGCAGCACCGTGTAGGTATAGTTCCGGTCTTCAATCGTGGCCGTCACGGTATCCCCGGCGGTCACCGTGCCCTGCACGTCGATGATCCCTACCGCTCGGCTGGAGCCGTGATACGCCATCGCCAGCGTCGGGTCCGTGTTCGGCTGGGAATACACACCGGGGTTGGCCGGCACGATCGTCACCGCCACTGGCGAGGTCGTATTCACCGTGCCGTCGCTCAGCACCGCGCGCACGTACGCGTTGATGCTGGTGGTATCGCTCAGCTCCCATGGAATCTGGGCGTTGATCTGCGTTGGCGATACCATCAGTACCGGCGAAGGGATGCCGTT
Organism: Bryobacterales bacterium; assembly: GCA_963719195.1. GTDB lineage: Bacteria > Acidobacteriota > Terriglobia > Bryobacterales > Bryobacteraceae > DASQZT01. The sequence continues at coordinate 35,971 of CAVRBB010000007.1, read as the reverse complement.
GAAATAGACGTGCACACCCGCCAGGCTGTTGGGCAGATTCTGATTGGGGTCGGCGGATGCGGTCTGGTCCGTCAGGGTGGAGCCGTCCGCGGCCAGGATCGAAATGATCGTTCCGGGAGCGATCTTGGCGGCGTCGCCGCCCCCTTTGAGATTGGTCCCCGACGCGGTGGACGTGATGGTCGCACTGGTCGATATGGTGGTGGCCAGGGTGATATTGTTGCCCACTTCTCCCGGCACCCGCGAAGTCAGAACCACCTGGCTCGTGGTCAGATCCGCAGTCGTGATCACATTCGGATCGCCCGCTCCCGAGAAACTGCCGTTGATCACGCTCACCAGGCCGTTGACGATATCGCCGTAGGTGTCCGTAGACTTCACCGTGTATGTGTAGTCGATGCACGTGCCGGACGTGCCTGGTCCCGGCGCGGAGGTGGCGGTGGCCGCGCTGGTGCAGGTAGAGGGCGTCGCCTGCGAACCGCCGTTGTAACCGAGAGTCACGGTTACGATATCGCCCTCCGTGATGGTGCCGCCGATGGTCACCGTGCCGTTGGCGAAGATGTCGATCGCGGCCGAATTGCGGACCGCCTGGTACGGCAGCAAAGTCGGCGCCACCGAGTACACCGTGATCCGCCGGTTGAACGCGTCGCTCACGTACAGGTTGGTGCCGTCCCATGCCAGCGACATCGGGTTGCGCAGTGAATCCGCCGCATCCGACGCCTGGTTCACCGTGCCCCCGATCTGCCCGATGATGGAATCCGCGGAAACCCCGCTTTGCGTGGGTATGTGGTTGAACACCAGCACGCGGTCGTTGCCGCCGTCGGCGATGAACAGCCGCCCTCCGCCCGCCAGCGCGAATCGCGGGAAGTTCAGCGTGGCGCTACATATGGACGAATACGTGTTGTTGCCGTTGGAGTCCGTGCCCGTGATCGTGGGACACAACACCGCCGTCTCGACCCCGTTCGCATCCACTGAGAATCCGTTGTTGGCGATCGAGCTGGTCAGATTCGGCTGGCCGATGCTCACGCTCGCCGGCGCCGCGTTGCCGGTTGGAATGCTGTTCCAGATCAGCACGCGGTTGTAGCCCAGGTCAGTGACGAACAGGTGCACGCCGTCCGACGTTACCGCCACCGGGTTCAGCAGGTTGGTGGCGGTGGCGTCGGTGTTCTGCTGGGTCAGGTCCGGCTGGACGAATGTCGTGAAATCGGGTGCGCCCAGGACCACGTCCGCCGCCACGCCGTTCGTGGTGGGAACGGTGTTGAAGATCAGCACCCGGTTGTTCTGGGTGTCGGCCACGAACAGTTTCCCGTTCTGGATCCACACTCCCTGCGGCCCGCGCATCGACTTGGCCGTCGGTGTGTTATTGGGCGGTAGTGACGAGCTCAGAAAGTCCGGCTGGCCGACCACCACGTCCGCCGCCTGGTTGTTCACCGTCGGAATCTGGTTCCAGATCAGCACCCGGTTGTGATTCGTATCCGCCACCACCAGCCGCACTCCGTCGGACGCCACCGCCGTGGGCAGGCGCAGCGTGTTGCGCGTGGCCGCGAAGTTCTCCGTGGTAGACGCAAAGTCGGGCTGTCCCAGCACCGTGGTCGCACGCCCCACGCACACCGGGCACTTGGAGCTGTAGCTCAGTTCCGCCCCCGGGCTGGGCAGCATGGCCGAGACCCCCTGGTACAACAGCACGCGGTGGTTGGAAGGCGTGGCGCCAATGCGATTGGCATCCGCCACAAACAACGTATCCGCGGCATAGGCCAGCCCGCTGATGGCGCCCACGATGGTATCGCTCGAGTTCGGGTCCTGGCTGGTGAATGTCGTCTGCCCGATCAACGCCCGGGCCGCCTGCCCCGTGGCGAAAACCGTATTCTGTCCTTCGATGGGACTCGCGGCTTGTGCGAACAGAGTGGCCGCGCACACGATCAAGACGAAGAGGCACTTCATGCGCAATATTTTTTCGAGACGCGTTACGAATGCGGCTGTTAACTCCCTAGTATATCAATCCACGCCCGCGCGCCCGTGATGCCCGGACTTCACACCGGTGTGCGAAATCGGCACGAGGGCGGCCGCTAAACTATACGAAACCAAAGCTGTTGACCTGGCATGGCGGAACACGCCCGAGGACTTGCACGCCGTCTGCCGATCCCGTGCCTGGACGGTTTCGCCGGCGTGGAGAGTGCCCGCGGGCCATCCTGCTTACTCCAGCCCTTTGGCGGGACCATCCTGGTCGCGGAAGACGAAGACCTGGTCCGCACCATGATCGTCGAATCGCTCCAGGATGCCGGCTACCGCGTGCTCGAGGCCCGCAACGGCCGGCAGGCCTGCACGCGGCCGTACGGCGCGTCCTGGACTCTCCCTCTTCCCTGCCCCATTCCGCGATACAGTAGCAGAATGCTGCGCCGAAGACTTCTCCAAACGGCGGTGGCAACCGCGGCCGCCTCAGCCGCGCCTGCTGTCCCCGCCCCGTCCGGCGAGGTGCCGGTCAAACTGGGCTTCGACACCTATTCCATTCGCGCGTTCCGGTGGAAGGCTCCCCAATTCCTGGAGTACGCCGCCGCGCAGAAGCTCGACACCATCCAGTTCTCCTCCCTGGACGATTTTGAAAGTCACGAGCCCGCCTACCTGGGCAAGGTCCGCGAGCAGGCCGCCCGGCTCCGGATCTCCATCGACGCCGGGATGGGCTGCATCTGTCCTTCCAGCCGGTCGTTCTCCAAGGACGGCCCGCCGGCGCATGATCGTCTCGTGGCGGGCCTGCGGGTGGCCCACGCTCTGGGCGCCAGCGCGATGCGCTGCTACATGGGTTCCAGCGCCGACCGCCTGGGTCCCCTGCCCATCGAAGCCCACATGGAAAACACGGTCAAGGTGTTCCGGTCGGCGCGTTCGGAAGCCCTCGATCTGGGCGTGAAAATCGCGCTCGAAAACCACTCCGGGGATATGCAGGCGCGCGAAGTGAAAACCATCATCGAGGAAGCCGGCAAGGATTACGTCGCCTCCTGCCTGGATTCGGGCAACCCGGTGCTGGCCATCGAGGACCCGTTTGTCACCCTGGAGACCCTGGCGCCCTACGTGGTCACTACGCACCTGCGCGATTCCTGCGTCTTCGAAGTTCCCCGCGGCGCCGCCGTGCAGTGGGTGGCGCTGGGCGATGGCAACATCGATTTCGTCCGCTTCACGCAAGAGTTCCGAAAGCTCTGCCCGCAGTCTTCCATGCAGTTGGAGATCATCACCGGCCGCCCGCCCACGGTTCTGCCTTACTTCGAAGCCGATTTCTGGAAAGCCTACCCGCACATGCCGGCGTCGGAGTTCGCGCGCTTCGTGGCCCTGGCCAAGGCCGGGCACCCGTTCATGGGCGCCATGGTCATCGAGGACGTTTCCGGCCAACACGCGGCGGTGATGGCCGAAGCCCTCAAAGAGCAGCAGCGGATCGATCTCGAGCGCAGCTTCGAATACGCCCGCAAAAAGCTGAACGTCGGGATCAACTGGCGAGCATGATTCCCTGCCGGTCCCAGCCGGCCGGAAGACCGCCACCCGCCGGACTCCGGCGGGTGCGGTCTTGTAGTTTCAATGCCTTGGCGGGAATTTCCGCCGGAGTCCGGCGGTTTTGCCTCCGCCGGGAGCCGCTAAAACTGCAACCGCAGCGACATCGACATCTGCCGCGGATTGGCCGCCGCCGTGTAGCGGCCCAGGTTGGCGTTGGTCTGCACCAGAATGCCCTTCTGCCAGTTGGGCCACGAGTACTGCGGGCTGATGTTGGCATTGGTGAACTGGGTGTGATTGAAGATGTTGTACATCTCCGCCCGGAACAGCAACTGCCGCTTCGATTCGCGTCCCAGCGGGAATGCCTTGCCGAACGTCATGTCCCAGTTGAACAGCCGCGTGCCGGGAAGCGGGATCAGACTCCCGGGCCCGGCGTTCCCGAAACAGGCCAGCGACTGGCCGATGCCCTGCTGCGGAGTCGCACCCGGCGTCCAACTGCATGGGAAGGGAATCACGAATACACTCTCATTCAGAAGCTGGTTACCCGGCGTCCCGTTGGCGTTCGCGCCGGGCGACTGCACCAGCGGCGTGTTGCCGGAGAATGATACCTGGCCCGATGCAAGTTGCGGGTTGCCCGTTACGACCATCCTGGCCGCTTCCGTCCCGCTGCTGTAGCTTCCGGTCCAGTTCATTTGCGGGTTCGAGGATGTGGTCCCGGAGAAGGAAATGCCCGGCACCGCGGCCCGGATCTCGCTTCGCCATTGGGTGATACCGGAGATGGTCCAGTGGTCGGTCACCCAGCCGAGCGGCTTGAGATTCCATCTCTGCCCGAGATTCGGCACTTCATAGATGTAGTTGACCACCACCACATGCGGCGTGGGCTGATAGAACGGCCCGTAGTTGCGAGCCTTATCCGGGAAATACGGGCTTTCGTTCACGGTTTCCCCGGTGCCGAAAGCGCTCATGCTCTTCGACCAGGTGTATGCCAGGCCGTAGGAGAGGTGCCGGGTCATGTTGCGCCGCAGCGTGACTTGCAGCGAATTGTAATTGCTGCTCCCCGCGAAATCGACCGAGCGCAGATTACCCAAGCCCTGTAGCGGCCGGAAGTAATTATCGTTCAGCGTCTTTCCGTTGACGTTGGCGGGCAGATACGCGACGTTCGGGTTGTAGTTGGCGGGATCGTACTGCGAAAACATGGGAACCGCATTGAGCAGATGTCCCACCGGCTTGTGCTTGGTCAGGTTGAAAACGTATGCCACCTCGAGCACGGTTCCGAAGCCCACCTTCTGCTGGATCATGAAGCTCCCGTTGTAGGTGCCTTGGACCTTCTGGGAGCCGACGGTGCCATCCGGCGCGATGGGCGTGACTCCGGCGCTGCTCGCCAGGCTCGGGATCTTGTCCATGCTGGAGTAGTAGACCGCGCGGTTGTAGGTGTCCGGCGGGTTGCCGGAGGAGTTCTGGGAGATCTGGGTCGAGCCCAGGTTGAAGAACTGCCCGAAGCCGGTGCGGATGGCGGTCTTGCCGTTGCCAAACACATCCCAGGCCAGGCCGAAACGGAACGCGGGAACCACGCCCGGTACGGTCCACAACGACAGGGGCAGATTGGCATTGCTCCCGGTGGCCCTCTCCATCCCGGGGAATGGAGTGGGAGTGGCGGCATAGCCGCCCACCGAGGCCGGCACGAATGTGCCCTGGAGCGCGAAGTACGTGGTGTAGCCGGTCAGCGGATCGACCGCCACCTGGTTGGCCGTGGGGCAAGCCTTGGCCGCCGTGGAAACCGTGCAACCCGGCAGATAGAGCCGCATGGCCTGCGCCGGATTGTACGAGGAACGAACCCAGTCCGTGGTGGTGTGGTCGTAATTCACCGCCGGCGGCTGGTGGTAGAAACGAACCCCCACATCCAATGTCAACCGCCGGTTCACGCGCCAATTGTCCTGCACGAAGGCCTCGATGTCGGTGTACCAGTAATCGCCGACGATCCGACCGCCTTCCGTGTAGCTGTTGAACTGTCCGAGGAACGCGTTAGCGTACCCGTCCTGGGTGTTGTTCGGCATCGCCGTGGAACTGGCGAAACTGTACGCGCCCAGGTAGGATCCGGCCCCGGTGGCCTGGTTCTGTTCCACCTTGCCGGTCCGCTCGAAGTAGACTCCGGCCTTGAGGTTGTGGGGGCCCCAAACCTTGCTGAGGTTATCGTTGAAGCTGTAGATGTCGTTCCAGTTAGTGTACGGGCACTGGCCGCTGCACGGGTCGCTGAAACTGGCCTCGCCGGATTCCTGGCCGCCGCCGAAACTGAGATTCGGGATTCCGACCTGGAAGTTCTGGCTGCCCGGCGAGAGCCCGGCCCGCTTCTTGTTCTGGTCGGCCTGGAACTTGGGATCGTTTGCAAAATCCAGGAACGACGGCGGATTCGCCATGCTCAGGCGGTCGATCTGCGACTGGTCGTGAGCGTAGTAGTCCCAGGTGTTGTAGCTCTTGCCGAAGGTAAACTCGTTGACCATCGTGGAGTTGATGGTGTAAGTAATCCCGACGGCATAGCCGTGACCCGGATTGGGGTGATCGATGGCAAAAGGTGCCCACTGGCCGCTCGAGTTCTTCAGCTCGCCGAACGTGGCGGTCGTGTCCAGGTCGTAATCGTTGATGTATCGCACCCAGGTATTCAGCTTCGAAGTCAGGTTGTAATCGATGCGCAAGGTGTCGTTGCGCCGCGGATGGGTCTCGTTGAATTGCCAGTAGTAGTTGCGCGCGTACTGCTGCGAAGCAAACTGCCCGTCCTGGACGCAGTGCGAAGGGTCGACTCCGGCATGGCCGCAAATGTTCGGCAGCGGCATGGCGTTCAGAATCGCCTGTCCGGCCTTCGCCGCCGCGGGATTCAGGTTCGCCAGGCTGGCGATGTTGTTGTTGGGAACCGGGTTTCCCGTAGTGGGATCGTAAATGGGATACGGTACTCCGTTGGCGTCGGTGTAGTCGGAGAAGTCGCCCGCCCGTTCTGCCAATGTAGGCATGTTGGCGTAGCCCGACAGGGTGGCCGGCTTCTGCTTGGTGTACTCCTGGGAGAAAAAGAAAAACAGCTTCCGTTTCTGGGTGTTGAACACCTTGGGAATGTACACCGGACCGCCGATCGAGTAGCCCCATACGAAGAACCGGTACAAGCTCTTCTGCTGGCCGTTGTAGTTCTGGAAAAAGCTCTTGGCATTGAACATCTCATGCCGCTTGTTGGCCCAGGCGCTGCCGTGAAACTCCGTGCTCCCGCTCTTGGTCACGACGCTGATTACACCGCCGGAATTGCGGCCGTATTCCGCCTGGTAATTGCTGGTCAAGACCCGCATTTCGGCGATCGAGTCCATATTCGGCTCGAAGTGCGATGTCCCGTTCGAGCCGGTGTCCAGGTTAGTCACTCCATCCACGGTGAAGTTCGCGCTGGCATACGTCGCGCCGTTGATGCGGACCGATCCCACCGTGTTCTCGCTGGTCGTGTCGCGCTGGGTGAGGTTAACCCCGGGCAGCGTGACCATGATGCCGAACATATCCCGGCCCTTCAAAGTAATATTTGCAAACTGGTCTCTGTCGATCAGCTTGGAATTTTCACCGGAGGCCGTCTGGATGGGGGTGGCTGCCGCCGTAACCGACACCTGTTCGGTCAACATGCCCAGCGCCAGGGCGATTTTTCCCAGGTCGCGGACTTCGCTGGCCGTAACATCGATGTCGGATTGCGTGTAAGTCCGGAAGCCTGCCGCGGCCTTGACGGTCAAGGTATAGTTTGCAGGAACCAAGCTGTTGAACCGGAAGATCCCTTCCGTCCCGGTCTTCGTGGTGGTGACCACGCCGGTGGCCGTGTTCCGCAACTCGACCTGTGCCCCGGGCACAGCCGCATCGCCAGGATCGACCACAATTCCCAGTAGTGTTCCGGTTGTTGACTGGCCGTAAATGCACACGCATACGACCATAACGGCGCAGAGGATCCGCGCCACTCGCCGCAGTACCATGGCTAACCTCCCGACCCCGCGATTCTCCGCAGGCTCTCCTTCTGCCAGCACCGGGCAAAAGGATGTGTGGTTCGGAATTATACCCGGCATGGACCCGCATTTCAATAACTTGTTGCGGCCGGTGCGGCCGTGACTTTTTCTGGCCGTGTTGTGACGCCGGATCGGGGTAACGCCCCCGGCTCCGCTACTGGGCCTTCGCCTCCAGGTAACGCCCTGAGATTGTGGGCGGTTTGGCCAGCATGTCCTCGAAGTTCACTTCCGCCATGAACGTACTCTGGTCAAATCTGCCGCTGCCAATGCCGATCATCCGGACTGTTGCTTTCATTCCGATGGATTCTCCCCAAAACCAGCCTTCCCAGGTTCCTTTGCCGGGCACATCCAGCAGAAACGAACCCCACCAGGCGCCGGTGAAAGTGGCGGAATCCACGCTCATGTTGATATACCAGCGCATGGTTCCCGAGGTGTTGGGATCCGAGGTCATCCACTTGCCGACCGTGATCCTGCCCTTCACCTCGGTCCGCGTGCCGGTAGGACACCAGAGCGGCCAGTCCTGGTCTGCCGGCGCGGGATTGTCCGCTCCCACGCACTTGATCATCCCCCGTACAGGAAGGTTGGTGTTGGGACTCGCCGGGTCCGCCGCCATCCCCGCTGTGCCGGTGAATTCCGCAACTTTCCGGTCCTGGGCGAGCACCGATCCTGCCAGCAGCAGGAAGCCGGCGGCCCCAGCCATCCTCCAATTCGATCTCATGACATCACTCCTTTCCGAAGCCCGCCGCTCGCGGTGGCCCGTAGTCAGAATGGCGCCGGATGCTTCGGACGGCCAGGGACACGAAGTGGCATGCCCCCACTTGCCACCACCTGCCCCTTCCGGTATGCTTCAGGGAGTAAAGGATGTCTTCATCGGGTTCGCGGAGGCTACGATGCCCCTTCCGCAGCCCATCTCGCCGCACCCCCAGCGGGCCGCCGGTCAGGATCTCCTGGAGACCTGGAAAGAGATCGCCGTCTACCTGAACCGCGACGTGCGGACCGTCAAGCGTTGGGAACGGTCCCGCGAGTTGCCTGTTCACCGGCTTCCGGGCGGCGCCAGGTCGGCGGTCTATGCAATGAGGTCCGAGTTGGATGTTTGGAGGCAGGGCGCGCGCGAGACCTCGCCGCAGCCGCCCAAGGCCACCCGGAAGCTCCCATGGCTGATTGCCAGATCTGGAAAACGGCAGCGGACGGATCGCCATCGGGCATCCAAGTGACCAAGGGCGGCGGGTTCGGCGCGGTGGAGTCGGCCGACGGCCAATTCCTCTACTATTCGAGGACCCTCGTGTCGAGCCCGATCTGGCGCGTCCCCGTCTTGGGCGGCGAAGAGCTTCCCCTGAACGAAGAAGTCCGGTCTCTGCGGCTGCCCCGCAACTTTGCGGTGGGCGAACAGGGAATCTATTTCGCGGGCGCCCCGATCCCGAGCGGCGATTCGAGATCCGCTTCTATTCTTTTGCCAACCGGAAAATCGAGTCTCTGGCGCGCATCGAGGGTGGCCTCGGCAACGGCATCGCTCTCTCGCCCGATGGCAAATGGCTCCTCTTTCCCGTGGAGCGCCGTGCGGCAGATCTCGTCATGGTAGACAATTTCCGTTAGACCTTGCCGGTTAACAGAGGCGAAGTGTGGTGCGTCTGTCAGGGGTGTTGTCCGACATCCGGTTTGCCCTGCGCGCGGCGCGAAAAGCGCCCGCGACCACGCTGACGGCCGTCGCCATGCTTGCCCTCGGTATCGGGGCCAACGCCGTCATCTTCAGCGTGGCAACCGGGGTACTTCTGCGGCCGTTGCCGTTTCCCGAGCCGCAACGTATCGTCCAGGCTCCGGGGCCCGTCTTCTATAGAGATATCGAAAGGTGGCGCAGCCGCGGCCGGCCGTTCGAATCGGTGGCCGCCTTCGGCAACATCAGCCGTAACCTGGAGGACGTGGCCGACCCGGAGCGGCTTCCCGCCGCGTGGGCGGAGCGCAACCTGTTCCACACCCTCGGAGCCAACGCCCTGCTGGGGCGCGTATTCCAGGACGGTGACCCGGTGGACGTGGTGGTGATCGGCGCCGGGCTCTGGCGCCGCCGCTTCGCTGCCGACCCGTCCGTCATCGGCCGGAAAATCACGCTGGATCGCGAACCGTACACCGTCATCGGTGTGATGCCCGATTGGTTTCGATTCCCCTATCGCGGCCCCGGTCCCGAGCTCTGGATCCCCTGGGAACCGTCGGCCCGGTTCGGTTCCTCGCCCAACCAGCGGGTAGACTCCGTCGCCGCGCGCCTGGCTCCGGGAGTGTCGGTGGAGGCGGCCACCCGCGAGGTGGCCGGCCGCGCCGCTATTCAGCCGCTCTCCGAGGTGGTTGCCGGGCGCACCCGGCCCGCCCTCATGGCGCTGCTGGGCGCGGTGGGGCTGGTGCTGCTGATCGCCTGCGCCAATGTCGCCAACCTGCTGCTGGCGCGCGCCGCCGGCCGGCGGCACGAAATCGCCATTCGCGCGGCTCTGGGCGCGGGGCGCGCCCGATTGATCCGGCAACTGCTCTCCGAGAGCCTGCTGCTCAGCCTCGCCGGCGGCCTTGCGGGACTGCTGCTCGCCGTCGCCGGCACCCGCCTGCTCCTCACGCTGGCCGCGCCCGTAATCCCGCGCTTCTGGGAAATCGGCATCGACTGGCGGGTGCTCTCGTTCCTGATGGGAGTGAGCCTGGCCACCGGCATCCTTTTCGGCCTGGCGCCGGCGCTGATGATTTCGAAGACCGACGTGCAGTCTCATCTCAAGGCCGGCAGCCGGAGCCAGTCCGCCACGCGCGGCAGCCGCCTGCTTAGAGACGGCCTCGCGGTGGCGGAAATCGCGCTGGCCTTCGTGCTGCTCCTCGGTGCGGGCAGCCTCTTGCAGGCCTTCCTCGCTCTTCAAAGCACGCCCACCGGCATGGCGCCGGACCCGGTTCTGACCATGCACCTCACCATCAAACTGGGCGACTACTCCGCGCCGGGCTCTTACGGCCGCTACCTGCACTCGCTGGAAGAGCGCATCCGCCGGGTTCCGGGCGTGCGGAGCGTGGGTTTTATCCAGTACCTGCCGCTCGAAGACTGGGGATGGTGGGGCCGCTTCCGCATCGAGGGGCGCCCGCCCGTCCCGGTGGAGCAGTTGCCGCAGGCCGAGTTGCGCTACATAACACCCAGCTATTTTCGTGCCATGGGCATCCCTCTACGCCGGGGGCGGCTGCTCACCGATCGCGACACTCTCGATGTTCCCACGGTCATCCTCGTGAACCAGGCGCTGGCGCGGAAGTACTTCCCCAACGAGGATGCGGTGGGCCGCCGGACCGACCGCGGCACCATCGTGGGAGTCGTGGGCGACGTGAAGATGTCCGGCCTCGACCAGCCTGCTACCCCCGAAATCTACTACGCCTTCGCGCAGAACACGGCCGCGACATCCGATGCCGGAGTGGCGCTGGTGGCCGCCGCCGGAACGCGGCCGGAGGCGATGGCCAACGCCATCCGCGCGGTGATCCGCCAGGTGAATCCGCGCCAGGTGATCTTCCAGGTTCGGAGCATGCGCGCCGTGATTGCCGGCTCGCTCTCCCACCTGCACCTCTACGTGCGGCTCCTCGGCCTCTTCGCCGCGATCGCGCTGCTGCTGGCGATGGCCGGCGTGTACGGGGTCGTCTCCTGCGCGGTCGCGTCGCGCACGCAGGAGTTCGGCATCCGCATGGCCCTCGGCGCGAACGCGCGGCGCATACTGCGGCTGGTGCTCGGACACGGCGCGGTTCTGGTAGCGATCGGGCTCGCCGTGGGTGGGGCCGGCGCGCTGGCGCTGACCCGGACGCTCAGCAGCCTGCTGCATCTGGCGAACCCGGCCGATGCCGCGACACTCGCCATCGCGGCCACGCTGCTGGGCGCCGCCGCCCTATCGGCATGCGCGATCCCGGCCTGGCGGGCTGCCAGGATCGACCCGAATTCGGCCCTGCGGCACGAATGACTTCACCGCCCGGACGCGCGCCGCGGCCGATACGCCTCGATGATCTTCAAATACGCCGGATCGTCGACGCGTCCGGCGGCGCCCATCGCCAGCCCGCCCAGCATGCGCCGCGCCCTGCGGCGGTCCGGCGAATCCGCCTCCGCATTGGCCGCCTCGGCGAGGCGGCGCCACAGGTCGCGCAACTCCGTGAGCGCTTGCGAGCGGTCATCCGCCGAGGCCAGTTGGGCTTCCAGGCCTACGATCTCCCGGATCTCGCGATCCTCGCGGGCCTCCTCGTCGCGGTCCTTCTTCAAGGCGCCGCGTACCTGCTTGTCGCGGCTCAGCGCCGCCGCGCGCTCCGTCAACGCGGACACATCCTCGATCCCTTCGAAGTCCGCGGCCAGACTCTGCAACTCCGTGAAACGATCGCGATCCGACTCTAGCGCTTCCAGCGCGGCGGTGCGCTTGGAAAAGATGCGGCGGGTCTTGGCCGGATCGCGCGGCGCGCGGCCCGACTTCATGGCCTGGATCTCCATCCACTCCACGGCCTGGATCGCCAGGTCGCTCGGCAGCCAGGTGTGCCCGCCCGCGAAAATCGCGATGCGGTGGGGCGAAGTGAGATCGCGGCCCAGCCGCCGCACCTCCCAGTAGTTGAAATCCTCCGTGCCGGCGGTGCCGAACACCGCGAACGGCACGGTTTTGCGCGGCTTCTGATCGGGATATCCGGCGCTGGATGCGATCACTCCGGCAATCTGCCGCGAGCCCAGCGCGACCCCGAGGGCTACGCGCGCTCCACCCGACATGCCGGCCGTGTAGACGCGCCGGGCGTCGATGACGAAGCGCTGTCCCGACATCGGCGGCCATGGCCTCGACGGCGGCCATGCTGCCCTGCCAGGAGCCGTTGCGCGAATTGTTGGAACCGACGACGATGTATCCGTACAGCTCGGCCGCCGCCTGGTATCGCTCCACCGGGATGCGCCCGCGCGCCGCCGGATCGAACGCCAGAATCACGGGCCACACGCGCTCGGGTGAGTACGCCGACGGCAGATAGAGCGCGTAGCTCTGCGACGCGTCCGCCGCGCACGTCACGTTGTCGATAATCGTGCCGGCCGGCAACCCATCCACGGCTGTGAGCAGCGTGAACAGGAGCAGCACCGGCACCATACCGGTATTCTATTCCTCCCGGAGCGCCCGCAAGGGATCGATGCGGCCGGCCCGCCAAGCCGGCAGGAAACATGCGAGGAAGCTGACCGCGGCCAGGCTCACCAGCACGGTCGCGAACGTTGCCGGGTCGCGCGGCGAGATGCCGAACAGGATCGTCGCGACCGCGCGTTCGAGCGCGAGCGCTCCCCCGGCGCCCACAACCAGGCCGATAGCCGCCAGCAGCATGCCCTGCCCGAGCACCAGCCGCATGATGCGGCCGGCTCCCGCGCCCAGGGCGATGCGCACGCCGATCTCGCCCGTGCGCTGGGTCACCGCATACGCCAGCACGCCATAGACTCCAATGGCCGCCAGCAGCAGCGCTACGCCGCCGAAGATGGTCAACAGCACGGCATTCGCGCGCGCCTGCACCGAGCTGTTGTCGATCCATTGCTCCATGGTGCGCTCGCTGAAGATCGGTTGTAGCGGATCGATCTGCCGGACCACGTCCCGCAACAGTTTCGCCCCGCCGGCGGGATCGCCCGTGGTGCGAATCACCGCGGTCATGGTGTACCAGAGATTCCTCGGCGCTGGAAAGTACATGGCGGGAGTGGGCTCCTGCTCGAGCGAAAACAGCCGAACGTCACCCACCACGCCCACCACGTGGAACAGCCCGTTGCCTTCCAGATCGAATTGCCGCCCGACGGCGTCCTGATCGCCGTACAGGCGGCGAGCGTACGACGCGCTGAGGATGACCGAATTCACGCTTTCGTCCCGCTCTTCCAGACCGAAGAACCTGCCGCGCAGCAGCGGAATCCCCATCGTCTGGAAGTAATCGTCGCTCACCATGCGCCACTCGGCCTGCACGCCTTTGCTGCGTTCGGCCCCGGCGCGCGGGTCGTGCCCCGCCATCGAAGTATAATCGCCCGCGCCCATGGGCACCCCGCTGGAGATGGCCGCGCCGCGGACGCCCGGCGCCTCCCGCAGGTTTTCCAGCAGCCGGTCGTAGAACGCGGCGGCCGCCTTTCCGGAATATCTCTGGAGAGGCAGCGAAATCTGCGCGGTGAACAGGTGATCCGGCTGGAAGCCGACCTCCGCCTGTTGCAGCCGGTTGAAGCTGCGGGCCAGGAGGGTGGCGCCGATCACCAGCATGGTGGCCATGGCGATTTCCGCCACCACCAGCGTCTTGCGCAGCATCAGCCGTCCGGGCGTAGTGTTTCGCCCGCCCTCCTTGAGCGTCGCGCTCAGGTTGGCGCTCGCGGCCTGGTACACCGGCGCGACCCCGAACAGGATCCCCGTGAGCACCGATACCGCGAGAGCGAACGCGAATACCGTCCCATCCACCTCAATGTCCGCGCTCCGCGGCACGGAGTTCCCCACCAGGCGCTTGAGCGCCGTCACCGCCCACCACGCCAGCACCGAACCGGCGAGGCCGCCGCATAGGGCGATGAAGCCGCTCTCCGTGAATAGCTGGCGCGCGATCCGGCGGCGGGTGGCGCCCAGCGCGAGCCGTACCGCGATTTCTCGCGAGCGGGCCACCGCCCTCGCGACCAGGAGGTTGGCCACGTTCACGCACGCCACCAGCAGCACCAGCGACACCGCCCCCAGCAACACTACGAGCGCTGTGCGGATGCGCTGCGGAACGATCCACTCGTGGAAACGCGCCAGGCGCACGCTCCACCCCTGGTTGGACTCCGGATAAGTGCGCGCGAGCCCAGCGGCGACCGACTTCAGCTCCGCCGTAGCCTGCTCCACGCTGACGCCCGCCTTCAGCCGCCCGATCGCCGTGACTACGTGATTTCCGCGGTTCTCCCGCGCCGGATCGATCCGCATCGGGACGTAGGCCTGCGCGTTCGTGGGGAAATTCAGTTCGGGGGGCGCGATGCCGACGATCTGCGTCTTCGCGCCATTCAGCTCGATCCAGCGCCCCACAATGTCCGGATCGGCCGCGAACCGGCGGCGCCACAGCGCCTCGCTCAGCATCGCCACGCGCGCGCCGCCGGGGCGTGCTTCCTCTTCCGAAAAGGCGCGGCCGATCACGGGCTGGACCCGCAACAGAGGCATCACGGAGGCGGTAAGCTCGCCTCCCAACAGCCGCTCCGGCTCACCGTCGCCCGTGAGGCTGAGGCTGGTTCCACTGAACGCCCCCAATACCTCGAAGGAGTTGCTCCGCTCCTTCCACGAGAGGTAGTTCAGGGCCGATGCCGAGAAGGAGGCGATGTTGCGGCCGGGGTTCGTTTCCCAGATGCGCACCAGCCGGTCCGGTTCGGGATAGGGCAGGGGACGCAGCATGACCGCGTTCACCACGCTGAAGATGGCGGTATTCGCACCCACCCCCAGGGCCAATGTGAGAATCGCCGCGGCGGTGAAGACCGGCGCGCGGCGCAGAGTGCGCAAGGTGTATGTCAGATCCTGAGCCAGCATGTGCCAGTGCTCCTTTACGGCCGTGGAAACCACATCGGCGATGGTTTCCAGCCAGAGAAAAACGAAGTTCTCGTCCCGGACGCGCCGCCGGAACAGGTCGAGCATGTCCGCGCCGTATTCCGCGCGGAAGTCATGTGGCAGGGCGTGCAGCAGCAACCGGTAGAGGCGCTCGCCCATGTGTTCACACCGGCTCCCGCAGCCAGCCTCGCACCCGCGCGTCCTGGACCAGTCCGGACAACCGGGCCGCCTCCGCTTTCGCGACTCTCTGTCCGAAGGCCGTCAGGCGGTAATAGCGCCGCCGCTCGTCGCCGGGGGTTTCCACGATGAGGGTGAGCTCGAGCATGCGCCGGATGGCACCGTAGAGCGTGCCCGGGCTGAGCTTCAGTTTCCCGCCGGTCCTTTCGGCTACGTCCTGCATGATGGCGTACCCGTGGCGCTCGCCGCCCGCCAGCGCCACCAGGATATGGAAGAAGGCATAGGGCAGGGGCAAAAGCGATTCGGGATCCCGCTCGCGCGCGCCTCTGGACATGTCCCCATAATATAACGGCCACCGTTATAATGGCAAACGGTATACCGGCAGGCGGTAGTCTTAGTCAGCGCCCGGCTTCGTCCGGCGTTGTTCCCGCAGTCTTTTCCCTGAGGCGCGCGGCCTGGGTCAGGAGGTAGTTTCGTTCCGGCAGGCTCGTCGTCCTGCCGGCAGCGACCCGGTAGCGTGCCATGGCGGCCGGAAGGTCTCCGGCCATTTCCAGGAGATGGGCGCGAACCGCGTCGAGGCGATGATGGCCGGCCAGCCGTCCATCGGCGTCCAGCGCATCCAGCAAGTTCGAGCCCCGCCGCGCGGGCCGTGCACCATGGCCGCGGCGATGGCGTGATTGAGGATCACCATGGGATTGTCGGACATCCGCTTCAGGAGGTCATAGAGCGCCAGGATCTGCGGCCAGTCGGTATCCTCCGGCGCGGGCCGCTTCGTCATGAACGGCGGCGATGGCGGCCTGAAGCTGGTACGTGCCGACCGACCCCTGCGAGAGCGTCGCCGTGAGCAGCGCGATGCCCTCGGAGATCTCCTGCTGATCCCACCGGGTTCGATCCTGCCTGGTCAGCGGGATCAACTCGCCGTCAGCCCCGGCTCGCGCCGCGCGGCGCGCATCGGTCAGCAGCATGAGTGCCAGCAATCCCGCGACCTCGCCATCGTCCGGAAGCAGGCCGTGGACGGCGCGCGTCAGGCGGATCGCTTCCTGCGACAGTTCGGGCCGCTGCAACTGCGCGCCCGCGCTGCTGGTGTAGCCCTCGTTGAAGATCAGGTAGAGTACGTGCAGCACGGCGCGAAGCCGTTGGGCCCGCTCCTGGCTGGTCGGCGAGCGAAAGGGCACGCCGGAGGCCTTGATGCTATGCTTGGCCCGGCTGATGCGCTGCGCCATGGTCGCCTCCGGCACCAGGAACGCGTTGGCGATTTCGGCGGTGGTCAAGCCGCCCACCGCGCGCAACGTCAGAGCGATCGCCGACGACCGGGTCAGCGCGGGATGACAGCACATGAAGAGCAGGATGAGGGTGTCGTCCTGGTCCGTTTCGCTCTGGGGGTCGACCGCGGGAGTGAAGTAGCCGGACTGCACGGCCAGGGCGGTCTCCCGGCGCCGGCGCGCCATCTCGCTGCGCACGTGATCGGTCATGCGCCGGGAGGCGACCTGGATCAGCCAGGCGCGCGGATTGTCGGGCAGGCCTTCGTTCGGCCATTGCAGCGAGGCCGCCACCAACGCCTCCTGGACGGCGTCCTCGGCAGCCGTGAAGTCGCGGAACCGGCGGATGACCGCGCCGAGCACCTGCGGCGCCAGTTCGCGCAACAGGTGCTCGAAACCCTCGGGCCGCGCCTGCGGGGTCACAGGAATTCTTCGGGCGGCCCGCTCATCACCTGCCGCACTTCGATCGGCATATTCAAGGGTGCCCCGCCGGGTCCCGGAGCCGCCGACGCCCGGGCGGCGATCTCATAGGCCCGCTCCGGACTCTCGACGTCCACGATCCAGTAGCCGGCCAGAAACTCCTTCGACTCCGGGAACACGCCGTCGGTGACCGGCGCTCCGTCCTTCCCGGCCCGCACGACTTTGGCTTGGTCCGGCGTCGCCAGCCCTTCGGCAGACACCAGCTCGCCGGATTCCCCGAGCCCCTTGCTGAAACTCATCATGAACGCGATGTGCGCCTGGATATCCTTCTTCGGCCAGGTGCCCATCGTGTCCCACCCCGCCTTCGTACCCCCCATCATCAAAATGTACTTCATCTCTCTTGTGCTCCTTTCGATTCTCGCACCGGTTGGTGTGCTTTCATGGGTGAGTCGGAGCCACCGACGCATTCTCGACATCCGCGAAAACTACCCGGAGAGATTTCTTTTGGGGGACCCGAGGTACCGGCTCTTCAGCGTAGACGGCCCCATGGGTCGGGGACCAGTAAGTCCCGCTGCCGGAACACGTGGCCGCCCTCGATGACCAACTCGATGCGCTGCGTGTTGGAGGTGGCTTCCAGGGGATTGCCAGCCAGCACGGCCAGGTCGGCACGCTTCCTGATCTCGACACTCCCGATTTACCCGCTCACGATGTAATGCCAGGGCGGCGTTGTACGTGGCCGCACGCAGTGCGGCGGCCGCCGGCAAACCTGCTTCCGTGAGCAACGCGAGCTCTTCGTGCGAGGTAGCGTTCCGGCAAATCCATGATTGCGGCACCCTCCGGAGCGCGATACGATCCTGCCGCGGAGATTGCCCTGATTTTGCCGGGCTCGATCTCGACCGGCTGGTCGTTCCGAACAGTGCCGTTCGCAACATCTACAACGGCCACATGATACAAGACGAGCAGCGCTGCGGCGAGCATCTTCCGATTCTATGGGCCACCGCAGCCAGCCACGAGCAAGAATGGATAGGAAGCAACTCAGACCATATGACGGGATCGCTGCAAGCGCTCTTGCGCAACCTGATCGATTACGCCGGGCTGTACCCGCCCGCCGCCCTGCCTCTGCCCCAGGTGCTGGAGAACTATGCGCGCTACCTGGATTCCCCGGAACGCTGGATGCTGAACCGGCTGGTGCTGCCGGAGGCCAGGCTGGGCGAAGTGGCGCTCGCCCCCGATTGGCACGTGACGGCGCTGGCCGATGGGGAACCGGGTCCCCTGCCGCCCCAGGTGGAGTCGCTCGAAACCAGGAGCGCGGCGCGGCTTTCGCTGGCTACCTATTGTGAAGCGCCGCTCGACCGCATCGGAAATGCGTTCGCCAAGATCCGAACGGGCGGTTTGACGCCGGAGTCGGTGCCCTCCGCGGAGTACCTCGCTGACTTCCTGGTGGAGGCCGCGGCGCGGCGCATGGCGTTCAAGGCCACTGCCGGTCTGCACCACCCCATCCGGTCCGCCACCATGCACGGCTTCGTGAACCTGTTCGTGTCGGCGGCGTTCGCCTGGCATGGAGAACAGCGTGAGATTACCCGATTACTGAATGAACAGGATGCGACCGCCTTCCAGTTCCGCGAGGACCGGCTGAACTGGCGCGGCCGGAGTCTCTCGACCGGCCAGATTGCCGCCGCGCGCCGCGATTTCGCGCACAGCTTCGGGTCCTGTTCCTTCGAGGAACCCATCGCCGATCTCCGTCAATTGGGCTGGATACCATGACCGACCAGACCCACGATCCTTCGCTGACGAGCTGGGTGGAATCGGCCAACGACCCCGCCACCGATTTCCCGATTCAGAACCTCCCGTTCGGCACGCTGCGCGACGGCAGCCTGGCCGTACGCATCGGCGACCAGGTGCTGGATGCCGGCGGCGCGTTGGGGATCGAGTCCATGCAGGCCGTCATGGCCATGCCGCGCGCCGCGCGCGGCGAGCTTCGAAGCCGCGTCAGCCGCTTCCTGGCCAGGCGCGCGCCGGGAGCCGAGGCTTGGCTGCGGCCCTTCGCCGAAGTCGAGTTGGCCCTGCCCTGCCGGATCGGCGACTACACCGATTTCTACGCCTCCCTCCACCACGCCACGAATGTGGGGCGCATGTTTCGTCCCGACCATCCGCTGCTGCCCAACTACAAGTGGATCCCGGTGGCCTACCACGGGCGCGCCTCGTCCGTGGTGGTGAGCGGCACACCGGTGCGGCGTCCTTCCGGCCAGACCGTCCAGGACGCGGCCGGACCGCCTCAATTCGGTCCCAGCCGCCTGCTGGATTATGAGCTGGAGCTAGGTGCGTTCCTGGGACCGGGGAATGCGATGGGCGAGCCTATCCCGGCCAGCCGGGCTGGCGATCACCTCTTCGGCGTCTGTCTGCTCAACGACTGGTCGGCGCGCGATATACAGGCCTGGGAATACCAGCCGCTCGGACCGTTTCTGGCCAAGAATTTCGCCACCTCGATTTCGCCGTGGGTCGTGACCGTGGAAGCCCTGGAGCCGTTCCGTTGCCCGGCCCAGCCGCGCGTGGGCTGCGATCCGGAACCGCTGGCGCACCTCGCGGAGGAAGGCGCGGGCGCCTTCGATATCACGCTGGAAGTCTGGCTGCGGACCGCGCACCTGACGGAGCCGGTGCGCCTGAGCCGCGCCAATTTCGCGTGGATGTATTGGACGCTCGGGCAGATGGTGGCGCACCACACGTCGAACGGCTGCCCGGTGCGTGCGGGCGACCTGATTGGCAGCGGCACCGTTTCAGGTCCCGAGAAGGAAAACCGCGGCTGCCTATTGGAGCTGACCTCGCGCGGCACGGAACCGCTGGTGTTGCCGGGAGGCGAGGAGCGGCGTTTCCTGGAGGACGGCGACGAAGTGATCCTGCGCGGCTGGTGCGAGAGGCCCGGCGCGCGGCGGATCGGGCTGGGGGAATGCCGGGGGGTGGTGCTCGGGTAGAGAGTATCAGTCCACTACGGTCGGCGTGTCTCCGGCTGCCGGACGGAAATGGCGACGCGCCTGTGTCTCACCCACGCTCCCATGCATCCCGTCAATTCGCCGACGGGCAGTTTCTCTATGTCCCGATCGGAAAAACCTCGCCGCTTCAACGCATCATAGTTGTCGGCCATGAACTCTAAGAACTTGCCCCAGACTTTTGATGGCCCGGGCGCCTGCAACTGCGCTTGATGATCGAGCCAGTTGCGAACTTCAGCGACGATGGCTTCCGGCGCCCCACCATGTGCCGCGATATCGGAATTCGAGAGATCGGAAAGGGCTGTTTGATACCGGTATCGCTCCGCTTCGAGAACCAGGCATTTCTTCCGGCTCTGCCGCCCTTTGCCGAACAGCCGGCAGCCCACATCGATTCCCAACTCGAATGGCATATTGAGCCGATAGTACTCTCCCGCCTCGCGCGCCTTGAGCCGGGACAAATCGTGGATCGCGTACCTGGACGAGGCAATCAGTCGAATGATCTTCTCGATTCTGGGCGCACCGGAGTCCAGCTCTTCGAGGGCAATCCTGGGAGTGAGGCCCAGGTAGATGACAGTGAACAGGAGAGGCCGCAGCAGGACCCGATACTCGTCGTCAAACGGGCAGTTCACGAAGACGTTTTCGTTGAACCCCACGAAGATTCAGTTCTTGCTACCGGGAGGCACCGGTTCCAATTCGTAGGAGTCTCGATGCCGAACCGTACCATCCCGGCTGTGGATGTACAGTACCGAGCCTTCTTTTTGCGCCACGTGTCGAGCGTAGGTCACGGCATCATGTTGTGTCTCGAACACGCGACTTGCGCGCGATGCACCTGACCTGCGAACGGCCCAGCGACCGCTCTGGCTCGGGACAACATGCTGTTTGGCCTTGCTCATCTCGATCCTGTCTTAATATTAGTTTACGCCTGGAGGCTGCGGCTCGTTTGATCCGCGCACCATGACGCCCTCGGATGGTGCCTGTCCAATCTCGGAAGCAAACAAAGGGGTTAGGCTGACGGACGGTTTCCGTCCAACGGACTGGTGCGCCGCCTCACCCCGCGAGGAGCAGGAACGTGGCTGCCAGCGCCATCATCGCCCCGTACAGGAAAGGCGCGGCGGGGCCGAGCGCCTGCCACAACCAGCCGGCCAGGACGCTCGCGGGAAGCGTGCAGACGCTCACTACCATGGCCTGCATGCCCAGCGCGGCGCCGCGCTCCGAAGCCGGCACCAAGTCCACGATGTACGCTTTGCTGACGCCGTCGGTCAGCCCGAGATAGACGCCATAGACCGCGAAGAGGCCCCACAACGGGGTCAGCGAGCCCGCCACCCCAAAGCCGATGTATACGAGCGCGAACACGGCGAAGCCGGCCACCAGCACCCGCCGCCGGCCGAGACGGTCGGAAATGATGCCGGCGGGATACGAGCTGATCACGTTCAGCGCATTGCACACCGCAAACAGCAGGACCGCGATGGTGCCCGCCGCTCCGAGCTGGTTGGCGCGCAGGATGAGAAACATGTCGCTCGAGTTGCCGATTGAAAAGACCAGCGTCACCAGGAGAAACCGGCGCAGCGCCGGGCTGGCCGCACCAAGGGCAAACGACACCAGCGGACCGGAGTGGGGCGCGGTCACCACGTCGCGCACCGGCAGGATCAGCAACGTGCTCAGCAGGCCCGGAATGAAGGCGATCAGGAACGCCGCGCGGTAGTTGTCATGCATCACGGCGAGAATGAGCAGCGCGGTCAGAGGACCCGCGACCGCGCCGATACTATCCGCACTGCGATGAAATCCGAACGCGCGCCCGCGCAGCTCGGGCGGAGCGGATCCGGCGAGGATGACATCGCGCGGGCTGCCGCGTACACCTTTGCCGAAACGGTCGAGTACGCGGGCAATCAGCACCAGGGGCCAAGCATAGGCCAGTGCCAGCAGCGGCTTGGTGAACGCCGCCAGCCCATAGCCGAGTAGCACCATGGGCTTCCGCTTCCCCCAGCGGTCGGATAGCGCGCCGGAGAGGAACTTCAGGAATCCCGCGGTGCTTTCGGCAATGCCTTCGATGAGACCGATGACCGGTACCGGCGCCCTCAGAACGGTCCTCAGAAAAAGCGGAACCAGCGGGTAAATCATCTCGCTCGACACGTCCGTAAACAGGCTCACTGCGGAAAGCAGGTATACGTTGCGGGAGAGGCCTCGGCGGGAAGGGGTGTCGCGCTCCAAACTTCGAGTTTACATAGGATACTGTTTCCAGAATGCCCCGGTGGATCAACGTCCCCAACCTCATCACGCTGATTCGTGTCATTCTGGTCCCGTTCGTAATCCAGGCCGTACTGGCCGGACGCCATACCCTGGCACTGGTGCTTTTTGCGGTGGCGGCCTTTACCGATGTCCTCGACGGCGCCGCGGCACGGCAACTCGGAGTCACCACCACGACGGGGGCATACCTGGACCCGGTTGCCGACAAGTGCCTGTTGAGCGGGGTCTACCTGGCGCTGGCGGTCGCAGGCATCATTCCCTGGTGGCTGGTGGCCGTGATTTTCGGGCGCGACCTCTATATCCTGTTGGCGGTTGGGATACTGCTGCTGTTAACCCCAGTCAGACGTTTTCCACCCAGCGTGTGGGGCAAGTTCTCCACCTTCGTGCAGATCGTCACCGCGGTGGCGTGGTTGAGCCGGAACGTGCTGGAATTTCGAGTATTGGATTCGTTTTCCTGGGCTATGCTATGGCCTTGCGCGGCTTTCACGATCTGGAGCGCAGTCCACTACACATGGCGCGGAATTCGAATCGCAAGAGCACATTGACGGGTTGTGTGCACGGGAGTAGTCTAAAGGTGAGACGGGGCTGCGCATGACTCGCTATCAACCTGCGAAGCACTACTGGTGGTTCGGAATCGCCGCGGTGGTGCTGGCCGCTTGTTCGGGTTGGCTGGCGATCGGCTCGCCGCTGGCCTACTTCCCCGCGGGCCTGTTTCTCCTCGCCGCAACCTTCCTATTCACCATGGCCATGCGGCCGCCCGTGGAAATCCATGAAGGCTACGTTTCCATCGGAAAGCGCATCATTCCCTGGATGGACATCCGCCGTCTGGACCGTACGGGATGGATCTCGCCGTTGATCGTGCGCATCACTCTGTTTGACGATTCCCGGCTGGTGCTGGTATACCCGGGCGACCTGGATAGTTGCAACAGCCTGCTGCGGCACCTGCGCCGGCTTTCACGCGATGCCCTCATCGACGGCATACCGTACCGCCAGTACTGGGGCGAAGTCCTGGCGCCGGGAAATGCCCGGAAACAGCCGCCCGCGCCACGATACCGGATCCTGCGGCCCGAAGATGAAGCCGAGGTCGAGCGTCTCTATCAACGTCTGAAAACGGTGGGCAACCTGGATAAGAACGCGGACGAGAAATAGTCCGTGGCTCGGCCCCGCCTTTTCCGCAAACTTCTGATCGCGGCTCTGGTGTTGGCAGCTATGGCTGTTGCCACCCACACCTTGTGGTTGCCCCTGCTGGGTTATGCGCTGATTCGGGACGATGGCCCGGCCAAGGCGGATATCGCAGTGGTGCTGGCCGGCGGGTACACGGGGCGCCGGCTGGAAAGGGCGGCGGAACTGGTCAAGGCCGGCTGCGTGCCCGTGGTGCTGGTGAGCGGACCGCCCCTCTACGACATCCACGAAAGCGACGTGTCCATTCCCATGATGGTGCGGCAGGGATATCCGGCGAGCTGGTTTATCGGCTGCCCGAACAGCGCCCTCTCCACTCGCGAGGAGGCCTGGGTCATCCTGGGCGAGCTCAGGCGGCGCCACGTCCGGAACTTCCTTCTCGTCACCAGCAACTACCACAGCGGGCGTGCTCGCCGGATCTACCTGGCTGTGGAGCGCGCCATGGGAGGAGGTCCCCCCTTCCGCGTGGTAACGGCTTCCGATCCGTATTTCAGTCCGGAAGCCTGGTGGAAGAACCGCGAGGGACAAAAGGCCGTTTTCCTCGAGTGGTGGAAGAGCCTCGCCAACGCTTTGGGCGACTGATGCATGTGGCAAGCGATCGCAACCGTCCGTAAATACCTGTGGCGCTACCGCTGGGGCATGGCGGTGGGTTTTGTGTGCCTGATCCTCAAGGACGTCGCCCAGGCCATGCAGCCCCTGATGATCCGCGGCGCTGTGGATGCGTTGACCATGGGAGGCCTCTCGCGGTGGTTTCTGCGCTACGCGGCGTACCTGGTCGGGCTGGCCGCGCTCAAAGGCATGTTCCAGTTTTGGATGCGGGTCATCCTGATCGGCATCTCGCGCGACGTGGAGTACGACCTGCGCAACGAGCTGTTCGCCCACCTGGTTCGGCTGTCCCCGGATTACTACGCCCGCACGCGCACGGGCGACATCATGGCGCGGGCCACCAACGACCTGAATGCCGTGCGCATGATGCTCGGCCCGGGCGTGATGTATTGCTTCGAAACCGGCCTGACCTTTCTGCTGGCCATCGTGATCATGGTTTCGTTCGACCTGCGGCTGGCCCTCATCGCGTTGCTGCCGGCGCCCGCGGTCAGCCTCCTGGTCCTCTTTTCCGGGCGCGCCATCCACGCCCGATTCGAACGCATCCAGGAGATGTTCTCGGACATCTCCAGCCGCGTGCAGGAGAACCTGTCGGGCGTCCGCATGATCCGCGCGTTCGTCCAGGAGCGGGCTGAGCTGCGCCGATTCGAGGAGTTGAACCGCGAGTACATCGCGCAGAACATCCGGCTGGTGCGGATCCAAGCCATTTTCCAGCCGCTGATGGAGGTCCTGATCGGCCTCACTTTTCTGGCGGTGTTGTGGGCCGGAGGCTACCAGGTGTTGAAGGGGCGGATCACCATCGGCAGCTTCGTCATGTTCAACACGTACATGGGAATGCTGGTGTGGCCCATGATCGCCCTGGGCTGGGTCGTGAACCTGATGCAGCGGGGCGTGGCATCCCTCGAGCGCATCAATCAGATTCTGCGTGAGAAGCCCACCATCGCCAAGCCCGAGGCCCCGGCGCTGCTGAAGGACGTGCGCGGTGAGCTGACTTTCCAGAACGTATCCGTCGAGTATGCCGCCGTCCGGGCACTGGATGCGGTGGACCTGCGGATTCCGTCCGGCGCCACGGTGGCGGTCGTGGGGCACACCGGATCGGGTAAGAGCACCCTGGTGAGCCTCGTGCCACGGCTCATGGACCCGACCTCCGGCGTGGTCATGCTGGATGGCGTCGACCTGCGGCGGCTCGATCCGGCGGACCTGCGCCGCCACATCGGCTTCGTTCCCCAGGAGACGTTCCTGTTCAGTGCGACCATCGCGGAAAACATCGCCTTCGGGGTGGACCGCGCCACCGCCGAAGAGATCCGCCGCGCGGCGGGAATCGCCGGGCTGGCGAGTGATATCGAAGGCTTCCCGGATGGGTACCAGACCGTGGTCGGGGAACGGGGCATCACGCTATCCGGCGGGCAGAAGCAGCGCACGGCGATGGCGAGGGCCATCCTGAGAAATCCGCGCATTCTGATTCTGGACGACGCGCTATCGAGCGTGGACACCCTGACCGAGGAGAGCATTCTGAACCGGCTGGCGGGAGTGATGCGGGGACGGACGGTCATCCTGATTTCGCACCGGGTCTCGACGGTGCGGCAGGCGGACCGCATCGTGGTGCTGGAGCGGGGCCGCATCGTTGAGCAGGGCACGCACGCCGAACTGGTGGAGGCCGGCGGCTACTATGCCGGCCTGGCGCAGAAGCAGATGCTGGAGGAGGAACTAGAAGCGATTTGAGGCTGGATGCGTGGAAGGTTGCGCCGGTTTCCGCGTGCGGACTTTTGGGGCCTGACGTTGATCAGGTCGGTGAGTCGGGCGTTTTACGTTCCAGTGGCGCCGCGGGACACTGGCCGATTTCTGCACCGTCGAACTTCGGCTTAACGACTATTTCACGACCGCGCGAGGTGACGCCGAATCCCAAGCCCGAACCCCGGCGCTTGTTAGTGCCAGAAGCCGGTTCCCCCCCAAAGTAAACAGGAGGGCTTCCACTGGCTCGCGTTCGCCTACGGGCAGGGTGAGCAGCGACTCTTGGTTTTCTGGATCAAAGATCTGGAGCATTCCCCTTGACGTGCCCGCCACGATTCGTGAGCCGTCCGGACTTGCCAGGAATGAAATCAGACCGCGTTCGCAGTTCAGCGTCGCCAGGATGTTTGCGGTGTCGCCGGCAGGGTAGATCCGGATGTGGTCGTACGTGCGGAAGCCAGCTAAAACACGCCGGCCATCTGGACTGAACGCAACCGGGATCGGCGGAGCCAACGATCCGCTGGGAAATGCCGCAACACGCACGCCCGAAAACTCACTTCTGGCGCCGAAGCTCATAGGAGCGGCCCCGGAACCAGCTCTCCACAACCGCACTGACGGGTCCCTAACCGCGAACCGGGCCGGGTCGCCTGAACCAAAGACAACCGCGCCTCCATCCGGGGAAAAGGCGACCGAACTCACCGGCTCGCCAACCGCCGCGGCGGCCATTTCGTCGCCCGTCGCGGCAAGCCAGATCCTGGCTGTGCCATCCTCCGATCCGCTCACGACGCGCGACCCGTCGGGACTAAAACCAACGGCGAGCACGGCTCCCCTGTGGCGTGTGAAACTGGCCAGCGGCGAATGGGAGATCGAGTCCCACACCTGAGCGGTCCGGTCGTCCGATGCGGAAACGATCCGGCTCCCGTCCACGCTGATTGCGATCGCGCGCACTGCGGCCTGGTGTCCCTGCCAACTGCCCGTTGTTTCTCCGGAGAGCGCATCCCACGTCTCGAGAGTGCCATCCTCAAATCCGGCTGCAACCCCGCGGACGCCGGCAGCGATCGAAACGATACGTTTGTCGGTGTGCTTCCAGATATTCCCGTTATAGTGGACCACTTCCCACGCGCGGACTATCTGGCCTTCCGATCCCGCCAAAACCCGTTTACCATCCGGCGTAAAAGCAACCGAATTGCCGTAGGTGTTCAGCAGCGTGGTGACCAGTTTGCGGGTCGCCGCCTCCCAAATCCGAACCGTCGCCTCGGCGCCTGCGGTCGCGATCAGCGTCCCATCGGGGCTGAAGGCCGCATCCCGGACTTCTTCGTTGTGACGCAGGACCGCCACGGGCCGGCCCTGTCGGGCGTCCCAGATCCGGGCCGTGCCATCTGCCGAGGCTGAAACCACGCGGCTGCCGTCCCGGCTGAATGCCGCCGAGTAGATCAACCCGGAATGTCCCTTGAGCGGAACCGACCGGGCCCCTTTGATGTCCTGCAACTCGAGAGTTCGGGCATCCGACCCGTATAGGATCCGCGTCCCGTCCGGGCTGAAAGCCAGCGGACATGTTCCCCGCACCTGGGCCATCGTGGAACCCGAACGGGCATCCCATACCCACAACGCCCCGTCACCGGACACGGATGCGATTTGTCTGGCGTCGAAGCTGAAAGCAGCGCACCGTACGTCGCTCGTGTGTGCTCGAAATTCGGTCTGGAGCTTGTGGGAGGCAACACTCGAAGACGCGGACAACGTTAGTCTCGTGAGGCGATCCGGTAACTACTTTGGCGCCATCGCGGCTCATTGCCAGGACTTCGCCAAAACCGGTTTGAGGGTCGCCCGCCTTCCTGTAAGTGGAGGCCGCCCAGGCTTCCACGGTCTCGGCGGTGTGCCAATAAAACGTAGCACCATCGGCGCTAAAACCAAACGTCGGGGCGGATGGATGCCGGTAAGGATGTCTTAGAAACCTGCCGCTGGCGGTCAGCTCCCCCAGGCTTGGATCCGAGTCATAGAACAAGTGCCGCCATTCCCAGCCACGCAAGGCTGGCGGGCACGCGTGCAAACGCAGTTGCGCCGTGGCGGGCTCCTGCAAGCGCAAGCTCAGTTCCCCAGCCGCCAGGGAACCGGCATAACTCTGCCGCTGGGTAAGCAGGCGTTGCCTCTCCGCTTCCGCGCGACGGCGTTCGGCCCGGAAGTAGAGGTAGGTGCTGGCACAAAGGCCTGCCACCAGGCAGGCCATCACGGCGAGCGCCGCCACCACCTTGATCCGGTTCTTCCTGAAGAACTTTTGGAGCCGATAGAGCGTCGTAGCGGGACCTGCGATTACCGGCTCGTCGTGCAGGTGCCGCCCGATATCGGCGGCCAACTCAGCGGCCGATGCGTAGCGGCGCGCCGGATCCTTTTCGAGCGCTTTCGTCGTGATCCAGTC
This sequence comes from Bryobacterales bacterium, assembly GCA_963719195.1. Lineage (GTDB taxonomy): Bacteria > Acidobacteriota > Terriglobia > Bryobacterales > Bryobacteraceae > DASQZT01. Next base: position 7,972 of record CAVRBB010000007.1, on the reverse strand, counting down.
GAGGTCGCCGCGGAGTTGCTGGGCAAACGCGGCGTTGCCCAGCGAGTGGGCGCGCGCGGAAGGTATCGGCGGATCATCTTCCCGGATGGCCCGCAGAATCTCGAGATGCCGGCTTTCACCCAACTCTCCGCGATCGAAGGGCCGGACACCAACGAGCAGTTCGTAGAGCAGCACGCCGAGTGAGTGGATATCCGTGCGGGTATCTATGTGTTCACTCATCGCCGCCTGCTCGGGACTCATGTATTCCGGCGTGCCGATGAATGTGCCCGTCTCGGTGAAGAATGTCCCCTCGCTCAGGTGCTTCCGGATAGCCTTCGCCAGACCGAAATCGATGATCTTCGGGATGGGACGGCCATCCTGAAGAGTCACCAGCACATTGGACGGCTTGAGATCGCGGTGGATGATACCCTTCTCATGCGCGTGTTGGACTCCGTGCGCCACTTGAAGAAAGAGTTCCAGCTTTTCCAGCAGATCCAGCCTGTGCTCACGGCAGAATTCGGAGATGGGAATGCCGGGAACGTATTCCATAACGAAATACGGCCGGCCGCTCCGCGTAGCCCCGGCATCGTGGATCTGGGCAACATTGGGGTGATCCATCATTGCCAATGCCTGGCGCTCAGAATCGAACCGCGCGATCACCGCGCGAGTGTCCATGCCCAGCTTGATTAGCTTAAGTGCCACGGTTCTGTGGATCGGTTCCGCCTGCTCCGCCAGGTATACCATCCCCATACCACCTTCGCCGAGGAGCTTCAAAAGCCGGTAGCGGCCGACATAAGTTTCTTCCCCGGTAGCGCCTCCCTGCTGATCGTGCACGGTTTCGGCGTCTAGCGCCAGGTTCAGCAGGCACACTGGGCAAACGCCGCCGGCTGGCGCGTCGGGCGCGAGCGCTGTGCCGCACCGCGAACAACAGGTCTGAGGAGCCACGATTAACGCCTCCCACCCACCGCCGCAATGAGGAAATGGATCTCATCTTTGGTTTCCGCGGTATCCGCCACCGTATCCGCGACCTCGGCCTTGAGCGCCTCGCGAAACCGGCGGCGTAACCGGTGCAGTGCCACCCTGACGGCATTCTCAGTGCTTGCCAACTCGGCGGCGATTCGGGTGCACGGGAAGTCGTGCGGCTCGGCAGTCAGGAAAGACTGGAGGCGGTCGAACCAGGCGCGCTTGTTCTCGGCGTACTGGTCGCCGACACGGGCCAGCGCGCGATCCAAAACGGTCAACGCCCAACGGCGTTCGTAGATCCGTTCGGGAGTCTGAGGATCAACGGGTTCATGACTGTAACGGGCTTCTGCGTCTTCGAAATCGAGAGAGAGCGTCTCGTAGCTCCCGCCTCGTTTTTGAGCCCGGGCGCGGTCGTGCTCGTTGGCCGCGAAGTGCCGGAAAGCAGCCAGCAGAAAGGTTCGGAACCTTCCCCGCTCCCTTTCAAACTGCCGAAGGTAGTTTTTCTCCAGCAATCGGACAAAGAACCCTTGCGTGAGATCCTTGGCATCCTCGGCCTGGTAGCCAAGGCGCCGTGCAAAAGCATAGAGCGCATACCAATAACGTGCGCACAGGATGGCGAGAGCGTCTTCACACTCGGTAGTCGGATCCCGCCTGCCGGCGAGAACGATCAGGCTCCAGCTTGTGGTCGGAAAGCGTGCGGCGCGGCCGCCCTCCGCTTCAGGATGGCTATCCCGCATACCCTGCCTGTCCTAATTGTACAGTCGATACCAGGATCCGATTCACCGTTTTCGGCATCTTGAAGTAGTACTCTGCAACCACGACCGGATTGATGTATCGTCCTGTTAGATGATAAGATCCTTTTAGCTCTTTGCGTGCCGAGGCCACAAATGCGCGTTTGGAGCTTGATTTTAGTCCTGGTACTCCTGCTGGCGTGCAGGAGGGCGCCGGTTCCGACCCGCACCACCTTAGAGGTGGTTCCGCCCACCACAAGAGTCCACGGCAAGACCTACGGAGAGTGGAGCGCGGAGTGGTGGAAATTCGTGTACGAGACCCCATCGTCCGACAATCCCTTACTCCGCGACGATAAGTGCGAGGGGGCACAGTCCGGTCCGGTGTGGTTTCTCTTCCCCAAACATGGCACATCCCCTTTGGTTGTCACGCGCTACTGCGCTGTCCCGTCCGGGAAATATTTGTTTTTCCCGGTGTCATCCGCCACCTCCGACAACGTGGGACGTACCGCGCCGATGACGGTGGACGAGTTGCGCGCGGACGCCAGGAAGGCCATCGCCCCCTACACACCGAAGTGCTGGTTGGACGGGAACGAACTCCAGGGTGTCACTCTGGACTCACCGTATCGGGTGGTGTCACCGGTCTTCCGGTTCAGACCCCCGGCTAGCAACGTTTTGCAGTACCCTGCCGGGCTGCCCGTCGATCCCGTGGTTGGCGATGGAGTCTGGATCATGTTGGAGCCGCTCGCAGCAGGCCACCATATAATCCGCTTTTCCTCATCCTCTCTCGCCACAGCGTCTGTCTACGATTTTACGTACAACGTCGACATCGTGCCGCTCAAAAAATGAACTCCCATCGCCGTGTAAGATTTCCCGCCGTTTCCTTCATGGCCAGTTGAGGACGATCATCGGGCTGGCTGCAATGCCCGCAGTCGGCTTCGAAAGGAGAATTCTATGGAAAAGCTGATTCCCGGCCGGTGGTGCTTGCTGCTCTTGGCATTCGTGACACTGGCCTGCACTCTCAACGCTCAGACGATGACGACCAGAGACGTCTCGCAGTTCCTCAACGCTCAGGGAAAATTCTGTTGGCCCGACGGAGCCTCCTGCACCGTCTTTATTCCGCCGGTCTCCAATTTCTTTGGAGCCAGCGACCTGACGGGACGGCTGATGTCGGCGGACTACGCCGGCTTAGTCGCCCGGTGCTGGCCGGGCCTGTTGCCTACCAGTTTCGATGGCACGATCATTGAGCGTCCGCTCAGAGACGGCCGTGCTGAAATCGAGTTGATCCTGCACACCAGCAATGCCCTCACATGGGTGACGCAGGGTAATGACTTCGTGTCCGGGCCGGTGCTCTTTGGCCAACGCTGGAATATGTCCGGCACGTGCGGGACAGCCTCCAGTGCGGGTCTCACAAACCCGGCACTTGGCGACATGTACCTGCGAATCGTTTTCACCAACCCCAGCCCGGGGTACCCACTTCCTGACTTGGAGCAGCTTCTGGGGTTTCCGGAGAAGGGACAGGAGGTCATTTCGTTGAAGTGGACGGTAAAGGCGAATGGTCTGCTGTACGGGCTGCCCGGCATTGCGGATGGCACCCCGGGACAGGCCTCGACGTATCAGGTTGGGCTCCTGACCAAGACCAACGGCAAGCCCGCCATCGACGGATTCACTGTGGAAAGAATCGATCTGAAACCAATTGGCAAGTAGCTGGCTGGTCCCACTCGCGCCGCTTTCGACGCCCGGATCGTCAGGGCGGCGCGGCTATTTCCCCACGGTGCCCAGGGGCAGATCCCGGGCAGAGCCCCCCACCGCCGAGGGACTGGACCGCGCGCTGGAACCGTCCAGCAGGGAGGGCAATAGGCTGGCGGTGATTTGAAAAGCACCATCCGTTCAGAACCGCGGGATTGGAATCAACTCGTTGACGTTGGCGCGGTATTCAAGATATGCCTTGCCAAATCGTTCGCGGAGATAGTCGTCTTCCTTGCGGATCACCAGCCTTGAAACCAGGTACGCCACCAGCGGTGTCACTGGCGGCTAGCGAGGGTACCACTTACAAGGGATGTAGCAGCGCCCCGGAAAGGAGTACGTTCCTCTCCAGCGCAGGAGCTTCTGGGACTCATCACCTCCCATGGACCCGTCCGAGAATCTGTCACCGCCGTTGCAAATAACCCCGATATTCCGCCGGTTGAAAATTCGACACCGTTGACAAGGGCGATAGCCGGCATCGATTCTGAACAGAGGGGGTGCCGAGATCATACAGGACCGCGACCTGAAAAGACGGGAAGTTCGAAGCCACCCTCAAGAACCCATTCCAAAACTGCTGTATCGAACTTAGTAAGCAGCACAAGAGACAGGGAAAAAGGCGGACCAGGTGAGGAGATGTAATCTGGCTACCCACTGTCGATTCGATCCCCACTCGGTGCGAGTCTGGGCGTTAGCTTAGGGCCGCGCGTATTCATGGGTTCGCGATGGGACCGGGAACGCGCAACAGCCGGCCAGCCCATTCCATCCGGACGTATAGTCCCCAACTCGTTGATTGGTCCCAAACGGCCTTCCGGGAGATAGCTCCAGGCCGGTCGGAAGGGGTTGACTTGTGGAGCCTGTACGTCGCCTCATGGGGCTCCAGCACGTGAAAGTGGCTCGAAGCAGGGGTCGGAACCACATCCCCAGGAGACGTTCCTGTTCAGTGCGACCATCGCGGAAAACATCGCCTTCGGGGTGGACCGCGCCACCACCGAAGAGATCCGCCGCGCGGCGGGAATTGCCGGGCTGGCGAGTGATATCGAAGGCTTCCCGGATGGGTACCAGACCGTGGTCGGGGAACGGGGCATCACGCTATCCGGCGGGCAGAAGCAGCGCACGGCGATGGCGCGGGCCATCCTGAGGAATCCGCGCATTCTGATTCTGGACGACGCGCTATCGAGCGTGGACACCCTGACCGAGGAGAGCATTCTGAACCGGCTGGCGGGAGTAATGCGGGGACGGACGGTCATCCTGATCTCGCACCGGGTCTCGACGGTGCGGCAGGCGGACCGCATCGTGGTGCTGGAGCGGGGCCGCATCGTTGAGCAGGGCACGCACGCCGAACTGGTGGAGGCCGGCGGCTACTATGCCGGCCTGGCGCAGAAGCAGATGCTGGAGGAGGAACTGGAAGCGATTTGAGGCCGGATGCGTGGGAGGTTGCGGCGCTTCCCGGGTGCGGGCTTTTGAGGCCTCTACGGATCGGCGTTTCGAAGGCGTCTCGCTCAGAGCTCGCTATCCTTGAGACCGTACTTGGTTCGGAGGGCCGTGAGCGCGGCGCCGACCGCATCTTCCGGTGGCTTGTAGACACGAAGCAGTGCGTCCAGTTTCCCAACTCCGTCCGGATACGTGTCTCCCACGTATGCCCGACTCTGCTTGTATTCCAGAAACTGCGTTGCGGACTGCTGCAGCAGAGCCCGCATGTCCTGGAGCGACCGCTGCCGGTTGGTCAGTTGGGTGGTCAACTCGTTGCGGACGCTCCGTGGGTACTCCTCTTTGAGGGGCAGCGCGTCTATCGCCTGGCGCACCTGGCTCAATTGAGCGCTGATGGCCACGGCGGATTTCGCCAGTCCCGTGGCCACCGCGGCATTTTGATCCAATTCGACTCCGCGGCCTGCCCCTTTTCCCGTGATGCCGCCGCACCAGGCCAGAGCGCTGTTCACGAAGTCCTGCTCGGCCGTATTCGCGCTGGCAAAGACAGCCTCCTTTTCTGTGAGCGCCTTGGCGAATTGAACCGCTTCGGCCCGCTCTTGTTTGCCGCATCCGCTTATGAATGCGACCGTAGCCAACAACAGGCAGTGTCGGGAATTTACGATAGTCATATCCTTCACTCGTCAGCGCCCCAAGTATAGGCCGTTCCTGCGGAGGTGTCCATCGGCCGGTTGCGCAGCTTGCGCAGCTTGCGCCGATTGTGGCGCACAGCGTGGGCGGATGGCAGCACCGATTCCTACCCACCAGACGCACACCTGACTGGTGGAGGCAGGCGGCTACTATGCCGGCTTGGGGATTCGCTGGAACTGGGGCAGCCGGATTTGCGTCTACTCCGCAGCGGGAGCAGACTCTTGTTTAAGATATTCATACGACTTTTTCTGATTGCTGGCCTCCTCTCTTCCCCGGGCCGGGCTCAAGGCGCCGACAAAGACCGCATCTGGCGCGAGTTCATGGAATGGGCCAAAGCCCAGCCGGGGAGCGGGTTCGCGCTCGAGGCGTATCGCGCCAGGCTGATCGGCAGCGGTCTCACCGCCGCCCAGGCGGATGAACGTATCGCGCTGCTACCGAAGCTGGCGCAGGAAAACCCCGAGTATCAGGCACAGGCCTCGGAGCTCAGTTTCAACAGGCTGTATCGGGACCCCAGCCAGAAGCGCTTCACCCTCGAGCCCAACGCGTTCCTGGTCTCCCGAGTGCAGGGCGTGAAGCCTGGCAAGGCGCTGGATGTAGCCATGGGACAGGGGCGCAATGCCATCTACCTGGCGGCCAAAGGGTGGGACGTCACCGGCTTCGATGTCGCTGAAGAGGGGCTCAAGCTGGCCGAAGAGAACGCCGCCAGGGCAGGCACTCGTATTACGACCGTGAAGGCTCGATTCGAGGAGTTCGACTACGGCAAGGAGCGCTGGGACCTGATTTACTTCATCTACACGGATGCACCCATCGTCGATCCCAAATACGTCGCGCGCATCCAGGAGGCATTGAAGCCGGGCGGGCTGCTGCTGATCGACCGGCCGTTCCGGTCGCTCAGCAACCCTGAGCCGTGGCCGGAGATGGAACAGGACAAAGTGAACGCGCTGGCGAAGGCGTGGTCCGGCCTGCACATCGTCTTCTATGAGGACACGACGGGAATCGGCGACTGGCAGCAGACGAGCGCCGACCGGCTGCAGTACAAGCTGCGCATCGTGCGCCTGGCGGCGCGCAAGCTCTGATTCCGTCAGGCCGGGCGAGCGGCCGGGCTTTCTCGGAACAGTCCGAATTCGGACAGCGCGGGGCACGCCGCGGCCTGCGTGACGCGCAGCCGCACGCGGCTGGTCGTGATGTCCCGCGGCGTACGGATGATCCGGCACGCGCCGATGCTGGTGGCCTCGGCGACCGGGGACCACCCGCTATCCTTGCCTTCATCGATGGCCACCGCGTCCACACGCTGGCCGAGGCGGATGTTCTCGCGCAGCCGGATCACGTTGAAACTGACCTGACGCCCGAGGTCGAAGACCACCTCGGGCGTAGTCACGTTGTCCTCGGTACACCAGCAGGTGTAACGGTCTCCGTCCAGCAGGTTCTCCGCACGGAATTCGGCAGCCCCGCCACGTACGTTGGACGCCGTGAGTTTGGCTCCCGCGGCGAGATTCCGGGCAAACGTGGCCCGCACCAGCGCATCGAACCCGCGCAAGACCTGGGTGTCGGTTTCATGCAGCAGTCCGCGGCGGTCGGGCGGGACGTTCAGCAGCAGACTCCCGCCGCGCCCCACCGAGCGGTAGTAGAGATCCAATAGCTGCGGCGCCGTCTTGACGCGAGCATTCTCGCTCTCATGATAGAACCAGCCGGGACGGATGGAGACGTCGCACTCCGGCGGGAGCCACTTCGAACCGTGGCGCGTCCCGGTGCCGCTATCGCGCGCCCGGACGTCGCCGGGTACCGCCACACCTCCGCCCTCGCCTACCGGGTCGTAAGTCTCCCAGCAGGTATCGTTAGCGTAGCCGCGTTCGTTGCCCACCCAGCGGATATCGGGGCCCACGTCACTGAAGATCACCGCGCCGGGCTGCAGCGAACGCACCATGTCCCAAGTCTTGGGCCAGCCGTAGTAGGTGTGTTTGTCGATGGTACGCTTCTCTCTCGCGCCACCGTAGTAGCCATCGCCGCCGTTGGCGCCATCGTGCCACACTTCGAAGATCGGCCCGTATTGGGTGAGCAGTTCGCGCAGTTGCTCGCGGTACACGTTGATGTATTCCGCGCGGCCGTACTGCGGGTGGTTGCGGTCCCAGGGTGACAGGTATACCCCGAACTTCAAGCCGTACCGGCCGGCGGAGGCGGAAAGATCCTTGACCACATCGCCCTTGCCGTTCCGCCACGAACTCGCGCGCACGCTGTGTTCCGTGGTCCGGGTGGGCCACAGGCAGAAGCCGTCGTGGTGTTTGCAGGTGAGGATGACGCCGGTCATGCCGCCCGCTTTGAGCGCGAGAACAATGGCATCCGGGTCGAAGGCGGTGGGGTTGAACAGGTTCGGATCTTCGTCGCCGTAGCCCCATTCCTTGTCGGTGAAGGTGTTGACCGTGAAATGGAGGAACGCGTAGCTC
>CAVRBB010000006.1:0-210772 GCA_963719195.1 Bryobacterales bacterium | reverse complement strand
CCAGTTCGTACTTCATCGCCGGGTCGAGATCGCGCCCGCGCACGAACTTCTGCTTGGTCGCCCAGGGCATCGGCCCGTACAGCGTGGTCAGGATGACCAGGTCGCTGCCGCGCCGGCGGGTGCGCTCCAGGCCGCCTTTGACGAAATAGCGCATCCATTGGGTGGTGGTCCGATGGTCGAAGCGGGCCATGTCGATCACGTTCGGGTCCTGGTTGTCGTTATCTTCCTCCGTGTATCCTTCGTGGAACGGATCGAGGAACATCTTGACCAGGCAGGGCCGCAAGCCGCCGGGCCCGAAGATCAGGTCCAGAATCTCCTCGCGCTTTTCCCGCGCCAGAATGCTGAACCCGCCGTACTCGTCCTGCAACTTGCGATAGTCGCGGGTCTGATGAGTCTCGACGTAGTTCACGCCGAAGCCGTCCCACACCCGCACCTTTACGCCGAAGTCCACCTTCAGACTCAGCGGCGCGGGCGGCGCCGCGCGCGCGGTGACAGCGATGGCGAACAAGGCCGGTAAACCTGCAAGAGCCAGTCTCATGGAAAAGTTCTGCCTCACTCCAACCTGCACGGTAGCGAATCTCGGGCGCGCGCGCAAAGTGTTTTCCGATCCTGTCATGCGTTCGGCTGGCGGCAGGCGACACCGAATCTCGGGTGCGCGCGCAAAGAGTTTTGGCGGTGAGCGCCGGCGGCGGAGCCCGGCCCGCAACGAGTGGCGTTAAGATGAACGGCTCGGACGCCTTACTTCCGCCGGCGCTGGCCGGCTATGTCCGCGGCCCACTCATGCCACTGATCCTTTTGGGAGCATCCATCGTATTTCTGCTCGTGCTGATCGGGCGGGTGAAGGTGAACGCCTTTCTGGCGCTGCTGATCACCGCCTTCGCCATGGGCGTGGCGAACGGAATGGCTCCCGCTACCGCTCTGAAATCCATTCTCAAAGGCATGGGCGACACGATGGGCAGCCTGGTGCTCATCCTGGTTTTCGGGGCAATTCTCGGCAAACTGATCGAGGAAAGCGGCGCCGCTCACACCATCAGCTACGCTCTGACCGGCCTTCTCGGGGCGCCGCGTCTCCAGTTATCCGTGCTGCTCACCGGATTCATCGTCGGCCTCCCGATGATTTACAACGCGAGCTTCCTGGTACTCATTCCGCTCATCTACACTCTCTCGGCGACCACCCGCCAGCCCCTGATGTACCTCGGGATTCCACTCTCCGCGGCCCTCTCGGTGACCCACGGGTACCTGCCGCCACACCCGGCGCCCACTTCCATCGCGCTCATGTATCACGCCGATGTGAATCGCACCCTGCTGTACGGCCTGGTGCTTGCCGTTCCCGCTACGCTCCTCGCGGGCCCGGTGCTGGCGAGATTCTTCCGTCGCCTGAGCAATCAGCCCCCGCCCGAACTCTACAGCGAGCGAACCTTCGCGCGCGAAGATCTGCCCGGACTGGGCGTGAGCCTCTTCACGACACTCATCCCGGTTCTGCTGATGCTGGCGGGGGCCGTGGTCAAACTGGCGAGAGCCGGCGGCGGAATCGAAACCGCGGCGGAATTCCTGAGCGATCCGAACGTCGCGCTGGGTGTCGCGGTGTTCGCGGGATTCTACACGCTCGGCATACGCCGGGGACGGAACGTCGAGGCTCTCATGAAGAGCGTTGCCGCCGGAGCCACGAGCGTCACCATGGTGATCCTGATCATCGCCGCCGGCGGAGCCTTCAAGCAGGTGCTGCTGGATTGCGGCACCGGAGAGTCGATCCAGGCGCTGGCCGAAGCCGGCCGGCATGTCGCCGATCCTGCTCGCCTGGGCCACGGCCGCGCTGCTGCGGCTCGCGCTTGGCTCCGCCACCGTGGCCGCCATTACCGCCGCGGGCATCGTGCTCCCCATCGTCCCGGCGAGCGGCGTCGCGCCGGAACTGCTGGTCATCGCCACCACGGCCGGCAGCCTGATGTTCTCGCACTTCAATGACATCGGCTTCTGGATGTTCAAAGAGTATTACGGCGTGACCGTGCGGCAGACGTTTCAGATCTGGACCGTGATGGAATCCATCGTGGCCATCGTGGGCCTGGCCGGCGTTCTGGCGCTCAACCTCTTCGTACGCCTATAACTGGTCGTCGTACTGCTCGAAGGCCACCCGCACCAACTGGCCGCGCGTGCGCACCCCGGTCTTTTGGAACAGGCTTTGCAGGATGGCCTTGACATAGCTTTCGGAGATCTGCAAACGCCAGGCGATCTCCTTGTTGGAGAGACCTTCCAGGACGAAGCGCAACACCTTGCGCTGGCGGTCGTTGAACACCGCCGGGGAGCCGCCTTCGGACGTTTCGGCGCTGCCGGCGCGGGCGAACGACGGGTCGAGACAGGTTCCGCCGGCAACCACGGTCCGAATGCTCTCGATGAGCGTGTGGAGGGGCGCCTGCTTCAGGAAGATGCCGGCGACGCCCTGGCGCATCAGGCGCCGGGCCTCGGTGTCGCTCACCCAGGCCGTGACCACCAGCACGCGCCCTTCGAACCCGGCCTGGCGGGCGGCGGGCAGAAACTGCGAGGCGCGTTCGACGCCCAGGTCATGGTCGAGCAGCACCAGGTCGAAAGTCCGCTGCGCCAGCAGTCGCAGCGCCTCGCGAATGCTGCCGCAGTGGGACACCTCCAGATCCGGCTCGTTCTCCAACACGCGGCAGACGCTCTCGCGGAACAGCGCATGGTCATCCACCAGCAGGACGCGAGATCTGGCGTGCTCCTCCATCACGACTCCGAGGCACTCTCCACGGGCCACAACTCCACGATAAAGCAGCAGCCGTCGGCTTCCGGCTCATAGCGCAGGCCGCCGCCGTGGGCGCGCAGGATGGCGCGCGAAATGTAGAGTCCAAGGCCGACAGAATCGGCACCCGGCTGGAACGGTTTGAACAGCTCCTCGGGGCGAGCCACGCCCGGGCCGCTGTCGCGGAAGCGCACCACCACCAGGTCGCTTTCCACCGCGGCCGAGATCTTCACTTCGCGGCGCTCCCAGTTTTCCAGCGCGTGGCGGCTGTTGCGCGCCAGGTTCACGAAGACCTGCAGGAGGCTGTGATGATCGCCTTGCACCAGCGGCAGCCCGGAACTGACATCCCAGGAAAGCGAAATGCCGGCTTCACGCAAGGAGGGCTCGATGACAATGCGCGTCTCGTCGAGCACCGTGCCGAGGTCGGCGACCGCGGCCTGCCGGTTGGAGGCCGCGCGCAGGCCGGACGAGGCGAGCTTCTCCAGGCCTTGCAGGAGCGCTCCCAGGGCGTGATAGGAATCGATCTCGGCGACGGAGGCCGCGGAGGCGGACATGGCCGTATGCGCGGAAAGCGCAGCCGAAGCGAGGTTGCGGATCTCGTGGGAGAGCGCGCCGATGAGCACGCGCGAGGTGGCCATCATGGAATCGAAACCCGCGGCTTCGCGGTCGCGCAGGTTCTCGGAAGCGTCCCACACCACGGCGGCCAGCGCCACGCCATTGGCGGAGCGGTACGTGGAAAGCCAGACGTCGGCGAGAAACACTTCGCCGTTGCGCCGCTACCCCTTGCACTCCACGTTGGTGCGGATGTTGCCGCCGGAGCGATGGCTGTTGAGCATGCGGGGCAGGATCGGCAGGTACGGCGCAATGGCTTCGCCCGGAAGCCCGTCGCCCTCGAAGCCCAGCAGTCGCGCCGCCGATTCGTTCGCCAGTTGCACCCGCCCCAGCCGGTCCACCGTCAGGATGGCCAGCGGACTGGTCTCGATCAGCATGCGAACCCGGTGTTCCGCTTCCAGACGCAGACGCATCTGCTCCTCCCGCTCCGCCAGGTGCTCCACCAGCAGGGTGCGGCGGCGGTTGAATTCCGAAACGAAAAAACCCGTCATGGCGAAACCGGCGGTGACGATCAGCAGCCGTCCGGCCGAGCCCGGCACCCACTGCGCGGGATTGAGCACCACCGCGGGATCGGTCCGGTCAGACCGGCCCTGCAACGGATCGCATGCCTCGCGCAAACACGCGCAGAAGAAGGCCAGCACGATAATCTGCCATCGGTTCAACGCCGGCGCCGCGAGCAGGATCGGGACGATATAGAGAAACCCCACGGAGATGTTGGGCAGCGTCCAGTCGCCCCACGCGATCACGACCACCAGCACCGCCGCGACGAAGCACACGATGAGACGGTGGCATGCGGCGTACGCGAGAAGACTGTCGAATCGTGACATGCGGCGGTTGGCTGGCGGCGCGGGCGGGCAGGCCTGCCGGCCCGCGCGCAGACGGCCGAAGGCGATCGGTCTGCCCCATTCCTCTACATTACAATCGTAGCGTGCGCAGGCGGATGAAGCGGATCAAAAAGCGCCGCGGATTCTTCCGCGCGCTGCTATTGTGGATCGGGTTGGCGGTGGCGCGGCTTGTATACCCTCTGCCTGGTGCAACTGGCGGCGTTGCGCTGGATCAACCCGCCCACCACCGCGGTGCAGGCCCAGCGGCGCATCGAGGCGTGGATCCACCACCGTCCCTATCACAAGCGATACCGGTTTGTGCCCCTCGCGCGCATCTCGCCCGACCTCCAGCACGCGGTGATCGCCGCCGAAGACGGCCGGTTCTTCCAGCATCACGGCATCGACTGGAAGGAAGTGCAGAAGGTGATCGACCAGGATCTGGACGAAGGGCGGCTCGGCCGCGGCGGTTCCACCATCACGCAGCAGCTAGTCAAAAACCTGTTCTTCACCACGAACCGCTCGGTGTGGCGGAAGGCCGTGGAGTTCACGCTGGCGCCGGCGGCCGAATGGGTGCTCCCCAAGCGGCGCATCCTGGAGTTATACCTGAACGTGATCGAATGGGGGCCGGGCATATACGGCGCCGAGGAGGCGGCCGAAGCGTGGTACGGGATTCCGGCGCAGCGCTTGAATCGCGAGCAGGCGGCGCGGCTGGCGGCACTCCTGCCATCACCCCTGCGCCGGAAACCGGCGCGCATGGACTGGTACAGCTCGGAGATCCAGCGGAGAATGGCCCAATCGGGCTGGTAACGCCTTACATTTCTTAACATTGGATGGGCCATTTTACAGAAACGGCGATATGCCACGCTCCGTCTCAGAGGAAGTAAGGTATCCGGCTCCCGCCTGCAAAGGCGCCCCCAGGGTGTGTCCGGGCCCCATGGTAAATTCAGGTCTTCGAGACCCTGTTCCAGCAAGCGCCACTTATGAGCACGCCAAACACGAAATTCCCCGGAGAGCGCAGACGATTCTTCACCACCGCCGTGACCCTCGGGTTGCTGCTGTCCATCCCGGCGACGCGCGTTTCGGCGCAGCGGAGGCGGGTCTTCGGCCCCATCGACAACAGCCGGCGCGTGGCGCTGCGCAACCACATCAGTCCTCGCATCCAGGGTGGAACCGACCAGGGAGATTTGGATCGTGCCCGCATCCTGCCCTACGTCACCATGCTGTTCAAGCAGAGTCCCAGCCAGGAAGCCGACCTCGATCAGCTTCTGGCGAACCAGCAGAACCCATCCTCGCCCGAGTACCACAAGTGGCTCACGCCGGAGCAGTTCGCCGATCGCTTCGGCGCCAGCCAGGAGGATGTGGACCAGGTAGTGGGATGGCTGAAGCAGCAGGGGCTCAACGTGATGGCGGTGGGCCGCGGGCGGAACTGGGTGGCCTTCAGCGGTGAAGCGGGGCTGGTGGAGAAGGCCTTTGCCACGCCCATCCACCGGTTCATGGTCGACGGCAAGAGCCATTTCGCGAACGTGGCGGAACCCAGTATTCCGGCGGCCTTCGAACCGCTGGTGGAGGCCATCCACGGGCTTAACGATTTTCGCCTGCGTGCTCCGAGGCGCCTGGACCCGCGATACAATTCGCCCAAAACCGGCTCGCATTACCTGGCTCCCGACGACCTGTCGGTGATTTACGACATCAAGCCGCTGTTGGATGCGGGTTTCGACGGCGTGGGCCAGAAACTCGTAGTGGTGGGCCAGTCGGGGATCGACCTCAGCGACGTGCAGCAATATCGCGGCGCTTTCGGCCTGCCCGCCAACGATCCGCAACTGGTCCTGGTACCCGGCTCGAAGAATCCCGGGATCGTCTCCGGCGATGTGGACGAAGCCAATCTCGACCTGCAACTGTCGGGCGGCGTGGCGCGGAACGCGACCATATACTACGTGTACTCCAACGACGTCGTGACGTCGGCCCAATACGCCATCAACCAGAACCTGGCGCCGGTGCTGAGCATGAGCTACGGGTTGTGCGAGGCGTTCACTTCGTCCGGCGATGCCAGGTTCGAGCAGAGCCTGGCGCGCCAGGGAAACGCGCAGGGTATCACGTGGGTGAACGCCTCCGGGGATTCGGGGGCGGCAGACTGCGTTAACGGTTCGAGCGGGGGCGGCTACGGGTTGCAGGTCGATGTTCCCGCCGCGATTCCGGAGGTGACGGGCGTCGGAGGGACGACGTTCAACGAAGGTTCGGGCAACTACTGGGCCACCACCAACTCGTCCACATTGTCCTCGGCGCTGTCCTACATCCCTGAAACCGCCTGGAACGACAGCGCGCGGGCGGGCAGTCCGACGGCGAGCGGCGGCGGCGCCAGTACCTTCTGGGCCAAGCCGTATTGGCAGGACGTTCCCGGCGTTCCGGCCAACGGGGCGCGCAACGTCCCCGATATCTCGCTGTCGGCTTCGGTGTATCACGACGCGTACATGTTCTACAGCGGAGGTTCGTTGGGCTATGTGGGGGGCACCTCGGTCGGGACCCCGGTTTTCGCGGGCCTCCTGGTGCTGTTGAATCACTACCTGGTGACGAACGGCACGCTGTCGAATCCCGGTCTGGGCAATATCAATCCGCACCTCTATGGCTTGTCGCAGATCGCGCCGGAGGCATTCCACGATGTCACCACCGGCGACAACATCGTGAATCCGTGCACACGAATCGGCCGCAATTGCGACTCAACCCCGGTGGGGTACAGCGCGGGCCCGGGCTATGACCAGGTGACGGGCCTGGGGTCGATCGACGGGTACAACCTGGTGAGCGCGTGGACTTCCGCGGGCGGCGCCATCACCCGCATATCCACGACAACGAAGCTGGCGGCGTCGGACGGCATCCTCATCACCAGCAGCAGCGTCACGCTGACCGCGACGGTAACAGCGACGAGCGGCGGGACCCCCACCGGGACGGTGGAGTTCGTCATGGGCAGCCAGACGCTGGGCACAGGGACGCTGGCGGCAGCGGGGAGCGCCGCCACGGCCAGCCTGGTGGTAAGCGGCACGCGGTTCGCCATCGGCCCCAACACGGTGAACGCTCAGTACGGCGGCGACAGCTCTTACGAGGCGTCAACCGCCTCTTTCACCCTGACGGTGACGCCACCTCCTGCGAGCCCGCCGGCGATCGGGGGGCTGACCAACGCCGCATCCTTTCAGCAGGCCTATGCGCCGGGCATGATCGCGTCCATTTTCGGGAGCCGGCTGGCGCCCGGCACGGAAAGCGCCCAATCGCTGCCCCTGCCAGTGAAGCTGGCAGGGGTGACGGTCACCGTGAACGGCGTGGCGGCGCCGCTGTACTATGTGTCGCCGGGACAGTTGAATGTGCAGATTCCCTACGAGACGCCGGTCAATTCGGTGGTGACGATGACGATCAGCAACAACGGCCTGACAGCCTCGACCACTCTGCGCGCGGCGGCCGCAGCGCCGGGAATCTTCACCGATGCGAGCGCCGCTCCCGTGCCGGATGCGAGCCTGACGCGGAACGGCATAGGCACGCTGTTCATCACCGGTGATGGGGCAGTGGCGCCGGCGCTGGCCACCGGCGCCACGCCCGCTGCCGGAACGCCGTTGGGTTCATTGCCGAAGCCCACGCAGAGCGTAACGCTGACGGTGGGCGGAGCAACCGCCGCGATCCAGTTCATCGGCATTCCGAGCGGCTTGGCAGGTGTCACGCAGATCAACTACCAAGTGCCGGCGAACGCCCCACTTGGTGCGCAGCCGGTGGTGGTGACGGTGGGCGGAGTGGCGAGTCCGGGGGCTATGCTGACGGTGAAGCAGTAGGGGCGACGGGTTGCCATCGCCCCCCGCGGGCGCCGTCAGAAAAACAGCTTCAGCGACAATTGGATCAGGCGCGGCGGACGCGTGCCGTTGATCACGCCGAAGGTAGTGCTGGTTTGCGCTCCCGTGGCGTTTTCAAATGACGTACCCGTACCCATGCCCGAATACTGGGTGTGGTTCCAGGCGTTGAACATCTCCGTCCGGAATTGCAGCCAGCGCGATTCGTTGCCGAGCGGAATCTTCCTGGTGATCGAGAGGTCCCAGTTGTTGATCCCCGGGTTGCGGATGACGTTCACACCCGCGTTGCCGAACGTGCCCTTGGCCGGCATGGCGAAAGCGTCGGTGTTGAACCAGCGGTCGAACGTGCGCTGGCCCTTCGGCAGATTCGGATCGCCCACGACGTCCACGCGCGCGCCTTCCGCCGAACCGGTCCATTCCCTCGGAGTTCCGCAGGCCGAAGCCCGGCGTGAACGGCGACCCGCTTTGCAGGACCGTCATTCCGCTGAGCTGCCAGTTGTCGAGGATCCAGCCCGCGGGCTTGAAACGCAGAACCGAATCCACCTTGGGAGTGTCGTAGACGTCGTTGACCACGAACACGTGGGGCCGGTCGAAGCCCCAGTGGCCCGTAGTTGCGCTGGCGCGGGTCGAAATAGACGCTCAAACCGGTGGTGTCGCCATCGGCCACGCCCAGCGTTTTCGAGAAGGTGTAGGCCACGCCGACCTGAAGACCGTGCGAGTAGCGCTTGTTCGCCGAGATCTGCATGGAGTTGTAATTCGACGAATAGCCGTTCGAACGGTAATTGATGTTCGCCCAGCCGTAGTAGGGACGCAGGAAGTTGTCCGGCAGCGGCGTGGACTGGTTGGTCGGGTCGGCATTCTGCGGGTTCTGGTCGACAAACCGCGCGTACATCGGGATGGGGTTGATGTTGAGGCTGGCGAGCAGGTGCCGCGACAGACCGCCCACGTATGAGAGATCGACCGCCCAGCTATGCACCTGCTGCTGGACGCCGAAGCTGAAGTTCATGGTGGTGGAGAGCGGCTCCTCCCCGAACAGGGTGCTCACGCTGGACGGGCCCAGCGCTCCGGGAGTGTTGGCATACGTGTCCAACTGGCCATAGGACAGGGTCGGCGAATAGGCTACCGGCGGGTTCCACGTTGGTGTTCATGGTGGGTTGCCCTGCATGCGGTCTTTGAACATTCCGAATCCGCCGCGAATGGCCGTCTTCCCGTTGCCGAACACGTCGTAGGCGAAGCCGACGCGCGGTCCGAAATCCAGGAACGGCACACTGTACAGACCTTCAGGGTACCCGTCCTTGCCGCCTTCGAACGCGCCGTTGGCGACGTTGCCGGAGCCGGGCACGAACAGGCCGATCAGTGGCGCCGGCGCCAGTTCACCCGTCAGCGGGTTCATGGCCACCCGCTTTCGGTTGGCGTCCAGCGCCGGCATATACAGCGCGGGGGCCTGCGCGCGGTCATAGCGGAACGGATCGAAGCTGGCAATGGTGTGATTGCGGTCGGTCTGCGGGGGCAAATGGTAGAACCGCACCCCGATGTCGAGAGTCAGCCGCTTGCTCACCCGCCAGTTGTCCTGGAGGTACATCTCGACGTTCCAGAACCACCAGTCGCCATTCACACGCGCCGTAGCTTCGCTGTAGCTGTTGAAATTGCCCAACAGCGCGTTGGAGTAGCTGTGGTTGGAATCCAGCGGGTTGTTGCTGGTGCGGCTGAAGCTGAAGGCGCCGCGGAAATTGCCGCCACCCACCTGGTACTTCTGCGTGCGCTCCACATAGATGCCCGCCTTCAGGTTGTGCGATCCGGTGACCTTGCTGACGTTGTCCACCACGCTCCAGATGTTGTTGTAGTTTTCGTAGGGGATATTTCCAAAGCTGGCGTTCACGGGGTTCGGATTGCCCCCGAAGGTGAGATTCGGGATGTAATTCACCGCGTCCAGATAAGTCACGCCGGTGGCCTTATCCGCGTACCATTGGGGCGGATTGCCGATCAGGTCGCGGCTCACTTTGTCGGGCTCGAGCGGGTAGAAATAGAGGTTGTTCCGGCTCTTGCCGAAGATGAATTCGTTGATCAGGGTGGGGCCGAACATCTTGGTGAGGTGGAAGTTGTGCCCCTTGCCGGGCTGGCCGAATACGGTGGGCGTCAGGTCGTAGTTGAGGCTGCCGTTCACCCACAGGCCCCACGGAGTGTTCTGTTCGTCCTTGTCCCGGATATAGCGATAGTAAAGCTGCCAGGACGAGAGGTTGGCGTCCACGCGGATCATGTCTTCGCGCTTGGGATACGATCCGCTGTACTGGCTGCGGTAATTGCGGTTGTAGAACTGCTTGGGATCCGGCTCCACCCAGTTCGGCATCGGGAAGAAATCCAGGATCTTCTGCCCGATGGGATTGAAGCGGTCCTGGGGAATGCGGTTGCCGGGGAACTGCGCTCCACCGTTGAGTGGATCCTTGATCGGGATCAGCTTGCCCGAGCCGTCGAAGCTTTGAGAGTAATCCCCGTTACGCTCCAGCTCGGACGGCATGTTGGCATAGCGCGTGCCGTAATCCTTCTTCATCCCCACGTATTCCTGGCTCCAGAAGAAGAACAGCTTGTCTTTGTTGGTGTTGAAGGTTTTCGGAATGTAGATGGGACCGCCGACGGTATACCCGTTGATGCGGTAGCGGTAGGGGTTTTTGGGCGTGCCGTTGCGGTTGTTGAAGAAGCTGTTGGCGTTCAGCGATTCGTGGCGGTAGTTCCAATAGCCGGTGCCGTGGAAATCCTTGCTGCCGCCCTTGGTAATGACCGTAATTACCCCGCCACCATTGCGGCCGAATTCCGCCTGGTAGTTCGAGGTCAGCACCCGAATCTCCGAAATTGAGTCCATATTGGGCTCGAAATGCACGGTGGAATTGGACCCGGTGTCCAGGTCGGTGATGCCGTCGATCGCCAGGTTCTTCTGGTTTTCGCGCTGCCCGTTGATAAAGGTTCCGCGGATCGAGTCCGGGGAACTGGTTTCCCGGGCCTGGGAGAAGTTATCCACCACCCCCGGGACAGTGTTGAGGAGGGCGAAAAAGTCGCGCCCTTTCACGGCAATGTTCTGTAACTGCGAATTGTCGATGGTGCCGGACTTCTCGGCGCTGGAGAGCTGGATCTGAGCCACTTCCGCCGTGACGCTGATGGCTTCGCGCACTTCGCCGATTTCCAGGGTCAGACGGCCCAGAGAACGGATCTGTCCGGCGGTAACGACGATGTCTTTCGTTTCCAGGTTCCGGAACCCGGTGGCTTTCACCATCAGGGTGTACGTGCCTGACAGCACGTTGGGAAAGATGCAGCCGCCGTCGGCGCCCGACTGCACCGTCAAGATGGCCCCTGTCGCCTGGTTGGTCAGGACGCAATCTGCGGCGACCACCGCAGCCCCGGTTCCGTCCGTAATCACGCCACGAACCGAGCTGGAAATATTTTGCCCCGAAACGAAACCAGCGAGTGCGAACAAGGTACATACGCACACGAATATCTTGTTCATACTAAACTCACCCCTAATCGGATCTGGCGCTATGATGGGCGAAGTCAGCAGGGGCGACAATACAACCCGTACGGGATACCGGCGTTTAGAAGACAGTAGCAGTTCCGCCCGCAAACGGGTGTTGGCCAGGACGCAGGGAGGGCGGGGATCGGCGGCGGCTCCTAGCGCCGGTCGGCCGGGACCTCGTAATGCACGGTAAACCCGCCGGGCTCATCGATCACCGTGTAGTCGGGGGGCACGGCGAACAGCGACGGGTCGGGCGGGGTACGGCTCAGGTTCCGGATGCCGAACGTGCTTTCGCCATTGAGCGGGTCGTCGGTCTTCGAAAGGATCAGGATTTTCAGGTCCGGTGACATCCAGGTTTCATTGACCACGGAGAATTCGCGATCGTTGCCCATCGTGCCAACGGGATAGACCATGGTGTGGCGGGTGCCTTCGGCGATGACGCCTTCGATGCTGCGGGTGCCGAGCGACTCATTGGAAATGCGGGGCCGACCTGGCGCGTCGGGCGGCGGGGGCGGCAAAGCGGAGGTCATCACGCCGGCTCGGCCGCCGCCACTTCCCCCGGCAGCCACCGACGCGGGCGGCGGGGCAATGCGAGCGAACGTGACGACGGAGGTGCTGCCGACGGAGCCGCTGCCGGTGGAGCTGGCCATGAGGCCGGCTGGACGAGTTCCGGGCGCGGGCAGGGCTTGCCGGTGCGCCACTTTGTTCTGCGTGTCAAGCGTGTACGTGTACCCGGCGATGGGATCGGTAATCTCAATGATCACCGGAATCGCAGCCAGGTCTGGTCCTATGCCGAGCGGGCGCTCGGTGCGGGTACGGCCCTCACTGTCGCGCCACATCTTACTGCCCGTCATCTTGTGCGTGATGCGGGTGCCGTCGGTCAGGATTTTGACATTCTCGCCTCCTTGTTCCCCGGAGTACGGCGCCCCGGTCACCACGGGGAAAGCGAATGGAGGGGGTGGGCCGAAGGTGGCGCTGCCGGAGAATGAGCCGGAACGGGTAGACATGCCCTGCGAGGAGACTTGGGCAGGACAGAGCGCAACGGCGAAGGTAAAGGTGGAAACGAGGAGGGTCCGCATCGGGATATGAACCTCAGTCTGGAGTCTAGCCTTGGCGCGGGACCTCCGCAAGGGGGATCGCCCGGGGTGCCCGGGGTGTCGCCCCGGGGGTCGACAAGGGACACGTATGCCTTGAGGTGGGGGAAGTGCTTCGGGCGTTGCGGGCGGCCGGGGCTTCGCGGACTTATCGCCGTGCGTATCCGGCCGCCAATGGTTTTGAGCCGCATCTCTCCGGGGGCATTGGAATCGCTTTATGGCGCTACGTTTACCCGCCAGCTTCGATGCCTGGCTCGCCGATATCAGATGGGACGGCAATCCGCGCTATCCGCTCTCCATCCGCGGTTTCAGGTTCGAACCTGAGATCTCCCCGCCGGCCCCATACCTATAGTTGGCAACCGTGCAGGCTTTAACGGCCCTACAGGGAGTTCGTCACCACCGTAATGCAACGCTTCCTGGCCAGGAAGAAAAACTGTTGGGGCCGGCGCGGTGGGGCGCCAGCCTCTGACTCAATTTCAGGGTAGCAGGCGGGTAGGAGCGTTCCAGGAGAAAACGACGGTAAGTGGTTGACCTGATTCGGCAAACTTTTTTGGTTGGGACGCGAATGGGCCGCGGAGGTCCGGGGCGAGCGCCGGGCGGTATCGCGAACGGGCCACGCGGGGTCCTGGGTGGGCTTCGGGCAGTATCGCGAACGGGCCACGCGGGGTCCGGAGCGGGCGCCGGGGCGGTCGCGAACGGGCCACGCGGGGTCCGGAGCGGGCGCCGGGGCGATATCGCGAACGGGTCACGCAGAGTGCGGGGCGGGCGCCGGGGCGGTATCGCGAAACGGCCACGCGGAGGCTGGGCGCGGGCACCGGGCGGCGGTATCGCGAACGGGCCACGCGGGGTCCGGGGCGAGCGCCGGGCGGTATCGCGAACGGGCCACGCAGGTTCCGGGGCGGGCGCCGGGGCGGTATCGCGAAACGGCCACGCGGAGGCTGGGCGCGCGGGCACCGGGCGGCGGTATCGCGAACGGGCCACGCGGGGTCCGGAGCGGGCGCCGGGGCGGTATCGCGAACGGGCCACGCGGGTTCCGGAGCGGGCGCCGGGGCGGTATCGCGAACGGGTCACGCGGGGTCCGGGGGGGCACCGGGACGGTAGCGGGAACGGGCCACGCGGGGGCGGGCGCTGAGGCGGTATCGCGAACGGGCCACGCGGAGGTCGGGGGCGGGCGCCGGGGCGTTATACTGTAGCTGGCCGCGTCCAAAGGGTTGACTCACAGTGAATGCCATTTCGACCTGGACGCTTCTGCTCACGAGTGTGTTCGTGTTTCCGGCGGTGGCCGGGAACCAGATTCTCCTCCGCGCTCTCAATGCCGGCGACAGCGCGCCACAAATGCTCGCCATCGGCAGCGGCGGCCACCTGTTTGTAGTTTCCAGTTTTCCAGGCGTATCGGGACAGCCGTCGACTCGCGTCGTCGAACTGGATGCCCAGGGGACCCGCCTGGGCAGCATCGAGGTCCCGCAGATGGCAATTCCGGCAACCGCAGTGACGGACGCGCAAGGCGACCTGATCCTTGGCGGAATGGACGCGACGTATCAAGGAATCGTTTTGAAGCTGGACCGGCAACTCCGAAACGTGGTGTTCACGAGATCGCTACCGGCGAACGTTCGGGCCGCGGCGGTGGACCCCTCTGGAAATATCTACCTCACGGGTAGCACGTCGTCGGAGGCGTTCCCGGTCACGGCGGGCGCATTTCAGACCAGACCACCAGGCGGCGACCGTTTCGGAAGGGCGGCCTATGCCTTCGTGACCAAGATTTCTCCGGGCGGCGACCAGGTGCTTTACTCGACGTTTTTCGGCGACGATGCCACCTACTGTTTCGGCGGCAGTGCCTGCATCGGCGCCTTTGGATCCACAACCGGTACGGGCATCGGCTTGGACTCTTCCGGTGGGGTGGTGATTGCTGGGGTCACCAACGCTTATGGTTTGCCGGCGACTCCCGGCGCGCTGGCCGAAACATGCTCCTGCCAGTACCGGAGCATGGCTGGTTTCATCGCCAAGTTCCAGCCGGCGGCCGCGCAGCAGCTTCAGTGGTCCACGTTCCTGAGCGGGAAGGCGGCCATTCCGTACACTTCGGTCGCGGTAAACAGCATGGCGCTCGATGCGGCGGGCAACGTGATCGTGGGCGGGAGCGCGCCGGGAGGTCTTCCGATCCCTGCCGGAACCATTCAGCCGGGTCCGCCTCCCGGAAGCCAGGATACCGAGGGGTTCGTGATCCAGGTGAACAACGCGGGCACGGCGGTGATGTGGGGAACGTATTTCGGCGGCAGCCCCTCCAGCTTCGTGAAGGCCGTGCGGCTGGATCCGCAGGGACGAGTGGTGTTCACCGGAGTGGGCGTCGGGCCGGCTCAATGGACGCCTTCGCAGCCCTCGTTATACGTGACGTATGTAGCGCGGCTGACGAGTGACGGCGCTTCGCTCGCCGATTTCTACCAGGCGCCCCTGGGCGTGACGGGGCAGGACCTGACGATCACTTCGGACGGAACATTTGCCGCCATAGGTGAGCTCGGGACGCTGTGGATCGAGACGGCCGTGCCCGGGCCATCCCTGCTGGCCGTGACCAACAGCGCGAGCGGGTTGTTCGGCTCACTGTCGCGCACGGAACTGATCACGCTGTACGGCTTGGGGCTGGGTCCGCAGATCCCGGTCAACGGCGAGGTCAAGAACGGCGCGTTCACCACGGCGCTGGGAGGGCTCGAGGTGCTGTTCGATGGGGTGGCCGCGCCGCTGCTGTATGCCGATTCGGGGCAGATCAACGCCGTGGTTCCGCGCGGCATCGGCACCGCCACACACATCAGCATCGTGACCCCGGCGGGAACCGTGGACGGGCCCACCTTGCCGGTGGTCTACACCGCCGTGCCCGGTGTGTTCGGGGACAGCCGGACCGGCCTCGCCGCGGCGCTGAATCAGGATGGCAGCATCAACTCACGGTTGAACCCGGCCAGACGCGGATCGATCGTGACGGTGTTCGCGACCGGCTGCGGAGCCAATTACTACGCTGACGGCGCCGTGGTTCCGTTGGAGATCCATGACTGGACCGGGCCCGTATGGGTGCTGACTGACAGCCGGTCCCTGGAGGTGGCATTTGCGGGAGATGCGCCCGGGCTGGTAGCGGGTGTGATGCAGATCAACTTCCGCGTGCCGGATACGCTGCCGGGAGGAGATATCGATACGCTCAGCTTCTGGCTCGACGTCGGCGGCGTAATGAGCGCGGAAAACCGGATCGCGATCGCACCTTGAGGGGGCGGCAGCGACCCAGCCGGAGACGGCCTGCTTGGTATGCTCGTAGAAGCAACCAGGAGATCAAACCATCGTGAAGCGATTTCGTCTCCAGGCCGGGTTGATGCTTGTGCCTCTGGCCCTCATCGCCCAGGACCTGAAGGAATTCGAGAAGCGAGTCACCGAATTCACCCTGCCCAACGGACTGCATTTCATCATCGCCGAGCGCCACGAAGCGCCGGTAGTTTCCATGCGCACGTATGTGAACGCGGGAAGTGTGGACGATCCCTCGGGGGAGACCGGCCTGGCGCATATGTTCGAGCACATGGCCTTCAAGGGCACGGAGACCATCGGCACCAAAGACTGGGCGGATGAGAAGAAGGCGCTGGACGAAATCGAAGAGGTGTACGACCAACTGGAGGCCGAGCGCAACAAGGGTCCGCACGCGGACGCGAGCAAGATCGGGGGCCTGGAGGTACAGTTGCAGACCGCCATCAGCCGCGCGGAGGCGTTCGTGGAGCCCAACGAATACACGCGGATTATCGAGGAAAACGGCGGCGCGGGACTGAATGCCCAGACTGCGCTGGATGCGACCCAGTACTATAACAGCCTGCCATCGAACCGGCTGGAGCTGTGGTTCCTGATGGAATCGCAGCGTTTCCTGAAGCCGGTGTTTCGCGAATTCTACAAAGAGCGCAACGTGGTGCTGGAGGAAGACCGGATGCGGGTCGAGTCGAGCCCGCAAGGCAAACTGCTCCAGGAGTTCACGGCAACGGCTTTCGAGGCGCATCCGTACCATAATCCAGCCGGGGGATGGCCCAGCGACGTGGCCAGCCTGCGGGTTGGAGAGGCCCTGCAGTTTTTCCGGAAATACTATGTTCCGACGAACATCACGATGGCCATCGTGGGGGATGTGAACCCGGCGGAAGCGAGGCACCTTGCCGAACGGTATTTCGGGCGGTTGGCGGCGCGTCCGCTACCCCCGCTGCTGCACACCGTGGAGCCGCCGCAACCGGGTCCCCGGACGGCCGTGGTTTACTCCCCCAGCCAGCCCATTGTGGTGCTGGGGTACAAACGGCCGGACCAGTATTCGCCGGATGATCCGGTGTTCGACGTGATCCAACTGATACTCTCCCAGGGCCGAACCGGACTGCTTTATAAGGAGTTGGTCAAGGAGAAGAAGATCGCCCTGGCGGCGCAGGCGATTTCGGGATTTCCCGGCACGCGCTACCCGGACCTGTTCACGTTTTTCCTGGTGCCGTCGCTGGGCCACACGGTGGAAGAGAACGAGAAGGCGCTGGATGAACTGCTGGGACGTTTCGAACAGCAGGCGGTGGATGCGGAGGCGCTGGCGCGTGCCAAGACGCAGGCCCGCGCCATCGTGGTGCGGCGCCTGGGGGACAACGCCGGCCTGGCGGCGCTACTCACCGTGTACGCGGCAACCTACGGCGACTGGCGGAAACTGTTCACCGCGCTGGATGACGTGGACAAGGTGACCGCCGCGGATGTGCTGCGCGTGGCGCGGCAGTGTTTTGTAACGCGCAGCCGGACGGTGGCGTATACGGCTGCGCCGGACCAAGCGGCTCCGGCGCGAGGGGGCCGGCCATGAGAAGCGTGGCGGCGATTGCGATCCTCGCTCTGGCCGCGATGGCGCAGACCCGCGTGCCGGCGCCGAAGCCCGCCGCGCCGCGGCCAGCCACGCGGCTCCAACCTGCGCCAGCGCCCTCGTACAAGGACCTGAAATTCCCCCCGCTCCGTCCCATACAGGTGCCCAACGTCGCCACGTTCACGCTGGCGAACGGCATGAAGCTGTTCCTGCTGGAGGACCACGAACTGCCGGTAGTCAACGGCACGGCGCTGGTGCGGACCGGCAACCTGTTCGATCCGCGGGACAAGGTGGGACTCGCGACGTTGACCGGAATGGTGCTTCGCACCGGCGGCACGAAGGCGAAAACCGGCGATCAACTGGATGAGGAACTGGAGGATATCGCGGCGGGAGTGGAGAGCGGCATCGGCGAGACCTCGGGGTCGGTGAGCTTCTCGGCGATGAAGGCGAACACCGACGAGGTCCTGGGCATCTTCAAAGATGTGCTGACCGGCCCGGCGTTCCGGCAGGACCGGATCGACCTGGCGAAGTCGCAGATCCGGAGCAGCATTTCGCGGCGCAACGATAACGCGGGGGCGATCGCGCAGCGCGAGTTCGTGAACATCCTCTACGGCCACGACACGCCCTACGGCTGGCAGGAGGAGTACGCCACCATCGACCGCATCACGCGGAACGACCTGGTGAGTTTCTACCAGCGCTATTTCTTTCCGGCCAATATCATGCTGGCGGTATTCGGCGACTTCGATACGGCCGAGATGAAGGCGAAACTGGAGAAGCTGTTCGCAGATTTCACGGTGCAGCAACCGCCCGTGCCGCCGTTCCCTAAAGTGGGCCCGGCACCCCCGGGTGGAGTGTTCCTGGCGGTGAAGACCGATGTCGCGCAGACCTTTTTTACCGTGGGGCAGTTGGGCGGCGAGCTGAAGGACCCGGATTATCCAGCTCTGGAGATCATGAGCGACATCCTGGGCGGCGGCTTCCAGAGCCGGCTGGTCGAGCGGGTCAGGACCAAGATGGGGAATGCCTACAACATCGGAGCCGACTGGGACGCCAACTACGATCATCCGGGGCTGTTTCTCATTTCCGGCAGCACGAAGTCGCTCTCGACGGTGGAGACGATCAAGGCGATCCGGGAAGAGGTGGACCGCATACTGGCCACGGAAGTGACGGAGGCGGAGTTGAAGACGGCGAAGGACACCGCCCTGAACAGCCTGGTATTTGCATTCGACACCAAGGTCAAGACCCTGAACCGCCTGCTGACATACGAGTACTTCGGGTATCCCCGGGATTTCATCCAGCAGTATCAGAAGGGGCTGGCCGCGGTCACGCGGGCGGACGTGTTGCGGGTGGCCAAGGAGCATCTGGATCCGGCGAAGTTCGTCACCGTGGCAGTGGGCAACCCGCAGGATTTCGGGACGCCGCTGGACGCTCTGGGAACGCCGGTGAAGAATATCGACCTGACGATTCCGCCGCCCAAGCCGGAAGCAGCGCCGGCCAGCAAGGGGGGCCTCGAACAGGGCCGGAAGCTGATGGAGCGGGTGCAGGAGGCGGTCGGAGGGGCCGACAAACTGGCGGCGGTTAAGGACTACACGGTGGTCGCCCAATACCAGCTTGCGGCGAACAACGCGCAACTGAAGGAGACGGAAAGCTGGATTGCGCCCACGTTCATCCGGGAGGAGATCGAGGGTCCCGAGACGAGAACACTCTATTGGGACGGCAAGGTGGGATGGTTCGCGACCCGCCGGGGGTGGTCTGCACTGGCCGGGCCGGCGTTGAAGATGGTGCAGGGCAACCTGTTTCGCATGTATGTTCCGTTTCTGCTCAGCAATCGGATGGAAGGGCGGACGGTGAACGCGATCGGCGAGCATAGCGTGGAGGTCAGCGACCAGGCCGGCAACATCGCGCAGTTGGATTTCGATGCGGAAACGGGGCTGCCGGCGCGTGTGCTGTACCAGACGACGCCGCTCACGGGTCCGCCGGTTACGGTCCAGGAGAACTACGCGGACTTCCGCGAGCTGGAAGGGATCAAGATGCCCCACCGGGTTACGATACTGCAGGGCGGCCAGAAGTTCGCGGATTTGACGGTAAGCGAAATCCGGCTGAACAGCGGTTTGCGGATCGAGGACTTGAGAAAAAGGCCATGAAGCGGTGGATCGCGGCGATGTGCGCGGCCGGCTGCGCCATGACGGCCGGCGCGGCGGAAACGCGCCAGGAACGAGGCAAGCGCGTGGTGTACGAGGCCTTGCAGGCGCTCGGCGCCGACGCGTTCCTGCAGATGCAGGACCGCGTGGAAAGCGGGCGCGCTTATTCATTCTACCGGCAGGAATTGACGGGGCTGTCGGTGGCCAAGATCTACACCCGCTACCTGGTCCCCGTTCCCGGCAAGGTGTCGCTGCGCGAGCGGGAGGCGTTCGGCAAGGACGAGTCCAGCGCAGTGCTGTTCACCGAGAATGGAGCGTGGGAGATCACGTTTCGGGGAGCGCGCCCGCTGGATGACGAACGCGTGGCGCGATTCCGCGACAGCACACTGCGCAACGTGCTCTACATCCTGCGGCAGCGGTTGAAGGAACCGGAAATGACGTTCTACTCGCAGGGCACGGATTTCTGGGAGAACCGCCCGGTAGAGATTGTGGACATCACGGATTCCGACAACAATACGGTCACGGTGTACTTCGACCAATTGTCCAAGGTGCCGGTGCGGCAGGTGTACCGGCGCCGGAATCCCGAATTCAAAGACTTCGACACCGAGGAGACCGTGTTCGCGAATTTCCGCGATGTGGGCGGCGGCGTGAGATGGCCTACGTCGCAAGTGCGGAAACGCAACGGCGACAAAATTTTCGAGATGTACGCCGACTCCGTGCAGGTGAACCAGGACCTGACGGACGACCTGTTCACGCTGCCGGCCAACCTCAAGATCCTACCGAAACCGAAGTGACGCTCGACCAGTTCTACCGGCGGCGCGCCGCACGAAGCTGGTGGCGGCGGGCGCTCGAGCCGCCGGCCCCGTACGTGATGAACCCGCGGGAACCGAAGGATTTTCCGCTGGGCCGGTGGAACTTGTACGTCGGAGGCGCGGGGCGCCAGGTGGAGGGGTACGTGAACCTCGACCTGTTTGCCGTGGCGGGTGTGGATGTGGCCGCGGATGCGCACCGACTGCCTTTCGGCGACGCTGTTTTCATGCGGGTGGAGTGCGACGCCGTGCTGGAGCATGTGCGCGATCCGCGGCAGGTGATGCGGGAAATCGAACGCGTGCTGCTGCCGGGCGGGTACGCGCACCTGGTGACGCCGTTCTGCCACCCGTTTCACGAATTCCCCAAGGACTATCGCCGGTTCACGCTGGACGGGTTGAAGGAGCTGGCGGGTGGAATGCGGCCGGTCGCGGAGGGCTGGCGCACGGGTCCGACCGCGACCCTGCTGGTGTTCGCGATCGAGTACGTGAAGCTGCTCCTGCCGTGGAGGCCGTGGCGCGCGGCGGCGCACGGGGTGCTGGGTTGGCTGCTGTTTCCGCTGCGATATGTGGACCTGCTGTTGCTGAACGCGCCGAGGGCGGGGCGGATGGGGAATCACTGCTATTTGTGGCTGAGGAAGGGATGACGAGCACTCCACGGCAACGACGGTGACGGCTGGCGGCAGCGCTGGTTGATCCGAAGTGATAGAGCACGTCGACGCTGAGATGCGAACGCGACTCAGTGGACGTGGCGGTGGCGCATCAGCTCTGCGGCGTTTGTGGGCCGCGGTGGTTCTGGCACCGAGGCCGGTACGATGGCCATGCCGGGTGGGATGGCGGCTGTAGCAGCCCAGCGAGACCAACTCGCCGGAAGCCGACCGCTTCGCGGCGGCCGCCGTGCTGGTCCAACGCTATCGCATCTCAGGACGGCTGGGAAAAGGCGTGAGAATTTCTGTGGGTTCGCGCCCGATATACGGGGTTTACGGAAAGTGAATCGCCGCTTGAACCAACACGGAACGACGAGACCCTGGAAGGCACTCCAGACTCAATACTAGCGCCAAGGCGCCCGCTGCGATCGCGAAGGTTCCAAGTCTCATAAGCCTTGCAACTCCTCTTGATTGGATTGGTTAAAGCGGCGCCGGCACAAAACGTTCCCGCGTCAATTCCTGCGAGAACCCGTATGGAAGAGTTGCAAACGGTGGGCCAGTTTGGCGTCCCCAGGGGGATTCGAACCCCCGTTACCGCCGTGAAAGGGCGATGTCCTAGGCCGGGCTAGACGATGGGGACTTGCGGCCGGGTGAAGATGAACACTTCTACTGTAGCTTTCGAAACGGGTGACCGTCAACTTTGTCGCGCAGCGTCAGCAAGTGCATCCTCTGGTGGAGCCCGGCCACCGTTGTGCCTGTGCCGGCGTGCGACAGGATGGCCGTCGGCTATCGATGGCAGCGGCAGCACCTGTCGGCGGCCCCGACTGCGATGGCTTCGCGGGGCATGCCGAAGACCACGCAGGTGGCCTCGTCCTGCGCGATGGTGCGCGCGCCCGCCTGCCGCATCTTGAGCAGACCCTGCGCCCCGTCAGCGCCCATCCCGGTCAGCAGCACGCCCACCGCATCCGGCGCCGGCCGCCTCCGCCACGGAGCGGAACAGTACATCCACGGACGGGCGCTGGTAACAGACCCGCGGTCCGGTCTTGACGGTGACGTAGTATCGCCCGCCGCTTCTCCGCAGCAGCATGTGAAAATCGCCCGGAGCGACCAGCGCCAGTCCGGTGCGCAATTCATCGCCATCCTGCGCCTCTTCACGTCGAGCGCGCAGATTTGTTCAGACGGTTGGCGAAGGCGCGCGAGAACTGCGGCGGGATGTGCTGCGCGATGACGATTCCGGGCAGGACGCGGGCAGCGCGCGTCAGTACCGTGGCGATCGCCTCAGTGCCGCCGGTGGAGGCGCCGATCGCGATCACCGCTGCTCGGTGACAGGGAAGGGCCGGTGACGGCAAGCGGCGCACGGGTCTGCGGCTGCGCCGGCACGGCAGCCGGTGGCGGCGGCCGCGATGCGGCGCGCCGCCGCGGCCGCGCGCATCTTGGCGGCCAGGGTGGTCCGCAGTTCGCCCACCGAGTACGGCCCGCCGGGCTTCGCCAGCACTTCCACCGCACCGAACTCCAGCGCCTGCAGCGCGGCGCGAGCAGGACGGCTGCGCCAGCGAACTGATCACCACCGCCGGCAGCGGATGGAAGTGCATCAGCTTCTTCAAGAACGTCAGCCCGTCCATGCGCGGCATCTCGATGTCCAGCGTGAGCACGTCCGGCTGCAAGCGCCAGAATCTTGTCGCGCGCGACGTAGGGATCGGGCGCCGTGCCCACGACTTCCATGTCCGCCTCGCCGGCCAGTGCCTCGGTCAGGATCTTGCGGACGATGGCCGAATCGTCGACGATCAGGACGCGAATTCTCGCTTTGGGGCATGCCGGTGTTTCCGTTTGAATGTGACGCCATCAGCACGCCCGTCGCGATTTCCACCGCATGGACGCGCGCTTCCGGGAATGCGGCGGGCCGATGGCGGTCGCGGCTTCGTGCAATGCCCGCGGCGAGCGCGAGGCGGAACGTGGTCGCTGCTCTCCACGCGGCTCAGCACCGAACCGCAGATCATGTTGGCCAGTTCGCAGATCACGTCGCGCAACCTGCTTGTTCCGAGAGTTCGGCCTCCTCGCCCCAGAAAATCGGCGGCGATGGAGCGCGCCGCCGGCGGTGTCAAGCCGCAGCGTGAAGCAGCCAGGCGGATCGCCCTCGAAGTCGAGCCTGCGCAACCACATCCGTGTCTCGGCAGGCGGATCCTCAGGCGCATCCGCGCTCGCGAACGAAGAACATCCTCTCCAGAACGTCCGCCACGGACTCCCGCAGAGGCCTGCGCTCAGAGCTCGTCTCAGTCACAGGGCACCCCCAGAGTCCGTTCCAGTTCGGCGCGCAGCGTCTTCCGGCAGGAAGGGCTTGGTGACATACCCGCGCGCGCCCAGCGCCAGCAGGCGCTGATATGCGGTTCTGGGTCGCGTCGGTCGAAATCACGATCACCGGAATGGACGCGCAGCATTTCGTCCGCCGCCAGCCGGCGCAGAAACTCCTCGCCATCCACGACGGGCATGTTGATGTCCGTGAGAATGGCATCCACCCATTCCTGGCGCAGCAGCTCCAGCGCCTCCTGGCCGTTGGCGGCTTCAAGCACGCCGAGAGTTCGAACCCCGACAACTCGATCACGCGGCGCACAAACGCCCGCATGGCCGGCGAATCGTCGACGATCAAGACCCGGTAGGCCATGGGCTTCTCCTTTCTGGCAGGCGGAAGCATACAGTTCCTTGCTCGGCGCCGGCCTCCTGCAACCATAACGCGCCCGCTGCCGATTTCCAGGCGCACGGTGCGCGAATTGCATGCCGCCCACCGCCTCGCCGTGCAGCAGTATGCCCGCTTTCCACAGGATTTGGCGCAGTGGCCAGATAGTTGCGTTTGCCGATTTCGAAAACACGTTGCTGGATCCATGATCTGCGCTCCTCCGACGGCGTGCGCCACCAGGCGCCGCTTCGAGGCGCCCCGCCCGCAGACCTGCTCGAGGAGGAGGGGGATGCCGGTATCGGCGAACATGTACGGGTTCGCCCGCCCGCGGGCCGGATCGATCGCGGAATCGGGCAACATGAAGTGCAGCAGCCCTCCCACGCTGGCGATCCGGATCGTACACGGCGAGGCCGATGCAGGAGCCCAGGGCGTAGGTGGCCAGCACCTGGTCCGGCATCGCCGCCCACGCGGCAATCCGCCATTCCCACTACGATCTGTTCCATTGCCTTCTCGTTTCTGTCTTCCGGTATACCGCCGGCCGCACGTATTCCAGGTCGTGCGAGATCCGGGTCAGGCTCTCGGCGTGACCGACGAAGAGGTAACCTCCCGGTTCGAGGTAGTCCGCGATCCGGTTCACCACCTGTTCCTGTGTGGGCCGGTCGAAGTAGATCATCACGTTGCGGCAAAATACCACGGGAAACGGCCGCGGCCAAGAGAAGCTTCCACCAGGTTGATTCGGCGGAACCGGGCCTGCGCGCGGATTCGCGGGTGCACGGCGTAGCCTTAACAGGGCCGGTTCTCCGGAACAAATATCGGGACAACCACTGCGCCGACAGTCCCCGCAACGCTCGGCGGAGTACACAGCGCGCAACGCGTGGGCCAGCGCCTTGTTGGAAATATCCGTCGCCATCAGGCCGATCTTGTCGGCGGCCAGGACATCGTTCAGCAGGAACGCGAGGGTCCAGACCTCTTCGCCGGTGGAGCAGGCGGCGCTCCAGATCTCCACGCGACGGCGCGCGGCGAGTGTGGGAAGAATCTGCTGGCGCAGGAAATCGAAGTGGTCGGGCTCGCGCAGAAACGAAGTGTGGTTGGTCGCCAGCGCGTCGATCATTCGGCGCGAGCGCCTCTCCGGTTGGTCGTCGACCACGTGCTGGTAGTAGTCCTGAAACGAGCGGAAGCCGCCGCCGCGCACCAGCCGCCGGAGGCGCGCCGAGACCAGTTCCTCTTTCCCCTGTTTCAGGTCCAGTCCGAAAGTCCGGTATGCCAGCTGACGGATCTGGTCGAACTCATGGGGAGCCAGGGGCCGAACGGCGTCCCATTCGAGTAATTCCTGGTTAGCCGGCAGGGTCCGATTCACTGCTCTTTTCCTTGAAAAGCCGTTCCAGATCGAGGATCAGGCCCACCCGCCCGTCGCCCAGAATCGCGCCGCCGGCGATGCCGGTCACATTGCCGAACGTTTCTCCCAGCGGCTTGATGACCACCTCCTGTTTCCCGATCAGTTCGTCCACCAGAACAGCAGAATCGCTCGCCCTTCCACCTCCGCCACGACCAGCACCGATTGCAGGGGGTCCTCCGAGCGCGGTTGCACCCGGAAACGCCGGTACAAGCCGGACCACGGGCAGCAGAGCTGCCGCGCACCAGCGCCATCTCGGCCTTTTGCCGGACGGTCCAGATGATGTCCGCAGTCGGGCGGAACATCTCGCGGACGGCAAACAGCGGCACGATGTAGCGCTCCTCGCCGACTCCCACGACCAGTCCGTCGATGATCGCCAGTGTCAGCGGCAGCTTGAGCAGAAACGTGGAGCCGCTGCCCGGCGCCGAACGGATCTCGATGCGGCCGCGCAGTTTCTCGATATGCCTGCGGACGACGTCCATGCCTACGCCGCGGCCGGAAACGTTGGTGACATTGGCGGCGGTGCTGAATCCGGGAAGGAAGATGAGATTGTGGATCTCTTCGTCGGACAAGCCCTCCGCCGACACGATCAGTCCCTTCTCCAGGGCCTTGGCCTTGATTTTTTGCGCGTCCAGCCCGCGGCCGTCATCGGTGATCTCGATGACCACCTGCCCGGCCTGATGCTGGGCTTTCAGAAGGAGCCGTGCGGGAGAGTTCTTTCCAGCCCGCTGGCGCTCCTGCGGGCGCCTCGATGCCATGGTCCAGGGCGTTCCGCACCATGTGCATCAAAGGATCGGCAAGCCCTTCGACTATGGTCCGATCGAGTTCGATGTCGTCCCCGGCGGTCTCCATCGTCACGGGTTTTCCGAACTGGCGCGAGAGATCGCGCACCAGCCGCGCCATGCGCCGGAACAGGGGACCGATGGGGACCAGCCGCATCGACATGGCGGTTCTCTGTAACTCGCCGGTGATTCGGGCGAGCTGCCCGATCTTGCGCTGGAGTTTGGGACTCTTCAGTGCCGTCAGCTCGGGATCGTGCCGGACGAGGGATTCGGCAATCACCATCTCGCCGGCCATGTCGACCAGATAATCCAGCTTTCCTGTGTCTACCTTGACGACTGTGGCTTCGTTGCGGCGGCTGGCGGTTGCCGGAGAAGTGCCCGCGGGCGATTCCGGTTCCGGCTTGGTCTGACCTTCGGGCGGCTCCTGGCGTGCTGTTTCCGGGGCGGCGTTGGCCCCTTCTACGGCATCCGCCATGGCGGCCAGGCCCTTATCCGGTTCGGACGGAGCCGGTCCGCCGGAAGCAAGAGCCCGGATCCGTGCCAGCAGGGCCGTATCCTCGGCCGGCGGTTGGGATGTCTGATTTTGCAGACTGCCTTCCAGATGCACCAGCCAGCGGCGCAGGTGGTCGGCGGCCTCCAGCATTACGTCGATAGCCGCGCGCGTGATGGTCAACTGCGAGTTGCGCGCCAGGTCGAGCACGGTTTCTACTTCGTGCGCGAGCTTTTGCATGTCCCAGAGTTCGAGGAAACCGGTTAGCCCTTTGATTGTGTGAAAGCCGCGGAATACCGCGTTGAGGGCCTCGGCGTCCGAAGAGTTGCGCTCCACCTCGAGCAACTGGGTTTCGATGGATGCCAGGTGCTCCCGGCTTTCCACGATGAAATCCGCAACGAGCTCGGTATCCTGGGAAAGCGGCGCGGGCGTGGCCGGGACCTCGGAATCCCGAGCCAGGGCGTCCTGGAGCTTGACTATATCGCGCGACAGCCGGTTCGTCATCGGTTCGCCATCCGAGCCGTCCTGTCCGGCGCGCAGCGCATCGATCAGGGAAGCGGCCACTGCCGCAACTCCAGCCGCGCTCTCCGCGAGTGCCCTGTCCCTGATCTTTTCGAGGGCGGGCAGCCAGTCACCGGCGGCACCGCCATCGGGTTCGGCGACGACTAGTTGAAGCGCCAATTCCTCGACCGCCTGGCCGAGAGCAGCCAACTTTGACATGTTTGGAGACCTCTGGGGCAGCTCGACCGCTAATCGAGAATGGCGCTGAGATGGTGTAGTTCCTGGGTCGACAACACCTTGTCGATGTCGAGCAGAATCTTCACCTTCCCCTTGACTTTTGCCATTCCAAGCAGGTAACGGCCGGCAATTTCTTCACCGAAGTCCGGAGTATCTTCGATTTCGGCGGATGACAGGTTGAGGACTTCGGAGACGCCATCGACGATGATCCCCATCAGGATCGCTCCCGACTCTCCCTGCACCTGCGTCACGATAATGCAGGTGCGTTGCGTGTATTCGGCGGTAGACATCCCGAATTTGAGGCGGAGATCGACAACGGGTACGACCTTGCCCCGCAGGTTGATCACGCCTTTGACGTGAGCCGGCGTTTGCGGTACGGCCGTGATCTCCTGGATACCCATGATCTCCCGCACCTTCAGAACGCCAATCCCGAACTCTTCGTTGGCTAGTTGAAAGGTCAGGTATTTGCCCGCACGGGCATCGCTCTGGGCGGTGGCAGCATTTTCATTGACGGATTGCAGCGTAGCTGGCATGTGATCTCCTGAATTCGAATCAAACTTCCAAACTGTAATTAGTGGTCAAGTGGTTGACATGCGGCGTGGTGTTTTCCGCCGGCGCCAGGAACAGCCTGATGAGCAGCGGTTCGCCCTCACAGACGTAGCGCACGACGGTCCACTCGGAGGTGCCGGCGCTCCTGGTTTTGAAATTCCGGCCGAATACCACGGTCGGGATACTCAGCCCGAGCGGGCCCAGGTGACTCTCGAGATCGTTCTTGACGCTCCCGATGATCATGTTGGTCAACTCCGCGACCGCGTCCAGAACCTCTTCGTCGACCGCGGTCGCCTCGGTCATGAGCATCAACGAGCAGATACGGCAAGCCAGGGTGGGCGAGCAGGCTATGCACCCGGTTCCGACCCACGCGCCCGCCAGGCCGATCAGCGACAGGACGCCGTCATTTACGGCCGGGGTTCCATTTTCTGTGCCCGCCTCACCGGGCGGCAACTCGACGCCCAGCATGGTCGAAAAGACGTCGCTTGCGGAATGTTGGATCCGCTCCACAATCAGTTCATGAACATTCATAGGGACGTCGGCTCCAGAATCCCGGCCAGTTTCTCCTTGATTTGATCGGCGGTAAACGGCTTTCGGACATACCCTGCGGCGCCGAGCCGGACGGCCTCACTCACCTTCGTCTCGCCTCCCTCGGTGGTGATCATTACCACCGGGAGCTCCCGCCATTCGGCGGCCGCCTTGATGGCGGCCAGGAGTTGAATGCCATCCATCTTCGGCATGTTGATATCCGTCAGGACCAGTTTCACTGGATGGGCATGCATCAGGTCCAACGCCTCCTGCCCATTACCCGCTTCGTGGATCGTACCGATCGCCATTCCGGTCTGCCGCAACACACGCTGCAGAATCTTCCGGATTGCAGCGGAATCATCTACTACTAAGACGTCTGCCTCCATTCGACTCCTTACACCCCTATTCATCGGAGGAATGGTGGATTTCATTAGCCCGGAGGCCGGCAAAAACAGAGAAAAAGGCGGCGGTGACGCCCTTACGCCCGGACCGAAAGCGGCCCTGACCGCCTAAAGTTTCCGGACAATGCGTCGATTGAAGGGCAGGAGCCGGAGATTTGAGCCGCCAGCTATCCCAGCAAGAGATCGATGCGGTCTTCCAGAATATCAGCGAGCGGAAACGCGAGACTCCTGCCGTACGTTTCGATTTCCGCCGGCCGGACCGCATCCCCAAGTCCCAGGTGCGGGCCATCCACCTGCTGCACGACACCTTTGTGCGTAACCTGGTGTCCAGCCTCTCGGCCTATCTCCGCTCGTATCTCACCGTCAACCTGGTCAGCGTGGAGCAGCTCTCGTACGCCGAGTTTCTGGACGGTCTTCCGTCCCCGACGTGTATGGTCTCGCTTGGGTTAATCCCGTATGACGGCAACGGCGTGATGGAATTGAACCCCTCGCTCGTGTTCCCCATCATCGAGATGCTGCTGGGCGGCACGGGCAAATCCTCAACCACTATCCAACGCGACATCACCGAGATTGAACAGAAACTGCTCGACGGGCTATTTCGCATCATCCTCCATGACCTCAGGGAGGCCTGGAAGGGGGTCACGACGGTCGATTTCTCGATCGAATCCATGGAGACGGAGCCGCAGTTGCTGCACATCCTCGCTCCCAACGAAGCCGTAGTGGCGATCGGCATTGAGATCCGCATCGGCGAGACGGTGGGCATGATGAATATCGCGCTGCCCTCCATCGTGATTAAGATGATGCGGCAAAAGTTCGACCAGCAGTGGTCGGTGCGCAAGACGCATGCCAGCGAGGCCGAACAGTCGCGGGTACTCCGGCTGCTGAAGGATGCGCAACTGACCCTCGAAGCTCGCCTGGAAGGCCCGACTCTCACCGTGCGCGACCTGCTCATGCTAAGCGAGGGACACCTCCTGACCTTCGACTACCCACTCGAACGGTCCATAGAGATTCTGGTCAACGACACGCGCAAGTACACGGCCCAGATCGTAAGTATCAAGAAAAAACGCGCGTGCCAGATCGAGCAGATTCGCCGCGTCGTGACTCAGGGTAAGATCAGCGGGGAGTCTGCGGGTGACGCCTCTGCCACTCCACCGTAGCCTGCCAGCAGGGCACCGATGAAGGCTCGGGACCGCGGCCGGCTGCGGGTGTAGGTCAGGGCAACGCGGTGCAGGAAGACCAGGTACGCCAGGACGTGCGCATCCCTGGTTTTGGTCACGCCGAGTTGCTGGGTTTCGTGGCGGCGGAATTCCGCCAGATTCTCCTGCATCCGGCGGTGCACGTTGGCCGCCAACAGATTCGCCGGCATGCTCTCGTAGTAGACTCCGCTTTCGAGAGTGCGATAGGTGCGGATGAGGGCGTCCAGAGCTTCCCGGACGTCCGGGTCAACCACTCCCGGCAAGTCGAGCGCCGCGGAAAGGAGAGTGCGCGCCATGAATGTAAGGAGCGCCGGATTCTCGTCCAGGAGCTTTTCCGAAACCTGGATGTCCTGGTTGGGCAGCTGTTCGGGATCCATGTCCGGTGGTCTTTCGTGCTGCCGGGCCTGCCGGAGGTATTCGCATTCGAGGGGGCAGTCTACCGTGACCTCGCGCTCGGTGCCGCAGCAGATGGGGCAGATATCGCCCCGCACTCCGGGGCAAAAACGGCGTGGGCGCCGCGTATGGCAAATCGCACAGGACATTTCCTTTAGTATAGGAACAGAAATCGGCAGACACCGGCGTGCGGGCGCGCAGCTCAGCAGTCTCGGAATTGCCGCAAGACAGAATCGGCGCGGTGGAGTGGATTCGAGTCGTGGGGGAGGCAGCGTTCCTGCTGACCGTGGAGCGACGGCCGGCTCCGGGTGGGGATTCACTCCACAAAAGGCGACCGGGTTGTCAAAGAGCGACGGAGCGCTGCTGCCGTCCGCAGGGCACGGGGATCAACTGGTGTCGGGCCGGTTGCGGGTCCCCAGACTTAACCAGAGGTAATCCGATAGGTTGATGGCGGAGCGAATGCCATGCTCTCCCCGATGCAGATAGCGCCGCCGGTACAGGCGTTCGATCACCATGGCCAACAGGATCAACAGCCAAACGATCAGTATGCTGTTGGGTTCATGGTGGCAGATATGCTCCATGCCATAGCGGTTCTTAGCGTCGTTGAAGCCCTGGTTCTCGATTTCCCAGCGGCTCTTGGCCAGGCGGTAGAAACTCAAGCTGCCCAGTTTGGTGATGGAGAAGTCGGTGAGCCACTCGGCATGGACCACCGTCCCATCGCGTTTGTGCTGGCGGTAGCGCAGCACGCGGACCTCGGTCCAGTGGAGGGTTTCCCAAGGGTCGAAATGATCGTAATCCCAGACCTCCACCCGATCATCGCCCTCCTGGAACACAGCCTGGGGCGGTTGGCCGTCAAAACGGGCGCGCACGGCGGCGGCCAACAGGGGGAGGTTTTCCTTGAGGCGTGCCACCACCGGCAGTGCGACCTCTCCGGAGGTGTGCAGAAAAGGAGCCGTGGCGTATTCGCCGTCTCCCACCACGTAGTCTGCGAAGCGCGTTCCCAAGCGCCCTACCGCGCGCCGCAGCAAACGCTGTGCGGCGGCATATTCGCTATCGCCGGGTCCATAGGGTTCCACATCGATTGGCAGCGTCAAACCAACGCCGACCACGCTGATCAGCACAAAATGATGCAGCGAACCATGCCCTTTACCTGTAGGGTCCTTGATGGGGTCACACAGCGGGCAGGGTGCTTGGTAGGTGTGTCCCGCGCTGGTGCCGTCCAGTGCCAAGCCGAGGAACCGGCTGTTCTCGAAGGCCTGGTTGCGCTTGGCTTGGTGCAGCGCGGCGGCCAGAGCCAGGCGCGTCGTCTCCGGGTCCATACGCTCGCTGGCGTAAGCCAAAGCATCATCCCCAAACCGGCTTTGGATGCCCAACTCGGCGCGCACGGAGAGTGCGCCAACCACTCCAGGCGCAAGAAGCTCACTACGCGCAGGATATGTCCGATCACCAATGTCCAGACCAGATCGCGCGCTGGGATGTGGGGATGGACTCGGCCATCGCCCGGTCGTGGGAAGTAGGACTTCAACCCTAGTAGAGACAGTGACAGGCGTGGTTTTGGATTTGGCGAACATGCGGTCCCTTCAATGCGGCTGCTGTTTACGCCGCAGCACCAACAACTCAGCATTGGCGGTGAGGACCTCGCGTAGAGCGTCCTGAAAGGCGCGGCCGGCTTCGACGCGCCGGCGAACGTCGTCCACCCAGTCTTTCGGAATACGTTCCACCCGTTTCTTGCCTGCGGCCATGAAGGTCAAGGACCAAGCCGCGTGGCCGTCGCCGTTGGCGCAATGGCAGGTGGGTTTACCGCAGCGGGTGAGACTCACCGAAAGCGAACCGGGGAGCACGTCATCCGGCAGCTGGAATTGGCGGATGAGGGCGAATTTCCGCTGGCGGAGCCTGGCGGCCTCGGGGCCTTTGGGCTGCGAATCCATCTTGATGTAATACTACTACAAGAAGCGCCCAAACACCACCACAATTCCGGAACGCGAAAATAGGGTCGTCCCGGGACGGGCTCCCCTCGTTCGCTTCGAGTTCTGGCTCTCAACGCCCCATTATATTCTGCGTTTTTCGGGTTCGGAGACCGCTGCGACGGCTCCCGACAACTGCCTGAGCACGAACGGATTCGATGGGTCGCGTGCCAGCCAGGAACGCCACAGGGCGGCGCGAAGGGCGTCGTTCGCGCGGGCCGCATCGGGCCGTCCTGCTTTGCGATGGAGTGCGGCGATACGGTTCCATTGGTTGGCGAGACCGAAAGCGTGTTGCAGGTCCGTCTCGAAAAAGGCTTTGTCTCGCCGGTAGGTCCGTACGGCCTCTTCCCGAATCTCGATGGCTTTGGACAGGTGGCCGGCGGCCTCCTCCGTTTCCGCCTTGGCTCGCAGCAAGGCGTCCTCCTCCGATGTCGGTGTGGTCTCGGTAAAGGGATACCGGTGGGCCGCACGCAAGGCCGCAATCGCGAGCGCGATCCTCCTTCGCGCCTCCGCCCCGCGATGGAGTGCGTTCAGAGCGGAAGTGGAATCGCACCACAGCCGGACCAGGTAGTCGCGCGACTTCTCGACCGCCGGAGCTGCCGACAACACCGCAATTCCCTCGTCGAACAGGGCCAGCGCCCGTGCCGGATCGCGCACCGCGAGGATTCGGCCCGCTTTCGTAGCCGCCTGCGCCAGGTCGATACGGGCGTTCATGTCTTTTGGATCGGCTGCAACCAGCCGGCGGCAGATCGCCAGGCTTTCCGTCAGGGCCTTCACTCCGGCTTCGGAATGCCCAAGGCTGAGGCCTTCCACCTCGCCGAGGGTGACGCCGAGATAGTACAGCACCGTGGATCGTTCGATCAACGTGTGCGCGTCCGCCGGAAACTGTTCCACGATGCGGCGAGCTTCTTCCAGGTTCTGAATGGCACGTTCCAGGTCGCCCTC
Organism: Bryobacterales bacterium; assembly: GCA_963719195.1. Taxonomy (GTDB): domain Bacteria; phylum Acidobacteriota; class Terriglobia; order Bryobacterales; family Bryobacteraceae; genus DASQZT01. The sequence goes on along the minus strand of CAVRBB010000006.1, from coordinate 177,698 downwards.
GTACCGTAGCTGGGTGCCGTACATACGCAGGGTTCCCGCCAGCGCGAAGGTCGTGGATGGGGTCTTCACCAATTCCACCAGGCGCCGCTGCAACGCTACCGCCTTATCCATGAAGACGTGAGCATCGGCCACCCGGGTCTCGTTCAGGAGAATGCTGCTGATCCGCGAGTAGGCGTGAACCGCGAGGGAGAGTTCTTCGCTGTTCGGCTCGGAACCGCTGAGCAGACGGTCGGCGTCGCGCGCTACTGCGAAGGCCCTCCTCTGCGCCTCCTCGCCGGATTTCACGCGTTGCAGGATATCGGCGAGTTCCATCCCGTTGTTGACCAGTCCCCGCAACGCCGCGCGGTCCCGCGGGTTTCGTGCCAGCACCTGGCGCAACAGGGAATCCGCCTTTTCAAGGGCGACCCGCGCGTCCTCGTACCTCCCCAGATTCGGCAATCCGCGACGTCCCAGGATCGACGCCGTATCGGTATAAGCCGCGGCGAGTTCCAGCTTCAGGCCGGAATCGTTCCCCGCTTCCCGGCTGAGGCGGTCCAGGTATTCGAGCGAGGTCGCCACGATCGCCTGCCGCGCCTCGGTGGCGCCCGGCAGCGGCCGGACCTTGCGGTCGATCTCGAACAGGCGCGTCGCCAGATCACGAACCTGGCGGAACCGGTGCTCGGCGATCATCCGTTCGCGATGCGCCAGCAGCAGACCGCCGGTCAGTCCCGCGAAGGCCAGGACGGCCGCGGATACGGTCACCCAGTGCCGCCGCACGAACCGCCGCAGCCGGTAGAGCCACTCGTCGCCGCGCACGCGCACCGGCTTCCAACAGAGGTAGTTGCGCAGGTCCTCAGCCAACTGTTCCACCGTCGCGTAACGTTCCTCCGGCTCCTTTCGCAACGCTTTCTTGAGGATGGCGTCCAGGTCGCCCCGGCACGCCGGTTCGAAGCTGCTGGCTGGGGGAGGCTCGCGCCGGCAGATGACCTCCGTCACCTCTTCGGGCGTCCGGCTCTCGAAACGATGCGGCGAGGCGCCCGTGAGCAGCTTGTAAAGCAGCGCTCCCAAGGAGTAAACGTCGGTGGCGGTGGTCGTCGGCGCATGCGAGGCCTGCTCGGGGCTGCCGTACTCCGGGGTCAATGCCCGCTCCTCGAGGCGCGTCACGCTCACGTCGGGAGCAATAATTTTCGCGATGCCGAAATCGAGAAGCTTGGGATGGCCGTCCGGGGTCACCAGGATGTTGGCCGGCTTCAGGTCGCGGTGCACGACGAGGTTCCGGTGGGCGTGGGCAACCGCTTCGCATACCGGCAAAAACAGTCTGATCCGCTCGCGCAGCGAAGCGCCACGGCAGTACGCGTCGATGGCTACTCCCTGCACGAACTCCATCACCAGGTATGGCTGGCCCTCGGCCGTCCGGCCCGCGTCCAGCATCCGCGCAATGTTGGGGTGCGACAGGTTGGCCAGGATCTGGCGTTCCTGGAGAAAGCGTTCCTCCATATTGGCATTCGTGATGCGGTGGCGAAGCAGCTTGATCGCCACTTCCTGTTCCACCTCCCCGTCCCGGCGGCGCGCCCGATACACAGCCCCCATGCCGCCTTCGCCAATCGGGTCCAACAGCTCATAAGGGCCGCAGCGCCGGCTCACCATCTGCGACAGCGCTACCTGCGCGAGTTCCGCGATGACTCCATCCATGGCTTCGGTCGCGCCGAGGTCGTGCGCGAGCAGTGACTCCACCTGCCGGCGGGTCCTCTCGTCCACCTGCAGGCGCTCGTAATATTGTTCGCGCGCCTCGGGGGACAGGTCGGCCACCTCAGAGAAGATGCGCTCGGTTTCCGGGCTCATGAGCCGAGTTCGCGGCGCAGCCAGGCATGGGCCAGCCGGAGCTCGCGACGCACCTTCGGCACCGGCATGGACAACGCCACCGCGCTGTCCTCTGCGGTCATGCCGCCGAAATAGTGCATCTCTACCAGTTGCGCTTTGGTCGGGTGTTCCGCGGCAAGGCGGTCGAGCGCCTCGTTCAGCGCCAGCAGGGCATCCGAAGCTGGGCTCGAACCGATCTCCGGGATGTCTTCCAATTGCAGTTCCAGTCCCACGCCGCGCTTCTGCGCGTTGCGGTTACGGGCCGTATCCACGAGCAACTGCCGGATCATGCGCGAGGCGATACGGTAGAAGTGCGCGCGGTCTTCGTACGCGGGGTGCTCCCGCCCCACCATTCGCAGGAAAAGCTCGTGCACGAGCGTGGTTACTTCCAGGGGCCCCGCGTGGGGCCGCCGACGGAGGTGCCCGGCGGCCACTTTCTTCAGCGTGTCATAGACGAGTGGAAACACGGCCTGGAGCGCGTCCGACTCGCCCGAATGTACACGTCGAAGGAGGTCCGTGACTTCCATCCAAAAAGTATGACACGGAGGGCCCCAGCCCGGCGGTATTCCATCCGGCAAAGGGTACTGGGCGAAACGCCCGCCGGCGGCGGTCCGCCCGCAACGCCGGGTTCCGCTCGAATCGCGGCCGTTTTCTGTTTTCGGCGGCGGCCGCAAGATGCTACATTTCGGAATTGAAGCACTATCCCATTTTTCTCGATCTGCGCGACCGGCCCGTCCTGGTCGTCGGCGCGGGCAAAGTCGCGCTTCGTAAGACCAGGGGACTGGTTGAAGCCGGGGCACGCGTTACTGTCGTGGCTCCGGAAGCCGAGCCGGAATTCAAAGAGCTTTCCGTGCGGTACGTCGATCGCCGGTTCCGGGCTTCGGATCTTGCCGGCATGATGCTGGTGTTTGCCGCCACCGACGACCGGTTGACTAACCACCGCATCGCCATCGCCGCCAAAGGAAAGGGGGTGTTTGCCAACATCGCCGATTCGGCTGAGGAGTGCGATTTCGTGGTGCCGTCCCGCCTGCACCGCGGCAACGTGCAGGTGGCCATCTCCACCGGCGGGGAGAATCCGCGCCTCTCGGCGGAATTGCGGAGGAAGCTCGAAGAAGTGCTGTAAGGCGCGGCTCTCACCCGGGAACCTCCAACACCGTTCCGGGGTCCAATTTCCCGGAGGAGCTATGCCCGAGATCCGCTCCCTGACCAAGCGGTACCACGGCATTCCGGCGGTCGATCAGGTCAGTTTCCGCATCGCGCCGGGAGAGATCCTGGGATACGTCGGCCCCAACGGCGCCGGCAAGAGCACGACCGTCAAGGTGATCGTCGGGCTCCTCGAGCCGAGCGAAGGGGAGGTCCTGTTCCGCGGCCACAGCGTCGCCGAAGACCTGGCGGCGTTTCAGCGCTGCATCGGTTATGTGCCCGAAGAACCGAACCTGTATCCGCACCTTTCCGGCTACGAGTATCTTCAGTTGGTGGGGCGCCTGCGCGGGATGCAGCGGGCGGTGCTCGAGCCCAAAATCGAGGAGTTCCTGCGCGTGTTTTCGCTATGGGACGACCGCTTCACACCGCTCTCCTTCCTATTCCAAAGGCATGCGCCAGAAAGTCCTGCTTTCGTCCACGCTCATGCATGACCCGGAGTTGCTCATCCTCGACGAACCGATGTCCGGGCTCGACGTAACCACCGCCCTGGTGTGGCGCGAGTTGATGCAGGGGCTGGCCGCCAGGGGGCGAATGATCCTTTACAGCTCGCACGTGCTCGAGGTGGTCGAGAAGGTCTGCTCCCGCGTGGTGATCCTGAGCAGGGGCAAAGTGTCGGCGCATGACTCCATCGAGCACCTGCGCGAACTGATGCACCAGCCATCGCTCGAGGGCATCTTCGCCGAGCTGACCCAAGAGCGCGATCACCGGGCGATTGCCGGCCACATCCTCGAGGCCATGCGGATCTGAACCGCCGTCGCGGGACGCAGGTCGCCCGTGCTCCGGTGCCGGCCGGAGTCAGGAGCAGCCGTGGCGGCACGCACTCTTGCGTGCCGTGCCGCGGCTGGTCATGGATTAGGCAGGTGCGATATCACCGTCGAAACGCTGCCAGCGGTTAGGACCGGATCACTGAACACGTCGTCGGCTTCGCCGGGAAGTGGCCCCTCGGATATTTCGCTGGCTATGCCTGCGTTACGAAGCGTTCCGACAGGGGTCGGGGGACTCGGCCAGCCAGGTGCCAGTCGATTGTCGAGCCTCGGCCCAACGTAGCGAGTGTCGGCATGTGCCATGCTAGTTTGCATGCGAGATGCGGAGATAATCGAAACCGAGCTAATGGAAATCAGTGCCATACCCGACGATATCGTCAAGTTCGAGCGCATCGTTGCCTGGTGCTCATCGCATCCGGACGAAGTCCCTTTCGCCCTGCACCAGTTGATGAGGCAGCGCGACAAGCACTCTTCGGAAACCTCTAAAACTCAACCGCGGTAGTGTTGCCCGCCGCAGGGCATGACGCCCACGCGCAGCCGGGGTTTTGGAAGCAAACGCCGGATAGACCGGAGTTGATTGCAGGCAGTATTGCCATTGCGTAGAAGTGGTCAGTTCCGGGCGGCAAGACAGCCATCGTGGACGGAAAACGCGTCTGCGGACTTCATCCGGCCCCAGATGCCCGTCGCTGGACATTGTTTCCCGAAACCCCACTGGATACAGCCCTGGGATTTCGGGGCCACAACCCCCTGCAGACTGCGCGTCCGAATAGGATGGCAACGTGGTCCGGGCTGTTGTCAGCGACCATCTCTCGTGATACCTTCAAATTCGGACGAAAACGTCCCGAAAGCGAGGGCATGGCAGATGAACCGCGACATACGCGTCTTCTGTTTTCTCGTACTTACGCTTGCCGGATTGGGCGGCTGCTCCAGCAAGCCATCAGCCAGAGAATCCACGAAAGCCGGTACCGCGCCAGACAGAATCCAGGGGAAGGCCCAGGTTCTGGTGGAATCCGGCGGGGCCATGGATGCCGCTATCAACGCGGGTGGACCTTCTGTGTACCTCTGGGAAGGCACGCGGCGCTACCGGCTGTTCCTGCGGACGGCCACCGAGGTAGTCCATGGGGACGAGTACATCGCCGAGGGTGTCTACGCGCAAAGGGTCATTGACGAGATTGGCGATCCCGACCAGGGCAAGAACGGCTATCCGCTCCGATCCAGTTGCGAGCGTGTCGTCAGGATGGTCTGGAGCGGCCTGCCCATGGATGCAATCGATCTGCATGCCCAGGTTTTGCGCACCAGGGTGAACCGGTATCCCGCCAGGCCCGTATTCCTGGTTGCGCGGATACGGCCTGTTAAATCTACGGAAAGCAGCACCGCTTCCGCGGAAAAGAAGAAAGATGGCGCGGCGAAGGAGAAGGACATCCCCGAAGTCCCGGTTCCGGGAGATAAACAACGCGCATTCCTGATCGAGGGTTCGCCCGTTCAACCCGCGCCGCTTTGGGAGCCCAAGGGGGGAACGGTTCGCTGCAAAGTCATCATCGACCCGGAAGGAAAAATCTCCGAGTTGGAAACCGGCGCGCAACTGTGTGAGACGGTGCAGTGGTCTCAGTTTCGTTACCAGCCCCCGGTGCAGCGCGGCCGTCCCGTCAAAGTGAGCACCGAAGTGGAAGTGCGCTTCGAACCGCGAAAGTGAAACGGCGTGGCGATCAGCGAATCGGCCGGCTCATTCGAATTTGATCTCCGCCAGTGGGGTTCGCATCGATCTCGGCCGGTAAACGGGCTTACGGAAACTGGACAGGTGTGCGGAAATCCCGTTCCGCGCGCGACCGAGTGGTCGCGGCAATAAAACGACCATTTCGGACTCGGTCCGCTGTTCGCCAACCTCAGTGTCCGCACACCCGCCGAACGGCGCCCGACCCTTCCCCGTCCATCAGTCGCGGCACCCAATAGCGTCATCAAAAGCCGGGCAAGCTAGAGTGCGGGCAGAGGGCAAGCACATGGGGCGGCCGAAACGTGTGTTTGATCGTAACGAAGTGGTGCGGCTGCGGGATCAGTAACGCCTGTCATGGCCGGAAATCGCCCGGTACACAACGACGAGTCTACGAAAACGATCAGGCGTGCCCGCGCCGATCACCACCAGGACCGCGCCATGGCTCGCATAGCGGTAATCCTGACACGGTTCAGGTTGGGCGCTGCCAGCGCCCAGTAACGGCGGAACAGGCCGGCGGTTGGCGCTACCGCGAGGCGCACCAGATCACGGCGTGAGAAAGTCCTATGGACAGAACGCTCAAAAATAGAGCTTCAGCGCGAGCTGCAACTGCCGGGGTGCATTGAGCTGGGAGCCGGAGCCGGTCAGAACACCGAACGACTGCGACTGGAGCTGCGTGGAACCAGTGCCGAAGCGCACACGGTTGAAGATATTGAACGCCTCAGCTCGGAATTCCAGCCGGATTTGTTCCCGGATCGGAAACGTCCGTGTAATGGACATGTTTTCATTCAAGTTCGGGAAATTCCGGACTTTCGGATTGTATCGGGTTTCGTTCCCGATGCTATTGAGCGCCGTTCCGCTGCCCTGGATCGGGAATGGTCCGCTGCCATACGGTACGAAACGGTTGTTCGTACTCGGGTCGAACCCGCCGCTATAGCTCGGCGTCCAGCCAGTGTAAGAAGCAACGTAAGCCGGTACGTGCCCGGCGAAGATAGGCAGGCTCAGGTTCGTGGAAACGGCAATAGGCGTACCGCTGTCATAGACGGTGACGCCGCTGGCGCGCCAATTGCCGATAACCCAGGCGGCGGGACCCGACTCCAACCAGCGCTTGCCCTTGCCAAACGGCAGATCGTAGACGCCGGCGAACTTAAAATCATGCGTCACGTCGAACTGGCCGATGGATTTCTCCAAGCCTCGGTTGAAAAGGTCTGCCGCCTGCCCATTTCCCCAAGCCGTATCGGCATCGGTCAGGATCTTCGAGAACACATAGGACGCCTGGAACGTTAGCCCGTTCGTCAGCCGCTTGTTGAATTTAGCGATCGACGCATGATAAGTGGAGTGGCCACTGTGGTCGCCCTCGCCGGAATACGTGCCGATGGTCGTGTACTGCGGGAAGGGCCGCAAAGCCTGCGCTACGGTCGCGCGTGAGCCCCAAAGAGCGTTAAAGCCCGGAAATGGTGCATTGACGCCTGCGGCATTGGCCGTTGCCGATCCCACCAAACTGGTCAGCACCGTGGTACTCTGCGGCACGGTGCCCCACTTGGTCAAGTACGAAGGGCTGATCTGGTTATATCCCAGCAGTTGACTTTGCAGATGTCCGCCCATTACGCCGTTGTAGCCGACCTCCAGGATCACAGACCGGCCAAGCTGGCGCTGGATCGAGAAGTTGAAATTGTCAGAGGCCGGCAACTTGGTGGCCCCAATGCCTTGAAACCAGGAGGGGCCCGTGCCATTGGCAACCGACGGATTGACGAACGGCGGGGCTGTCCACGGGGGCATGCCCTCATCCATCATGTATGTAGGGTTCAGGCCATTCGAGCTGTTGCTGAAGATTTGGGTGAGCGTAAAACCCATGTTGTGGGTGGATCCACTGACTGAAACCAGGGCAGCGTAAGATCTCGCATACGAACCGCGAATCACAGTCTTCGAATCTGCCGAATACGCAAAGCCGATGTGCGGCCCGAAACCCTTTGTCCATAAATCTGCCAAACTGCTGCTGCCGACACGGCCAGCGCCGGAGCAGCAGAAAAGAACCGCGCCAGGGAGGCCGCCGGCGGCAGGATTCGGAGTGGTGGGCGAGAAGTCGCTCCAGGCGCCGCTCCCACCCGTGGGCGGCAGGCTGATGTCATAACGCAGACCGAGATTGAGGACCAGCTTTGAGGTGACTCGCCAGTCATCCTGCACATATCCGCCAAAATAAGGAAAATTCTGGGCGGTGTAGCGGATCGTATCGATCTGCCCGGAATCCGCGTAACCTAACAGGAACGAGGCGAAACCATTGCCCCAGCGTTGCTGTTGGCCCCCCCGGAACTCCCGTTTCCTGGTAGCTGAATCCAACACAGCCGGAGATACATTGGCGGCCAAATCCGCTGTAGTTGTTGAGCTGATATGTGCCACCGAACTTGAATGTGCGATTGCCTTTGATCCAGGAAAAGTCGTCGTTGAACGAATACGCCGGATTCTCGGAGCCGTTGTCTGCGTTACCGCCCCACTGGCTGTAGGTATTTCCGGTTCCGCCGTAAAACAGGTTGATCAGGTTATCGTTGCAGTCCGGCACGTTGCCCAGGCAGAACTTGCTTTTCCAATTGCCCGTGTATTCCTGCGGGGGCTTGTGGTCGTGCTGCCAGTTGTTCCCGCCGGCGTAGAAATGGTTCAGCTTGCTCGCGCCGATGATCCAGTCCCAAGCTATCCGGAATACGTCGGTGTTCTGCACCAGGTCGTTGTAGCTTGCGTACAGACCGGGAAGTGTGGCGGGGCCGTCCGGGCCGGGGGTTTGATGCTCCCGGTCGTAGCCGTAATACCCGGAAATGTGGTGCTTTGAAGTCAACGTCTGGTCTACCTTGATGCTCCACTTGTTTACGGGGTAGACGTTCGTTCCTGAAGTCACCAGGTAGTTGTTCGAGACGTATGCGGCCGTTCTCGGAGCGGCACCGTTGTTAGCCGTTAATGTGCCGCTGATCTGGAATACGCCCAGCGCCTGGGTGGAAGCAGAGCTAAAACGATTGTTTGGAATCTGATTGCCCGGGAATACCTGGCGCGAATAGGTCCCATCCGGGTTCTGCGATTGGGAGGCCGGATCGTAAATGGGAATCTGCGCGCCGGCAGCCGTGACCCACTTGCTGAAGTCGCCGTTGTACATCTCCGCCGTCGGCACCGTAAACGTGCGGCCGTTGGCGCCGTTCCGATTGCGGAAACCCTCGTAGGAGAAGAAGAAGAACGTCTTGTCTTTACCATGGTAAAGCTTGGGGACCCAGATCGGTCCGCCCACGGTAGCGCCGAAATCGTTTTGCTTGTAGATCGAGTTCGCAATGCCCGACCTGTTGCTGAAGAAGTTGTTGGCGTCAAAGTCGTTATTGCGGAGAAACTCATAGGCCGATCCGTGGTATTGATTGGTCCCGGACTTCGACACGTAAGTCAGACACCCCCCCGCAGAGCGGGTGGCTTGATGAGTTGGGCCGCCTCAAAGGCGGTCGGGCCATGCGTCTAGGCGTCGCGCGTTGCGCGCCTTAAATTCGTCGTTTCAGAATTGTCCGTTACCATCCGCGGCATCCTGCTCGCGGATGTATTGGCGAACCTGCTAGAGTTCGAATCCTACCGTGGACACAGCATAACCATGGGCCCAGAAGTGTTCGCCCGAGAAGTTCCTCCCCTTTCCGCCAAGCCGTGCGATGGCAATCGCGCTCTTTCCCTTCATGAACCCAATCACCGAGGCAACCGGATGCTGGGGTGGAATCGCGATGCACACGTGCACGTGGTCCGCCATCAAGTGTCCCTCTACGATCTGGCATTCCTTCTGTTTCGCCAGCGCATGGAAAATCGGGCCCAGTTCACGGCGGATATTCCCGAAGATCGCCTTCCGTCGTCGTTTGGGCACGAATACCACATGGTACTTGCAGTCCCACTTGGAGTGGGCTAGGCTTTGATAAACGTCTGACATTTGATCCTCCATCGAGTTGGTCATCCAGCCACTTGAGGAGGATCATACTCCCGGAACGGTCAAACCTTTTCAGGTCTCACTGGTCGAACCAGTGGCTTGCTCATTGAGTCAGGTTTCCGCCGCCCGCATGGCCGAATTCCGCCTTGAATCCGTTTGTCTCCGCTGTGAACTTCTGGATGGCTTCCACCGAAGGTGAGTTGGATGCAACCCAACTCATGGACAGGGCGCGGCTCGTATTGGTAGAGACGCCGTCGAGCGACGTCCCATAGGAAGCCGCTTGGCCGCCGCCTAGCATGAAGCCATTGTCTCCGCCGAGATTCTTGGCGTCGGGCGTAAGGGCCGCCAGGTCAAACGGCGTCTGGACCGTTCCGCCGACCACCAGCGGAAGATCGTTCACCAGCGTGTTGTCCAACGTTGTAGCCGATGTGGCGTCTTGGGTTTGTAACTGGATCGCCGAAGCCTGGACCTCAACGGCTTGGGTGGACGTTCCCACTTCGAGAGTGGAATTAACGCGGACGGTCGCCGCCGCGTTGATCACCAAGCCGTTGACTACCGATGCGCGAAAGCCCTGTGTCTCGGCCCTTACGTTGTATACGCCCGGCGGCACGCTGGGAAGAGTGTATGAACCCGTGTCGTTCGTGCTGACCGTGAGTGCCACATTTGTGGCTTGGTTGGTGATCGTAATTTTTGCCTGAGGAACAACAGCTCCCGAACTGTCCATCACGACACCGGTGATGGTTCCGCGCTCAGACTGCCCAAAGAGACAAATGCAGATTAGGAAGGGAACAATCCCAGCCAGTTTTGTTTTTAGTAAGGCGCTCATACGTTGCATCTCTCCTGCAGGTGTTCTTGCTGTTCCATGTCTTGCCGCCCCTGGAAGGTGGGGACCCCATCCAAGCAACCGGCGTTATATTAATACGTTGGAATCCGGTTTTGAGAAGTCTGCCGTAGTATTTCCCCATGACAGGGGAGGGGCGCTCAAGGATGAGGCGACGGTTGAGCCAATTTCGGCCTCGGTTGCGGACTCGGTGCGACGGCAGAAACCTAAAGGACGTCAGGTGAAACTGTATGAGCTCAGAAGTGATGCATCAGATTGTCGAAACCATCGAAGCAGAGGTGAAGTTGCGCCCTTCCCCGATGGAATTTGAAATGGCATATCAAGCTCGCATCGCGATTGACCGAATCAAGTTTGCGATCAGGCACACTGAACAGTTTGCAAAACCCTGCGTGCATATGCGCGAAGCGGGCCTGCAGTTATTGGACGCTCTGGAGCGGCTCGAGTCCTTGGATTTGCGCTTTCAAGCTCGATCTCGTGTAGCCGCGCACGGAAATGGAAATGCGGCCGATGCAAAGGAATGAACCAGATAGGTTCACGGACTATGAAGACCTCCGGCTGCCGGTGAAGGCTGCCCAGAACTCCGAAGGACCCAGTATGTCTGCCAGCTACACAGAAGCTGCTTCTGTTGCGGCCACCCTGCTAGACACCAGGCAAGTGGCGCGGTTGTTGCATGTGAGCGAAGTCAGCAAGGCGGGATTCAGGGCTGCCGGACTCAGCCGGAGACAACTTTATGGCGCAAAGTAGGCGCCTTCGTTACTGTAATTCTGCCGGTCCGGCGCTGCGCCGCCGCCTGAAAAATCTGACTATTACCACGGGCTGCTAGACCTAGAACAGAATGCCAAGCTTGGCCTAATGTCAGGAGGTGTGATGCCCAAGATGGTGATTGAGGTTCCGGAGGAGTTTGCGGAAGTGGGAAAGGCGATGGTGGAGCATCTGGCGGCCCTGCAGCGGACGGTGTCCCGCCTCGGTGGCGGGAAAGCGGTGGATTATGCGGAAATGGAACAGGCGATGGCAGAAAGTGCGGGACGCACGGAGTTGGCCGGCCAGCGCGCCATTCTACAGAGCTTGGACATGGACCTTCCTGCGGTGATCATCGGAGGGGTGCGCTACACGCGGGTGGGACGGTGCGAGGCGCCCTACCACACGATGGTGGGTTCAGTCTCCGTCGAGAGATCGTGGTACCGTCAGTCGGGCGAGCGTGGGGGGCAACCGGGCGGCCGGGTAGTGGATGCGGTGCGCCTGCGGGCCGGCGTGGTGGAGGACGGCTGGCTGCCCCAGGCGGCGCGGGCGATGGCCCATGCGGTGCAGCAAGGCCCGTCGCGGGAAGCGGAAGCGAGCGCGCGCGAGTTTGGCCGGCTACCGTATTCGCGCGCCAGTTTCGAGCGGGTGGCCCACCTGGTCGGGGCTCTGGCCGTTGCGGATCACCAGGACATGGAAGACGCCCTGATCGATGCCGTGGAGGTGCCGGAGGAGGCCGGCTCGATTAGTGTGTCTCTGGATCGGGTCAGTGTGCCGATGGAGGAACCGCGGCGGCGGCCGGCGGGGCGGCCGAAAAAGGGCGCGCCGAAGAAGCCGGTGGAACGGAACTTTCGCATGGCCTATTGCGGTACGGTGACGCTGCACGATGCAAACGGAGTGGGACGGCACACGATTCGCTATGGATGCATGCCGGAGGGAGATCTCACCGGTTTGCGCGACCGTCTGGTTGCCGATGTCGCGACGCTGCGCAGCAAGAAACCGGATTTGAAGATTGAGCTACTCTGCGACGGGGCTCCGGAGATGTGGAATGTGTTAGACGAGGGCTTCGTCGCCAAGTTCGGTAACGATCTCTATCGCCTGGTGGATCTGCACCACCTCATGGAGAAGCTTGGGGCCGCCGCCCGCGCCATCGAGGATGCCACGGGGGCCGACCAAAAGCTCCGGCGATGGAAGATGAGCCGGCTGAACCGCGCGAGTGCGGCAAGCGGCATTCTGGAGGAGTTGACCGCCTCGGGCAGGGATGAGGGTGTCGGCACGGATCACCCCGTCCATGCGGCCATCACCTATCTCCAAAGTCACAGCGCCGACGCCGATCGTATGAACTACGCTCGGGCGCGCCGACTAGGCTTGGCGCTTGGCACTGGCAACGTCGAGGCAACCTGCAAGAGTCTCTTCGAAACCCGCATGAAGCGCTGCGGCGCACGGTGGAAGGAGGAGACGGGTCAGCACATCGTGCAGTTACGCGCCCTCGCCCTGAGTGATCGATGGGGCCCTGCAATTGCTCTAACTCTTCGCCCGCTACGAAAGTCTGTCCGCGCGGCTTGACCGTCATGTCAATGTCCAGTATGAGAGCCACACCCGGTGGACCAGCGGAACTCGTTACGGTAGCCGGATACGTTGTACTGTGCGTGATTCCCGGCAACGTCGATAAATGTGAAGGACTGGCTCATTGGGAAACTCGCTTTCCAGTTTTTGAAGATCTTCGGCTTTCGACCACCCGGCCATGCTTCCAGTGGGCTTGGCTGGCTGCGCCACTATGATTACGGGTTCTCTTCTTTTCGTCCTTGGTCCGGTTCCGCAGGCTGAAGGAAGCGAGGTGCCGGTGTCGTTCACCTCAGCAAGAGCCGCCTTACCGCTTTCAAGGGCCGTGGACTGGTCCTTGTGCCGAATCGCAATCACCATCTTCCTTACGTGAGGCATGGCCCGGTTCAACTTCTCAGGAAGACTGCTCTGGCCCGGTAAATTCGCACCGCTTCTTGCCAACAACGGCCTTCTGGTCAGAGGGTGGCCTTTTGCCCCATAAAGGGAAGCGCGCCATGCTCACCACCGATCAGATCAACGATTTGCATCATCTGTATTGGTCCGAGCACTGGCCCATTCGCAGGATGGAACAGCATCTGCGCATGAGCTGGCGGACCATCAAGAAGTATCTGGAGGCGCCAGCGCAGACGCCGGCAGCGCGGTGTCGCGTCAGCAAACTGGATCCCTTCAAGCCCACTATTGCCGAACTGCTGGAGGCAAGCGCGCGGCTTCCGGTGCTGGTTTGCGCCCCACGACATCCAGGGCGGCAAGAAGATCCACGAACAGGTTGACGAAGCAATCCGGGTCCACGACAAGCTGCTGCTGATCCTGAGCGACGCCAGCATGAACAGCAATTGGGTGAAGACGGGGATCGCTAACGCCCGCGCCAGGGAACCGCAGCAGAAGCAGCAGATGCTGTTCCCGGTCACGCTGGTGCCGTTCGAGCGCGTGCGGGGATGGAAATGCTTCGATGCCGATACCGGGATCGACAGCGGGCGCGAGATCGCGAGTACTACGTTCCCGATTGTCAGCGACTGGAAGAACCACGATGCGTACAGCGCAGCGTTCGAGCGACTGGTGCGGGATCTCAAGGCGGGGACGGGTGAAGCGGGTGTGACCCCGTCTGCGCCATTACCGTCTACGGTAGCTCTTTGATCCGGACCGTCCGGAACTCGACGTGGCTGCGGTGGCCCAGGAAGCCGATATGTCCCGACCTCCGGGCGAGCCCCGGGTGGCGGCGAAGGACCTCCGGGGCCTTCATGCTGTCGAGATCGGCGTCCACCACCATCGTCCCGTTGAGGTTGATACTGACGCGGCGGCCGTTGGCCGTGATCTCGTAGGAGTTCCACTCGCCGGCCGGTTTGAGCGCGCCCTGCTTCGCCGCGAAAACGTCGTAGATCGATCCGCTATGCTGCGCCGGGCGGATGTTTCTGTATTGCGGCGCCGGATCGTCAAGGACCTGGATCTCCATCCCCTGGTATGCCGCGTCGCCCTCGTACGGCGCGCGCAATCCGACTCCGTTATTTCCGCCCGGGCTCACCTTGAACTCCAGCCGCAGGACGAAGTTAGAGTATTCCTTTTCGGTGAAGAGATTCCCGCCGCCGTCGGGAGGGCAGACGATACGATCGCCCTCAACGATGTAGCCGGGTCCCACGCCGCCGACCAGTTTCCAGCCGTCGAGGTTCTTGCCATTGAACAGCGGCTTGAATCCGGCCTCCTGCGCCGACCCGAGGCACACTGCCGCCATAAGAAGTCCGAAGAACGCCCTAATTGCCTTTCTCATTGAATATCCTCTATCCCAAGCAGATTTTAGCCGAAAGCGTGCGCCAGCGCGCGGCTCAGGGTTTGAAGTCGATCAACTCGGTGTGGAGGGGACGGTGATGTGATCGCCGATTTCATAACCTCATGGCGTCATGAGAACACTATTCGAGAGCAAGCGATCCTTCAGGCCAATCCAGAATTGAAGAGGGCTCTTGCCGATCGTGCTGCTGAGATAGTTAAAGCGGCCCCGAACGCGGAGTTCGTGGATCGTGGATCGCTTTCTGGCATTCGCGCTCGATGAGCCGCAGCAAAAACTTGCATTGGTCGCTCGTGACATCAGGCTTGAGCAGGTCTGTTGGCGATCGGTTCCAGAGGACTCAATGTCCGCAACTACCACGGATTCATAAATATCGTTCCCATACGAGAGCCGACCCTTACGCAGTCAATAATCCCGGGCTGAGTTGCGTCCACGTCAACTCCCGCCGGCCAGCGTTCGACTTCGATGCGCTCATAACCGCGCTCTGGACGAGGCGCGGGTTGCTGACGATGCCTGCGCCAGCTGTTTGACGAACTAGCCGCCCAGGGCCATCCCATCCCGCCCGGTCTCATCATTCGCGAAGACTTCCCGGCGCGTCCGCAGTATCTCCGCGAGGGGCTGAGTCGTCACCGCGCCAGATGACAGCAGATGTCCGCAGATGGCCGGTCCGGCACGAATGTTGCGGACTAGGCGCTTTTCATTAAACAACCGAAAATCAGTAACCTAACCGTCATGGCCTGGCTTTCCAGTTGGAAGCCATTCGCCACACGGCTGGGGAAGAGGAGGAATCGGTCCACGGTGGCGGCGACGACCGTGCAAGGTTTTGAAATGTTTTCCGCGACGCTCTGAGGGAGAATTCCCCCGGATTTCAATGGCCTACGATTGCCGACCGAGATGGCTCCTTACATCTTCGGGAGGGTTCCGCTCGCGAATTTGAAGAGACGGTGGCCGGCGCTCCAGGCTCAACTCATGTTCAGTTGATATCTACACGCCCGCGAGTTCACCTCGGCGGTCAATGTGTTCTGGCTCCGAGTTCCCGGATCGATCGGACCGGGACCGTGGTCCCAACAGCGGTCGCAGCCGGGCAAGTCCAACCATTTTCCGATGGGAGCAATCAGTCAGGCCTGGGCGGCAGTATATCTGTCACGGTGGCGCCGCGCCGGTCATTCGCTGTAACGCCGATGTTCCCAATGGTCATCTACGGCAGCGGTCCGGCGGCCACGCGCTCGAGCCGTGTGGCCGAGATCGGAAACCCGTCCGCCGGCATGCTGGGGTTCCGCACCCATTTGGCTCCGGGGTCCTAGAGGGTCTGGGCAACTCACAGGCGGCCCGGGGGCGCAGGGTAGGTTCTCCATAAACATCTTGCCTTGAAAGTGGTCGAAATCGTCGGCAAACGTGATGGATACCCGCGATCTGCCCCACGCCGCAGAACTCCCGTTGTCGCGTCAAAAATGAGATACAGAGTGGTGCCGCCGATGCTCTGGAAGCCGGTTCTTTCCCAAACACCATGCAAGGGAGTGAGCCGGGTTGGGGAATTGGGCTGCAAGCCGCCGAACATTCTACCGTCCGAGACGCTGACCGTCCCGTCGATATGTAGAGTGAGAAGGGCCGGGATCTGGTTATTGGTTGTCCATACCCATGTGCCCCAGACTTGGCCCCAGTGGCCAAACGCACGGGGTCGTTGCGGCTCCGCGGCAACGGCGAATACTGCAACCATGAGAGTGAGCGCGCCGGCGTACGCGATGAATCGACGCATATTGCTGTACCTCCGGCTTTCAGGCTGGCACCAATGCGCACTTTTCGATGCTGATCTTTGCCTGAACCTTTTCTGACCGCGCAAATTAATGATTTCGGGACCCTTGACTATCAAAACCGGACGGCGATATGCTGCTTTCACCGGGCGGTGCAAAATGGTGACGGCGCAGTTTCGGTTCGGCCCCTACGAAGCCGATGTCCGCAACCGGGAGTTGCGCAAGCGCGGTCTGCGAATCAAACTCCGCGAGAAGTCGTTTGAAATTCTGACTTGTCTCCTGGAACGTCCGAACGATCTGGTAACTCGTGAGGAGTTGCAGCGCCGGTTGTGGCCGGAAGGCGTGTTCGTCAACTTCGACGAGAGCCTGAATACCGCGGTAAAGCGGTTGCGCGACGCGCTCGGAGAACGTGCTCACCGGCGGCGATACATCGAGACGCTGCCTGGGCGGGGATATCGTTTCATCGCTCCCGTGGAGCAGGTGCGAACAGCCCCGCCTACTCTTGCCGTGTTGCCATTTGGCAACTTGAGTCTCGATCCGGAACAGGACCTGTTCGGTGACGCCGTAGCCGATGTGCTGATCACCGAACTCGGCGGTCTCAGCACCCTGCGGATCATCTCACGGCAATCCGTGCTGCATCTCAAGGGCACGGAGAAGACGGTTCCGGAGATTGCGCAGGAACTGAAAGCAGACGCCATCGTCGAGGGATCCGTGTTGCGGGCGGGGAATCGAATCCGGATTACGGCTCAACTGGTTCAGGCCTCACCCGAGCAACACCTCTGGGCCAAGACCTACGACTGCGATCTGGCTGACATTCTTACCGTGCAGGGACAAGTCGCCCATGCCATCGCCGGGGCTGTGCAGCTTGCCCTGACGCCCGCCGAGGTGGCTCGACTGGACCGCGCGCGTCCGGTCGATCCGGAAGCGCATCTCGCGTATCTGAAAGGCCGGCATCACATGGGCAGGTGGTCGCGGGAAAGCTTCGAGAAGGCCCTGGAGTATTTCCGCCTGGCGCTGCAGAGGGACCCCGGCCATGCGTTGGCGCATGCCCACACGTCAGTCTGCTATGGGCTGCTCGGCTTCTGGGGACATCTTCCCTTCCGGGATGCGTATCAAAAAGCGAAAGAATCGGCGCGGAAAGCCATCGCGCTCGACGATGCGCTCAGTTCCGCCCATTGGGCATTGGGATGGGCCACCTGGATCCTTGACTGGGATCTCGCTGCCTGCGAAGCGGAGACCCTCCGCGCCATTGAACTGAACCCCAGTGACGAGTTCGCGCGCGTGCAGTATTCCATCTTGCTGGTTACCTCCGGCGAAGATTGCGCCCGTGCTGTACGCGAGGTTAGACTCGCCCTGGACTTGGATCCGCTATCGCAGTACGTGAATGGAAACACCGCTTGGGTCTACCTGTTCGTGAAGGACTACGCGCGTGCGATCGAACAGGCGCGTAAGACGCTGGAACTCTTCCCCGGCTCCCTGCAGGCCTACCTGGTAATTGGGCTCGCGGAAATGTGCAGAACCCGATACGCCGAGGCAATTGCGGTTCTCGAGCAGGCCCTGGCGATTTCGCGAGATGCGATTTCGATCGCATACCTGGGATCGGTACATGCCCGGGCGGGAAATCTCGATGTCGCACGGAGTATGTTGCGAGACTTGCTGGCGATGCCCGAACGCGAAGCCGTGCCGCCCAGGTGTTTCATCTACCTTTACGGAGCGATCGGCGAGCGAGACCAGGCATTCGAATGGATGGAGAGAGCATACGAGGCGCGCGACTCCGGACTTTTCTTTCTGCGCGTCATGCCGCTGCACGATCCGTTACGTTCCGATCCCCGATTTGACGAAATGTTGCGCCGGATCGGGACTCCCCGCAACCGGCCGGTGCGCGCTTGAATCCACATGTTTACCCAGCCCCGGCCCGCCCGCAGCTCATGGCACGCGTGTATCTGCCTGCGCTCTTCCCGAATTTACAATCCAGTTGCGAAACATCGCTGTGTAGTTTTGCGCTTCCGGGTTCGTCCGCAGCTCTTCGAGGCTGAACCGCATCTTCCGTGACCAGTTCGGGTACTGCCACGTCGTGCCGGGCAGATTCTGCTGCGCCGTCTCCTTCGTTAAGTCCTCCTGGTTGATCGCCAGCAACTGCGACGGCGTCAGCGCCAAAAACCCCACCACGGCATCGTGCAGTTCGCCTGTCATCTCCGGATAATCGGCGGCCGATCGCGGCAGGCGCGGCGGCATCAGGTTGAGCTGGAACATAAGGTCCAGCATCTTCTGTTTTTCCCGCGCGCGATCCGCCTTCTGCGCCTCGTAGCCCGCCGCGTCCAGCACCCCAGCCGTGTGACGCGCTTCGATATCGGCGCCCGTCCAGAAGCCCGCCAGCGTCGGCAAATCGTGTGTGGTTGAAGATACCAGCGCCTGCCGCGGATACTCGCCGAACTGCCGGAAGCTCCCGTTCTTGTGCTTTTCGAAATAGAACAGCCGGTAGCTCAGAATCCCGAACCGCGCCAGCGTCTCCCGTACTGCCGGTTCCACCGTGCCCAGGTCTTCGCCCACGATTACCACCTGGTGGCGTACGCTCTCCAGCGCCAGCACGCGCACGAAGTCGTCCGACAGTTCTTTCACGTACGCGCCTTGGGTGGCATTCGAGCCTTCCGGAATCCAATACAGCCGGAAGAGCCGCATTACGTGATCGATGCGCAGCGCGCCGCCGTGCCGGCAGTTCTTCCGGATGGACTCGGCGAATAGCCGGTACCCGTCCTCGCGGTGCCGCTCGGCATTGGGCGGCGGAAAGCCCCAGTCCTGCCCGTTCGGCGAGAAATCGTCAGGAGGCGATCCCACTACGCACCCCGCGATGTAGAACGGGCGGTGCGCCCACAGGTCCGAGCCGAAACGATCCGTCGCCAGCGCCAGGTCATGATACAAACCGATCGGCAGCCGCCGCTGGAGCGCGCGGTCCTGCGCCCGCGACAGTTGCAGGTCGATCTGCCACTGCAGGTACTGGTAGAACATCACGTTGCGCCAATGTTTTTTGCGGAACGCGCGCGTCTCCTCCGATTCGGGATCGCGATACGGCTCGGGCCATTGCGGCCAGATCCACACTTCGGGGTTCCGCCGGTGCAGATCCTCGTCGAGAGCGCAGTACGTCGCGAACTTCTCCAGCAAATCGCCTTCGCGGTCCAGAAACTCCTGGAACGCCCGCGAGCGCTCCGATCCCTTTCGCCACTCCCGCAGAAACTGCGTAAACAGCAGCTTCAACGCGCGCAGCTTCAGCGCCGCCACCCGTTCATACTCCACGAACGGCGTCCGCCTTAGTTCCTCGATCTCCCCGGCCACCTGCGCCGACTCGCGCATCGCCCTGGCCCGCCG
Source organism: Bryobacterales bacterium (assembly GCA_963719195.1). Lineage (GTDB taxonomy): Bacteria > Acidobacteriota > Terriglobia > Bryobacterales > Bryobacteraceae > DASQZT01. Next base: position 158,217 of record CAVRBB010000006.1, on the reverse strand, counting down.
GCACCGCGCGTAATCCTCCACCGCCTCCACATCCAGGTACAGGTAATTCTGGTAGAAGATGCTGTTCGGCAGGTACGGGCTGGTGTTGAACGGCCGCCGGTTGTGAATCGCGTGCAGCGGGTTCAACCCCACAAAGCCGACGTGCAGCTCGCGGGCTGCCCAGTCGATGAACTCCAGCAGGTCGGTGAAATCGCCGCAGCCCCAGTTGCGCTCGGAGCGCAGGCCGTAGAGGCTGATCGCGATCCCGGCGGTGCGCCCGTCGCGTCCCAGGCGCGGATTCGTGAAGGCCCGTTCCGGCGTTACGATGTAGCGCGTGGCGGCTTGCTCGTCGCCCACCTGGACCTTCACCTCGTGGTATCCCAGCGGCAGGTCGATGGGGATCCGCGCCCGCTTGCGCACCCAGGCCCTGCCGTCCAGTTGCGTCGATTCGATTTCCGGCAGCTCCCGCAGGTTCAATGCAGATTCCGCGGTATGGCCGTCTTCACGCCGTACCACAATCCGCGCGGGAGCGCCCAGCCGCTCTTCCGGCAGGCTGAGGGGCACCGCCGCCTCCTCGCCTTCGGTTGCTACCACCACCGGCGGTGCGATCCGCCTCCATTCCTGTGCCGCGAGCGAGGCCGCGCTGCCCGCGTCTTTTCCCATCGCCCGCAGAATCGTCTCTTTCGTTTCCCGGCTCGTGGGATGCTTCCGGCCCCAGATGTCCCAATATTCGGGTTCGATTCCGTACAGAAGGGCGGCGCGATCAATGGGGTCCTTGCTGGTTTCGGGCGGCATGCAGGAACTTCGATTCTACAAGGTGCGCCGGGCGCATGCGAAAATGAAGGTATGGATAAACCCCTCGCGAGCGGACCCCCGGAGTTGTTCGAACGGGTGGACAACTACCTCGTCGACAACGCCGCGGCTGCCGCTTCGGAAGGGATTGTGCTGACCACGCTGGACCGCGCCGTCAACTGGGCGCGCAAGAACTCCATCTGGCCCATGAGCTTCGGGCTGGCCTGTTGCGCGATTGAAATGATGTCCATGAGCGCCTCCCGTTTCGACATCGCGCGCTTCGGCGCCGAAGTGTTCCGCGGCTCACCGCGCCAGTCCGACCTGATGATCATCGCCGGACGCGTGTCGCAGAAGATGGCCCCCGTTATCCGCCACCTCTACCAGCAGATGCCCGAGCCGAAATGGGCCATCTCGATGGGCGCCTGCGCCACTTCCACGGGGGTCTTCAACAATTACGCGCTGGTGCCCGTGAACCAAGTGATCCCCATCGACGTCTTCGTGCCCGGCTGCCCGCCGCGGCCCGAGCAGTTGATCTACGCTCTCATGCTGCTCCAGACGAAAATCCAGAACCAGAGCGGGACGGTCAAGCAGGTACTGAACCTGGCGTAATTTCGGGATAGCTACCTACGTCCGCGAGCCGCGGCCGACCGGTCCCGAGCCAGCGTTCGATCTCCGGCAGCGCTGCCAGCGCCGCCGCTTCCCCCGCTTGCAACATGGCCGTGCCGCAATCGAACCCATCCCACTCCACGCCGCGCACATCCGGTGTGATCACCAGGTCGCTCTCCCTGCGCCAGCCATCTTCGTTGCGTCGCTGCAGAATCTGGAAGCTCCGGTTCACCACCTGGAACACGTTGCTTGGCGGCCGGTTTCCGGCCTGCGCCGGCAGGTGCACGGCGATCACGTGCGTGGCTCCGAGCTGCCGCGCCAATAGCGCCGGGATCTCCATGCTGATCGCGCCGTCCACCAGCAGCCGGCCGTCGATATTGACCGGGCGAAACAGGCCGGGGTACGAACAGCTCGCGCGAATCGGCAGAAACACGTCGCCCTGGCCGTGGAAATCTACTGCCTCGCCGGTGCACAGGTCCGTGGCGACCACTCCCAGCGGAATCCGCATCTCTTCGAACCGATATCGCTTGAGCAGCTTCTCCAGGAAGCGTTTCATGCGCTCGCTCACCACGAAGCCCATCCGGCACAGGCTCCACCGCGCCACGTCGCCGAACCGCATGGCGCACCCGGCGCGCGCGATCTCCGATGGTGTGGCTCCGCTCCCATAGGCTGCGGCCACGATGGAACCGGCACTCACTCCCGTAATGCAGTGGATCGGAATCCGGTGGCGGTCGAATACCTCCAGCACGCCCGCATGCGCGACGCCGCGCGCGAATCCGCCTCCCAGAGCCAGGCCGATCCTCGGCGCTGTAACGGTTGCAGTGGTGGCTGGTATCGCTTTCCGGTTGGAGAACCGGCGCCAGACAGAAATCAAGCTGCTCAGTGGCGTCGCAGCTTTCATGGCCCCCTCCTCACCATTCCGCGAGAACCGCTACCGGCGGTAGCCCGTCGTAGAATGGACTCTTAATGACTCTGACGAGCAGATTGGTTGCCAAGTTCCTCACCTTTCTACTGTTTGTGGCAGTGGTAGTACCAGTCCGGGCGCAACGGCCGTTTTCCGGCGCGGACGAAATGGAGCAGCGGCTGCACAAGCTGAACGAGCTCGGCACTTTCCTCATGATTGCCGCCCACCCGGACGACGAACGCACCGCGCTCCTGGCCTATTTCGCGCGCGGGCGCCACATGCGCGCGGCGTACCTCTCCCTGACTCGCGGCGAAGGGGGCCAGAACCTGATAGGCCCTGAGCAGGGCGCGCAGCTCGGCATCATTCGCACCCAGGAACTCCTTGACGCGCGGCAGATCGATGGTGCCGAACAGTTCTTCACCCGCGCCATCGATTTCGGCTTCACCAAGAGCGTTTCCGAGACTTTGGAAAAATGGGGACACGATCGGATTCTTTCCGACGTCGTCTGGGTGATCCGCCGCTACCGGCCCGACGTGGTGATCCTGGGTTTCAGCGGCACCCCGCGCGATGGTCACGGCCAGCACCAGGCCTCGGCCATCCTCGGCAAGGAGGCCTATGAAGCGGCGGGCGATCCCCAGCGCTTCCCGGAGCAACTGAAATACGTCCAGCCGTGGCACGCGAAGCGGTTGGTGCGCGCGGCCGGCTTCAGCGGCTTCGGTTTCAACATCCCCGGCGGCCGCGATGGTTCCGACGGAAATCAGCCGCCCAAAGCCGGCCAAGTGGAAACCGGCGCATTCAATCCGGTTCTTGGCTACTCTTACGACGAGCTGGCCGTGCTGAGCCGAAGCATGCATCACAGCCAGGGCACCGGCGCGATGCGGCGGGCCGGCGAGTCGATCTCCGATTTCGACCTTCTGGAAGGCCCGCCTGCACGGAACGACCCCTTCGACGGCATCGATACCACGTGGAACCGGTTACCGGGAGGCGCCGCCGTCGCGCCGCTTCTGGCCGATGCCATCCGCGCCTACGAGCCGGCCCATCCCGAAAAGGCCATCCCCTTCCTGGCCAAAGCGCGGCCCCTGGTCGCTGCCATCTCCGATCCGCTGGCCAGGCTGAAGCTTGCGGAATTGGATGAGGCCATGGCCGCGTGCGCCGGCATTTGGGCCGAAGCCCAGGCGCAGGAGCCGGATGTGAGCCCGGGCGCGCCGTTGACCGTCACCACCACTCTCGTGAACCGCTCCAAGGTCATTGATGTCTCTTTCGAGAGCGCCCGGCTTGAAGGCATGTGGAACGAGGCCCTGCCGAAAGAAGCGGCCAGGCTCGGCTACAACCAGCCCGCCAGCGTGCCGGTGACACGGCCGGTCCCTGCCACCCAGCCCTACTCGCAACCGTACTGGCTCGTGAAACCGCCCACGGCGGACGTGTACACGGTGGACGATCAGTCGCTGATCGGCCTGCCCGATACGCCGCCGGTGCTCCAGGTGCGCCTGCGCCTTTCGATCGCCGGGACGCCCGTGGAACTGGTTCGGCCGGTGCACCATCGCTATGCCGAACGCTCCGAAGGCGAGCGCGTGCGGCCGCTGGCCATCGTGCCCGCAGTGGCGGTGAACCTGCCCGACCCGGTGACGATCTTCCCATCCGCATCGGCGCGCAAGGTTCACGTCGCCTTGAGAGCCAACGTCGCCAATGCTCGCGGCGAGTTGCGGCTGGATGTGCCCGCGGGATGGAAATTCGAGCCGGCTTCGCAGCCTTTCCAGATTGCGGTGGATGGCGAACAGCAGGAACTCACGTTCACCGTTACACCGCCGGCCGGCGATACCACGGCGAGCATCCGCGCCGTGGCCACCGTGGGCGGGCGTGAGATCGCCAACGGCATGACGGTGATCGCTTACCCGCACATTCCCACCCAGACCCTCTTTCCGCCATCGGTGATCAAAGCGGTACGCAGCGACATCAAGATTACCGCCCGGCGCGTCGGCTATATCATGGGCGCGGGCGACCAGATGCCCGACGCGCTGCGCCAACTCGGGCTCGAAGTGACCCTGCTGGGACAGTCCGATCTCGACCAGGGCGACCTTTCCCGCTTCGACGCCATTGTAGCCGGCGTGCGCGCCTACAACGTGCGGCCCGACCTGCGCTCCAACCAGTCGCGGCTCATGCAGTACGTGGAGAATGGCGGAACCTACGTGGTGCAGTACCAGAGCGGCGATGCCGGCGGGCGCGGCGGGCCGCGGGCCCAACTGCCCACGCAGCCGAGGCTCGGCCTCGGTCCGTATCCCATTACCGTACCCGCGGGCAATCAATACCGCGTCACGGTCGAAGAGGCGCCCGTGACCTTTCCGCATCCCGACAGTCCGTTGCTCCACTCGCCCAACGAAATCACCGCGAAAGATTTCGCCGGCTGGGTCCAGGAACGCGGCCTCAATTTCGCCACCCAGTGGGACCCTCACTACCAGACCGTGCTCGCCTCCGCGGATCCTGGCGAGAAGCCGCTCGAAGGCGGCGAGTTGTGGACGCGCTACGGCAAGGGCGTCTACATCTTCACGGCATACTCCTGGTTCCGCCAGTTGCCGGCGGGTGTCCCCGGAGCGTACCGGCTATTTGCCAACCTGTTGAGCGCGAAGTAGAGACTTCATTCGATCAGCGCCTGCATCGAGGCGACGCGAAACGCCGCGTCCTTCGTCATGGGCTTCCTGGTCCGCGGCTGTAATCCAAAAAAACGTGCCGTCGATTCTGTCTTCTCCGACGAGCGCGCCAGACGTCGCCCAACAACCCGAAGCCGGACTCCGGCAGTGGACGACGATCATCGCGTGCGAGAAGGTAGTGCGCGAGGCGGGCGTGATCGAGTCCGAAGTACTGCGATGTGATCGTGCGAGGTGGAAGGCGTTTTACGGGAGGCCAGGCGCGCCGTGATGGGTAAGCGCCGGAACGTGTCATCCATTGATCGGGCGATTTTAACCGTGCATATTGTTCCGCGGTAATTTGTTGTCCCGTGCTGATGGCTTCGCGGAAGAGGTTGGAGGTATGGTCGATTTCAACCTCGTGGGTCTGATGTTCCCACCGGAACATCACGTCCTCGAAGGGATAATCGATAAAGACATCGTGGCCTTCTCGAAAGACATCAAGTAGCACGGTTATTCTCCACTCGCCTGCTTAACGCTGAAATTCTATGACGCTCAGAGCGCAGCGAGGAAGTGACCTGAAGCGTGAAACCGCCCGGAGCATCGGGCGGTGGGTGAGGCGGGTGTGATCTGCAATCATCCTGCTCTCCGGAGAAAGTCCAGAAGCGTACCGTCCAGACACTTCCCGATCATGACCTGCGTGCTTGGGATAGTCCGACGAGCCATCAGTTTGTGAATCTCACCATTGGGTGGGTAACACGGTAGATTCACCGCGCCATCTATTGGCACGCCCCAAAAGTCAGGGTCCAGTTGCTGGTGGTAATTCACGTGCGCGAGCACGACATTCCGGTCGGGTGTTCTTCGGTCCTCTCCCGCTGCCATCGAGTCGATTGACATGCGACGTAGGTTGGGAGGGTTCGCAAGCTTGCGGCAGGGATCCACGGTAATCAACAGGTCGACTCTCGCCGGGGCAAACAGGGCGGAGTGTGCAGCCGGTTTGCCACAGAGCCTTCTGCTGGTGAAGTCGTACCAGGAACGATAATGGATGATTCGCCGGCACAGATTCATGGCATTGAACCCACCGGCACTGTATCCATAGATGACTAACTTGCCGCGTGGGTCGAAGGGAGAGGCACAGGTGGACGGGGCCAGGAAGCTCGACCCGAGTATCGCTGCATGGCCATTCTCCCCTTTGCTCAGATCCGGGTTCATCGAAATCCGGCACTGCGCATCGAAAAGACCCATCAACCCCTCCCAAGCCTCTACGCTCGTCCGGGGACCGGGCGGATTCCCTTCCATTTGGTCCATCGGCGGACCAGCCACCATCGGTGTCCCCGCCACCGTTCTCGCAAGCCAGCCGCCGTAGAACACTAGCGTGTGGCGCACCGTTCCCGAAATGCCCACAGTCCGGCAGAGTTCACTCAAGGCGCTACTCGAGAGTTCTACCGACAGGGCAACCCTCCGGCCATACCGGCCCCTGTAACGGTCCGATGGGTTCCTGCTCCAATTCGCCCCCGGCTGGCTCCCACAGCCAAGGGCCTATCGGGAATTCCGTTGACGAAATGGCAGACTGAATTCCATCCTATGCAACGCCGAACGTATGCCGGGTGCGCAAACACGGCTGAGCGAAGGGGCTGCAAATCCGCGTCGTTGAAGACGCGGCCTGGACCCGCGCGTACCTGCTTCGCCAGCAACCTGGCCGCGTCCATGATGGCGGCATCCGCCGGTACGCCTGAACCAAGGCTGGCCTCGTCCCCGAGGTTGACCGCGACCGAAACGCCGGGTTGGCTCTCTCGCCCGCCCACCCGCAGCACAACCGCTGCGCCACCGCGCGGCAGTCCGCCGGGCACGCGGACATGAACCTGCATCACCCCCGAGGTTCCCGGCGTCAGTGCGAAGAACTCCAGTGGCGCGGGCAGGCCGCCTATCGTCATGGAGACCGCGGCAGAAGGAATGCTGAAGGGCGCCGAAGGCGCTGGCGCACCGGTGCCCACGGTAGGAACCGTCACACCCTGGCCGGTGGCGAAGAAGATCACGATCTCACCGGCCCGGGCCGGATTCTCCGCGGTAACGAATCCGAAATCAGCGTGAAATCCCTGGGGGAACAGTCCCGGCTGCGTCGGCTCTGCAGGCGTCTGGAAGGCTGCGCTCGTAAGGCCATTGTAGGCTACGATCACACTCGCGCTCGTTCCCGCCAGCTCATAGGGCACCTGTACGTTGATCTGGTCGGAACGTACAAACAACAGGGGAGCCGCGCGTCCGTTGATGGTGACCGAGACTCCGCCCGCGGATTCAGGCAGACGCCCGCCAGCGTCATAACTGGTCTGGATGCCCGCGACCGGCCCCAGATTGTTTCCCATGATCGCGATCAGCTTGCCGGGCGCAAGCGCGCCGCTTTGAAATGCGAACGCGTCGATGATGCGGCTGATCTGCGGGTTCTGAGCGGCCGGTGGCGTCGAGCCCTGGAGGAACTCGAAGGCCCCGACATCATAGCCTCGACCCTGCGGCCTGGGGACACCATCGTAATCGAAAGGAAGGTCCACGGGCGCGCCTGCGTCGATGGCCGGGCTGCCCGCACTCAGATGAAGATCGTTGCCCGCCGCCGCAGTGAACAGCGGGTCGGCATTGATATTGCCATCGAGGAAACCGGGGCCGGGGCCGTTACCGAAAAAGAGGTTATTGGTGCCGCGGAGCAGATTCGCCGGCCCCTTGACGTAAGCCCGGGGGGCCACCGCATAGGCGATGTTGTTGCGCAGGTTCAGAATGAGCTGCGGCGAGTACTCGTCGCGTTCAAACGCTGCTTCGCCGTAGAAATCGGGCTCAACTTCCGCGAAGTCGTAGCAGGAGTTGTTGTAGACCTCGACTGTACCGCGGCCGTCAGTGCCGGTGTTGGTATAGCCGGGAACAAACACGCAGGAGTAACTCGCCGGGTCGTCCGGCGGATGGGGGCCGGCGCCGGCGCGGATGATCACATTGTTGTATACCTCCACGCGGCCCTTCGAAGGATCGACTGTCGCCAGCACGATCCCGTCGCACGAGTCGCGCCGGATCAGGTTGTCGTGAATGATCAGATCGTACTGGTTGAAGCCTGTGGTATTGTCGTCCGTCAGCGGCGAGGAATGGACCTGGATGGCACGGCAGGTGTTGTTGTCGCGGACCGTGTTCCAGCCGGCCTCCACGTGATTGGAGTCGGTGCTGAAGTAGACGGCGTGATACAACTTCGAGGCCCCGACGCGGCCCGAATCGTGGACCTCGTTGCCCAGGAAGCGTAGGTGGGTGGCGACCGAACTGACGAAGCAGCCGGTGACGCCGTCGCCGCCAGGGCACGAGATATCGTTCCCGGTGACTTTCCAGTAGGAAGGGCTCGGGCCCTCAATGGCGAGCGCGCTGCTGCCGGCACGGAAGCGTAACTGCGAAAGCACCCAATAGTCGGCCGCCGCGGCTTCATCGATGTTCGGAATGCGAAGCCCGTATTCAAGCGCGGGCGAGCCGATGGTGACGCGCGCGCCGGGGTAGGCGACGAACGCCATCGGCCGGCCCGGTTCGCCGCCGGACTCGATATTCACGGCGGCATCGAACCGCTCTTCAGCCGCTTGCTCCACGCCGTCGCGCAGGTAGGTCGTGTCCCCGGCCTGCATAGAGTCCTTGGCTTTGAGGATGGTACGCCAAGGGCGCGTGAAGCTCCCGTCGCCCGCGTCATCGCCCGTGGTGGCGACGAAGAAGATGCGCCCGCTGCGAACGGTGAATGGCAGCGGGTTGCTGGCCCCGGCCGCGGTCGCCACCACCACCTCGCCCGAGCGCGCCGAGGGGCCGAGCTGAAATGTGATCCTGGTGTCGGTCCACACAGGGTAGCCGGACACGGCTCCGCCGCCGACGGTGACCTGCGAGGCGCCGCGCGCATCTCCGAAGTTGCGGCCCCAGACCGTGACGAAGACGCCGCGATCAGCCTCACCTCCGGTGTTCGGCCCACTCTCGAGGTCGGAGAAGAAGAGGTGGGGCGGCAGTTGGGCCGATGCCCCCTTGCTTGCGCCGGCCAGGGTCAGCAGCATCAGCGCTGCAGACATTCGAACTCTTGGGCTGGGGGTCATGCGGGAGCCCGCTCCTGGCAGGCGCGCAATTCGACGTACACCCGGTCAAGCGTGATGAGCGGCAAGCGATCGTGGTTGACAATTGCAACCACGGTTGTTCGAGTCCTCACGTCGGTGTATGATACGGGGTCCGGGCGGCGTTTGGTAACTCTGTTTGCCGTAAATATACGGTAAACGTGTTGGCGTCTCGCCCAATTTTTGAGGTATTTATGGGAGCGGGCGAAGACGCTGGCCTGAACGGCCCCGCCCACGAGCAGATTCGCTCATGCCTCGAGCGCATCGTTCGCAACGAACGCTTTGTGCACTCGCGCGGGCTTTGCCAATTCCTGCGTTACACCATCGAGGAAACGTTGGACGGGCGCGGCGGAACGCTGAAGGAATCAGTACTCGGCCCGGCAGTGTTCGGGCGGCGCAGCGATTTCGATCCGCGGCTGGATCCGATTGTGCGCATCCAGGCGGGCAAGGTTCGTACACGGTTGCAACAGTACTACGAAGCCGAAGGCCGGACCGACGATGTCATCATCGAATACCAGAAGGGCGGCTACGCCCCGGTTTTCCGCCCTCGCCCGGCGAAGGCTGGCGGAGTTGCCGCGCGGTGGCCCTCCCTCTCCCTCGTATCGGTGGCGGCGGCAGCTCTGTTTGCCGCGGCAGCACTGGGAGCGTGGCTCTTGTCACGGCCCAAGGACCGGCATGCGGCGTCAGCGCTGGAACAGCTCACGTCGGACACGGGAGCATCGATATTCCCCGCCATCTCCAGGGGCGGGAGGCTGGTGGTGTACTCGTCTGATCGCAGGGGATCCGGCGACCTGGACCTGTGGGTTAAGCCGGTCGCGGGCGGCGAGCCCGTCTGCCTGAGCGGGCAGCCCGGCGCCGACATCACACCCGATTTCTCGCCGGATGGCCAGCGCGTCGTCTTTCGGTCCAACCGAAAAGAAAGCGGATTATACGTGGTGCGAGTGCTGGGTGATGAAGAGAGCCGCCTGACCGAAACCGGCTGGCGGCCGCGCTTTTCTCCTGATGGAAACCGGATCGTCTACCAGGGGCCTGGCAAGCGGCCCGGCGGTGGCCTGTGGCTGATTTCAGGCAATGGCGGACAGCCGCGCCCCGTGGAGATCCGCAACCAGGTTGAGCTGGGCGGAGCGCCCGTCTGGACGCCCGATTCCCGATACATCCTCTTCCTGGGGTTCGATCTGAACCGGTCGGCTGACTGGTGGCTGGTCTCGCCTGAAGGCGGGGATGCGGTCCGGACAGGCTTGGCCGAGCAACTGCGTGCGCAGCGGCTCGGCGATCTGAACGCCGATTCCACCCCCGGCGACTGGCAGGGTGAGGAGATGCTCTTTTCTTTGGTGCGTGGCGCCACAGCCAATCTCTGGCTGGTTCCTTTTTCGACGCGCACGTGGAAAGTCTCTGGACGTTTGCGTCAGCTCACCTACGGTTCGGGGATGGAGCTCTCGCCGCGCGTATCCGCCGCCGGGAAGGTAGTGTTCAGCGGGAATACGCTGGTGACGCATCTGTGGGGGGTTCCGCTCGGCGCGGGCGACCCGCGGCCGCTTACGAAAGACTCGTCGCTGCGCCCAGGCCATTTCCGGGCGGTGGTCCGTTTTTCGGCAAGCGATCGTTTCCTGGCGTTCGCGTCGCTACGTTCCGGCAACTCCGATATCTGGTTGAAGGACCTGGAGTCGGGAACCGAAAGCGCGCTGGCCGGCACGTCCGAGCCGGAAGAGCATCCATTGTTCTCGCCTGACGGCAAAACGGTCGCATATGTTGCAGGCGGAGCGCGGCGGGCGCTCTACGTGGCGGAAGTGGAGAGACGAATTTCGCGCAAGATCTGTGACGACTGCGGCGAACCTTATGGCTGGCTGCCGGACAGCCGTTCGCTGTTGTACGGGAAGCCCCGCGACAGCGCGAAAGACGTGGCCACGATCGACGTCCACACTGGCGCAAGGCAACTGTGGATAAGCCGGAGCGACCTGTCGGTGCAACACGCGACGGTATCGCCGGATGCGCGGTGGGCGATGTTTGTGGCTGCCGATCTCACTAACGGGGAGATTCATCTGCACGTAGTCCCCTTGGCCAGCGGGCTGCCCGATACCGCGCGTTGGACGACGGTCCCGTCCGCGGAGCCGGAAGGGCCGATTGTGTTCGCTCCCAGCGGTGATCGGATTTACTACCTTGCCTCGACCGACGGATTCCGTTGTCTTTGGACACATTCGTTCCAGCCGGCAACCGGAACCCTGGGGAAGGCCGAGCCGCTGCGACACTTTCACAACAACCATGTATCGCCATGGAATTCCTGGCTCTGGCTGGCATCCGGCCAGTTCGTTTTGGCTATGACGGAATCCACTTCGAACTTGTGGTCCTTTCAACTCTCCCGGTAGGCGAACGTGCACGTGGAACGGAAACCCTGTCTATGCGGGCCCGCTTTGGCGGTGGGCCGGGAGGAGGGAACACAACAACTCTCGCTGCTTCTCGCCGATCGCAGCCCAATCGAAATTGCGGACGGCGTGCCCGTAGGCGGCCATCGCCATCGCGGCGCGGCGCTCGGGATCGGTGGCGAGGGTGGAGATGCCGGCCGCAAATGACTCCGGGGCGTCGCCAATCCATACGCTGTGGCCGTGCAGCAGGCCGAGGCCCGCGCATCCGGACGTGGTCGAAACGATGGCGCGCTGCATCGCCATCGCTTCGAGGACCTTCACGTTAGTTCCCGCGGAAACCGTGGTGGGCACGATAACCACATTGGCCTCGGTGTACAGCGGCCGCACGTCGGCGACAAAGCCCAGCATACGGATGCGATCGTCCGCGGGGGGCTCCGGCGAATCCGCGAAGGCGCGCCAATAGGTGAGAGGATCGGCCCCACAGACCACGGTCACCGTCATCTGCGGGTACTTGTCGCGCAGCAGGGGCCAGACCTGTTCGCGAAAAAACCGGAACGCCTCGACGTTGGGAAAGTGCCGGAACGAGCCGATGAACAGCAGGCGCTGCCCCGCGCTTTCCGGCTGCGGTTGGAAGCGCGCCAGGTCCACGCCGTTTTCGATTACCGCGGCGCGAACTTCCGGCCCGAGGAGTTCGGCATCCTTCTTTGACATCACCACCACGCGCGGGTAGCGGCGCGTCACGCGCGCCTCGAAGCGCCGCCACCGAAACCAGTCCCACAATGCCGCGAGCGTCCTCTCCCGCCGCGCCACCTGCGCGAACAGGTCGAAGGTTACATCGTGTTCCACCAGCACATCGCCGCCGTATTCCGCCAGTTGCGTGTATTCCACTTGCAGCCGCTCGAATTGAAACGCGATCCGCTCATCGGCCAGGGCTTGCGCCATGCCCGGCGAACGGAACTCGTGCACTTCCGGCGGCAGCAGCGTGGACCAGCACGGGTCTCGATACCGGGGCTTGTCCACCAATACCACGCGCGCGCAAAACTCGAGGATAGGTGCGATCTCCGGCTGGTCTTCATCCGTAAACGAAAACAGCGCGATGTCGAATTCCTTGGCGGCCTCGCGCAGCAGGTGGTAGATTCGCACTGCTCCTCCGTGCGAAAGCGGGTACGGAAAATAGGGTGTGAGCACGGCGACGCGCCGGCGCTCCGGAGCGCACGGTCGGCCCTCGACCCTGCGGTATACCGACGGCACGATCGAGCGCTCGTGTTTCGGAAACGGCCACCACCGCGGGCGCAGGTGAATACGATCGAGCGGCACGCCGCGCCAGAACAGAAACGAGGAAAGGTCGGGCTGCAGGTGGTGGCGTTCCAGCCGCGAATTGTACGCCAGGATCTTGCGCGGCGCCAGACGGTACGCCGCGCGGCGCAACCGGTTGGGCTGGCGCGTCAGCATCACCGGAGCCAGCCCGATGCGGTGGCGCTTCAGCACCCGGCGCATCTCGGGCCAGTTCTCTTCCGTGACCAGAAAGTGCCGCCGCCCGGGTTCCAGCCGGCGGATTTCCTCCGCCATGCGGCGGCACAATTCGGCGTCACCGGTGGCGAACGTCACCACCACGGCTTCCGGATCCTTGCCGAGCAGCCGGAAGATCCACCACTTCAGCCACTGTTTCACCGCGCCGGCCTCGCGCTCCAGAGCACCGCGCAGGCTGCCACCGGCGTGAGCGCCGCGATGGTAGTTACGGGCGTGTAGCCATGATGGTCGATCAGCCATCCGAACAGCGGCGCGATCACGGCGCTGACCGCGCCGTACGATCCGGTCAGCATGGAGACGGCGAACGCCGCCCGCGCGCCCCCAAACGCATCCAGCGGCATGGTGTACATGTTGACGCTGAACGCGGCCACCGCGCAGATGCTGAGCGAAATGACTGCCGCCGCCATACCCGCGGTAGACGCGGCGGGCACCGCCGCTCCGAGGAGGGCGACCACCGCGGCTGCCAGGCAGACCCGAAACCGTGCGTCCAGCGGCGGCACCCCGCGCTGGACGATGCGCAGCGAAAGCCAGCCTCCGCCGAATCCTCCTGCCGTTGCGAACAGCGGTGGCAGCCACGCGATCCACGCCGATTCCACCAGCGTCAATCCGCGCGCATCCACCAGGTACTTGGTGGTCCAGCCCATCCATAAGGCATAGCCGACCATGCTGAGGGCGTTGGCTGCCATGAACACCCACAGCCGGCGATCACGCAGTAATTCGCGTCCGGCGGCATCCGTGGGCCTGGCGGGAGGGGGCGCCGGCGATCGCCGCGCGGTCCATCGCCACAAAGGGATCCAAAGCAGGCCCAGAACGCCGGTGGCGACAAATGCTTCGCGCCAGCCCCAGCGCACCGCGATCCAGGTAGCCAGCGGCGGAGCCAGGATGGCGCCGAGACTCACGCCGGCCTGGTTCACCGCGTTGCCCATCGCGCGTTCCGCGGGCGCCAGGTGCTGGTGGATGGCTTTCGCCGCCGACGGAATCCCGGCCGCTTCCGCCACGCCCAGGACCGCCCGGCAGCGCATCAGCCCGCCCAGCCCGCGCGTGAATCCCGTGGCAATTCCGGTGCACGACCACAGACCCACCGCCAGCGAGATCGTCCGGTTCAACCCGAACCGATCGATCATCAGGCCCGCCAGCGGCGCGGTTGCCGCATACGTGATGTTGAACGCCATCTGGATGAACCCGTATTGCGTGTTCGACAGGCTGAACTCGGAGCACACCACCGGCGCGAGGGCGGCCAGCGCCTGCCGGTCCAGGTAGTTGATGGCCGAGGAGAGTACAAATACCGACAGCACCAGCCAACGGAAGTTCGCGCGGTCGCGGGTGTCGATCACTGGAACTCGATGGTCGCCACCTCGCCCGCGGTCGAGAGGCGGGCATTCGGCTTGGGGAAGTACTCGATCACGACGGGCCGCGCTTTCTGGACACCGCAGCCCAGCGTCAGTTCGCCCGTGCCGGAGATGGCGATCTGGCCGGGGTCGGGGACCAGCAGGCGGATCACCTTGCGGTCTTCGCCTTCCACCACGAGGCGCGCCTGCTTGCCGAAGCAGTCCACCCGCTTGAGGCTGCCGCGCACCTTGCCGGCGGGCTTCGGGCCATCCCACCACGGCACGGCATTCGGATTGACCGCTGGTGCCGCGCCGCTGTTGTACTTCCGCTCGAGCGCGTGCACTTCGGCGCGGGCTTCCGTTTTCAGCCGCTCGATATCGCGTGCCTCCTCTTCGGCCTGGCGTTTCCTTTCGGCTGCTTCGTAGTCCAGGCGTTGTTGCTCGATCGCCATGCGCGCCTGGTGCATGCGCTCCCGCACCTCGGGATCGATCGCGGCCTGTTCGCCCTGGGTCCAGGCCTTGGCGGCGTCGCCGTAGTTGTGATCCGCGAGATAGCATTCGGCGAGCGCCTGCCAGTAGGAAGGATTGCGCGGATTTCGCTCCGTGGCGGCTTTCCAGTGCGCCAGCCGCTTGCGTGGATCGGTGTCGCGCTGGGCCATCAGCACGAATGGTTCCTCGAGTTTGGGATTGATGCCCGCCGCGCGCAGCAGTGCCTGCGTAGCCTTTTCGTTGTCGGTTTCGAGTTTGGCGTACTCGATGTAGCAGCGCGGACTCGGACTGCCCGCCTGCATCGCAGCCGCGAAATGCCGCTTGGCTTCATCCGTCTGCCGGTCGCGCAACGCCAATAGTCCGAGGCCTTCTTCCACTTCGGCGACCTTCACCTGGTCGCGCAGCAGTGCCTGGTACTCCGCGGCCGACTGGCCACCCGCCAGGAGGTCCGCACGCGCCAGTCGCGCATCGGTTTCCGACACCTGCCTCTCCTGGAAGTCGTTGGCCGAGAGCGGCCGGCTGGATAGCGACGTGGTCTGGAAATTACCGGCAGCGAGGTGCTGCCTGGCTTGCGCTTCCACCTCGGCCCGCGACTTGCCAAACGCATTGCGAAAGGCCGGCTCCGGGTCCACACCTTTCCGCAGGTTGTACAGCAGCACGCGGATCTTGCCGAAATATTCGGGATCGACCACCAGGAGATGAATGCGAGCCCAGTCGAGGTCCGGCTGCGGCGGAGGCGCACCGACGGTGATGTGAATCCCGGTGATCTGAATCGTGGAAAGGAACTCGACGAGCCCGTGCTCGAAGGCCGGCGGCATCTGCCGGGTGTTGGACTTCAGAAAGAGCCGCGTGAGGGCGCGGTACACATCGGGCGAAACCGCGCTCTTTTCCTGCAGGACGATGTTGTAGCGGTCGCGTCCTTCCTGGAGCGGCGCATCCGAGGTCCAGCCCTTGGCATTCTTGAAGATCAGGACGCGCACGGGCTGGGGTGTCTGGAGATCCTGTTCGCCGACGAGCTGACCGAGAGCATGGCGGAACTCCTCGAAGTCGACGAGCGTCTCGCGAGCCGGCCGCGCACCGGCATCCGTCATGAGTTCATAAGGTCCGGAGTTGAACTTGATCCACCGATCATCGGCCGCGAGAAGCCAGGGAAGCAAGCCGAGGACAAGGATACGTCGCATTTCTCCCTCATTATCCCGCGACGGCCGGTTTGCGGGCGGGGAGGGCGCGGAGCGCGCAGGAACTTCGCATGAAGCCTTGATTCGAAGGATTCAAGGGGATAGGAGCAGAGTCGCAGTTGAGAAGAGTCGCCTTTGCATTTTTCGGAAATGGGGGTAGCAGTCAGATGCAAACGCAAGAAAAAACTTAACCCTGACTGGACCTCAGCCATGCCTGACCCTCCGGTGCGAAGCTTCTGGCGGAGCCCGCGGAGTTCGCGGAGCTCGACCCAGGTAGCCATCCCACCGTGGCGGTCTGCTAGAATGGGACCGTCCGTGGCGCTATCGTCTAACGGTTAGGACGGAGCCCTCTCAAGGCTTAAATACGGGTTCGATTCCCGTTAGCGCTACCATGTTTTCAACCACTTCCAGGCAGTAGCGTCACACAGGGTCACACGATCTTCCCGCCCGCAGAACCGCTTTCAGTGGCGATGCCGGTTCGCTGAAATTCTTCCCACTTCTTTGCGGCCTCCGCTGTCCCGTCCTTTGATGCCGTGCGAATAGACCGTCACCCCAGCACCCAGATGGGGCATCAATGACCAGCCGTTGCTGTGAAGGTGTCAGTGCTACGCCTTTGTGCTGTTTGGGGCACAGCACAAACTCCCCACGGAGGACGTACAGCGGCAGATAACAGTATTGGCGGTAGTAGCCATGAAAGAACCGCCCCTCCTGGTTGCCGTGGATCGGATCATCGGTGGCGTCCAGATCCAGCACGATTCGCTGCGGCGGCTGATCGTGAGCTTCCAGAAATATGTCCACGAGCAGTAGGCCTAAACTAACTGGACGCCTGTCCTACCGCGCAGGAACACGGAGGGATTTCAGGGCTTCCTCGTATAGCGTGTACGCTACCGCCGGGGGTGTGCGGTCGGCGCTTTGCGCCACGCTGAGAGCACTGCGCAGGCGGCTGAGGACGCTCGCTACGTTCCGGCCGGCGCCCATCGCTTCCGTGGCCTGGCGAATCGCCCGCCAGCAGTTCATGCTGAGCTCGAACTGCTTCGCCAGGTCCTCGAGAGTCGCCGTGGACCGCGGGTCCAGGCTCACTGTCAAGGGTTGCGTATACGTGCGGCCGTTGACGGCCAGGCGAACCTGGTAGGCGCCGGGCATCACCTGCGGGCCGTCCGTTCCGTAGCGCAGGTCCCAGACGAAACGGTTCGCGCCGGCTCTCGCCGTGAATTGCCGGGGTGGGGGCATCCATACGTCCGCGATGGCCTGCGAGCCGCGGCGCGGCCCGGCCTGGATGCGCTCGGCACTCGAGTAGCGCCGGACTGTCTCGCCTTTCGTGTCCAGAATCTCCAGCATCACTTCGCCCTGGGGCGCGCTCCGGAAATAGTAATCGAGAATGGCGCCCTCAGGCGGGTTCCTGGCCTGGGGCTCTTCCACTGGGAACGGGGTTCCCGTGAAACTCTCGGGGTTCAGGCGGGTGGCGGTTGCCGGTTTGAACAGGAACGCATCCGCGGCGGCAACCTTCTCATCGATCTGGCGCAACGGCGTAATGCCGTCCAGGATCCAGAATCCGCGGCCGTGGGTGGCGATCACCAGGTCGTCACCATGCACGGCGAGGTCGCGGACGGAAACCGCCGGCAGGTTCAGTTGCAGCGGCTGCCAGTGGTCGCCGTCGTCGAACGATACGGCCACGCCGAGCTCGGTGGCGGCATAGAGCAGGCCCCGGCGCGCAGGGTCTTCCCGGATGCCGTTCAGGTACGCCGGCTCGTTCAGGCCGTCCACCACCAGAGTCCAGGTCTTGCCGTAGTCGCGGGTGCGGTAGATGTAGGGCTTGTAGTCTTCCATGCGGTGGCGGTCCACGGTGGCGTACGCCGCCGCGGGATCGAAATGCGAGGCCTCGATCTGGGTCACACGGCTCCAGTCCGGCAGCCCCCGGGGAGTGATGTCCTCCCAGTGGGCGCCGCCATCGCGGGTGAGGTGCAGCAGTCCGGTGTCGCTGCCTACCCAGATCAGGCTGGCGCGCAGGGGTGAGGGCGTAATGGAATAGATCACGCCGTAGCCCAGGGCGCGGGCGTTCTGGGGTGTGGGATCGGGACCGGCCGCGGTCTTATCGGCGCGGCTATCGCCGGTGAGATCGGGACTGATCTCCTTCCAGTTCAGGCCGCCATCGGTGGTCTTCATCAGGTACTGCGAGCCGTAATAGAGCGTATTGTCGAGTTTGGAAAACACCAGCGGGGCGGTCCACGGGTAGCGGTATTTCTGGGTGGAGATGCCGGCGCCGAAGGCGCCGCGCAACGGCCAGGGCGTGATGTTCTGCGCCTGGCCGGTGCGCCGGTCGAAGCGGGAGAGACTTCCGTTGGTGTTGCCCACGTAAAGAATGTTGTCGTCGCGGCCGTCGATAGCGATGTATCCGCTCTCGGCGCCGCCCACCGAGAACCAGTCGCGCGCGTCGATCCGCCCATGGTCGGTGCGGCTGAACACTGCCGCCGTACCGCTATCCTGCTGCGAGCCGTAGACTGCATAGGGGAAGCGGCCGTCGGTGATGACGTGATACATCTGCGCCGTGGGCTGGTTGTACCAGGTGGTCCACGAGGCGCCGCCATCCACGCTGATGGTGGTGCCCTGATCGGCGCACAGGATCATGCGGCGGGGCTCGGCGGGATCGATCCAGAGGTTCTGATAATCGTCTCCGCCGGGAGCGCCCTTCAGCACGGTGAAGGTTTTTCCGCCGTTGGTCGAGCGGTAGAGGGCCACGTTGGGGAGGTAGACCACATCGGGGTTCTGAGGATCCACGAGGACGCGGCCGAAGTACCATTCGCGAGAGGTGATCCGGGCTTCCCCGCTGGAGCGCGTCCAGGTGTCCCCACCGTCATCGGAGCGGTAGAGACCGCCGCCTCCCTGCGCGTCTACGATCACGTACACGCGGCGCCCGCCGGATGCCACGGCCACGCCCGAGCGGCGCCACATGCCCTCGGGCAGGCCGTGCCCGGTGACCTGGGTCCAATGGTCGCCTCCGTCGGTGGACTTCCACAGCCCGCCGCCGGGTCCCTCTATAGGCGCATACGTGCTCCACGGCGGCCGATGGGCGTTCCACAGGGTGGCGTAGATCACCGTGGTGTTGGACGGTTCCCAGGCGAGGTCCACGGCGCCGACGTCGGGGCTGGTGAACAACACCTTGCGCCACGTCCGCCCGCCATCGGTGGAGCGGAAGACGCCGCGCTCCGTGTGTGGCCCGTAGACGTGACCCAGGGCAGCCACGAAGACCCGGTCCGGATTCGCCGGATCGATGAGGATTTTGCCGATCGCGCGCGTATCACGCAGTCCGACGTTGTTCCAGGTCTTGCCGGCATCGGTCGATTTGTAGACGCCATCGCCGAAGGCGATTTGCGAGCGGATATCGGTCTCGCCGGTTCCGGCATAGATCACCGACGCGCTCGAAGGGGCGACGGCGATCGCTCCGATCGAGGCGATGGGCGCGCGGTCGAAAACGGGCTTCCAGACCGTGCCGGCGTCGGTGGTTTTCCAGATCCCGCCACCCACCGAGCCGAAATAGAACGTGGCGGCATCGCCGGGCACTCCGCTCACCGCCACCACGCGGCCGCCGCGAAACGGCCCGATCAGGCGCCATTGAAGCTGATCGTAGAGGCTGAGCGGAAGGGCGCCCGTAGCACAGGCCGCGACCGAACACAACAGCACGGCTGGAATCGTCTTTGGCATATCGTTTCCGAGATTTCTATCTTACGCTGTCTTCCGCCGGTCGCAGAACCTGGATGGAGGCCGGGGCGGAAGCCGCAGAGCGGAATCCGCGGGGCGGAGCCGCGGCGGATGCCGCAGAGCGGATGCCGCGGGACCGATGCCGCAGAACGGATGCCGCAGGGCGGATGCCGCAGAACGGATGCCGCAGGGCGGATGCGGCGGGACCGATGCCGCGGACCGATGCCGCAGAGCGGAAGCCGCGGGGCCGATCCCGCGGGGCGGATGCCGCTGGGCGGATGCCGCGGGACCGATGCCGCGGGGCCGATGCCGTAGGGCGATGCCGCAGAGCGGAAGCCGCAGGGCGGATGCCGCGGGGCGGATGCCGCGGGGCCGATGCCGCAGGGCCGATGCCGCAGAGCGGAAGCCGCGGGGCCGATGCCGCGGGGCCGATGCCGCGGGGCGGATGCCGCAGAGCGGATGCCCCCGGGGGGAACGCCGGCTACCTGGCCCGGCTCAGGCCCAGCGCCCGGATGCGTTTGTGCAGGTTGGTGCGCTCCATGCCGAGGGCGCGGGCGGCGCCGGAGACATTCCAGTTGGACTCTTCCAGGGCGCGCAGGATGTGCTCGCGCTCGGCGGACTCGCGCGCTTCCTGGATGGTGGATTTCGGACCGGATTCGCGCTGCACACGGAGCTCCACCGGGACCGAATCGCGCGTCAGGCGCTCGCCGGGGGTGAGGATCGCCATGCGCTCCACGACATTGCGCAGCTCGCGCGCGTTGCCGGGCCAGCCGTAGGCTTCAAACAGCGGGAATACGGCCTCATCCATCGTTTTCCGCTTGAAGTTGTTGCGCGCGCAGAAATCTTCGAGGAAGTACTCGGCCAGCAGCCGGATATCGTGCGGACGCTCGCGCAGGGCGGGGACGCGGATGGGCACAACGCTCAGGCGGTAGTAGAGGTCTTCGCGAAACTTCTCCTGGGACACCATGGCGGCGAGGTCGCGGTTGGTGGCGGAGATGACGCGCACGGTGACGCGGATGATCTGCTCACCACCCACGCGGTGGAACTCGCCTTCCTGGAGGACGCGCAGCAGCTTGGCCTGGGAGGCGCCGTGGAGGTCGCCGACCTCGTCGAGGAAAATAGTACCGCCATCGGCCAGCTCGAACTTGCCGCGGCGGGCGGCGGTGGCGCCGGTGAAGGAGCCCTTCTCGTGGCCGAAGAGCTCGGTCTCGATCAGCTCGGTGGGGATGGCGGCGCAGTTCACTTTCACGAACGGGCCGGCGGCGAAGGGGCTGAGCTGGTGAATATGGGCGGCCAGCAGCTCCTTGCCGGTGCCCGATTCGCCGATGAGGAGGACGCGGGCGTCGGAGCGCGCGGCCATGGAGGCCTGTTCGACGGCACGCAGCCATGCCGGGCTGGAGCCCACCATCCTGGGGGCGCTGCCGACCAGCTCGCGGAGCCGCTCATTCTCCTGGCGGAGCGTGGATTGCTCCATGGCGTTCTTGATGGCGAGCAGCACGCGGTCACGGCTGAGCGGTTTTTCGAGGAAGTCGAAAGCGCCGGCGCGAGTGGCTTCCACGGCATCGGCAATAGTGCCGTGCCCGGAGATCATGATGGCCGGCGCGGCCACGCCATTCTGTTTGACGGTGCGGAGCAGGTCGATTCCGTTGCCGTCGGGGAGCTTGATATCGAAGAGATAAGCATCGGCACGCGGGGCCTCGCCGTGTTTCTTGAACTCCGCGACGGAACGGCACACATTGACGGAATAGCCTTCACGCTCCAGGATCAGGCGCAGGGAGCGGCCGATGTTCTCTTCATCATCCACTATCAGGACGCGTTTGGAAGCCATTGTTCGCCACGGGCAGCAGCACGCGGAAGGCGGCGCCGCCCAGCTCTCCTTTCACTTCGACGATGTCCCCTCCCGAAAGCAGCGCGCTCTTGCGCGCAATGGACAGCCCCAGCCCCATACCCCGTTTCTTGAACGAAATGGTGGGTTGAAACAGCGAAGCGCGGGCCTGTTCGCTGAGGCCCGGGCCGGAATCGTGAACCTCGATGGCGACGTGGCCGTCATCGCGAAGTGTGACACCGAGGATGCGGCCCCCTTCGCCCGCAGCCTCGGCCGCATTTTCGAGCAGGTTGGTAATAATTCCCTTGAG
Source organism: Bryobacterales bacterium (assembly GCA_963719195.1). Lineage (GTDB taxonomy): Bacteria > Acidobacteriota > Terriglobia > Bryobacterales > Bryobacteraceae > DASQZT01. The sequence continues at coordinate 136,496 of CAVRBB010000006.1, read as the reverse complement.
CAGGTCCTGGTCGGCGATGGCGAGCAGATCGCCTTCGGCCAGGCGGCAATCGTAGACCACTTCGGGGTGGCCGGTCTTGAGGAACGCGATGCGCTCTTCGAGCAGCGAGTTGACATCCACGGCGGCGGGTGCCACGGGCGGCTCGGCGGCGAACCGGGAAAAGGCGCGGACACGGCGCTCGAGAGTTTCGATCTCGTCGACGACAATCTGGGTCGCCTGTTCCATGAAGCCGCGGTCGGCATCGTTGAAACGGGCCGCCATCTCTTCGACGGTGAGGCGGATGGGGGTGAGCGAGTTCTTGACCTCGTGGGCCATCTTGCGCGCCAGCGACTGCCAGCTTGCGAGCTGGCGCAGATAGACCAGGCGTTCGGTGCTCTCCTGGAGGCGGGCGGCCATGCCGTTAAAGGCCTGAATGGCCCGGCCGATTTCGTCATCGCGGCGGGTGGGGACGCGGGCGCTGAGATCGCCGGCAGCGAGCTTGGTGAGTCCGTCGGTCAACTGGTGGATGGGGCGGCTGACACGGTGGGCAAGATAGACCAGGAGGGCCAGTGCCAGAAGCCAGAGGGAAGCCGCCATGATCAGGTAGGCCAGCTTGATGCCGCGCGGGAGATTGCGCTCGCGGGCGGCATCGGCCAGGGCGCGGGCATCGCCGATCTGGTCATGCAGGACTTCCATGGCGACATCTCCCAAATCGCGGGAGTAAGCGCGGACGCCATCGCCGTGGCGCACCAGGTAGTCCAGGCGGTCTCCGCGGTTTCCCGCCGTCATGAAGCGCTCCGCATCCTCGCTGCGCGCGAAGTCCTGGACGGGCTGGGGCCAGCGGTCGCGCCCGGATGCGGGATACTCGCGCGGCTGCAAGCGGCCGGCCAAGGCATCCTGTTTGAGGCGATCCCGTTCCCGCATGTAGAATTCGCGGCCGGTCTTTTCGAGGGAGTGGGACAGCGCCTCCACGTGGCCGATAGCGGACAGATTAAGGCTCCATTCGAGGAAAGACGTAGTGATCCAGATGGTCGCCGCCAGCGGAGGCAACGTGGTGGCGAGGAAGATCAGGATGAGCCTGTTGCGGAGCCGATTCACCCGTTTCGTGTCCCGCGAGCCAATGTACGCGGGAGATCCGCCAGACGCAAGGGGCCGGCGCTGCGGGACCAGTAGGGGTCGTCGCCCCCCGGCTTGCGGCTCAGCAAATCGATCATGAGGCCGCTGACACTGATACCCGATTCTCCGAGCAGGCTGGAGAGATCTCTCTGGGCGGCCGTGCGCAGCTCGAACTTCACCCAAAAAGGCCGATCGGGCGCCAGGCCCAGGGCGCTGATGGCGAGGTTCTCGATGCAAAATGACTCGGCCTGGGCGGCGGTGAGGTTCAATTGCGAGCGGGGCGGCATGCCCGGGATGGTGACTGCGAACCTCTCCTCCCATAGCGCGTAGCTCACAATGAAGCGATCTCGGAACGAACGGAAGATGGTACCGCGCGGGTCGCTGTAGAGCGTGAGTTGAGACACGAAGGCCACCGTATCGGCATTCTTGAGGCGCTCGAGCGGCTTGCCGGTGAGAAAATGCAGGCCTGGAGTGGCAACATGCAGGTTATCGCCATCGAACGTGACGTTGAGGGGCTGGGCGGCGGGGGCGCGGAAGACAGGAACAGCGAGGCCGGCCAGGAGCCAGCTGCGTCGGCTGATCCGATTGTCGCGCGCGTCATGCGCCATCAATAATTCATGCCCACCATAAAGACGGGGTCGGCCCGCCCGTCGCGGACGGGAAACGCCAGGGCCAGCGAAAACACACCCTGGCGAAGCCCGACTCCGACCGCGTGCCTCAAGATCGCGGGCTCGCCGCGGTCCCAGACCGCTCCCGAATCGTAGAAAATCTCAAAAACTCCGTATCTATACTCGACAGTATTGTGCACCATCCGGTTTCCGCCGAGCGGATCCAGATCGTACTTATTCCAGCCTCGCAGAGTACTGCTGTTACCAAGGTAAAAACGTTCGAACAAAGGCGCCCGGCCAACGACCATGCCGGTGCGCAGGTCGTCGATGAGCACGTTTTTGCCGCGCGTCAACATGTAACGGATCTCCCAGCGGTGGCGGGAGTAGGCGTAATCGCTTTCGAGCAGCCGGGTAGCGGCGCGAAGACTGTAGGCGGCATCCACGTTGTGCTCATTGTCGCGGTCTTCGATCTGGCGCCGGTAGCGGAGGGTGGCGACCACGGCATTGGCGGCTTCGGTCCGGGCCGTGGGGTACTGTTCCTGGAGACGCTCAAAGCTGGTACCGACGCTGAGGGTGAGCGGTTTGACCAGCACGAAACTGATCTCGGGCTGGAAGTTCTGGCGGGTTCGGTAGATGCCGGAGGTAGTCTCGAGCGCCGGAGTTGGTTCGGCGGCCGGCGAGGCCGGCAATTCATCCAGCGTATTGCGGTTCCATTGTTCGTGGTAACTTTCGAAGGCGAAGCGAAGGTGTACGTTGTCGCTGCCCACGCGGCCGTTTTCGTAACGCGCCACCAGGCCGGCATAGCGCTCAGCCAACTCGTCGCCATCGCTGACCAGGCCGAAGGTGAAGCCGTTCTGCCGGATGGTGGCAGTGCCCTCCACGGCGCCGGTCCAACCCTGCTCGGAATTATAGACGAATTTCGGAGCGGTGATATCGAAGCGGGAAGGACGAAGCTTGATCTCGAATACTACCTGGACATAATCGGGGGTGGTGCCGCGCAGGACGTGGCGCTCGACGGTGCGGGCGTGGAATTCGTGGCGCAGGCGTTTGGCGACGTCTTCGAGAGCGGCGGGGTTGAGCTTTTCTCCGATGAGGGCGGTGATTTCTTTACCCAGCGAGCCGCTGATCTTACCGTTACGGTCCTGCGCCGAGGAAAAACTGGCGGTCCATCCCTCACCGGCAACCACGACCGTTTCCACGGTATAGCGCGTGTTGACGTTAAACTCGGAATCCTGCGATCCGGCGAGAGCCAACGCCCCCGAAAGCAGACACCCGAGCCAGGCGTATTTCATGACACACCGCAGGGCACGCTTTCTGCCAACCGTATATAATTGATAGATAAAGGAATACACCCAAAGACGCTGTGACTTGCGTTCACAGGTGTGGAGGTAGGAAAAGAACGCCGCCGCAAAACCCGGCTGGTCGGCGGGCGTGAACTACAGAACCTTGGCCAGTTCCGTGGCAAAAGCGCTCCGGGGCGCCTGATCCCGTTCTCTACCGCCGCGCCTCTTACGGTCGGGACGCTGCTGTTGGGGGCGGCCCGCGCTGCCGGCTGCGGCAGGCTGTTGTGCATTGCGGCCATCCTTGCCCTTCGGAGGTTGAGCGGGGTTGGCACGCAACAGCCGGTCTTCCAGTGGGGCTCGATCGAAACGGCGGATGATCGCTTGCATTTCGTCGGCCGTAGGCGCTTCGACAAAAGCGAAGCCCTTCGATTCCTGAGTCTCGTGGTTGCGGATCACTTTCACCGAATCGGCCACCAGATCTTCAGCGGCCAGCCATTGCTTGATATCGTCGGCAGTGACCCAGGTTGGGAGGTTGCCAAGAAAAACGGTAAAACTCATTCAGTTGATTTTTTGCTCCGTCGGTTGGATTTGTGGCACTTCAAGGAGAGGATTCCGATCGCCAACTAGATAGTACCAAAGTGGTCGCGAGGAATGCAATCGCGGATCGCAGTTGAGTCGCAAGGAACAGTACCGGCAGTAAGGGGATGTAGAGACACGGGGCGCGGCGGGCGAACGGAGAGACAATAGTGGCCGGGATGAACTTCGACAGCCTCACGTTTACGAGGGAGGGCGCCATCGGCGTGGCGACCCTGAACCGGCCTCAGCGGCGCAATGCGCTGTCGCTGGGGTTGATGCTGGAGTTGACCGCGTGCCTGGACGAAATCGGGCGTGACCGCGGGATTCAGGCGGTGATTCTGGCGGCAGCAGGAAAGGTGTTCTGCTCGGGTCACGATCTCTCGGAGATGACCGGGCGGGACATCAACGAGTACCGGCGGATTTTCGACGTGTGCACGGAGCTGATGACGAAGATCCAGGCTATCCCGCAGCCGGTGATCGCGGAGGTACAGGGGCTCGCCACGGCGGCGGGCTGCCAGTTGGCGGTGACGTGCGACCTGGTGGTGGCGTCCGAAGAGGCGGCGTTTGCCACGCCGGGAGTGAAGATCGGGCTGTTCTGCACGACGCCGATGGTGGCGCTGACGCGCGCCATCGGCCGCAAGCGGGCGCTCGAGATGCTGCTGACGGGCGATCTGGTGGACGCGCGGCGGGCGGCTGAATGGGGGCTGGTGAACCAGGTGGCGCCCTCCGTGCAACTGCGCGAGACGACGCGGAAACTGGCGGCGAAAGTGGTGGAGGCCAGCGCGCTGGTGGTGGGGATCGGCAAGCAGGCGTTCTATACGCAGATCGATCTGGACCAGCCGAAGGCCTATGCGTATGCCAAAGAAGTGATGTCGATGAACGCGCTGGCCGCGGATGCGCAGGAGGGAATGGGCGCGTTTCTGGAGAAGCGGGCGCCGTGCTGGGCGGGGAAGTAGATCGAGCGGATCAGGATTCCGCCGCTGCCCAGCGGCTCGCCATTTCGCGAAACTGGCGCTCATACCGCGGCCAATCGTGCAAGGTCGCTGGATCGAAGTCTGCTCCGTTCGGCCACACTAACGTACGGGCATCGGTATCGAGACGGACTTGCGCGAACAGAGCCGGATCGCGGAGTGGGCCGTCCAATTCGCCCGCCAGAATCGGTTCGAAATCGATGACCTGTTCCGTGCCGTCTTCAAAACCAACGCACAACGTATAGCGAACCACGATGTCGTACGACCGGACAGAATGAATTGCGTGCTGCATAGATTACCTATTTCAACAGCTCGATAGGGCCAACGCCGAAGACCGAACCCCATTCTGGCATGGGAGTCACTCGGCATGGGGACACGTCGCGCGCCGGTAAATGACGACTCCTCCGGCCTCGCCGACTTCGCGGTACTGAGAGAATCAGGCGCGCAGGGTTGGGGTAGCGGGTGATAGCGAGGCTCGGGTTGGAGAGAGCCAGGGCGTGCGGCACGGCGCGAAGCCGGTGGTATGCTCGGGGAGTGAAGGCGCGCATCACAATCGAACCAGGCAAGCGCTCCGGGCAGCCATGTGTTCGAGGACTGCGCATTACCGTCTGGGACGTGCTGAGCTGGCTCGCGGCCGGCATGTCCGAGAAGCAAATCCTCGACGAGTACCCGGAACTCGAGCCTGATGACTTCCGAGCGGTGTATGACTTTGCCGCGCGCGTGGGCCGGCGCGTCGCTCTGTGAAGCTGCTGCTGGACGAGAATCTCTCGCGCCGGCTCGTGGCGCGACTTGCGGATTTGTATCCGGATTCGGCCCACGTGACCGACGTCGGCCTGCAGATGGCGTCGGATCGTGAAATCTGGGAACATGCCAAGGCCAACCACCTTACCATTGTCACTGCCGATTCCGATTTCCACGAACTCGCGATCACGATCGGGCCGCCTCCCAAAGTGGTATGGCTGCGGCGTTGGACGCACCCCACGAGAGATGCCGAACATGAGCTGCGGCGCGACGCGATCCGGATTCGGGATTTCACCGCCGATCCCGAACAGGGGATCCTGGTGCTGGACCTGTAATGTCTCGCTCAGTCACTGGGCATCGGTGCGCGTCGCGTGCCGGTAAATGATGACTCCTCCAGCCTCGCCGACCTCGTGGTACTGGGAGAACCAGGCGCGCAGGTCGGGATAGCGGGTGATGGCGAGGCTCGGATTGAACAGAGCCAAGGCGTCCAGAACGAAGGTGGGACTGGAGCGCGTCAGTTGCTCGCGGCGGCGGGCGGGGGCTCCGGTTTCGACGGGCTGCGATTGTGTGAGGTGGCGGTCGGCGGGAACGCCGGTGAGGGGCTGTGAATCGAGGAAGACGGTTCCGGCGCGGAGCCCGCTATAGACGAAAATTTCGGGGCGGTAGCCCCATACCAGCAGCGTGTCGCGCGGGCCGGCCATCTTGCGCACCAGGGCGGCCGCCTCGCGGCTGCCGCGATCCATGCCGGTATCGCGCCAGCGCGGTTCGGCCAGCGCGGCGACGTAGGAAGGGCCGAAGCGCGTGGCGGGGATCAGCAGGAGCAGCGCCACCAGCTCTCGTTTGCGGCCGAGCAGGGTGAAGCCGCGGGCAGCCATCAGGATGATCACGGGAAGCAAGATGAAGAAATAGCGGGGGAAGAAACGCATTCCGGCGGCAACGCCGGCAAACGCCGCCAACAGCCATCCGGCCCACAGGAGAAGGCGCGGCTGGCGGGGGCGGGACCAGAGGAACCAGCCCGCGGCTACGACCGCCGCGGCGTGGAAGCCCATCCAATTGAAGGTTCGCAGCACCCCGTTGCGTATCGGAGCGGCGAAAAACGTGCTGCCGGCGTAGAGGCGTCCCCATACCCAGACCTCCTCCCAGTACGGCGCGAGCGCGCCCACGCTCCACAGCGCCGCTACCGCCGCACCACTCACCGCAGCGAAGCCGGCGGCGATCCAGGCGGCGCCGGGGGGATTCCAGAGCACGCAGACGGCGGCTACCAGCAGCCCCTTGGGGCTGATCCAGAATGACACGCCGGCCAGCACGCCGCTCCAGAACGGACGGCGCTTCCACGCCATCCAGACGGCGGCCAGATGGGGGGCAAGCATCAGCAGATCCGAGGCCACCGGGATCACCGCGGAAGGGACATCGAACACCTGGAAAAAACCCAACAGGGCGGCGGCCCAGGCGCCTTCGCGCGGTGACCACAGTTCGCCCGCGAAGCGCCACGCGATCCAGCAGGCCAGCAGGCAATAGAGGGCGTCGCCCAGGCGCAGAGGCCAGCCGGGACGGCCGCCCCAGAGCAGGAAGAACGCCGGGACCAGCGGAGGCTTGTCGTACCAGGCATCGCGGTAGATCACCTTGCCGTCGAGCATCTGCTGGGCCGTGGCGAGCGGCAGCGTGTCGCCTTCCCAGAGGATGGCGGTATGGCACAGACGCGACACCACCAGCACGGCGGCGAGGAGGAGGAAAAGGAGGGTGGTCTTGCTCAAGCGGTTGTGGCCGATTTCGCCAACAGGCGTTCCAGCACCGCGCGGAACTCGGATCCGAACTGCGGATCGGCGAGCGCGAATTCCACGAAGGTCTCGAAGTAGCTCGGAAAATTTCCGATATCGTAGCGCTTCTCTTCGGGCATCAGCTTGACGGCCATTACCCGCCGGCCCTCGTCGCACAAATACTGGATGGCGTTGGTGAGCTGGATCTCGCGGCGCTGGTCGGGCTCCACGCGGCGAATCATATCGAAGATGACGGGGGAGAAGATGTAGCGGCCGGCGATCGCCATGTGGCTGGGCGCATCCTCGGGAGCGGGCTTCTCCACCAGGTTGACGATGCGGAAGACGTCGGCCGGACTGCCGCTTTCCGGCTGCACGATGCCGTAGTGCCGGGTCTCGGCGGCGGGAACTTCCTCCACGGCGATCACGCAACTGGCGCGCTTGGAGTCGAACACGTCGGCCATGCGGCTGACGGCGCGGGAGACGGCGTGCAGGCCGAGAATCGAATCGCCCAGGGCGACCAGGAAGGGCTCCTCGCCGGCGAAGTTCTCGCCGCACAGCACGGCATCGCCCAGCCCCTGCTGGAGGCGCTGGCGGGTGTAGAAGAAGTTAGCCTTGAGCGGTTCGAAATCGACTTCGCTCAGGAGGTCGTGGCGCTCGGCGCTGCGGAGCACGCGGAAAAGTTCCGGATCATGGTCGAAATGGTTCTCGATGGAGGCTTTGTTGCGGCCGGTGACGAAGAGGATCTGCTGGATGCCGTTGGAGACCAGTTCCTCGACCACATATTGCACGATGGGCTTGCGCGCGACGGGCAGCATCTCCTTGGGCTGGGACTTGGTAGCAGGCAGAAGCCGTGTGCCGTGGCCGGCAACCGGCACGAGGGCGCTTTTGATCACCTTATGACTATAACAACCGCCGGCAGTGCGGTATATTGAGCAAAGAAAAAGCGAAGCCATGGAGGATATCCAGCAACAGCTCGCGGAGCTCCGGAGGCGGATGGCGCGGATCGACCGCAAGTACGCGGCGGCCGGAGCGCGGTCCGGCACCGCGGAGGCGGCGGAGTCCGGAGACGGCGCGGGGCCCCTGGCGAGCGGCCACGCGGATTGGCGGGAAGACCGGCCGTCGCGCTACTTCGTGGAAGAGATGCTGAGCGGCGAGGTGGTCGAGACGCCGCACGGCGAACACTTCGAGACGGAGCGGCTTTGGGAACGGCACCGGCGCCACGGCAGCATGGATATCTCGGACCTGGCGGAGCTTCCGGAGGATCTGCTGGGCCCGCTGTCGGCGGGCTCGATCGCGCCGTCGCATCCCACGCGATGGGCATTCCTGGATACGGAGACGACGGGCCTGGCGGGCGGCACCGGGACCTGCGCGTTTCTGATCGGCGTGGGATCCATCGAGCCCGCCGGCTTCCGCCTGCGGCAGTTCTTCATGCGCGATTACGGCGAAGAGGCCTCGCTGCTGTGGCGGCTGGCCGAACACCTGGCGCAGTTCGAGGTGCTGATCACCTACAACGGGAAGGCCTACGACCAGCCGCTGCTCGAGACGCGTTTTCGCCTGGCGCGGGCGCGGCATCCGTTCGACCGCATGGAGCACCTGGACCTGCTTTTCGGCGCGCGGCGGTTGTGGAAGCTGCGGCTCGAGAGCTGCCGGCTGGTCGAACTGGAAAACCGCATTCTGGGCGTGGAACGAAGCGGGGATCTGCCGGGGGAGATGATCCCTTACATCTATTTCGAATTTCTGCGGACCAAGCAGGCCTTCCGGCTGGTGCCGATCTTCCATCACAATGCCATCGACATCCTTTCTCTGGCGTGTCTGACGGCGATCGTTCCCTCGGCATTCCGGTGCGGCGACGGCTGCGAGGCAGGCGCGACACTGCGGCACGGGGCGGACCTGGTCGGGCTGGCGCGATGGCTCGCGGCCAAGGATCGCGCGGACGAGGCGTTGGTGCTGTTCCGGCGGGCGGTGCGGATGGGGTTGCCGGATCACCTGCTGTTCCAGACCCTGTGGGAGATCGCGGCAACCGAGAAGCGCCTGGGGCGGAAAGACGCCGCGCTGGCTACGTTCGCGGAGCTGGCGGAGTCGCGCAACCCCTATCGGGTGCGGGCGCTGGAGGCGCTGGCCAAGCACTACGAGCACCGCGAGCGAAACTACGCCATGGCGCTGGAGATGACGCGCACGGCACTGGCGATTGAGGACAGCGCGGAGTTCCGGCGGCGGGAGGCGCGATTGAAAGCGCGCCTCGGCCGGCCGCAGTCGCGGCTGGAACTGGAGACAGACCTCAGATAATCCGTCCGTTCCGGCGCGGGCCATGTACCGAAACGGGGCCGTTGGTGGTGGAAATCCGGACGGTGTCCTGCGAGCCATTCAACTGGAGCACGCGCTGGCTGGATGTGGCGTCGGTAAAGGCGGCGCGGCAGGCGTCGATGGCGCAGAGCAGGGGAGCGTGACCGGACGTTTCCAGGCGAACGCCGGAATGGAACGTGTCGGACATCGATACGCTGACGGGACCGTTCACGGTGCGTGCATCCAGTTTCGAACCATTCCACATATCGCCGGCGAGATCGAGCGAGATGGGGCCGTTCTGCGCGGCGAGATGCACTTCGCCGGCGCCGCCGCCAAAGGAGATGGGGCCGTTCTGGGTATTGACGTCCACGGTTCCCGAGGAGTCCTTGAGAGAAACCGGACCGTTGGTGGAACGCACCTTCAGGGTGCCGCTCACCCCTGTAATGTCGATGGGGCCGTTCTTCGCTTCCAGATCGATATTGGCGTCTTTCGGCGCATGGACGATGACGTAAACCTGCCACTGGGCGTCGTTGTTGGAGGGACCGGTGGCGGAGAAGCGCCCCGCGCTACGGGTGACGGAAATGGCGCGCAGCGTCTGTTCGGCGGCCGCGCGGTCTTCCGCCACGGCGATCTTGCAGGTCTCGACCGAGTAGTCCGGGCGATCCCAGCCGCGAACCTTGTAGATACCCCGATCGATGGAGGCCAACTCCAGGATGGGCGCCTCGCTTTTGGTGAGGGTGAAGGCCTCGTTGGCCTGGGCCACTTCGCCGCCCCGGGAGGTGACCTTCAGGTCGGCGCAACGGTCGGCGTTGCCTTCGAAATTCACGCTCAGGTTCCGGTTGCGGGATCGGGTGGTTTGGGCCTGAGCGATCGAGAACCAGAGTGAACAGAGTACGGCTGCAAGGATGAAATATCTGCTATTGCGCATCTCGCTGTCCTTTTCATTGCATAGACGGACCGGCAGGACCAATCGTTAGGTTTTTTCGCGGCCGGGGCATGGAACCGCCGGCGGGGACGGGTCAGGGTGCGGCAGGCCCGCTACGCCAACGCCGAGGCTATTGCGGCAATTCCACGGCCCGGCCGGCATAGTGCTCCTTCACCCGCCGGGCCGCGGCCCGCCCTACTACGGCCGCGAGAGCGTCTTCCGAGGCCGCCCGCACCAGCTCCGAGCTGCCGAATTGCCGGAGCAGTTTCTGCACCGTTTTTGCGCCCACACCCTTGATCGCATCCAGCTCGGATGTAAGCTGCAGGGTATTTCGCCGGGACCGGTGAAAGGTGATCGCGAAACGGTGCGCCTCATCGCGAATCGATTGCACCAGGTGAAGGATCGGCGAGAAGCGGTCGAGCACCACCGGTTCGTCTTCCTGCCCGTACACGTAGATGATCTCCTCCCGCTTGGCGATCGAAGCCAGCGGCTGGTCGCTGATGCCCAGCCCCTCCAAGGCCTGCGCGGCGGCGTGCAACTGCCCGAGGCCCCCATCGATCAGCACCAGGCCGGGCATCGGGATCTTCTCTTCCTGGAGCCGCGTGTATCGCCTCGTCACCACCTCGCGCACGCTGGCGAAATCGTCGTTGCCCACCACGGTGCGGATGATGAACTTGCGGTAGTCCGCTTTCTTCATGCGCCCCTCTTCCCACACCACCATGCTGGCCACCTTGTCGGTGCCCTGAATATGCGAGATGTCGAAGCACTCGATGCGGGCGGGCGGAGCCGCGAGGTTCAGCGCGTCCTGCAAGGCCTCCTGGATGGCGCGCGAGGAGGGCTTCAGCACGCGGAAGCGCGCATCGAAACTGTGCTTCGCGTTGGTCCGCACCAGCCCCAGCAAGGCCTTTTTCTGCCCGCGTTGCGGGGTGCGGATTTCGACGCGCCGGTTGCGCTTCTCGGACAGCAGTTCCTCCAGCGCTTCGCGGTCTTCGAAATCCACCGGCACGTGGATCTCCGAGGGAATGTATTGCTGATCGAGATAAAGCTGCTTCAGCAGCGCGGAGAAGAACTGCGCCTCATCGAACTCCTCCTGATCCTCCCAGAAGAACTCGCGCCGGTCCACGATCTGGCCGTTGCGCAGGTGGAAGAGATTGAGCGCGGCCAGCGGCGGCTCGGCGTAGGAGGCGAAGATATCGACATCGTCGCCCTTGGCGGCCGCCATCTTCTGGCGTTCTTCCATCTCTTCCACGGTCGCCAGCAAGTCCCGCAGGGATGCCGCCTCTTCGAATCGCATGGCCTCGGAAGCTTCCGTCATGCGGGCCCGCAACCCGCGCGCCAGATCGGAATGCCGGCCTTCCAGGAATAGTTTGACGTCGCGCACCGCCGTGGCGTAGATCCCTTCGGTGGTGAGCCCCTGGACGCAGGGACCGAGACACCGGTGAATGTGGTACTGGAGACACGGCTTGGGGTGGAATCGCGTCAGGTCTACCTTGCACGAAGGAACCATGAAGTGGCGATGGATGAAATGCACCAGGCGGTGCGCCAGGTTGGCCGGAAAATAGGGCCCGAAGTAGGTGGAGCCGTCCTTGCGCAGCCGGCGCGTTACATACACGCGCGGATATTTCTCGTGGGTGAGCTTGATATAGGGGTAGGTCTTGTCATCCCGCAGCAGGATGTTGAAGCGCGGCTTGTACTGCTTGATCAGGTTGTTTTCGAGCGCCAGCGCTTCTTTTTCGTTATCGACCAGAATGTAGTCGACATCGGCCGCTTCGGAAATCAGGGTACCGGTTTTCACGTCCGCGAGTTTGTCGTCGGAGAAGTAGCTCCGCACCCGGTGCCGCAGGATTTTGGCCTTCCCGACATAGATCACGCGGCCGCCCTCGTCCTTGTAGAGGTACACGCCAGGCGCGAGGGGAAGGTGGCCTACCTTTTCGCGGAGGTCCATGGAGGGGAAGCTGTATTTATTATAGCCTTCCGGCTCTCCATTCCCCGGGCTGCGGCGGGCCGCAGCGCCCTCGCCGCGCTAAAATCGAGATATGTCCCGGTGGTTCGTGGCGCTCCTGCTGGCCGGTGTGGCGACGCTCCAGAGCAATGCGCAGTCGTCCGATAAACACCGGCAGGCGCCGGAGAAGGAACTGCAGAAGGAGCGTCCCAAGCAGTCCGGACAATCCGAAGCAAAGGAAGCCGTCCCTCCCGAAGAAGACAAGTCCCTGGCGACGGAGGAGTACGGTTTCAACCCGCTGCAGGCGCGAAAGGAACTGCAAACCGGGAACTACTATTTCAAGAAAGGCAGCTACCGCGCCGCCGCGGGCCGCTTCCGCGAAGCCACGAAGTGGAACGACGGGTATGCCGAAGCCTGGCTTCGCCTGGGGGAGGCGGAAGAGAAACTGAAGGACGACAAAGCCGCCCGCTCAGCCTACTCCAAGTACCTGGAGATCGCGGGCGATTCGCGGAACGCCGACGATGTCCGGAAGAAGCTCGAGAAGCTGAAGTAGCCCGCCCGAGGCCGCGGTTTCAGCGGATCAGGCGCACAATCCCGTAGCACGCCACACAAATCCAGAAATCGACCGCCAGACCCCAATCGATCTGAAACGGCTGGTGCTGGGCCTTCGGTGGAAGGAAGCGTTCGATGCCGAAGTAGATGACGTTGCCCACGACGATCGCGATCAACGACCGCCAGAACGTGTGTTTCATGGGTTGGCCGGCGGCGGAACGTGGGAGCCCCGGTCCCCGCCGCTGGAGCGGCTCCGCCACAAACGCGGCGCGACTCTCTCGCACGGATTGTACCACCGGAAGGCCGGACCGGCCCCACGGGAACCACGATTCGCCATGATCCGCCCGGCTTTTTTTGGGGCACACGCCCGGGCAGCGGGCCCCGAGGACGGCGGCGTTGTGCCAACATGGAGGGAAACCCCATGCGCTCTCTAATCGCCGTCCTGCTTTGTGCCGCGAGTCTGAGTGCTGCCGACCTGCCGCGCCGCGCTCCCGGGTTCGCGCTGGTCGACGGAAAATTCCGCCTGCACGATCTGGCCGACTATCGCGGCAAGCCCGTGGTGATCGAGTTCATGCAGACGACCTGCCCGCACTGCGCCGAGTTTACCGCGGCGCTGGCCCGGGTCCAGCAGAAATATGGCGAACGAGTGGCGATCCTGGCCATCGCTAACCCGCCCGACGATCAGACCAAGGTGGGCCAGTTCATTGCGGGGCACAAAATCACATACCCGGTTCTGTTCGATTGCGGGCAGGTGGCGTACTCGTACATCCTGAAGCAGCGGTTCGATCTTCCGGAGGTGTTTTTGATTGATGCCGGCGGCATGATCCAGCGCCACTTCGAATGGGGGCCGATGAATCGCGACGTGTTCCAGGGCAACGGCCTGGTCGGCGAGATCGACCGTCTTCTGGCTGCCGGCGGGGCCCGAAAGAAGTGACGATGCGCTCCCTGGGTCCCCTCGAAGTCACGGTGATGGAGCTGCTTTGGGCGCACGGGGAGAGCAGCGTCCACGACGTGGTGCATCGTCTCAAACGCCCGCTGGCGTACACCACGGTGATGACCACCCTGGACCGGCTGTTCAAGAAGGGGCTCCTGGCGCGGCGCAAGGCGGAGCGGGCGTTCTACTATTCGCCGCGCTTTTCCCGCAGCGAGTGGGAGCAGAAGCGCGCGGGGGAATGGGTGGCCGGGTTCCTGGCGGGTCCGAGGCCCGCGAGCGAGCTGCTGATTTCCTGCCTGGTGGAAGCTGTCGGGCGCCACGACGAAACGCTGCTCGACGCGCTGGAGCGAGAGATTCGGATGAAGCGCCGTGAATTAGCGGAGGGCGATCCATCATGATTTTGGCCTACCCCGCGCGGCTTCTGTGCGCCTGCCTGGCCGCGTTCTTCCTGGTGCACGTGGCGCTGGGCCTGCTGGTTTCGCTGTTGACTCCGGCCGTGCTGCGCCGCGCGCGCCAGATCGATGCGCAGAGAGCCGCGCGCCGGCTGCTGGCATTGCGCCTCGCGCCGTTGGCGGGCACGCTGTTCGTGGTCCTGGGCCTGTGCGTCCCCAGTTATCTGCGGCTGGAGACGGAAACGGGTATGGAACGGGTTGGCTTCGGCTGCCTGATGGCGGCGTCCCTGGCGGCGGCGACATGGGCGATCTCATTGACCCGGGGCGCACGCGCCTATGTGCGCTCGGTGCGTCACGCCCGAGCCTGGGCCCGCGCGTCGCGGCCGGGCACGATGGGGGTGCGGCTGGTGGATGCCGGTTACGGGGTCCTGGCGCTGACCGGCATTTTCCGATCGCGCATCTTCGTTTCGCGGCAGGTATTCGACCTCCTGACGGCGGAAGAGATAGCGGCGGCTCTGCGGCATGAAACCGCACACCGGATCTCACGCGACAATCTGAAACGCCTGTTCCTGATGCTGGCGCCCGGACTGGTGCCATTTCGTCGCGGGTTCGGAGGGATCGAGCGCGCGTGGGTCCGCTATGCCGAGTGGGCGGCGGACGATATGGCGGCCGCGGGCGACTCGCGACGATCCCTGGCGCTGGCTACGGCGTTGGTGCGGGTGGCGCGCATGCCCGTAGCGTCTCCCGTGATTTCGCTGTTCGATGGCGGCGCGGACCTGGCGGAGCGCGTGGAGCGGCTGTTGCGGGTCGAGCCGCCGGCGCGTTCCCGGCCTCCCTACCTGGTGGTGCTGGCGGCGGGCGCGGTTGCGGCGGTTGCCGCGGCGGTACTGCCCGATCCGGGGACGCTGGTGACCGTGCACCGTCTGCTGGAGCACCTCATCCGCTAGGGTCGATGTAGGGTAGGCCTCGTGCCTTGAAAATCCGCCGTCTCGAGCCGTGCGACTCGGAGATCTCCGCCCACGATTTGTGCTTCTGAACCGAGCGAGTGGACAGGGTGCCTCGCGTCGGCGATCCCGCCCAAGTCTCACCCGCGTCACGCATGGAAAAACGTGTCAGGCCGTTCAAATGTGAACCCTTATGTTGGGGCGGCGCGTCTCGTGCCGATGATGCGTCGCGCGCTACTCGTTGTCATCAAACTTTCGCGGGAGACCGGCAATGGCGAATGGCAGGGTGCTGGTCGCCAGATCGAAGTTTACAACCAGATAGAGGTTCCGCGCCCGCGCGTATACGCGTCAATGCTATTACTGCCATAGCAAATTTGCAGCCGCACGTCCCCCCTGAGGCGGTGCCAGCATTATTGGGAGAAAAGGGGCAGGGTGAGACGGTTCACAGGGAATTGCTGCACTCGCTCTTGCCCGCTCTTCCCGATCTTCGGCGGATGCAGTACGGGAGTTAAGTGGAATGATGTCTCGGGAGAGGGCGATTGAGACGAGGCGGTCTGTCATCCAAGCGATTGGCTTCGCCGGAGCATCTGATCCCGCGCTCGTAGCTACTTTCCGGCGCAAAAATGAGCGGTTAAAGCGTTTCGATCCAACGGCTGCCGCGACTGGGCGCTGCAAGAACGCACAAATCGGCCCGCCGAAACATTTTTGACCGTTCATGTCATTTTTCTCTTGACGGCCATATGAGACAAGCGTATCTTAATATTAAGCTATGCTTAAGAAGCAGGGACTCATCAAACGACTCCTTCGCGCCACTGAAATCATGGTCCAGGGAGGCCTTTCCGAGACCTCCCGCCGCTGCGGCAATCCCAATTGCATCTGCAATCGTGATCCCAAACGCCTTCATGGGCCTCATCTGTACATCACCTATCGAGAGGATGGAAAGAGCCGCTCTTTGTATGTTCCCCCGGAGCACGCCGAAACCGCACGCCAGGCGCAACAGGCGTGGGCAGCCTTTTGGGAAATCGGCTGCTCGCTGGCCGAATTAAACCGCGACCAACTGCGAAAGCAATGGCAGCAGGAGAAGAAGTCACGCACCCCGGCCGCGGGGCGGAGCAACTCTCATGATTGAGGCGCGCCGGCAGCAACTTCACTTCGGCGAAGGTCTCATCGCGGAGGAAGTGACGGACTTGCGAGAGGACTGGATGACGCATGCCGACCGGGTGCTGGAGGACGAGCAACTGGTCTCGACTGTGTATGAGGCTCTGGCAAAGCGCAGTCCCAAAAGCCGCACCCGCGGGCGACGAGGCACCCCGGCGGAAGTGGTGATGAGGCTACTGCTCCTGAAGCACATTCGCAACTGGAGCTACGACGTGTTGGAACGTGAAGTTCGGGCGAATCTCGTGTATCGCGACTTCACCCGCGTGGGAGCATCCAAAGCACCGGATTCCAAAACCATGGGCCGCTGGGGATTGGCGCTGGGGCCGGAAGCAGTGGAGAAGATCCATGAACGAGTGGTGGAGATCGCCCAAGAAAACCAGGTGGTGAAAGGACGCAAGATGCGCCTGGATACCACGGTGGTAGAGACTAATATCCACTACCCGACGGACAGCAATCTGCTGGGCGATGGAGTGCGGGTTCTGATCCGCGCGATGAAGCGGATTGCGGAAATCGCCGGGCAGCAGGGCGCCAAACTCCGTGACCGGAGCCGGAGCGTGAAGTTTTGCATTCTGGAAATCGGGCGCGTAGCGCGCACCAAGGGCGGACCGAACCGGGAGCGTTTGCAGCAGGGATACGAGAAGCTGTTGTCCACGGTAGGGCGCGTGGTTGGTCAGGCCAAACGATTTTCCGGCGAAATTGTCCAAGGGGTGAAACGATCGGCGGACGTGATGCAGCAGGCGGCCCTCGAAGGGCTGCGCAAAGAACTGGAAACCTTTGTGCCGAGAGTCCAGCAGGTGATGCGGCAAGCCAAACAGCGGATCTTCGGCGGCGACACCCATGTTGCCGAAAAGTTAGTGAGTATCTTCGAGCCCACCACCGAAATCATTCGCAAAGGCAAGGCGAGCAAACCTACCGAGTTTGGCAAGATGGTCAAAATCCAGGAAGGCGAGAATCAGATCATCACCGACTATGCCGTCTATGAAAAGCGGCCCAGTGACTCAGAGTTAGTGATCCCGGGCCTTGACGCGCATGAGAAAAGGCTGGGCTGCACTCCCCGGTTGGTAGCGGGCGATGCGGCATTCTACTCAGCCAGGAATGAAACCGCTGCGCACGACAGGGGTGTGAAGCGGGTGTGCATTCCGAATCGCTCCACTAAAAGCGCCGAGCGGAAGCGCGAGCAGAAGAAGCGCTGGTTCAAGCAAGGCCAGAAATGGCGGACCGGCTGCGAGGGCCGCATCAGCGTGTTGAAGCGGCGACACGGCCTTCGACGGTGTATCTATCGAGGCGATGCCGGCATGAAGCGGTGGGTCGGGCTGGGCGTTATTGCAGACAATCTCCACCACCTCGGAAAGGTGTTAGCCGAACGCAAAAACTGATTTTCCGAAGTAAACCAAAATCAACTACTTGACTGCCCGGCGGGACGACCGTCGGGCGGTTTGCCATTTTTGACACCGTGCGTCGGTGCTCGGTCCACATCCAGAAAACGAATTTTGCGCCAGAAAGTAGCTAAGCTGGGTGAGGCACTAGCGGATCGGGAAGTGGTTAGGGATGCACTTCGTGCGATTAGCGCGATAGCTTCAGAGGCCATTGCGCTGCGACCACTACTAGTGAATTTGGTGGCTGATGACCGTGACAAGGGTGTTTCAGATGCGGCGGCGGCCTTGCTGAAGCGTATGGAACAGTAATGACCTTTCACCACCAGTCGCAGGCACCGGTCAGGGGGTCCACATTGTTGCCGATGCTCTCGGTCCATCCAGTGCTGGATGCGATGTTCTCAACGTCAAGCCCTGCGATTGACCGTATAGTGAACCATTTCGGTGCACCGGCCCAAATGCCGCAAGCCACCTCGAACTCGACTGTAATGTCTCTCCTGCCAAGACGGCGTAGCGCCGGAAGGAGGTCGGGGTAATCAGCCACTACGTAGGTACGTAGTGTTCGGAGCCGAAGTGAACCTTAATCGAACAGGGGGGCCCCGTTTCGCCGGCGAACAATCTGGTTCCGGACCGGGCCACTTTCGAACAAAAATGCGGCGAGCGATCCTTACTCTCAACGCGGGCTACGGGTAACATCTCACTGTTGGAAAAGCCACCACACGCGCCACAAAAGACCCGCCTGTCAGCAGTCGATAGGTCTGCCAGAGCCAACTCTACATCCTGCGACATTCCATCGCGTTCGTAAGGTTCGTAAGGAGGGATAAGGCGGAAATGGAACGCGAAGCGGCCAGCGGCAAGGGAGAGACCCGGCTCAGGGCTGGTTCTCGCATCAAGAGGCTCTGGTTTTGGCATACGGAAGACGCCTGAAAGCCTGAAAGAGGCAAAGGGGGCATCCAGAGTCGCGCTGAGCTTGGCCCGGCCAGCGAACCTGGCCGAAAGAGCAGCTATCTTCCAAGGCGCCGCGGCAGTGTACGAGGTTTTTCCCGGGAATCGGCTCGAACCGAAGCGCGCTGTGCAGGCTGCGCTTCCACTTCGCGTGGCCGGGATGCTGATTTCGGCCCTGCTTTTGCGCTGGCCACTACGACGAGTTCCGCGGAGGCGCAGCGGATTGCGAATGAGCTGGAAAAGGGGTTTCCCGAAGATACATCGGTCCGCTTCAATTACCTTCCGGGACTTCGGGCTCCTTTGGCGCTGAGCGAAAGCGATCCGGCGAAAGCGTAAACGGTATCGCGACCTTTTCCGCGAGGAGATCGCGCAAACGGTGGCCGATCCGGCGGAAGTGGAATCCGAACGCCGCTATCTCGCGGGCGCGCTGAGCGGAGAACCCCGAATCCGAAAATTTCCTGACCGCAATTACGCGAACCCCGAAATCCGGCACCCGTGCACCAGTTGCCCGAGATCCGCCATGCCCGCCCAGGGTTACTATAACGCCGCGACTCATGCTTTGGGGTGAACCCGTTCATGACGCTGGCCTGCCCAGGCGAAAGGCGCAAACTATCCGTGGTAGTAGCTCCCTCGAATCCGTTACCCTGTTTGACATTCATGTCTCGATTCTCCGCATTCCTGCTGTGGTGGGGGTTTGCCTGCACGCTTCCGGCACAGACGCCGGATACGGCAACCATTCACGGGCAGGTTGTGGACTCCAGCCATGCCGCCGTGGCCGGGGTGGAAGTGGTGATCAGCAACAGCAATACGGGCCTGCAACGGCGGACGCAGACCGACGCCGCCGGGGCCTTCTCGGTGGCCGGTCTTCCCGCCGGAGGCACCTACGCCATCAGCGCCACCCACGAGGGGTTCGCCGAAGGGCACGTTTCGGGCCTGACCCTGGCGGGGGCCACGACGGCCGATCTCAAACTGGAACTGAACGTGGCGGGCGGCGAGAACCAGATCACCGTCACCGGGGTCGTGGGGGAGGTGCGGGCCGACGCACCTCAGTTGGGCACACACCTGGAAGCGGCGCTCATCCAGGAGACGCCGGTGCTCAACCGCAAGATCACCTGGCTTCCGCTGTTGAATGCCGCCAACCGGCCAGCCATCAACCAGGGCGATGTTTTCCTGAACCAGTTCCTGTTCACCACCAACGGGGCCGGGCGGCGGCAGACGACGTTCGCCATCGACGGCGCCACGGGCAACGATAGCTGGGGCCGGCAGACCATCTTCAGCACGCCGCCGCTCCTGTCGACCCAGGAGATGACGGTGCTGACCAATGCGTTCTCGGCGGAATTCGGCGGCAGCACGGGGAGTGTAGTCAATATCGTGACCAGGAGCGGGGGGAACGAATATCACGGCGAACTCCTCGAGGTGTGGCGTCCGAGCGCCACCGAAGCGGCGCTCTCCGGGTTCACGGCGGCCACCGCCACCAGCGGCAACAACCTGCTGGACGACACACTGGGGCAGTCGGCGGTATCGCTGTCGGGGCCTGTCGGGTCCAGCCATCGAACCCATTTCAACGTCTCCGGCGAGTTCAGCCGGGAGAGCCGCACGTCGCCCATCACGTCCCCGGTGGCTCCGGGAACGTTTGTGGGCCACTACCGGGGCTGGCTGGGGCTGATCCGGCTCGACCGTCAGCTCGGCGGCCGGCACACCCTGTTTTTCCGCGGCAACCTGGACGGCTTTCACGACACCAATCCGAACGGCGCGGTGGGGGGCAATAACCTGCCCACCGTGGACCGCGTTTTCCGGCGCCGCACCTACTCCACCGAACTGGGCGAAACGGCGGTAGTGAGCTCGAGCCTGATCAACAACCTCCGGCTCCAGTTCCAACTGGGCTCGCCGATTACTCAGTTCGACCCGGTGGTCTACGGCACGCAGTACCAAGTGCCGATTTCGACGGGAGGCACGTTCACCACCGGGACCTCGCAATCGGCCCTGCTGCTGAACCGGCAATACCAGGTGGCCGACACGCTTTCGGCGCTGCGCGGGAGGCACCAGTTGAAATTCGGCGCGGACGTGATCGTGGCGCACAGCGGAGGCAACAGCAAGGAGTTCGGGGGGCCGATCTACCTGGGGCAGTTCGTGTACAACACCTGCACGCAGGCGCTCGCGATTTGTGAAAGCGCGGCGTATCTCAACAACCTTGCCAACGTGCGCACCTACACGCAGAGCTACGGCAACGCGAATTACGTGGTGACCGATACGCTCTGGTCGCTGTTCGAGCAGGACGATTTTCGCGTGCGGCCCAACCTCACGCTCAACCTGGGGCTGCGCTACGAACAGCAGACGTTCACCGATTCGCGCTCCAACTTCGGGCCGCGGCTGGGCTTCGCGCATAACTGGCGTGGCGACGGCAAGACCGTGATCCGGGGCGGGTTCGGCGTGTACTACTCGCAGATCGTGGACAACGCCGCCGCGAACTGGGCGCTGACCGGACCCGCCGGGGTGTTCAACTACACCGCGGCTCCTGGGCAGGTCGGTTTCCCCGCGAGCGTATCCGCAGTACCCCTGCCGGTTTTCCCGGCGGGGGCGCAGGCTCCGTTACGGACACTGTATGTGAGGCCGGGCAACAGCGCCAACCTCGAGCCGCACTTTCCCACGAGTGTGCTGATCGGGTATCCCGACAAGCTGCGCAATCCGTATTCCGGACAGTGGACGATCGGTATCGAGCGCAGTCTCGGCTCGGGCTGGGTGCTGAGTGCGGACTACGTCGGCTCCCGCACGTCGCACATCAACCGGGCACGCGACGTGGATCCGCCGGCGCCGTTTATCCGCACCGCTCCCGGGCAGGTCCGGAGCGCGCAGGCAGCCAACTGCACGCGGCCCTTCTGGACCTGGTGGTACGCCCAGCGCGGGTTGGCCTGCAACCCCGCCGCGGCCGGCAATCCGCAGCCGCCGTACGCCGTGATCCAGACGGATGTCAACGATGGCTACCTGAACTACCACGCGCAGGATGTGAACCTGAGCCACCGCTTCAGCCGGCGGCTGTCGGCGCTGGCGAGCTACACGTGGTCGCACGCGCTGGACAACGTGGATCCCGACGTTCCCGGGGGCAACCCCAATGACCCGAACTTCACGGGCCACGTGGAATACGGCAACGCCATCTTCGACCAGCGCCACCGTTTCGTGCTGAGCGGCTACTACGCGGCGCCGCTGGGCATCACCTTCAGCATGGTAACCACGCTGGCTACCGGCCTGCCGTTCAACTACACGACGGGGACCAATAACAGCGGGGATACCGGCGCGACCACCGATCGTCCGGTGATTGGCGGTGTGGTAGTAGGCCGCAATGTGGGGCGAGGTATGCCCATTTATGAAGTGTCGCCGGCGATCGAGCGGGCATTCGGGCTGTGGCGGGAGCGGGTGCGGGTGGTGCCGCGCCTGGAGGCGTTCAACGTTTTCAACCACGCGAACTTCGTGGGTTACAGCGGCACGTACGGCAATGGCGAGGCACCGGGGCGGGGCTTTGGCGCGCCGTTGGCGGGCATCAGCAACCAGCTTCCGGCCCGGTCCCTCCAGTTTTGTGTGCGGTTGACCTGGTAAACGGTCGGGTTCCGCTAAGATTTTTCCGCAAGAAGGGGCCGGTCCGGCCGATAAGGAGGATCGGCACCTTCTTATGCCCTCCGCACTGCCTGAAACCGAATTGAACCTGCTCCTGCCGGCGGACGCTCCGTATGCCGGTCACTGCCGCCGGGTGGCGGCGCTTGCTTCCGAGATCGCTACGCTGCTATCGGTGCCCGCCCGCTGGCGGGTCGTCCTGGAGCAGACGGCCCTGCTGCACCACACCCTGGGCACTTTCCGGCAGACTGGCCTTCCCGACGATTTAACCAGCATTCTCATCCTGTCGCGCGGCGAACTGAGCACCCATCCCGACCGCACCGTACGGTTGCTGAGCGAGATTCTCACTCTGAGCAACCTTCTGGACGAGCAGATGGAGTACCTGTCGATCGAGTCGCGCCCCATGTCGGAGATCTGGGCCGACTTGCAGCAGCTTCGCGGCTTGTTCGAGTTCCCCGTGCTGGAAGCCGCGCGCAAAGCACTGATCGTACCCTTCCACTGTTACGGAGACCGAGGCTGGGGGCTGCCCCTCCAGGCAGTGATCGCCAAGAACGTCCTGGCCCTGTTGTCGGGCAAAACCGATGTGGACATCGGTCTGCTGGCAGACGTGGCTGCCCGCGACCCGGTCCTGGCGGGGAACCTGGTGCAGGCCGCCAATTCGGCGCTGTACGCGCGCCAGAATCCCGCGCGCTCGGTGCTGGACGCCATCTCGTTTCTAGGTACGGACGCCGCACGGAAGATCATGATGGCGCTCGCGCTCCGGCCGATCTTCGCGTCCGCCCAAATGCTGGAAATCTGGAAGCACTCCATCTGGATGGCGCAATTCTGCGAGGGACTGGCGCGATCCACGGGATTCATGGAGCCGGAGGAAGCGTTGCTCCTGGGACTGGTGCACGACATCGGCCGCATCGCGCTCCAGAACCAGCACCGGGACGGATTGACCATCATGGGCCGGCTGGCGGAGCGGGGATGTCCGGCGGTCTACATCGAACGTCTGCTGTTTGGGCGGGACCATGCGGGGATCGGATCGGCCGTGCTTCACTCGTGGCAATTCCCGGATGACCTGGTGGAAGGCGTGCGATTCCACCACCAGCCCGCGGACTCGGAGTCGGTCTGGGCGGCCGCGCTGTTCGCCGCCGAATTCTGGGCCGAGACCGACGAGGACCTGTGCCCCATCCGCCACTTGAGTGTGGCACTGTCCCGGGTGGGATGGTCGCGCGAGATGCTGGCCGCCGGCAAGGCGTTCCAGAGTCCGCTGGCGAGTCTGCTGGTGGCATAGCGGATCGTTTCGTAGATACGGTACGCTGATGCGGGGCAGGACAAGCCGACCGCGTGGGCTGCCGAAGCGTATTTGCGAAGCCAGGCGCGTGTAGCGGGACCCATCGCTGTAAGCCGGTGGAAAAACCCGCCGCCATTTTCATCCTTCGTTGTGGCGGGCGTTGTGGCCGGCCAGCCGCCATGAATTACGTCTACGAAAGTAGCCGCCTAACTCGTGGATTCCGCGTGAGCGGTGCTCGGGCGACTTTCGTCTTAAGTTGCGGTCCGGAGGACCACGGATTACTCGTACCGCAACGCCTTCACCGGATCCAGGGCGGCCGCCCGGCGCGCGGGGAGCCAGCAGGCGAACAGGCCCACACCCCCCAGCAGCAGGCTGATCGCGATGAATACAACCGGGTCGGAAGGGGAGACTCCGAACAGCACCCCCTTCATCAGCCGGGTGGCTGCGAACGCGGCACCAAGCCCCAGCGCCATCCCAATGAGGAGTTGTCTCAGGCCCCGGCCCACGATGTGGGAGAGAATATTGAGGGAAGTCGCGCCTATCGCCATGCGCACGCCGATTTCCTGCGTCCGCCTGCTGGTGGATTGGGCAACCACGGCATAGATCCCTACCGAGGCGAGCGTCAGCGCCATCACCGCAAAAACAAAAAACACCGTTCCGAACACGCGGAGATACCACCGGTTTCTCTCGAGCGCCTGGTCCAGGCTCCGAACATCGAAAAGCGGCAGGTCCTGGTCCAGTTGCTGTACAGCGGCGCGTACCCCGGACGCCGCCGCGGTCGCGTCCCCGGCGGTTCGAATCACCAGCGAAACGTAGGAAGGCGCCTGCTGGCGATAGGGAAGGAACAATAGCGGATCGGGGTTTTCCTCTTCCGGCTGTTGCCGGATCTCTCCCGACACGCCGATCACCGAGATCCACTCCCCAGGCTTCTCGCCGCCGACGAAGCGGAAGCGCTTGCCGAGCGCCTGTTCCTTAGGCCAGAACCGGGCGGCGAAGTCGCGTGTGACGATGGCAGACTCCCGGCCCGGCAAACCGTCCATTTCCCGGAAGTCGCGGCCCAGCAGTACCGGCAGGCCGATCGCATCGAAATAGCCCGGCGACTGCGTCAAGGCTCCGGCGGGTGGGGCGTTCGCCGCACTCCTGACCGGACTGCCCTCAATTTCGATGTGCCTTCCGGAGGCGCCGAGCCCCGGCAGGCTCGAAACGATGGCAACGTTCCGGACGCCCGGAAGCGCCGCGAGCCGCGGCAGCAAGCGGTCGAAGAACCGGATGCGGGCTTCCTTGTCGTTATAGCGATCCCCGGAAAGATCCACGCGCGCGGTCAGGATCTCACGGAGAGGCAGCCACGGATTGACGGACTGGCTGGCAAGAAAACCGCGCACGAACAGGCCGGCGCCGGCCAGCAGCACCATGGCCAGAGAAAACTGCAGTACAACGAGCGCCGCGGACAGTTTGCTTCCGCGGCTGCCCGCCGCTACGCTGCCATCCTTCAGGGCGCCGACCAGATCCACCCGCGAAGCATGGAGCGCCGGCGCCAGGCCGAACAACAGGCCGCTCAACAGGCAGACGCCCGCGAAATAGGCGAATACGACATAGTCCATCGAAAAATCGACCCAGTACGGCTTGCCGACGTCCTGCACGGCAAGGCCGAACGCGCGTATGCCATACCACGTAAGCGCCAGTCCCAGCACGCCTCCCGCGAAGCTGAGCAACATGCTCTCGATCAGCATCTGGCGCACGATCTGCCACCGGGAAGCTCCCACCGCGGTTCGGATGGCGATCTCCCGGCGCCGGCCCAGCGCGCGGCTCAACATCATGTTCGCCACGTTCGCGCAGGCGATCAGCAACACGAATCCAACAGCCGCCTGCATCAACAGAAACACCAGCCGGATAGGACCGCCGTTCATCCGCTGGCTGAAGGTCAGCACATTGACGCCGATGCCCTTGTTTGTCTCCGGATGGTCCGCCGCCAGCCGCCGCGCGATCACGCCGAGGTCCGAGCGAGCGTCCTCGATCCCCGTTCCCGGCTTCAACATTCCGATGAGCATCAGCGGGCGTTCACTGCGGTTCTCGAAACTGGCGTCCGGAACCAGCGGCATCCACAGGTCCTGGTTGTTCGGGAACTGGAACCCGCGCGGCATGACGCCAACGATCGTGGCCGGCTTTTCGTTGATGCGTACCTGCCGGCCGACGATGTTCGGGTTGGAACCGTATCTGCCGCGCCAGACGCCGTAGCCGATCAGGACGACAGCTTCGGCTCCGGGTTTGCCGTCGGCCTCCACAAACCCGCGCCCAATCACGGGATTGGTTTGCAGCATGGCGAACATCCCGGGGGTAATAGTCCCGGTGCTGTACCGTTCCGGCGGGTTGCCTCGTTCACTGAGAGTAGCGGCGCCCCTCGAAATCGCTTCCAGTTTCTCGAACGAGCCCGACTGCGCACGATAATCGCGAAAATCGGGATAGGAGACGCCCAGTTCCCGGATGCTCTCCGAGAGCTTGTCATTGCGGATGGTCACCAGCCGCTCGCCGCCTGGAAACGGCATCGGCTTGAGCAGGACGGCGTTTACCAGCGTGAACACGGTGGTGTTGACGCCGATGCCCAGGGCGATGGTCACCACGATCGCCGCCGAGAACCACTTATGGGAGGCGACGGTGCGCAAGGAAAATCGAACACCGTGCGGCATGTTAACCGAGAAGACGATGTAAGACGCCGCTTTGTTCCGCGGAATGGACGGTTTTGCCGATACCAGGGGGAAAATCGACGGGATCTTCGCCGGCAAGGAATCGAGGGGCCGGTTCCGCGCGGCTGGGAGGCTCCGTTTTGCGACTGCGGAGACGCGATCAGAAGGACCAGGGCCGGTCTACTCGCTTCCTGTTCGCTTCGCGGTCAAGCGCCGGTTTAGCGCCGGGGAAACGTGGTGAGTCCACTGGTTGTCCCGACTCTTGTTTTCCACGAGCGCCGGTCGAAAGCGTTTATGGGTACCCGAATAGCTGAGTCCCGTACGCCCGAGTTGCGATCGATCTAATGGGTCTGATTCCAGCCACAGCCTCTGGAACTGGAACCGAAGGCCGCCACCGACAAGCAAACCGGATTTGCCCGGTGTCGATGTTCAGCTATGTGACTGCCGTCCAGACCATAGAACTGTTCCCCGAAAGCACCGCCTGCACATTCGCGTGCGGTGCTAACACCAAACATTCGGTTGAAAGAGACGCCGGTGCGAGATTACGACCGGGAAGTCTTGCGATCACGCAACTTCGGTTGCGTGTTATCAACTCGTCAAGCCGTCTTCACCGGGCGGCAGATATGTTAGCCTACCTTCATCTGGAGGGATATCCATGAGAACGTTATCTTTCGCGCTTCTCGGCGCGCTGGCTTCGGCTTGCCTGTTCGGCCAGACCGTCGCGCCGCCCAAGACGCACCTGAAGGTAGGAGACGTCGCGCCTGAGTTCAACTTGCCGTCCACCCAGGGCGGTCGCGTCAAACTCGCCGACTTCAAGGGCAAGAGCACGGTTGTGCTGGCATTCTTCCCGGCGGCGTTCACCGGTGGTTGAACGAAGGAATTTCGAGCGTACCAGGCTGGTATCGCTAAATTCGAAGCGGCGGGGGCCAAGGTCTTCGGCATCAGCACCGACAACGTTCCTTCGCAGCGGGAGTTCGCGCAGAAGAACAATTTCTCCGTTCCGTTCTTGAGTGATTTTGCCAAACGGGAAGTGGCTGCCGCTTATGGGGTGCTGAACAAGGATGCCGGAGTCGCGAACCGCGCGACGTTCGTAATCGACCCTGACGGCAAAATCACCTACATCGAAGAGGGCAACACGGCGATCGATCCCATCGGCGCCACTGATGCGTGCAGCCGCTCGGCGCACAAAGCCGCGCAATAATTCAATCGCATATGCGATGGCGAGGTTCAGCCCTATGTATTTTCTTCCCATGGGCCACGCACGCATGTTACGGGTTCAGTGAATCGTGAATGGACTCGATCGCCTCGCGGCCGGCTATGCGAAGTCGGCCAGCATTCGCCGGGGGTCCGAATCGCGCGACATCCGCCGGTAGCCGGTTTGAGAATTCGGCGAGGACTTTCGAACCCCCGGTAACGGCTCCCATGCGTCGAAGTTCAGGCCAGAGCTTTTCCGTACAGCACGAGCAGGCGGCTCCATGCCTTCTCGGCTTGTGGCTCGTTGTAGACCCGCGAATCCGGAGGGCACCAGCCATGCGAGGCGCCAGTGTACACTTCGATTTCCGCGGTCAGGTTTGCCTTGGCAAACGTCTCCTTGAGGACGGTCTTGTCGTTTGGCGAACGCGCGTCGTCATTTTCCGCGATGGCGATAAGGAACTGCGCCTTGGACTTCGCGGCCTGAAGGTGCGGACTGTTTGGTGCATCGGTCACGAGTCCGCCGCCATGGAATGAGGCGACTGCTCCGACACGATCGGGCACCGCGGCCGCGGTACGAAACGCAAAGGGGCCACCCATGCAATAGCCCTGTGTGCCGATCTTCCGATTTTTCGCAACCGATTTTTGCCCGTCCAGCCACCCGATGAATGCCCTGGCATCGGTCATTTGTGTCGTCTCGTTCAGAGTTCGCGCGAGCGGCATCAGTTCCTGGATTGGAGTGGCACCGCCGGCTTCCGCAGTCGGGGCTTTTTTGACACGGTAGAATGGATTCACCACGAGCACCGTATACCCCGATTCGGCAAGCCGTTTGCCCATGTTGCGGAACGCCGGGCGCAACCCGAAGATGTCCGGCCACACGAGAACTCCCGGCGCTGTACCGCTCGCCGGATGCACGAAGTAGCAGTCGGCGGCGCCGTCCGGCGTCGTCACGGTCACGTCCATGTCGCTGACTGTGACCGCATTGGCTACCTGCGGCAATACCATGGCGACGCCTGCTCCCAACATGGCGCCGAACTGCTTCCGTGTCACCAAACCGAGAGCTTCGTACTTCTGCCGGTCCTTTTCGAAATGATCCTGATCGCACATGCTCCCCCTCCTCGCCGCTTAATTGCGCGGTTGAACCGCATCTCGCGCTATTATACCTGTCCTTTCCCGGCCCGCTGGAGCGTTGAGGATCACTCCAGAGAAGTCGTTAGCCTTGATCGGAAGTGCCTCGGCGGAGAAAGCGCGGGGAAGAAACGTGGACTTCGGGCCGAGGCACTTTCGATAAGGGAGACTTGAAGGAAGCCGCTGGCGGGGCGGACGACTATGGAGCCGCTAGCTGGGTTTGGTACGGTCGCGTTTGACGGATAGGCAACGGGGACGATACGAAGCCTGCCTTAGGAACTGCCGAAAGTAGCCGATGGTAGCTGGTTCGAGAAGCGGAGAAGCGAAAGACAGCTGGTAGTGCGGTGCTCTCAGGCAGGTAGACACACAACCGCGATCGCGCGCGGAGGCACGTGGCGGGGCCAGTTGGAAACAATCCTACGAGCTGTCGAAGAAGCCGCATCGAGACGCCAACTGCGCGGCGGTAAGATTTGGGCCGATGCGCATGGCCGCGCCACAATGGGGGCAGCGCCACGTCGCCGAGCCGGGGTCGGCTGGACCGCAGGGCTCGCGTGGCTTCGGTGTGACGCTGAGGAGTTGGCGGGCGAGACTCAGACGAGCGGTGCGGCAGCTATTTGCCAGGAAGCCGAACTGACGAATGCGAACGAAGCCGCGCGGCAGAACGTGTTGCAGGAACCGCCGCAGGAATTCGCTAGCCGCCAGCGTCATCTTCCGTTGTTTGTTGCCGTGCGCGTAGTCCTTCCAGCGGAACGTGACTCGCTCGCCGTCGAAAGCCAGTAAGCGATGATTGCTGATGGCGACACGGTGGGTGTATCGGCCGAGGTAGCGCAACACCTGGGGGGCTCCGCCAAAGGCCGGTTTGGCATAGACGACCCAGTCTTCGCGGAACAGGGTGCGTAAAAACCTGCGAAAGTGTTTCGGCTCCTGCAGTGCGGCGTTGGCCCTGGAAAAGCGAATCTTCCTCTTACGATAAGCTCGCTTGAGGCCGTCCGCGAACTTGCCGCGGAAAACCGGGCTGAGCACTTTGACGGGCAGGAAGAAAGGGTATTTCGGATGCACCCAGCGCGCCCGGCCCGCGGAGAATCCGCCGGCCGCAACGACGCAATGAACATGGGGATGAGGGCACCCACGCCCACAATACCCTGAGTGCGGAAACTACGGAGGTGAAGGTCTTCTACCCTTTTCATCCGCTCCATGGTGTCGCCCTGCAGATCCTCCGCAGGCCGAAGCGGGGAGATGGGGTGGTTTCTGTCATTGACCCTGCGGGAAAGCGGCTGAAGATTCCGGTCTGGATGCTGTTGCCGGATTGCGCCGAGATAAGGATCACCAAGCGGCCGCATTTGAGCAAGGAAGCGCTTCTTTCTCTTACTTCATTAGTCTCCTCACCCGCCTCTGAGGACCACGTTCAAGATAACCTTCTGCAAACAGCTGTTGACGGATGCAAGGGAGGTCGTCGTGGTGCAACTACAACTTCTGGACCTGATGATCCGAAAAGAAAACGGAACCGTGCCGCTGGACGCACCGACACGCGCCGATCTGATCGATCTCATGGCCCGCGTTCTGGTGGCGGTGTTTCACGAGGAGGGAGGAAAAGTCGATGACAGAGGTTTTGTACAATCCCAAGATCAAGCCGGAGCACCTGGCTCGCAAAGCGATCGTTTACCTACGGCAGTCCAGCGAGAAACAGGTGCGGCAGAATAAGGAAAGTCAGCACCTTCAGTATGCCGTGGCCGAACGGGTGCGTGCCCTGGGTTGGAAGCAGGTGGAGATCATCAACAGTGATCTGGGATCGAGCGCGGGCATCGCCTCCGCGCCGCGGGAAGGCTTCGAGCGCGTCCTCAGTTCGGTGGCATTAGGGGAGGTCGGAATAGTCGGTAGCAGGGAAGTATCACGGCTGTCCCGCACGGACAAAGACTGGTGCCGGTTGCTGGAGGTGTGCCAGATCTTTGGAACCCTAATCGTGGACGAGCAGCAGGTCTACGATTTGAATTATCTCGACGACCAATTGGTGCTGGGCATCAAAGGAACGCTCAGCGTAGTCGAACTGAAGGTCATACGCCAACGAATGCTCGCGGGCCAGGAGTCCAAGGCGCGCCGCGGCGAGCTATTCAAAAGACTCCCGGTCGGGTACGCCCTTGACCCTCTGGGTAAGGTCGTTTTGCATACCGATCGACGGGTCTCGGAAGCGATTCAACTCGTGTTCGCGAAATTTCGGGAACGGTGGAGCGTGCGTCAGACATTTCAGTGGTTCCGTGATCATGACGTAGAGTTGCCTGCCAACCCGATCCAGGGAACTCGGTTGGTTTGGAAGATTCCCTCGCAGAGCTTGGTGCGCGACATTCTGTGCAATCCCTTCTATGCGGGCGCCTATGTTTGGGGACGGCGCCCGGTAACGACCCTGCTGGTCGAGGGGCGGCTTGAGAAACGTCAGAGCGCGATGCGTCCCGCCGAAGAGTGCCGCGTCTTCATCCGCGATCATCATGTGGGTTATATTGACTGGGCCACATACGAAGAGAACCGACGAATGATGCGGCGGAATTCCGTGAACTGGGAGGGAGACGAGTCGATGGCTGCGATTCGCGCTGGCCAAGGGCTTCTGGTAGGGCTTCTCCGATGCGGACATTGTGGACGCAAACTGCATGTACGCTACTGGGGTGGCCGTGGCGCCAATGCGCGCTATCTCTGCAAGGGCGATTACGACGATGGTGGGCAGTATTGCATCGGCTTTGGCGGCGGCATGGTAGATCGCCGGGTCGGGCAAGAACTGCTGAAGGTGATCTCGCCTTTGGGGGCGGAGGCCAGCCTACGAGCGCTTGGGGAATTGAGCGCCGGCGATGCCGCACAACGTGCCGCCCTGTCCGGCAAACTGGAACAAGTGGAGTATGAGGCGAAGAAGGCCTTTGAGCAATATGACGCGGTGGACGCCAGGAATCGGCTGGCAGGGAGCGAGTTGGAGCGGCGGTGGAACGAAAAGCTGGAGGAGATCGAGGCAGTCAAACAACGGCTTTCCAGCCTGGATGCCAAGCGATATTCGTTATCACCTGAAGAGGAAGACAGAATACGTTCGATGGGTGATAACTTTGCTGAAGTCTGGCAGAGTGATCATTGTCCTCCGACACTCAAGAAGATGATCTACCGCACAGCCATCGAAGAGATCATCGTGCGCAGTGATCAGGATAAAAGGACCCTTGAGTTCATAATTCACTGGAAGGGAGGTGCGCACACCCAACTCGCGATGGAGAGGCCGCGTTCCGCAACCGAAACCGCGACGTCGATGGAGGCGCTGGAGATCATTCGCCGCATGGCCGTTCGTCACGGCGACGACCAAATTGCCTCGGTGTTGAACCGGCTCGGCCATTCCACGGGCAAAGGAAAGCGCTGGAATCAGACTCGTGTGGCCACCGCCAGGCGCAACCATTCGATTGCCGGTCAAAAACGAGCACTACGCGATCCTGAGAGAGTCAGCTTGAACGCAGCCGCGCGCATCTGTGGCGTCAGTCACCGCACGATCGAACGGCTGGTAGGGGCCGGGCTGCTGAAGCGCGAACAAGCAACTCCTCGTGCGCCCTGGGAAATTCGGCGCGTCGATTTGGATGCCGAGCCCATCCGGAGGATTGTCAGTCGGCTCCTCCGCACTGGCAAGCTGATTCTGCAAGGGGGTTGTGTGGAAGACCAGCCTCCCTTGTTCACTGAAAATGGAGGAGATGATAATGCCGGGCATCATGAGTGAGGGTGCGGCAGTAGATTCTGTCCCCACGGGTGCAGGATGCTCAGAAAGCCGATCTCGGCTCCGAGGTGTTTTGGATCGGCCGCGATTTCGAGCATGGTCGCCGCGCTGGCCCGAAACAGGAGGTTGTAGAGGACCTGCGGATTGTGCTGACAGAGCGGAATCAGCCCGTGCGGCAGTGTGAAGACCACGTGGAAGTAGGACACACCAAGCAGTTGCTTCTCTCGCGCGGCGAGCCAGCGTTGACGCGCTTGAGCCTGGCACTGGGGACAGTGTCGGTTTCGGCAGCTGTTGTAAGAGATGGCCTGGTGGCCGCAACGAGGACAATCATCGATATGCCCGCCCAGAGCGGCTGTGCGGCAGCGGGCGATAGCTTTCAACACTTTGAACTGCTGGTAATTGACTGGACCTCGCTGACTGTCCAGGTAACGATCACCTTGCGCTCGAATGATGTCGGCCACCTCGACGGTGGGCCGGCGCATGCGGGTTTTTGCAACCTCCGGGAGCGCTTCAATTGGGTGGTTGGTGCGATGGGCATCGTGTCCAGGAGGCTGCTGACGGATTGCAGGTGTTTTTCGGACACGTGCCGATAAATCGCGGTGGTGTCGAGATCCTTGTGGCCCAGCAAGACCTGAAGGGTCCGCAAGTCGGTGCCGGCTTCCAGATGGTGAGTGGCGAAGCAGTGCCTCAAGGTGTGCGGCGTGACATGTTTTTCGATACGGGCACGCTTGGCGGCCTCCTGGACGGCTTCCCGGATCACTTTCGGTGTGATCGGCTTGTCCGCCCGCCATCCGTTGGCAGTGCCCGGGAACAGATACGTCTTCGGCCGCATCCAGCGCCAGTATTCCCGCAGCGTTTCCAGCAGCTTCGGACTGAGCGGAACGTCGCGGTCGACGTCGCCTTTGCTGCGCTCGATGCGGAGCATCATACGCTGGCTGTCGATGTTGCCCACTTTGAGCCGGCACAGCTCGCTGCGCCGAAGCCCGGCGGAGTACATCGTCAGGAGCATAGCGTGATGGAAAAGGTTACGCGCTGAGTCGATCAGACGCGTGACTTCCTCTTTGCTGAGCACGACCGGCAGCCGGTCGTGATACTTCGGATAGGGCAGATCCTCTTTCATCTCATGCCGCTTCAGTGTTTTCACATAGAGAAAGCGAAGCGCCGCCACGTGGCCCACGACCGTATGCACACCCAGCTTCCGATCTTCGAGCAAATGGACCTGATAGCGGCGGATGTCGTCCGGTTGCCATGACCGGAAGACCCGTGAGGTTTCCGGCCTTCACCGCATTGTCGATCGAAGGCCAGCCGGGACCCTGGTAATGCGCCGACTTGAAACCCACGATGAGATCCGCATTCTCCCTGGCGGTCCGGGCGGCCGCCTCGGCGTCCATTTCCGCCGGGTCGTTTTCCTTGCCGGTTCCCATCCCCGCGCCCACAATATTCAGAAACGCCAACACCCGGGTGCGCGCCGGCCGGATGATGTGATCGCGGAAATCGGCGAAATCCTTCCAGCCGGAAGAGCCGGCGTCCACCATCGTTGTCACACCGCTACGGAACGAAAACGCATCCGGGTTGACGGATTCGTCGCGCGCGCCGGGCGGCGGGTTCGTGCGTTTATACACGTGAACGTGGATATCCACTAGTCCGGGCGTCACGTAGAGCCCCGCGACATCCACCACCTTTTTGGCGTCTGCCGGATCGATCTTCTCCGCCACCCGTGCCACGCGGCCGCCTTCGATGGCTACCTCCCGGATGCCATCGACACGGTTCTTGGCATCGATCACGTGCCCGCCTTTCAGCAGCAGGTCATAATGCGGCTGCGCCATGGCAGCCCAGACCATGATGAGGAAAATCCCAGTCGGCCGCATACTGGAAATCAGTATACGCGCGTCGGCCCCGGCCTGCGGGGAACACGACGCGTCACACGCGTCGCCCGGCGGCGCTCGCTGCCCGGCGATGTAAGATCGGCTTGGCGCATGTTACTATCTCTCACCAGCTTCGTCCAAGCCTGGAGGGGTGTCCCATGGAATCTTTGTTGCAGGATGTCCGCTACACGTTCCGCATCGTTCGCCGCAGCCCCGGATTCGCCGTCATCGCGGTCATCGCGCTCGCCCTGGGGATCGGCGCCAACTCTGCCATCTTCAGCGTGGTCAATGGGGCCGTGCTCAAACCGCTCCCCTACCGCAATCCGGAGCAACTGGTCCAGCTCTGGATGCGGTTCACCGGCATCGGCATTCCCAACGATCAGAACTGGGTCTCCGCTCCCGAATTCCAGGACCTCCAGCATAATCGGAGTCTCTCCTATCTGGCGGCAATCGACAGCGCCAGCTTCAATATCAACTTGGGCGGCGCGCCGGAGCGGATCGACGCGGCGGCGGTTTCCCCCAGCTTTTTCCCGATGCTGGGTGTGGAGGCACAGGTGGGACGCGTGTTCCTGCCGGAAGAGGGCACACCCGGCCACGAGCACGTGGTCCTGTTGAGCGACGGCCTGTGGCGCCGGCGCTTCGGCGCGGATCGTTCGGTCCCCGGGCGCAAGCTCATCATGAACGGGCAAAGCTATGTCGTCGCCGGTGTGTTCCCAGGCTCGTTCCAGATGCCCCGCGACACCGACGTCTGGATTCCGCTGGTTTTCACGGCCGACGAACTCAGCCCGCGCAATCGCGGCAGTCATGGCCTCCTGGTCGTTGCCCGCATCAAGGACGGCCTCACCTTCCAGCAGGCCCGCACCGACCTGGCTGCTCTCTCCCAACGCATCATCGAACAACATCCGGAATACCCCTACAAGCGGTACAACTTCACCATTCTGATGATTCCCCTGCTCGAGCAGGAGATCGGGGATATCAAGACCGCCCTCTGGGTGCTGATGGGTGCGGTGGGCCTGGTGCTGCTGATCGCCTGCTCCAACGTGGCCAACCTGCTGCTGGTGCGCGCCTCCGCCCGCGAGCGCGAGATCGCCGTACGGCAGGCGCTCGGCGTCGGACGCGGCAGGCTCATGCGCCAGTTGCTCACCGAGAGCGCGATCCTCGGGCTCCTGGGCGGCATCGCGGGCCTCGCGCTCGCCCATTGGGCCCTGCGCGTCATTGTCGTCGCCAGCGCTACCAGTTTTCCCAGGGTGGCCGAAGCCCGCATGGACCTGCGCGTTCTCGTCTTCACCATCGCGGTGTCACTCGCCACGGGCATTCTCTTCGGACTCGCACCTGTGTTTCACGCGTCCCGTCACGTCACTTACGACCCTCTCAAGGAAGGCGGGCGCGGCGGGACCGCGGGAGCCGGCTCCCAGAAGCTGCGTAGCGCTCTGGTAGTCGCGGAAGTGGCGCTGTCTCTCACTTTGCTGGCCGGATCCGGCCTGCTGATCAAGAGCTTTCTACGGCTTCAGGATGTCGACGCCGGATTCCGTCCGGGCGGTGTGCTGACCATGCGCATCGCGCTCCCCGAGCAGAAGTACGCGAAGCCGGAGCAGGCGCGCGTGTTTTTCCGCGAACTGCTCGACCGTGTTCGCAAGCTCCCCGGCGTCGATGCGGCCGGTGGAGTCACCGGCCTGCCGCTCTCCGGAACCGGATGGTCCGGCACCACTACCATCGACACCCAGTCCGTTCCCATCCAAGCCACCACCCCCGAGGCCGATCAGCGCCCCGTTTTCCCCGGCTACTTCGAAGCCATGGGCATCCCGCTGGTCCGCGGCCGCTACTTCGACGCGCGCGACAACGAAACTTCCGCGCCCGTCGCCATCATCGACGAAACTCTTGCCGGAACGTATTGGCCTGGTCAGAATCCGCTCGGCAAGCGCATCAAGCAGGGCGGCCGCCAGTCCCCCGCGCCGTGGCGCACCATCGTCGGGGTCGTGCGCCACGTGCGGTACCGGACGCTCGAATCGCCCTCGCGCGTCGAGTTCTACTGGCCCTATGACCAGACCGCCTTCGCCCTGGACACGATGAGCCTCGCCATTCACACCACGGCTGATCCGGGCTCGCTCGCCGCGCCCGTGGAGCGGGAGGTACTCGCCCTCGACCCGGATCAGCCCGTCTATCGTCTCCGCACCATGCAGGAGTTGATGTCGGAATCGATGGCGCGGCGGCGGCTCTCGATGTCTCTGCTGGCGATCTTCGCCGGACTGGCACTGCTGCTCGCCGCGGTGGGTATCTACGGCATCATGTCCTACTCGGTCGCGCAGCGCGCTCACGAGGTCGGCATCCGGATGGCGCTCGGCGCGCGCACCGCCGACGTCGTATGGCTGGTGTTCGGCCAGAGCCTGTGGCTGGCCCTGGCCGGCATTCTCGCCGGCCTCGCCGGATCGTTGGCGCTGACGCGCCTCCTCTCGACCCTCCTGTTTCACGTCCAGGCTACCGATCCTGTCACCTTCCTGGCAGTGGCGCTGCTGCTGACCCTGGTCGCCCTGGCGGCGAGCTTCGTTCCCGCCTGGCGGGCCGCCGTCGTCGATCCGGTGCGGGCCCTCCGCGAGGAATAGCAGGTGTGCGAAGCTACCAGTCATGAGCGTATCCCGGCGCGCCTTCCTGGGCGGCATGACGTCTCTTTCCTTGGCCGCGTCGGCTCCCGACACGGCCCGGCGCAAGCTCCATGAGGTCGCCTGGTCCCAGGTGAAGCTGACCGGCGGTCCCCTCGCTGCCCAATACCAGCGCCTCCAGGCCCATTTTCTGAGTCTGGATGAAGACCGCCTCCTCAAGGTCTATCGGCAGCGCGCCGGCCTCCCCGCTCCCGGTGGCGACATGGGCGGCTGGTATGACGCCGACGGCTTCGTGCCCGGCCACCTGCTGGGCCAGTTCATCTCCGGCCTCTCCCGAATCTTCGCCGCCACCGCCGACCCCCAAGCTGCCGCCAAGGCCCGCCGCCTCATCCAGGGCTACGCCGCGGCCTTCGAAAAAGACGGCAACCCGTTCGCCAGCCCGAAAGCTTCCACCACCTGGCCCTGCTACATCCTCGACAAATACGAGATAGGGCTCATCGACGCCGCCACCCTGGCGCGCGTGGAATCGGCGCGAGCCCTCCTGCCCCGCATCATTGCCGCCGCCATTCCGTTCATCCCCGATCACGTCTACGATCGTGGTCCGAACAGCCCTAAGCAGGCGCCCTACGACGAGCCGTACATTCTGCCCGAGAACCTGTTCAGGGCCCATGAACTCACTGGCGACCGCCGGTTCCTCGACATGGCGAAGCGCTACCTGCTCGATGACGACTATTTCAATCCCCTGGCTGAAGGACGAAATATTCTGCCCGGCAAGCACGGCTACAGCCACGTGATCGCCCTCAGCTCGGGCGCCAAGGCGTACGAGGTGCTGGGCGATGCCAGGTACCTCCGCGCCATCCGCAACGCCTGGGACATGCTGGAGGAGACCCAGCAGTACGCCTCCGGCGCCTGGGCTCCCCAAGAGGCATTCGTACCGCCGCACCAGGGAGCGTTAGCTGCCAGCCTCACCTCCACCCACGATCACTTCGAAACCCCGTGCGGCTACTACGCTCACTCCAGGCTCGCGCGCTATCTGCTGGGCTTCACCGCGGACGCACGCTACGGCGATGGCTTGGAGCGCATCCTGCTGAACACCATCCTCGGCGCGCTCGATCCCGATGACGATGGAGGCTACTTCTACTACTCCGACTATCACGCGCAGGCAACCAAGGGCTACTACCACCGCAAGTGGCCGTGTTGCGCCGGCACACTGCTGCAATCCGTGGCAGACTATCCGCTGAACCTGTATTTCCAGGATGCCGGCGGCATCTACATGAACCTGTTCGCCGGGTCCGAAGTCGAGTGGAAGCAGGGCGGCACGCCCGTGCGGCTCGAGCAGCATACGCGGTATCCCGAGTCGGAAACGGTGGAACTCCGCCTGGCGCCGGAGAAGCCGCTGGATTTCGTAGTGCATCTCCGGATTCCGGGATGGCTCGACCGTCCCGCCCGCATCACGCTGAACGGCAAGCCGCTCGCCGTGGCCGCCACGCCCGGCACGTTCGCCGCGATTCGCCGCCGCTGGCGCGCCAACGACACCCTGGAGCTTACCCTGCCGTTCTCCTTCCGCGTTGTGCCTGTCGATGACCGCAATCCCGATATCGTCGCCGTCATGCATGGCCCCGTCATGCTGTCCGCGATCGACCCGCCGGCCTCCCTGGCCGCAACCGCTTCCGCGCTGGCCCGCATGGAACCCGCCGGCGGCCAGCCTCTCGAATTCGATTGCGCCGCCGCCGGCGGCGCCATCCGCATGCGGCCTTTCTACCGGGTGCGCCGCGAAACCTACAGCACCTACTTCCAGCGCAGGAACTCCAGCCCATGACCATCCGCGCCCCCTGCATTCGCCGCCTCTTTACCCCGACCTGTTAGAATCAAGGTCCGAATACCATGGAAACCAAGAAGCAGGGCCTCTTCATCACGGAAGACGGGCAGAACCTCATGTTCACCTTCATTCTGGTGACCTCCCTGTTCCTTCTCTGGGGCTTCTGCAACGGCATGATCGACGTGATGGACAAGCACTTCCAGGAAGAGCTCGGCCTCACCAAGTCCCAGTCCGCGTGGGTGCAGTTCGCGCACTACCTGGGCTATTTCCTGATGTCGGTCCCGGCCGGATTGCTGGCCAGCAAACTCGGGTACAAAGGCGGCATCATCGCCGGCCTGATGCTGGTGGCCGCGGGCGGGTTCTGGTTCATTCCGGCCACCCATATCAATGCCATGGTGCATGAAGGCCGGGTATCGTCCACCACCGCGTTCGTCGCGTTCCTGGCGGGCGTCTGCATCATCGCCACCGGCCTCACGTTTCTCGAGACCATCGCCAATCCGTATACCACCGTGCTGGGCGGCAAACGTTATGCGGCCACCCGCATCAACCTGGCGCAGTCCTGCAATGGCGTGGGCTGGATCATGGGACCGATCGTCGGCAGCATGTACTTCTACTCCAAGGATGCGGCCGGCCGGAACACCGGCAGCGAGACGCTCTACATCCCCTATGTGGGCGTCGCCATGGTGGTGATGGTTCTGGCAACGGTTTTCTTTTTTGCCAACGTGCCCGATATCAAGACCGCGGACGATTATCACCTGGACGACGCCACGCCCGGCGCATCGCATTCCATCTGGTCGCACCCGCACTTTGTGCTGGCGGTCGCCGCCCAGTTTTTCTACGTGGCCGCGCAGGCCGGCCTCTTCAGCTTCTTCATCAACTACATGACGGCCGAGGTGCCCGCCATTCCCGCCTCCTGGAACGCTACCCTGAACAACTTGTCGGCCCATACCAGCCTGCTCCACGACTGGCTCCAGGGCTGGTTCGAAACCAACCAGGCCGGGGTTCTCGCCTTCAGCAACAAGGGCGCATCGAACGCGGCATCACTGGGCCTTCTGTGTTTTCTGATCGGCCGTTTCTCCGGGGCAGGCCTGCTGCGGAGGTTCTCCGCACACAAGGTGGTCGGGCTCTACGGCGTGATGAATGTGCTCATGACCTTC
This sequence comes from Bryobacterales bacterium, assembly GCA_963719195.1. Classification (GTDB taxonomy): domain Bacteria; phylum Acidobacteriota; class Terriglobia; order Bryobacterales; family Bryobacteraceae; genus DASQZT01. The sequence continues at coordinate 96,967 of CAVRBB010000006.1, read as the reverse complement.
GTGGTGTTCTGCAAACTCGGATGGCTTTCGGTGGCCTGCGTGTTCCTCAGCTATTTCTTCATGTCGATCATGTTCCCGACTATTTTCGCCCTGGGAATCTTCGGCCTCGGCGCGCGGGCGAAGAAGGCATCGGCGTTCATCGTGATGGCCATCATGGGCGGAGCCATCCTCCCCAAGCTGATGGGATATGTCGCGGACAAGTTCGATATGTCGCGCGGCTTCATCGTGCCCATGTTCTGCTTCGCTTTCGTGGCCTGGTACGGTTACAACTGGCCCCGCTTCAGCAAAGCCGAATCGCTGCACGGCGTAAAGACCGGCGCGGGCCACTAGGCCTCCCAGCCTCCCCCTGCGCCGCACGCGCGCCAAAAAATCCGAGAAATCGCCCCCCCGCCCTCCACTACTTCCTTCCAGACATGCGCTTGCGGATTCGGTTCCCACTCCGGCATCCCTTCTATCCCGACCGGGTGCCGACCCCCACCCGTTCCGCCCAGGGGTCTTGCGCGGTACTCTCGGGCAGTTTTCCGGAGTTGACCCAGGCGGCAGCGTCCGGCATCCGCGTGGAACGGGCCGTTTTTACCCTGCAGTCTCCCGACACCCCCTTCCTCACCGAGTATGAGCGCGATGTCCTGTGGCAGACGTTCCAGGTCCCCGTCTTCGCCATGCTTCTGGACAACGACGGGCGCCTCGCCGCCTGGGAATGCGAGGCGCAGGATGGGCTGCACGTGGGCGGCTCCTGGCATCCCGAGTCCATCTGGGTGTATCGTCTGCTCTCCAGCGCCGGAGAACTGGAGTCCGCCGCCTGCGATTGCGGCCGGCCCGGCCAGCGTCTGCGACCCGCGCCCCGGATCGTCGTACCCCGCCGCCCCCGCGGCCAGGTGGCCGCCGACGCGAAGGTGCCCGCGATGCAGTGAGGCTTGAGATCCCCTTCCCCAAAAGGCGCAAAACGAGACGCAGAAGAATGCACGCGTGCCGCGGATGCGCGGAGCCGACAATAGCGACCCGCCGCTTCTCGATGGGGGGCGATCCGATGCGTAGTCCTGGATTTGTCCAACGAATGGGATCGGTGAACCATGCGGCGTCGGTGGCGGGAAAACCCCGCCTACGACGACAAACAGGAAGTTGGACTGACGACATCCGCTGAGGCGCTCAACTTCCTGTTTGCCGACAACACTGGCGTAATCCAAGCCACCAACGTCAAATGACTGCGATGCAGGCGGCTAGTTGGACTTTCAGCCAAATCTCTTCGCTGTTGCTCCGTCGATCACTTGACACTTCGACGGCAGCTCGCCCGAAGTTGTTATGCAATTCGCGCCAGCCTCTGCCTCGCCAGCCGATTGTACAGTGCAAGGCTAATTCTATCGCTTGCGGCAATCGACTCCCGAAGCTGCCCCTTGGCAGCCTCGACATCTCCAGGACCTCCACGCTCGGCGAGCATGTCCGCATACCAGTAGCGGGCGATTGGCTGTGCCGTAACGTAGGGCACCGCCTCCATGCGCGTAATCGCGGCATGATGGTGCTCCTCGGCACGCGTCCAGTTGCCGGCGCAAGCTGCTGTGATCCCAGCGGCGGTCCGAACAGGGAAGCCGACATGATTGCAGTCCCACTCGTCGGTGATCTTCTCCGCCTCGGCTTGTAGACGTCCTGCCTCTTCGCGACGGCCGCTGAGGCAGAGCGTTTCCGTCAGGCTAAGAACGGCATTCCACGCTCCCAAGCTCCGGCTAGTACCGGGTCGAGGCAGGAATCGCGTGGCGACATTGCAGGCATTCGCCGCGTCCCCCATCCCGTTTGCGGTCATGCCCAAAGCTAATAGCCCCTCGGGAAGACCGCTGTAAAGCGGTGCGCAGCCGAGACTTGCTTTGGTCAACAGCGAGAGAGCCTTCTCTGTCTCGCCTCGATACAGAAGAATACCGCCCAAGATCATTTCCACGACGAAGAGCCATCCGAAACCGCAAGACTCCATCAACTCCAGGGCTTCCCTTGCTGCTTGTTCGGCTCTGTCCAGGTCCCCTTTGGCAACGTGCACCTCTGCCAGGACCCAGAATGCGAGAGACTTCGCAACGTCATGTCCTGTACGCACGTCGCGCGGAAGAGCTTCCAGTATCAGTCTCTCCGCTTCCGCCGGCCGGCCGCAAAGGAGGGGCGGCCAAAAAAGTCCAATTTCGACGCTGTGCGGCGACCAGACATCGCCCGATTCTTGATAGATCCGGATCGCTTTTCGCGCGGCCGCCTCACAGAGATTCGAGCTGACCGGCGCCATGCCGGGTAAACATCTCTTGATCAGCCGCAAATCCAATTACCGCGAGGGGCAACTCGTTGTCGGGAATCTTGTGAAGTTCTTCGAGAAGTTCGAGAGCCCTATCAATCTCACCCGCCGTGCTGGCACTGTGGGCCTGCATGGCCAACACAATGCATCGTGTAGGCGCGGGGGCATATTTAGCGTGTTGCGCGGCGCGATCGATAACCGCTCTCACATCCTGGAATCGGGTGGCCCACGTGTAGAGAATATTGAGGCGGGCGCAGGTCTCAACGAACCGCACATCATCGCCCAGCGATTCGAAAAGCGCCAAAGCGTGCTCATACTCCTGAACGGCTTCCTGATTCCGCGAGAGGCACAGCAATACGCCCGCGCGCCGTGCGCGCAGACCGGCGGCGCGCGCCGTGCGTTCATTGTCAAGCAGGCAAACAGCGTTGTCCAGGTGATCGAGAGCCTCCTCGTGCGCGGTCGCCTTGCTCGCTTGATTCGCGGCCTCCAAAAGGAAATGAATGGTCTTTTCCTGATCCACGGACGCCCCCGCCTGGTACAGATGATGCGCCAGCGCAGAGACGTGCGCGTCGATGTTCGCCGTGTATACCCGTTCCATCACGTCGGCAACTCGAGCATGCAGCCGCTGACGGCGCGGCAACGAAAGCGTCTCGGAGAGCGTTTGCCGGACCAGTTCATGGGCGAACCGATAGCGGGTCTGGCGGCCTGCCGTCTCCGCCGCCACCAGACGTGCATGTTCGGCTTCCTCTACGGCCTCCAGAGCCGCGTCGGGCCGGCCCTTCTCCAGTTCCTCCAGCAGGTCCAACGGGAAGACTCGGCCAACAACGGCCGCGGTCGTCAGGATTCGCCGTGTGTCCTCGCTCAGCCGCTCCAGGCGGCGCCCCAGAACCAACCGCACGCCTTCCGGCACCTGGAGTTGGTCCACGCGGAGCCCCGGGCGGAACACGCCCTTCTCGTCGAACAGCTTCCCTTCCTCGGCCAGATGACGGAACACCTCTTCGACGAAAAACGGATTTCCTTCAGTCTCTTTGAACACCACACGCGCCAACGATGGTGGCGGCTGCTGCGCGCTGAGGGCGGCCAGCATCTGCTCCACTCCTGCCACCGGCAATCCCCGGAGCAAAATGCGCGTGCCAAGCTTTTGCCGCTGCAGAGACTCCAGCATCCTGGCGCACGGCCGTCCAACCTCCAAATCCACGTCGCGATACGTGCCGATCATCAAGAAGGGCATTCCCGCTACCGACTGCGCCAGATGCTGCAGCAGTAACAGCGTCGGCTCATCCGCCCATTGCAGATCTTCAAACAACGCTACGGCAGGAGTCAGCCGCACCGAGCGTTCCACGAATTCGCGATACGCGTTAAACAAGAATCGTCGTTGATGTTCCGGCGGCAACTCCAATGGCGGGGGAATGTCGGGAAACATCCGCCGCAACTCCGGCATCAGCTTGGTGACTTCCGGTGCCTCATCGCCGAGAGCGTAGCGGAACGTCTGGAGCGGAACGCTCCGGGCGCCCTGTTCCAGCATCTCAATGAAAGGCATATAGGGAGGGGAGCCCTCCATCTCATAACAGTGGCCGATAACGGCAAACGCTCCACGCAAGCGCGCAGCATCCAGTAAGGCAGAAGCCAAGTGGGTTTTGCCGATGCCCGGTTCTCCGCCGATCAGGATCAGTGAACCCCGCCCGGCCAGAGCTTCTTCAAGTTGCTGCATCAACTGCGTCAGCTCTGCGTCACGTCCGATAGGCGGGATGCGTTCGGTGGGATGCTTCTCTGTTGAGATCGTCGCGGCGACAACTTCCGATGAACCAGCCAGCCTCGCCAGATCGGAGCGCACGTCGCCGACGGACGCGTAGCGCTCCCCCGCGTCTTTGGCGAGCATGCGCCTGGCCATGACAATCAAGCCCTGAACCGTCACACCCTGCTGGATGTCGCCCCCGAAATCGGGCGAATCGCGGAGCACCGCGGACAGAGTTTCCGCCGTAGATGGTTTTCTGAACGGATGTCGGCCGCTGATCATCTCGGCCAGAATCACGCCAAAGGAAAACACGTCGGAGCGTACGTCAAGTGTCAGGCCTTTCACTTGCTCCGGCGACATGTAGTCAGGCGTGCCGAGAATGGTTCCCGGAGCCGTTAGTTGCACGCCGCCCGCATCCAGAGAAACTGGGGATTTGTCGGCCGATGGCCGATCCGCGATCCGCTTGGCGAGACCGAAGTCCGTGACCTTCACGTGACCCTGATGAGTGAGCATGATATTCGCCGGCTTCAGGTCGCGGTGCAGAACCCCCCTGGCGTGGGCTTCCTGTAAAGCTTCAGCGATTTCCCCAGCCACGTGAAGCGTATCGGAGAGAGGCAAACGGCCTTCCTGCAGGCGGTGATGCAACGTCATGCCGGCGATATATTCCATCACCAGAAACAACTTGTCACCGTCGTCGCCGATTTCGAAGACCTTGCAGATATACGGATGATCGAGCGCGGCGGCGGCCTTTGCCTCGCGCCGCAAGCGTTCGCGCGCCTGCGGGTCGGCGGCCATGTCTGGCAACAGAAGCTTGATGGCTACCTGACGATCGAGCCGCGTGTCGTGGGCGCGATACACGACGCCCATGCCCCCCTCACCAATACAGGCAAGAATTTCATACGGCCCCAGCCGGGAGCCGGGAGCTGGCGGGAGCCCGGCAACGGCCGGGTCCGCAGAATTCGCAGCATCAGGATGAGGATACGAACCGGCGGCAGCCTCCATTTCGTCCAGCATCGCCAGCACTCTGCCGGCGATTTCTGCATCCGGGGAGGCCGCGTGGACATACTGTTGACGCGCCGGTTCAGCGAGAACGGCAGCGGCCTCGTAGATCGCGTACGCCAGTTTCCAGCGCTCGTCCGTCACGGTCCCGGTTTACCTGCGAAGGCTTCTTCCAACCAGTTTCGGGCAAAGCTCCAGTGGCGGGCAACCGTAGCCGTGCCGCAGCCCATTTCCCGTGCAATCTCCTGGCGAGTGAGGCCTTCGAAAACCCTCAGTTCCACCACGCGCCGGAGAGCGGGATTGATGGCGGCCAGCCGGTCCAAAACATCGTCGATCTCGACCAGCGAATGTTCTATGGGCGAAGCGGGGCCAGACAGGTCCGGAAGCTCGGCTTTCTCCGCACGCTTCGCGAGCGGACGGGCATGATGGATCAGCAACTGCTTCATCAGGTAAGCCGCGAGACCCAGGAACGCGGCCTTCTCATCCGCCCCGCCCGAACTGGCCGGACGCAGGGCTTTGACTTTGATCAGTTCGAGATAGAGTTGATGAACCACCGCGGTGGGCTGAAGCGTGTGACCCGGGCGCTCGGCCCCCATGCGCGCGGCGGCAATCCGCCGGAGTTCGGGGTAGAAAAGCTCAACCAGGCGGCCGGCAGCCTCATGGTCGCCGTTGCGAAAGCTCGCCATCAGCCGGGCTACAGCATCGGGCCGAAGGGTGGTCTGGACCATCACTCTGGTACATATTCTAATCCGCCCAAAAAAAATTCAAAAGCAGTGATACAATCCGCCGGTCTGCTCTCCCACTACCGGATGAGAGGAGACACACATGACACAGCAAAGCATCGAGATCGACGGCAATCCTTCCGACGAGACCCTGTCGGCGGATTTGAGGCAAACCATGCAACCAGTCAGCACAAAGGACCAGCCGGACGCCTTCCTCATCGGGGAAGCAGCCGGGAATCCGCGAAAGAAGGCTTCCACGGGCTGTCGCAACACCGGCATCCACCACGTTGGATTGCACGCCTCGAGCCCCGCGGCATCTGCCGAATTCTACAGAAACGTTCTCGGTATGGAGATCGTCGGCGGGAGCGACGCCGGCCACCCGTTGGGTGCGAGCGCATTTTTGAGCAGCCGCCCCGATGAAGAGTCGCATGACATCGCTTTGTTCGCCAACCCCGGTTTGGCCCACACCGCTTTCAAGGTCTCTTCACTCGCCGAGTTACGTTCCTTCCACGCGCGTGTCGTGGAAAGGAGTATTCCGATAAAGTTCGCAGCCAATCACGGCGTGTCCTTCGCCTTTTATTTCGACGACCCGGACGGCAACATGATCGAGGTCTACTGGCCCACGGGAGATTTGAGCCGGAGGCAGCCTCAGATGGAACCGCTGGATCTGTCGCAACCGGACGAAGTGTTGCTTGAAAAAAGAAGACCCAGCCAAACTCGGACCTTCGCCGCCTCGAATGGAACCGCGACCGTGGTCGAGCGAAACCAGCCCCAGTATGTAGCTGCAGGAACCGGCCCAGCCTATTGGGGTCCCGGAGATCAGATTACGTTTCTGCTCACCGGCGAGCAAACCGGCGGCGCCTTTTTCATGGCCGAGGTATCGGTCCCGCCGGGTGGAGGTCCACCACCACACATTCACCGGCGCGAGGAAGAGACGTTCTACCTGCAGCAAGGGACACTGACCATTCAGGTCGGCGACAAAACACTGCACGCATCGCCTGGGGATTGCGTTTGCCTCCCTCGTGGAATCATGCACTGCTTCAAAAACACCGGGAATGTGGACGCGAAGTTCCTGATGGTGGTTACGCCGGCGGGCCTGGAGAATTTCTTTGCGGAGGCGTTCGTTCCTGCCCGGGGCCGTTCCTCGGCGCCGCCCCTGATCACTGAAGCGATGTTGAATCGGCTCCTCACGGCGGCCGCCGGGCACGGCCTGGAGTTTGCTCCGCCGGCCTAGCGCCCTCACTGGGCGTTGATTCTAACCGTGAGAAAAACAGGTAGCCAAAGGAGAATCGCACGGAACGCTGGTGCAGGAACGGAATCCTCGCAGCCGGTGGGCTGGCCCTCATCCTGGTTGGAGGCACTATTGTGATCGCGGGGACGGGCCCGGTTTTCGGGCCGCGGGCGCGGGCACTCATGAACCGCACGTTCCCGCGCACGCCCGAGCGGCAGGCGCGCGGTAGATATTTGGTCGAGGCCGTGGCAGGGTACATGGACTGCCACTCACCGCACGACTGGACCCGTCACGACGCACCAATCCTTCCCGGAATGGCGGGCGCCGGGCAAGACATGAGCGCGATTTTGCAGGGCTTGCCCGGCCGCATCGTGGCCCCCAACTTAACCCCCGATCCGGAAACTGGAGCAGGAACGCGGAGCGACGATGCACTGGCTCGCGCCAACCGCGAAGGCATCGGCCACGACGGCCGAGCGCTGTTTCCGATGATGCCGTAGGAGCACGTCCGGTCATGGGCGGACGAGGACGTGGCGTCCATCGTTATCTACCTGCGGTCGCTTACGCCCGTGCGCAACCTGCTGGCGCGGACGGAGGTGGCGTTTCCCGTGAAGTACTTGATCCGGTCCGTTCCGCAGCCCCTGACCGGCCTGGTGCCGCAATCGAATGGGAGCAATCCGGTCGAGCGCGGGGCGTTCCTGGTCAACGTGGCGGGCTGCGCTGACTGCACACGCCACAAAAATGGGACAGTCGATACCAGGTTTGGGCTCCTCCGCAGGCCGCGTACTAGAAGGTCCGTGGGGCCGGATAGCGGAATCTAATGCACCCACGCGTATAGCGCGGAATCTCGCTTCTCAGAGACTCTGCTGCACTTTCTCAGGTTCTTCTCAACCCATAACCGCGGAGCCGGAGTTGGTAGCCTCCCCATGATTTTCAGCCGTGGGTCCGTAATATCTCGTTGCCGGTGCGAACACCGGTCCCGCAGACCGGCACAGACGGGAATGCGCTCAGCTCACCGTGCTGTGCGCAGCGGCCACGATCAGGCCGAACCCGGTTGCAAGGGCTCGCGTCTGATCATGCATCTAGCTCAGCCCACGCGGTTGCGCGGGAAGCACGCAAGTCGTGGCGCGCGAAGATCCGCCGCAGATTCACCCCGGCTTGCCCGTAACGCTTGGGGACACATCTGAGCATCTTCAACGCATCCGATAGCCTTGTTCCCGGATCACGCGCCACTCGGAAGTTGGCTCACCATCGAGGCTTCTGGCCGGCGCCCGTGTCTGGGAAGCGTGGGGCTTGTGCCGGCTCACTCCCGTAGGAAGCTGTCCATGGGGACCACTAAGCGAGAGGTCGCCGAGTCGCGGAAGTGCCGGCGACCGGTGCTTGGCCGGTGATCACCCCCAGATAGGTCGCCCAGGATCAAGATCGCTCCCCATCCCCGATTGTGTCTACCCACCGAAGCACGGCTCCAAACAAACCAGAACCTTAACCAAACGGCAACATCATCGTTTTGGTCACGAATGATCGCGAATATCCCTTTCCGCTTGACTTGCGACCGTTCTTCAGTCTATCCTGGCTAGGCGAATAAAAAGCGAATCAAAAACCCAAAAACCTGGATGAACTGGAGAACCGATCATGCCCTTGAATCAACATCTGCTGCCTGAATTCGATCAGGAAATGGCGAACACCCGCAAAGTGCTGGAGCGGGTGCCGGATGACCGCCTGGCCTTCAAACCTCACCCCAAGTCGTTCGACATGCGATCTCTGGCAATTCACGTGGCCCAAATCCCCGGTTGGACCGTCGAGACCATCCACAAGGAGTCCCTCGATATCGCCCCGCCGGGAGAGCCGCCCTACCAGGCGCCCGACCTGCACTCGCGCCAGGAAATCCTCGACCTGTTCGACACCAACGCGAAGAAAGGCCGCGCCGCCCTCGAGACCGCCGGCGACGAAGCGTTCGCTCAGAATTGGAGCCTGCTCGCGGGTGGCCAGGCAATCTTCACCATGCCCCGGTACTCGGTCCTGCGCAGCATGGTTCTGAACCACCTCATCCACCACCGGGCCCAACTCGGCGTCTACCTGCGTCTCAACGATGTTCCGGTGCCCGGCATGTACGGCCCCTCGGCGGACGATGCCCCTATGTGAACTCTTCAGTACGGCTTCCGGTCCGCGCGCGCCAGCCACTCCACAAAGGGCCGGTTGGCGCCTTCCTCCACCAGCCGGATCATGGGAATCGCGCGCTCGGAGGGCGCAATCGTCAACTGCTGGTAGATGAACGAATCGTCGAAGCCCGCGGCCGCCGCGTCTTCGTGAGCGGCCGCGAAAATCAAGCGCGCCGGACGCGCCCAGTAGATCGCTGCCAGGCACATCGGACACGGCTCGCACGACGAGTAGACTTCACAGCCCTTGAGTTGGAACGTGCCCAGCGCCCGGCACGCTTCGCGGATCGCGACCACCTCCGCGTGGGCCGTCGGATCGTTGGTTCGGGTCACCTGGTTCACGCCGCTGGCAATCACGGCGCCTTCTCTCACCACCAGCGCGGCGAACGGGCCTCCCTCGCGGCGCACGTTCTCCACCGCCATCTCGATGGCCCGCTGCAGGAATTGTCTCTCCATGCGATCCGCGCCCGCGCCGGCGCCCCGGTCACAGTACGACACCGCCGCCTTCGGGATACCGTGTCTCTGCCGCTTTCGCCTCGCGTGTTATGGCTCGATCAAGCCTGCCCGGATCGCGTGCCGCACCATGCTCGCGGTTTCGTGAACCCCGAGTTTCTCCAGGATCCGGCTCCGGTGCGAGTCCGCCGTCTTGTAGCTGATCCCCAGTTGGGCAGCCGCTTCCTTAGTCGACTTCCCGCCGGCGATCAACACCAGCACCTGGCGCTCCCGTTCGGTCAGCGAAAACACCAGGCGCATCGATTCTTCGTCTGGTGTAAACATGCCCCGCTTGCGGTCGGTGATATCCACCGCCGCTCCCAGAAACCCCGCGAAGGCGCCGTCGTCTTCCACGAGCGGCACTGCGGTGTTCTCCATCCAGCCGTAATCTCCGTTCCCTCGCAGCATCCGGCACTGCACGTGAAACGGCTGCCGGCTGCTGCACGCCTCCAGGTATTTCTCGAGAACCATGTTCCGGTCCTCGGGATGCAAGCCTTCCGCCCAACCGTTGCCGCACTCCGCTTCCAGAGTCCGGCCGCGAAAGTCGAGCCAGGCGTGGTTGAAAAACGTGCACAGCCCATCGGAGCCGGACATCCAGACCATGACCGGCACGGCGTCCATCAACCGATGGAACCGTGTTTCGCTCATTTGGAGCCGGTGCCGCTGGTGCTGCACTATTTCTTCCAGTTCAGCTACTCTTTCTCTTAGAGCGGCCGTTTCGTCAAGATCTTTGCTGGGCGACATTGAACATGTACTCACGAATGACAACGCTAAGATTCCAGTATGATCCAGGCAGCCCAAAACTCAACTGTCCCGAACGGTTAACCCCGGAGCCTCGCCGGTTAACAACCTTTTATCATATTGCATTCGTGGAACCTTTTGAACACCCGGGGGAATCATGATTGAGAACCCCATGGCCCGCTCCCGGCAGGATACCGACGAGGACCTCCTTCTCCAGATGCGCAGCGGCGACGAAGAAGCCTTTGTCGAGCTCTACCGCCGCCGCCAGGGGGCCATTTACCGGTTTGCCCTGCATGTCACCGGGTCGCGTACACTCGCCGAGGACATCACCCAGGATGTGTTCCTGGCCCTCATCCGCGACGATTGCGGCTACGATCCGGAGCGCGGCACCCTCTCCGGGTACCTCTTTGGCATCGCCCGCAAACTGGTGCTCCGGAACCTCGAGCGGACCCGGGCCGATGTCGCCCTGGATGCCAATTCCGACGAAGGCGGGTCGCCGGAACTGGCCGCCTGCACCGATCCCCTCGCCGAGTTGACCCAGGGCGAAGGGATCGCCGCCCTGCGCCGCGCCGTGCTGGCCCTGCCCCGGCGCTACCGCGAAGTCGTGGTGCTTTGCGATCTCGAAGAAGTGGACTACGCGGATGCCGCGTCGGTTCTCGGCTGCCCCATCGGCACGGTCCGGTCCCGGCTCCATCGCGCCCGCGCCCTGCTGCTCGAAAAGCTCAATCAGGAAAGGAGATCCCGGCCGCCCCTGGGTGCATGGAAGCCGGTCAGGTGTGTGTCATGAACTGCCAGGAATTCTGGAACACGATGCCCGAACTCGAACCCGGCGCCGATGACGGCGGGTTGGACCACGCGCGCGGATGCCCTTCCTGCGCCGCCCTGCTCCAACAGCAGCGTACCCTGGTCGAGGGTTTGCGTGCGGTCCGCCCGGAATGGCGCCGCGAAGAAGCGCCTCGGCGCCTCGAAGGGCGCCTCACCAGCGCCTTCCGCAGCCACAACGGCCTCGCCGCCCGGCGATCTTTCGCCTGGGCTCCCCTCCTCACCTGGGCGGCGGCCAGCGCCGCTATCATTCTCCTGGCCATGTTCCTGCTGCGCGGCCGCCCGCCCGAGCCCGCCCAGCGCCGCGTGCCCAGCCGGCTGCAGTATGCCAACCTCCAGGTTCCGGACGCCATGAGCGGGCTGGATGCCCTTTACACCGACGCCGGTTTCATGCCCCTTCCCAATGCGGCCGAAATCGAGCCCAACGAAGTTGTCAACTATGTGCGCGTGGAAGTTCCGCGCTCCCGCATGATCGCGCTCGGATTGCCTGTCAACGCGGATCGTGCCTCGGAGCTGGTACAGGCCGAAGTGGTGCTGGGCGCTGACGGCTTGGCCCGCGCGGTGCGGTTTCTGGATGAGTAGCAAAGTTCTGTCTTAGGAGCGAAAACGTATGATGCGAACCACTCTGATCAGTTTCCTGGTCCTGGCTTCGGGCGCGTTGGCCCAGCCACCCGGTCCCGGTCGCGGCCCCGGCCGGTTCGGCGGTCCTCCCCAAGGCATGCCTGGGCGTTTTCTCGGCGCCGAGGCCGGAATGCCCGGCCGCGTGGTCAAGAACTCCCCCTACTCCGCCGATATGGTTACGGAGAGCACCCAGGTCCTGCCCGACGGCAACCATATCCGCCAGTCCAGCACGGTCCACGTGTATCGGGACTCGGAAGGCCGCACCCGGCGCGAACAGTCCCTGCGCACCCTGGGCGGTCTGGCCCCCAATGCCAATCTGCCGTCCGTGGTGTTCATCAACGACCCCGTGGCGGGCGCCAACTACGCCCTCAACCCGTCGGACAAGACCGCCACCCGCACCACCTGGACCCCCCGCGGCGCCGGTGAGCCCGCAGGAAGGGCATGATGCCGCGCCAGGCCGGCCAGGGTCCCAATCCGGGCCAGGGCCGCCCGTTCCGCGCACGCCGGCAGATCCCAACGTCAAGATTGAGTCGCTCGGGAAGCAGACCATTGAGGGTGTGGTCGCCGATGGCACCCGCACCACCATGACCATCCCCGCCGGTGAGATCGGCAACGAGCAGCCGCTCCAGGTGGTCACCGAAACCTGGTATTCCTCCGAGCTCCAGGCGGTGGTGTTGTCCAAGCGCACCGACCCGCGCTCGGGTGAACACGTTACCCGTATGACGAACATCACCCGGGCCGAACCCTCGCGGTCGCTGTTCGAAGTCCCGCCGATTTCAAAGTAAGCGATACCGGGCATGTGCGCGGCTTCGGCCCGCGCTAATGAAATCACGGGCTGACCACGGCCCTTCGTGGTCTGCCCGCCCCCCCAACCGGGCTATAGCCCCAGTTTCCTCCGCGCGAAGGGCCGCGCAAATGCCGCCGGTGGATTGTGCGCCGTAGTCTGCGCCGCCCGCCGGTATGCCTCCATGGCTTTCTCCTGGTGCCCCAGTTTCTCCTCCGTCATCCCGATCAGGCACTGTATGAACGGATCCCCCTGGTTCGCCTGCTGAAGGTCCGCGAGCGCTTTGGCATAATCGCCGGTGTAGTAGGCCACGTAGCCCGTCAGGTACGGGAAGAAGCCCTTCTGCTGATTCCCCAGACCCGCATCCGCCGCCGCCATCGCATCCAGCGCGGCTTTGGCCGCTGCCACGTGCTTCTCCGCTTCCGCCTTGTTGCCCCGCCGCGCGGCGATGCGCGCCAGTGCGTGCTCCAGGCGGTAGTCCCACAGGTGCTTGCGCCCCTCCGGGATGTCCGGCTGCTTCATGCCCGCTTCGTGGCCGGTCCGGTACCATTTCTCCGCCGCGTCCAGGTCTCCCGAGTCGATGCAGACCCGCGCGGCTTCATTGGCCATCTCTCCCTGTTGGTAAAAATCCTTCTGGGCCACCCAGTAGTCGAACACCATCTGCTCGTATTTTCCGGTGTTCTTGCAGTCGCCGTCGAAAGCGAACGACATGGCCATGAGCCGCTCCGCGCGGGCCTTGCCCGCCGCGTCCGGCGCCAGCGTCGATGGCTTTCTGAATGTACTTGCGGCCCTCGGCGGTCTTTCCCGTCAGGTCCAGCGCCTGGCCCATTCCCAGGTTGGCCTGCATAGAATTCGGGTCGCTCTCGAGTTGCTTGCGGAACCGTTGCAGGGCCTCTTCGGGATTGCCCTGAAGCCCGCCCGGGCCACCTCTCTGCGCGAAAACAACGGCGGCGAAGATCACGGCCGCCGCCAGTGTTTGGCGGATTTGTCCTGCGTACATGGCAGTCGATTATCTCATAGACAAACTGGGCCTTCGCCGTCCGAAAACGTCCGCATTCCCCCCTCCTCGCCCGGACTGGCCGAAAGATAGACTGTCGCGCGGACCGTAAGCAGGATAATTTAGACCCAACACAAGCCGGATGCCTGATCCGGCTACCGAGGCAATTGGGGTGAGTGCCGCTGTCGACGGATAGAATGGAAGCGTGCGGATTGCCAGCAACGTAATTCCAGAAATCCTGGAGAAGCTGCATATTGAACCGATGAATTCCGGGGCTTGCTTCGGGGAATGGGTAGCTTCCCCGGCAGGTCCCGAGTTGGAGTCGGTTAACCCCTCCACTGACGAACCGCTGGCCCGGGTTCAGACCGCCGGGCCGGCGGATTATGAAACGGTTGTTTCCCACGCCGCGGATGCCCTGCCCGACTGGCGCATGATGCCTGCCCCCAGGCGCGGCGAAATCGTCCGCGAAATCGCAGCCGAGCTCCGTGCGCACAAGTCCGACCTGGGCACCCTCGTTTCCCTCGAAATGGGCAAGATCCTCCCCGAGGGCTTGGGCGAAGTACAGGAAATGATCGATATCGCCGATTTCGCGGTCGGCCTCTCCCGCCAGCTTTACGGCCTCACCATGCACAGCGAGCGGCCCGGCCATCGCATGTACGAACAGTGGCATCCGCTGGGGATCGTCGGTGTAATCAGCGCCTTCAATTTCCCGGTCGCGGTCTGGTCATGGAATGCCATGATCGCCGCCGTGTGCGGCGACTGCGTCCTCTGGCGGCCGTCCTCGGAAACCCCGCTCGCGGCTATCGCCGTGCAGAAAATCTGCAATCGCGTGCTCGACCGCCACCAGTTGCGGGGCGTGTTCAACCTCGTGATCGGCTCCAGCAATCCCATCGGCGAAGCGCTGATTCACGACCGCCGCATCCCCCTCGTGAGTTTCACCGGCTCCACCCAGGTCGGCCGGCACGTGTCCGAGGTGGTGGCCCGCCGCCTCGGCCGCACGATCCTCGAGCTGGGCGGCAACAACGGCATCATCGTCATGAACGACGCCAACCCCGACCTCGTCCTGCGCGCCGTGCTCTTCGGCGCCGTCGGGACCGCGGGCCAGCGCTGCACCACGACTCGCCGCCTCTTCCTCCAACGCGGCATCGCGCCACGAATCACCGGCTCTCTGGTGAACGCCTACCGCCAGGTGAAGATCGGCGATCCCTGCGACGAAACCACCCTCATGGGCCCGCTGGTGAACCGGCGCGCGGTCGACGACATGATGGATGGCATCCGCCGCATCCGCGAGCAGGGCGGCGAAATCCTGTTCGGCGGCGACCGCATCGTGGGTTGCTACGTGCAGCCCACCCTGGTCCGCGCGCGCCCCGACATGCCGATCCTCCAGGAAGAGATCTTCGCTCCCATCCTCTACTTAATCGAATTCGATCATCTGGACGACGCCATCCACTGGCACAACAACGTGCCGCAGGGTCTGTCCTCGGCGATGTTCACCACCAACCTGATCAGCGCCGAAACCTTCCTCAGCCACCGCGGCAGCGATTGCGGCATCGCCAACATCAACATCGGCACCAGCGGCGCCGAGATCGGCGGCGCCTTCGGCGGCGAGAAGGACACCGGTGGCGGCCGCGAATCCGGCAGCGACGCCTGGAAAGCCTATATGCGCCGCCAGACCAATACCATTAACTGGTCTCCGCAACTGCCCCTCGCTCAAGGCATCCAGTTCAATCCATAAAAAAAGCCAGGACAGACCTCGCGGCCTGCCCTGGCGCCAGCCAACGCTTCTACCAGAAGAATTTGAATCGTACCTGGATCTGCCGTGGCAGCATATTCTGCGTGGACACGGTGGATGGGAAGACACTCCCGAAGTTGCCGCTTTCGGGATTCCGATCCACCTCGTTGCGGCCGAAGTAGTTGTGGTTGAGCGCGTTGAACGCCTCGAAGCCGACCTGGAACGACATGCGCTCATTGATCTTGGTTCGCTTCAAAAGCGACATGTCCCACTGGAACGCATGGTGCCGCCGGATCTGGCCCGAGCGGTACGACGTGTAGCGCGGAGCGTAGTCCGTTGTTTCCAGCCACGCATAGTTGCCCCAGTTGTTGCTGAAATCGGTGCCGCAACCCAGCGAGATGCTCTGTGGGGTAGGCGCGATGTTGCCCGTGTTGGGATCCTGCTTGAGCACACAGGGGTTCCAGAGGCGAACCTGGTAGGCTTTCCAGTCCACCGACCCGTTGTATGGCCCGCCGGTGGCCGTGGCGGGATCTTTCAGCGGGATGGCATTTGCCCCGCTGGTGCCTGATCCGGGGAGTTGGGACGGGAAGCCCTTCAGCGGATCGACAAAGAACGAAGTGTACTGCCACCCGGAGATCAGCTTCTTGACGAACGTCGGGGACCCGGCGCCCCACCGTTTTCCTTCGCCGAACGGCAGATCGAAAATGGCCGTGAGCTTGATGACCTGCGGCCGGTCGAGGAAGTAGAGGCCTCGCTGGTAGGTGTCCGTGAACGCGTCGTTGAAGCCCCACTCCTCAATCTGCTTGGCCAGGGTGTAGTTCGCCAACAGACTGATGCCGTTGCGCATGCGCCAGTTGTAGTTGAGCTGGAACGAGTTGTACGAGATGGTGGAGTCGTTGCGCCCCTGTTGGAGCAGGTTTCCGCTGAACTGCGGGAACGGGCGGGTCATCTGGTAGTACGAGATGGTGTTGTTGGTGTAGTAACTGGTGCCGCGGAAGGCATCGATCCCCTTGAACGGGTTGGGCACCTGCTGGTTGCAGAGCGCCGCGTTGCCGCCTTCCAGGTAATTGCAGGTCTTCCGCACAGCCAGGCTCGGGATGTTGTAATCCTTCTGCATGTTCAGGTTGTAGCTGCGGCTGCCGACGTAGGAAACGTCCAGCATGGAGGTTTCGTTTACCTGGTATTGGAAGCCGACCGAGAACTGCCACACGCTGGGAACGACAAAGCCCGAGTCGAACCAGTTGGGGTTCTGTCCAACGTAGGTAGCGGCCCCCAGCGAAGAGCCGGTGGGGAACAGAATCCCGTTGGGGTACGGATCCGAGAGAGTATTCGGAATGGGGGTTCGGTTGCCATCCAGCGAGCTCACCAGGCTCGTGCTGGTGGAAAAGCCGTAGCTTCGCAACCAGTCATTCGTGGGATTGGAGTAGTACTGGCCAAAGCCGCTGCGGAGCACCAGTTTCTGGTTGATTTGATAGGCAAGCCCCAAGCGTGGCTGGATGTTGTTCTTGTCCAATGGGAAAGCCCTGGAGCCGACACCGCCCACTCCCGCGAACGTCAACCCGCCCTTCAGATTGCTGAGAGCGGCGTATTGTGACGCGAGCGCGGCCGGGACCGATAGAGACGCCACGTTGGCCGCTACCTGCGACGCCAGCGGACTCGCCACGGTGGGATTGAACGGCCCGTTCATGCGGTTCCATTTTTCGGTGGACGGGAAATTGAAGTCCCACCGCACTCCCAGGTTCAGCGTGAGGCGCCGCGAGACTTTCCAGTCGTCCTGGAAGTAGGGGGCTGCGTACCACTGTTTCCACCACGGGAACAGCGGGTAGTTGGAACTGCCGGCGGAGAGCCCGAGCAGGAACGACGCATAACCGTCGCCGCTAGTCGCTTCACTCACGTTGTACACCCGCTGCGTCCACCTCGTCTCGCCGGTAAAGCTGAGAATATCTCCCGTGTTCTGCTGCTCGTAGTTGATCTGGCGGATGTCGAACCCGACCTTCAGCGTATGGGAGCCGGCTACCTTGGTGGCGCTGGTCATCAACTCGTAAGTGTTGGTGTAGTTGTTGCTCTGGCTGCGGCCCAGTGAATTATAGCCGTTGTTGAAGTTCCACCGGCCAAAGTAAATGGGGCCCGGCAGGGTACTGAGCAACGACTGGGGCAGACCGAAGGTGGAAACGTCGAAGCCTTCGTTCGCACGTCCGAAGCCCTTCTCGATGAACCGGTTGTAGGAGCCTCGAACGTTGAAGATGAAGGTCGGCGAGATGGTGCTCACCCAGTCCGCCACGTACGCGTCGTTGATGCGCTGGAAGGGCTGCTGCCCGTCGGTTCCCGGCTTGTTGTCGATGCCGTTCACGGCGCGGTCTTCAGTGCGGTCGTTGGACGCGTGGCGGAAGAACGCCCGGTTGCGGTCGCCGAAGTTCCAGTCGAACTTCAGGATCAGGTTGTAAAACTTGTCCTTATCGAAGAAATCGGGAATCGCGAGATTCTGGTTGGCGTAGCGTTGGCCGGGAGGCGATTCGCGGTTGGGCAGCGGCATGTACTTGGTGAGCGCCAACGCTACCGGGTTGAGCCGGTTGGATGGGATCTTGTTGTCGGGGAACGGCTGACGTGGTGTGACGACACTGCCCGATTCGTTATACGTTGCTGTGAAAGGATCGTACAGCGTGATCTTCTGCCCCGTGGAATTGACCAGCTTGGAAAAGTCTCCGGTCCGCATTTCCGCCGTGGGGTACGAGACGAACAGCGGGTTCGGCGTGCCTTCGCGGTACAGTTCGAGCGCCCCCATGTAGAACAGCTTTACCCTGCTGTCCTTGGGCAGGAGCTTCGGTATCTCCACCGGCCCTTCCAGCTCGAATCCGTACTGGTCCAGATAATGGGTGGGCTTCGGCGTGCTGCTGGCGTTGTTCTGGAACGTGTTCGCATCCAGCGGGGTGCGGCGCATGAACTCATACGCGGTCCCGTGGTGGGTGCTGGTGCCGCTCTTGAGTACCACGTTCATGATGCCCCCGCCCGTATGGCCATACTCCGAGTTGTACATGTTGGCCATCACGTTAAACTCCTGGACGGCATCCACGATAGGCACGTAGGCGATATTGTTGCCGCCCATCTGCCCGTTGTTGGAGGCGCCGTCGAGGAAGTACTCGGTGGACGAGTCGCGCCCGCCGTTGATGGACCACTGGGCGATCGCGCCGTTATCGAAGGGGCGCTGCCAGATGGCTGCTCCGTTGAACGTGACGCCCGACATCATGGCGCCCAGCATGAACGGATTGCGCGCGTTCAGCGGCATCTCGGCCACCTGCTGGGTGGTCACGATGCCGCTGCGGGTGGCGCTCTGGGTTTCCAGCACGGCCGCCTCGGCGGTGACCTCCACACTTTCGGTGAGGTTGCCGACCTCCAGCGCAATATTGATACCGAGGGCTTTGGCCGCCTCCAGCACTACGTTTTCCCTCACGTACTGTTTGAAGCCGGACGCCACGGCGGTCAGCTTGTAACGCCCGGGGCGCAAAAACGGAATGGTGTACGACCCGGTGGCATCCGAGGTAGCGCTGGCGGCTTCGTTGGTATCGGTGTTGGTTGCTTGGATCTTTGCTCCCGGAACCGCCGCCCCGCTGGCATCCAGGACGTGGCCGGACAGAGTCGCACGGAATTCCTGTGCGGTCGCCACCGTGACTGACAGACACAGCAGCGACAGAATAGTCGCAAGTGTATTCTTCACCCTAAATGTTTCCCCTTTACGAGTCAGGCGGGCCTGACTTCCTTTTTAACTTTGGGGGGAGTATATCATCCGGGGGAAGACTGCAGAATCATGCAAATTCTGTATTTGTATCCTGGATCGTCAGTAATATGGGTACCCGCCGCGGGACCGGCTCGCCCCGCCTTCCATGCCCCGTCTTCCCTGCTCGGAAACTGATCCGCGCGCCCATCTGGAAGTGCGCGGCGCCGCCACGTCACCCCAGGTCTCGTCCAGGAAGCTAGTACTGGTACCGACGTCCACTCGCAAATTCGTGATCGGAAACACCCGTACCCTGGTTCACCACTGTAACTTTGGCGCCGTTGATAATCCCTCCGCTCCGATCCGTCACCGTCCCCGTAACCGATTCTGTAATGATCTGCGGCCTTACCGCCGGCCCGGCGCGCAGCACAGGGCCGCGGCCAGAAGGCGGGTCACTAAGTTGCAAGGCGAGTGTCTAACAGGGAGTATCTGACTCCCCACGATTACTAACTCCCTACTCAGATACCCCGTAGTCGGCCCGGTAGGTCCCCCCGAATCTTCTACCGCGGCGCGGCGGGCATTCTCTGCATTCTCGCGGATGCGCTATCGGACTTCAGAAACCAGCCACTAAGTGCGCCGTGGAGGCTATGGCGCGGGACATACCGCCGTTACCGGGGCGTTCCCATCCGGCACACAGGGTAGTCCGCGTCTTTCAGTACATGAGGGAGGGGGGTCAATAACCGCGCCCCTCGCCGCCCCACGCCTATCCCTTCGCGGGCAATCGGTCTCCAGGCCTCCGGCGGCTGGCGCCCGATAGTATAATGCTCATGAACCATGTGCCACGCTCCGTTGCGCGCGCTCCTGCTGGCCGGCCTTGCTCTGCTGGCCCACGGCGAGACTCTCACCGTGGTACTCGATTTCGATGGGCCTCGCTCGGACCGCTCCGTGGATGTGATGAAGCGCGAGGTCGAGGACCTCATGAAACCCCGAGGCCTCACCATCGACTGGAAATCGCGCGACTTGGCAGCCCGCGAATCCTATGGCAACCTGGTGGTCGTCCGGTTCAAAGGCAAGTGCATCCTGGAGCCCGTCGGCTATCTATACGACGAGCGCGGCCCGCTGGCATTCACCTGGTCGACCGAGGGCTTGGTTCAGCCCTTCAGCGAAGTGGCCTGCGACCACCTCACCGGGGTAGTCCGCTCTGCCATGTTCGGCGGCGATTTCGCCCGTGCCGACCTACTCTTCGGCCGCGCGCTCGGCCGCGTCGTGGCGCATGAATTGGTGCATATCCTGTCCCGGAGCGCGGTTCACACCGCGACCGGAATCACCCGCCCCGCGCTCTCCGGGAGCCAACTCATCTCTTCCGACCGCCCCGATTCGCACCAATCGACCCGATAAATTTATTCGATTCGACAAGCGCCGGGCAAAGCTGTACGCTTGCTCTGTCCGGATCCGCGTCGCGGTCGCACGGTGTTTGCTCCCGGCCTTGAGCTCGTGCCCCGAAGTGTGCCAGGAGCCGCGAACTGGACCCCGCAACCGGTCGCCGGCGGTGTGGCCCTCCGCTTTGGGCTCTGCTACCGTCTGGACGCCGTTGCTGTCTGTTGCCTGTGCGCCCGGTTCTGCCGGGCGGTTTCCCGTGTCCCGGATCTACATCCTGATCTACAAAGGAGGCGAGTTCCATGCAGTTTACTGCCCGGCAGGTCGACGCTTTGCTGCAAAGAGGCTTTAGCCGGCGCCATCTGGCCCGTATCGGCGGCCTGTTGGCGGCTGGCGCGGGTCTTCCTTTCTACAATGAATTTGCCATGGCGCAGGAGGCCGAGCGCCGCATGCTCTGCGGCGCCGGCGCTCAGCGTCGTGCCATGGATCCCGACGCCGTCCGCATCAGTTCCAACGAGAATCCGCTGGGCCCATGCAAGGAGGGATCGGAGGCCATCGCCAAAGTGGCTCCGCACGGCGGCCGCTACTCTCCGTTCGGCGAACGCGAAGAGTTCGTCAAAACCGTCGCGGACGTCGAAGGCATCGGCGCGGACTGGGTTGCGCCCTTTGCCGGATCGAGCGACCCGCTGCACCGCACCACCTGCGCCTTTACCTCCCCCACCCGGCCCTGGGTGATGGCCAATCCCGGCTACAGCGGCGGCCCTCCGCAATTCATCGGGTCGAAAGTGGCCCGCGTTCCGCTCCGCGCCGACTATAGTCACGACGTGGAGGCCATGCTCGAGGCCGGCCCCGACGCCGGAGCATACTACGTCTGCAATCCGAACAATCCTAAACCGGCACCCTCACCCCGCGCAGGAATATCGAGTTCCTGCTCGCCAACAAGCCCAAAGATGCCGTGGTGGTGGTGGACGAAGCTTATGTTCACTCTCGGATTCCGCCGAGTCTTCGATCGGCCTGACCGCCGCCGGCAAGGACGTGATCGTGCTCCGTACCTTCTCCAAAATCTACGGAATGGCCGGCTTTCGCGCCGGCTTCGCGGTGGCCCGCCCCGACCTGCTGGCCCGGATCCGCCAGTTTGGCGTGGGCATGCTCCCCATCACCGGCCTTGCCTGCGCCGCCGCCAGCATGCGCGTCAAAACCCTGATCGCCGAGCGGCGCGCCATCAACCGCCGCATCCGCGAAGACACCTTCGAGTTTCTCGAAAAGAAGAACGTGAAGTACATCCCCAGCCAGGGGAATTTTTTCATGATGGAGGTCGCGAGACCCGGGACGGAGTTTGGCCGGGCCATGGCCGATCAGAAGGTCTATATCGGGCGAGTCTGGCCGGTGTGGCCCACCAAGGTTCGCGTGACGGTGGGCACCCAGGCCGAGATGGATAAATTCAAGGCCGCCTTCGAACGAGTGATGTCGTAACGGAGTTAGTTGCCGGCAACGGAACCGTAGCCGGATGCCCGCCGCCGCGGCCTCGGCCCCGGCTCAGGGCGCGCGGTAGATTTCGCGCCATCCGCCGGCCCATCGCCTTCCAGGACGGCTTCTACGTGGGAAGCAATGTGGCAGATTCGCAGAACGGGCACTGTGCTACCGGTGAGTGTAGCACCGGCAATCGGTGCCGAAGCCGGGAGAGGTGAAGCCCACCGATCCCGTCACGGTCGTCACAAACCCAGCAAATTTCTTTTCCCCTCATTCCAAATCACTTCGCCCCGCCTCGCCCCCAGCTCCCTTTCCCCGCCCTGCTACTCTGAAGTTGGATAGAGGCTTGCGCCCCACCGCGCCGGCCCCAACAGTTTTTCTTCCTGGCCAGGAAGCGTTGCATTACGGTGGTGACGAACTCCCTGTAGGGCCGTTAAAGCCTGCACGGTTGCCAACTATAGGTATGGGGCCGGCGGGGAGATCTCAGGTTCGAACCTGAAACCGCGGATGGAGAGCGGATAGCGCGTATCGCCGTCCCATCCGATATCGGCGAGCCAGGTCATCGAAGCTGGCGGGTAAACGTAGCGCCATAAAGCGATTCCAATGCCCCCGGAGAGATGCGGCTCAAAACCATTGGCGGCCGGATACGCACGGCGATAAGTCCGCGAAGCCCCGGCCGCCCGCAACGTCGAAGCTTTCCCTCACCTCACGGCCCACGTGTCTCTGCCCGCGAACCCCGCGCGCGTCCCCCAAGCCCCCCACCGGTCAATAACCAACCCCCCGCCGGTCAATAATCACATACCCCTCGCCGCTCAATAATCATATACTCTATGGAGAATGAGGTGATTGTCATGAGGCGAAACCTGCTTCTGGGTGCCCTGCTCTGCCCCCTGGCCCTGGCGCAATCCGTGTCCGGGCTTTGGGATGCCTCCGTCACCGTAAACGGGCTCGAAATCCCGTTCCGCATGGAGTTCTCCGGCTCGGGCGCCGATGTCCAGGGCTCGTTCTTCAATGGCGACGAAAAGGTTACCTCCACCAGCGGCCGCCTGGAATCCGGCACGTTGCTGTTGAAGTTCGATTACTACGCTGCCACGCTCAACGCCACCCTGGCCGCTGGCTCCATGTCCGGCATCTACGTCCGGGCCAACCGCCCGTATCCCTTCCATGCGAAGCCGCACGCCGTATCCCACGACGCCCCGGTCGATGCCCCATCCATCGCCGGCCTGTGGGAGGTCGCTACCAGGAGCTCCAAAGGCGAATCCGCCTGGCACCTCATCGTGCGGCAGTCGGGAGCCGACGTGTCTGCCGCCATCCTGCGCGTGGATGGCGACACCGGCACGCTTACCGGCGCCTACCGCGACGGCAAATTCGTGCTCAGCCACTTCTCCGGAGCCCGGCCTTCACTGCTCGAGCTCACTCCGCAGCCCGATGGGTCGCTCGACGTCGTTCAGAACGGGCGGAATCGCATGACCGCGCTCCGCCCCGCCGCCGCACGCGCCAGGGACCTGCCTGAGCCCACAGACCCGGCCCGCCACACCACCGTCCGGGACCCCAACGAGCCCTTCCACTTCCGTTTTCCCGACCTCGACGGCCACCTGGTAGCCGACACCGATCTCCGCTTCCGGCACAAGGTGGTGATCGTAGCCATCTCCGGAAGCTGGTGCCCCAACTGCCACGACGAGGCCCCCTTCCTCGAAGAGTTCTACCGCAAGTATCACGCGTTGGGCCTCGAGATCGTCGCGCTGTCGTTTGAAGAGGCCGGCCAACTGGAGAATCCGAGCCGCCTCCGCGCCTTTGTGCGGAAGTACGGCATCGAGTACCCCGTGCTGATAGCGGGCGAGCCCGCCGACCTGCATGCCCGACTTCCGCAGGCCGTCAACCTGGACGCCTGGCCCACCACCTTCTTCCTCGGCCGCGACGGGCGGGTCCGCGCCGTGCATGCCGGCTTCCCCGGCCGGGCCAGCGGCGAGTTCCACCGCCAGATCGTCGCCGAGGTCCAGGCGCTCATCGAGCGGCTTCTGAAGGCCGCTAGTTGACCCGTTCCAGCACCACCGCCGTGCTGTCGTAGTCGCCGCGCAGGTTCACGTTCAGCCCGGCCCCCATCAGCCAGGCTCCGCTCAGTTGCCGCTGCCGCTCCGCCAGCTTGCCGTCCACGGATTCCAGTTGGTACAGCGCGCGTTCGTCCAGGCCGCGCAGGCGGATGGCGGGAACCGCGGTGTTGTACTGCTGCGAGTGGCGGAACGCGAACAGTACCGCCTGCCTGCCGTCCGCCGAAACATACTGGTTGGCCGTCAGGTCTCCCGTCCGCGGCGAAAACAGCCGGTACAGGCCGCCGGTCTGCACCGTCGCCCGCACGCGCTTATACAGCGCGATCAGCTTCGCCGCCGTGGCAAAATCGCTCTCGCTCCACTTGTTCAGGTTGGCTCCGACCCCCAGCGCGCCCTGCATGGCTACCAGGAACCGGTACTGCAACGGCGTGCTGCGCCGGTTCATATTGGGCACATCGGTCACCCAGGCGGACATCACTTTGGGAGTGTAGGCCTGGGTGAATCCTTCCTGTATGCGCAGACGGTCGAAAGCCTCCGTATTATCCGATGTCCACACCTCGTCCACGCGCTGCAGGATGCCCAGGTCGACGCGGCCGCCGCCGCCCGAGCAGGATTCGATCTCCAGTTTCGGATGCCGCTTCCGCAGCCGGTCGATGATGTCGTACAGGTTGCGCACGTACTCCACCCACAGCTTGCGGCGATCCCCGGGCGCCGATTCTGGCCAGCCCGGCTCGGAGAACGAGCGGTTCATGTCCCACTTGAAATAGCGGATGTTGTTCTCGCTGGCAAGCTTGTCCAGCACGCCGAAAATGTACTCCCGGACTTCGGTGCGGGCGAGGTTCAGGATCATCTGGTTGCGCAGCTCGGTGCGCGGCCGGCCGGCCATGTTGATCACCCAGTCGGGGTGCGCGCGGTACAGGTCGCTGTCGGCGTTGACCATCTCCGGTTCCACCCAGAGTCCGAAGTCCATGCCGAGCTGGTTCACGTGATCGATCAGCGGTTTGAGCCCATGCGGGAATTTCTGCGGGTTCACCACCCAGTCGCCGAGGCCGGCGCGGTCGTTGTTGCGCTTGCCGAACCAGCCGTCGTCCATCACGAAGAGCTCCACGCCCAGCTTGGCCGCCTTGTCAGCCAGTGCTTTCTGGCCGTCTTCATTCACGTTGAACGTGGTGGCTTCCCAGGAGTTGTACAGCACCGGGCGCAGCCGCGATGTGGCGCCCCCGGGCAGAATTTTCTCTCGCTCGAAACGATGCAGCAGGCGCGACGCGCCGCCGTATCCGCCCGAAGAGTATCCGGCGAAGAATTCGGGCGTTTCCAGGCTCTCTCCGGGCTTGAGCGGGTAACCGAAATCGAACGGATTGAAGCCGCCCGTCACCCTGACCTGCCGGTACGGTGTCTGCTCCACCGTGATGCGCCAGTTGCCGCTCCAGGCCAGGGCGCCGAACCACACCCCGCCCCGCTCCTCGGCGGCATCGCCCGCGTCGATCGCGAACCACGGGTTGATGTTGTGGCTGGTGTGGCCCTTGCGGCTTTCGAGCACCTTCATGCCTTCGTGGATCGGCTCGCGGTTGATCTGGGTTTCCGCGGCCCACCGGCCGGTGAGGTACGTCAGCTCGTATCCCTCGCCCGGTGGCAGATACCATGCCGCGGATTGGCCGCTCTCCACCGTCACCGGCCCCGCGGTGCGATTGGTGATGGTAGACCACCGTGCCAGGATGCCGTTCTCCGGGTACACGCGGTAGTGCAGGACCACTTCGATGTTGTCGCGAATGTCCTTCAGCGTAATATCCAGTTCGTCCTGCTGGATGCGATGCGACTGGTAGACCAGCACCAGGTCGCGATCGCCATCCGGCGCCGTGATCTTCAGCGCCGGCTCGTAGTAGCGCGCGCCGCCCCAGCCGGGATACTCCTCGTTCTCGAACATGGGTCGCGGGTCGAACGAAGACAGGTCGCGCTGCGGCGCCGGAACCGGCACGTCCGCCACGCGCCACAGGGGCGCTCCCCAGTAGAGGTGTCGGAGCGCGCCGTTGCTCGCGACGCCGAGGGCGTAGGCGCTGTCGCGCGTCGCCAGCAGCCAGATCTTGCGCGCCGCGTCAAACTGGATGGACTGTGCATGGAGCCGGGGTAGCACGAGCAGCGCCGCGCCGAGAAAAAGCCGCAAATGAGATCGCATCGTCCTGCATTTTCGCATAGTGGCCCGGACCGCCGGACCCGCAAAACTGCCGGCCCGCCGCACCCCAAACGGGTGTAGAGTATTCCGAAAGGGGTGAGAGATGAAAGCTCTTCGCGCGTGGATGCTTCTCGGATTTGTTGCGCTCGGGGGTCTGGCGCTCTTCGTCACCGGTTCCGACGCCAAACAGGAGACAGTACGCATCGTCGTCCCCGGAGTGTGGTTCCGTGAAGGGGACATGGACCAGGGGCACTGCAACAACGTCATCATCGAGATGAAGGATTACCTCATCGTCGTGGACGCCAATTTCCCCAGCGGCGCGCGCGGCGCCATGGCGGATGCCCGGCGCATCTCGAGCAAGCCCGTGAAGTACGTCTTTGACACGCATCACCACGGAGACCACCTGTACGGGAATCCCATCTGGACCGAGGCCGGCGCCACCACTATCGCATTCAAAGAGGTGGCGGACGAATTGAAGCGCCTGGAGCCCGCGCGCTGGCTCGAAACCGCCAAGACCCGCAAGGATGTCGCGGATCTCAAGCGGGATGGCCCCGAGCCTCCCAAGCAGGACATCAACGAGCCGCTCTACGTGCTCAAGGACGGCTCCCGCAAGGTGGAGTTCCGTCACTTCGGCTGGGCCCACACGCGCGGCGACGGTTTCGTCTACCTGCCCAAAGAGCAGGTCTTATGTTCCGGCGACGCGATTGTGAACGGCCCGTACAACAACACCACCGACGCCAACATCGGCAACTGGCCGGTAGTGTTGCGCGCGGTCGACAAGCTGAAGATCAGGTACGTGCTTCCCGGCCACGGCTTGCCCGGAGGGCGTGAGTTGCTCAGCGGTCAGGCGCTCTTCATGACCGAGCTCTACAAATCGGTGAAGGCCGGCATCGATGCCGGCCAAAACGTCGAGCAGATTCAGGCCGCGATCAAGCTGCCGGACACGGTCAGCGAATGGGTGTCGGAAGGGAGCCTCAAAACGCAGGTGAACGATACCTATCAGGAAATCAAGCAGGGCAAGCCGCGGGGCGAGCTGCCGTAGCAAGACAATGCGGTTCACTTAAGGGCATCCCAAACTTCCCAGATGGCCGATGCGTCCCGTCAGGCAGGAATGTTGGTGGAAATCCGTTCTCGCCAGGTATCAGAGAAAATCCAGCAACAGGAGTAAAGGAAGGAGGGGTACCCCTGGAGAATCGCCGCGAACAGAGATCCCGCCGAGGAGTGGTCCGGAGGTTTTTCTCTGATACGATAACATTGCTTTGTGGGCGGCTTAGAGGTGCGGTGACCCACTGATGTATTCGAGGAGGACCCACGTGAACTGTCGTTTATCTCTGGCTTCCCCAGAACTCGACGCCGAAGGCCTTCAGACGCTCACTCGTCAGTTCTGCGACAGCGCCAACCGGGAGGACGATCTGCAGGCCGAGATGGCCTACGGAACTGCGCCTCCCGGCACCCGGGCCGGCGAACTGGTTCTGATTGGCAATCTGGCCCTCACATTCCTCACCAGCGGAGCGGCTGTAGCTCTGATCAATGTCTGCAAGTCCTTTTTCGAGCGCAACTCTTCTCTGGAGATGAGCGTTGAGCGCGAGGACGGCAAGAAGCTGACCATCAAGGCGCTCAACGTCAGATCCGACCAGATTGCCAGGACTCTGGAGACGGTGCGCGAGTTCTTTGGGGCAGCCTGATGAGCGAAGAGCGGAGGGCTATTCTCATCGGCAGCAGTCAATTTCCGGCCGATCCGACGAAGCTCACTCCGCTGCGCTGCCCGGAGAATGACGTAGAAGGCCTCCGCAAGCTGCTTTGCTCCGAGGCGCAGCGTGGCTACTACCGGGATGTGGTCCCCCTCAAGAACAAGCCGCACTACGAGGTCCTCAAGACTGTGAACCTGGTGCTGAAGCGGGCCAAGAAAGACGACTTTGTTCTCGTTTACTACTCTGGCCACGGCAAGCTGGACCGGGCCGGCCGTCTCTACCTCGCCGCTTCGGATACGGAAGTGGAAGCTCTGGAATCTACCTCAATCCCGGTCGCAGTGATCCTCCACTTTATCCGTCTGTCGGATTGCAGAAGTGTGGGGTTGATTCTGGACTGCTGCTATAGCGGGGCGGTTGCGGAGTCCATCTTCCGAGGTGGCGTGGAAGAGCAGTTACAACAGGCTTCCAGCAGTGGCGGCATCTACATCCTGACTGCCTCCACAGGAGTACAGGTTGCCGAGGAGAAGGAAAGCGACGAGTACGGCCTCCTGACCAAACACATCATCCAGGGAATCGAGAGTGGGGAAGCCGACCTCAAAGAGGACGGACACATCTCCATGGACGGACTCTATGAGTACGTCCACCGCAAGGTCAAGCAGGAAGGCTTCCAGGAGCCGATGAAGTGGGACCTCAACGTCAGGGGCGAACTCATTGTTGCCCGCAGCGGAAGGGTGCCGCGAGAAGAACGCCGCAAACAGATCCGCCAGATGATGCTGGACTATGCCAGGGAGGGTCAGATTTCCGACCGCCTCCTGTCCCAAGCTCTGGAGGTGCTCAACCTGAGGCCGAACGAACAGAGTGGCGAACAGCGGAAACGCGACGATCTTCTCAGGCAATTGTTCGACAAACGATTGGTGCTGGGCGAGTTTAGCTATCATTGGTATACTCGAGCCCCAGCCCCTGATGTGGCCCCGCCTTCGCCTTCACCGGCCCTTGCGCCCTTGGTGTCGTTAATGCCGGAGGCGGGCGCCGTGAAGACGAACCCGGATGACGGCCAGAACTACGTCTGGATACCACCCGGGGAGTTCCAAATGGGCTGCTCGCCCGGCGACAACGAGTGCTACGACGACGAGAAGCCCCCACACACGGTCAGGATCACGCGCGGATTCTGGCTGGGGCAGACGGCGGTGACGGTGGGGGCCTACAAGCGGTTCGCCGAAAGCACAGGTGTCTCGATGCCGGACGAGCCCGTTATTGGCAATAGGCAGCTCAACCCGCAGTGGAGCGATCTCGAGCAGCCGATTGTCGGGGTGACGTGGGAGGAGGCCCGATCCTACTGCGAATCCTGGGCCAAGGGGCGCCTGCCAACGGAAGCGGAGTGGGAGTGGGCGGCGCGGGCCGGCAGCACGGTCGCGCGCTATGGGGAATTGGATGCGATTGCCTGGTACGACGGCAACAGTGGAGAACGAATCCAACGGGTGAAACAAAAGCGGCCTAACTCGTGGGGCTTGTACGACATGCTGGGCAACGTGTGGGAATGGGTGGGCGATCGGTATGAGAAGGATTACTATCGAAAGCTGCCCTCGCCTGCTGTCGACCCGAAAGGTCCAAGCTCCGGGAACATGCGCGTGTTGCGGGGCGGCTCCTGGAGCTACTATCCGGGGTTCGTCCGCGCGTCGGTCCGGGTCAGGGTTGAGCCGGAGGACCGGAACAGGAGCTTCGGCTTCCGGTGCGCCCGGGAAGTTATTCCTTAGTTCTTTTTCGCTTTTTCGCTTTTGGGGTCTGGGGCGAAGCCCCAGCGAAAAATTTTCTTATGACAGGCAAATCTCAGGCCGAACTGCCGGTTGTAGTCGGGAAGAGCTATGACTTCAGCCTGTGGCTAATCCAGAAAGTGGAGCACTTCCCGCGCTCCTATCGATTCAGCGTTGGCGACCGGTTGGTAGCGGCTGTCATCGATCTGCTGCTCCGTCTCGTCGACGCCGCCTACGCACGCGACAAGGCGGCGATCCTGACGGAGGTCAACGGCATGCTGAACCGAATGCGGTACCTGTTGCGACTTGCCAAGGACCTGAAGTTGCTCACCTCGGATTCCTACGGATACGCCGCCGAACGAGTGGAAGAAATCGGACGCATGGCTGGAGGCTGGCGCAAGGCGAGTTCGGTAAGCTTATGAAGAGGGCCGGCGGCCTCTGGGAAAAGCTGATCTCATTCGAGAACCTCCAGGAGGCGGCGCGGCGCGCCGCCCTCGGCAAGAGGAATCGTCCGGATGTGGCCGGTTTCTTGTTGGAGCAGGAGACTGAACTCGTCCGCCTGCGGCAGCATCTGGAGCGCGGCGAATACCGCCCCGGACCCTACCGGCAGTTTCTCGTTCGGGAACCGAAGCCGAGAGTGATATCGGCGGCTCCGTTCCGCGACCGTGTCGTTCACCATGCGCTCACCCAGATTCTCGAGCCGGTTTTCGAGCGGCGATTCTCGAAAGACTCTTTCGCATGCCGGAAGGGATTCGGCACGCATCGGGCGTTGGAGCGAGCCAAGGAGGCGGCGGCCCGGTTTCCGTACGTCCTGAAATGTGATGTTCAGAAGTACTTTGCTTCCATCGACCACGAAATCCTGAAGGAGCTTCTCGCGCGGGTGGTAAAGTGCGGGCGGACCCTGAGTCTGGCGTCGGTGATCATTGACGGCGCGAACCCGCAAGAGGAAGCGGTCCACTACTTTGCCGGCGACGATCTGTTCACGCCTTACGAGCGGCGCCGGGGCTTGCCGCTGGGAAATCAGACCTCGCAGTTCTTCGCGAATGTCTACCTGAATCCGCTGGACCAGATGGTGAACCGGGAGCTGCCCGCCATCGTATATCCGCTATGGGGACGATTTTCTGTTATTCGGCGAGACCAGGGAGGCGCTGATCGAGACGAGGGCCCGCCTTGAGGCATTTCTCGGCGGGTGTCGGCTGCGCATTCACGAGGGCAAGAGCCAAATCTATCGCTGTTCAGACGGCGTCACATTTCTCGGCTGGAGAATCTTCTCCGGCCACAGGCGCCTGGTCCGGGAGAATGTCGTCCGTTTTCGCCGCCGCATGCGGGTGATGCAGGGGGCGTTCAGAGAAGGTAGAATCGGCTGGGATGAGATCCAGCCAAGAATTCACGCGTGGATCGGTCACGCGCAGCACGGGAACACCTGGAAGCTGCGTGAGCAGTTGTTCGGCCAGGTCGCGTTCGTGAAAGGGAGCGAGGTCTGAACGTGTTGCGGGGCGGCTCCTGGAACAACAATCCGAGGAACGTCCGCGCGTCGAACCGGAACAGGAATGAACCGGAGAACCGGAACAACAACATCGGCTTCCGGTGCGTCCGGGATGTGGGGCGGAGGCCATTGTGCCTCCGAGGCGGGAGTTCCGGCGGTTCCGGCTGCCGGAAGAGTGCCAGCCTCCACTTCCGGACTCCGCTCCCGACGGAGGCTCTGCCGCCGTCGAACATACAAACGCGCCCCGGCCCTGTGGTAGCCGCACACAGCGAAGCTCGGCCGGGGCCTTT
This sequence comes from Bryobacterales bacterium, assembly GCA_963719195.1. Taxonomy (GTDB): domain Bacteria; phylum Acidobacteriota; class Terriglobia; order Bryobacterales; family Bryobacteraceae; genus DASQZT01. The sequence goes on along the minus strand of CAVRBB010000006.1, from coordinate 65,683 downwards.
TCTCCAACACCGGCAAGCGTCCGATACCGGTCGCAACATCCCCTTCGCAATGCAAGCTCCCAGGAAATCCGGTTCGAGAACACAACTGCGTCACCCAGATTCGCCCTTCGGTCTCGGCGGGTCGCCAACAATGGCCCTCGGCCCCGTTCAGATTCGTTAAGGAAACAGCACTGCCCCGGCAAACGACCCGTTCGGCGCCGGGCTCACGGCTTCGGTACGAAAATGGCGTAGGAACTGGTGCGCATCGCCAACTGGTAATCGTTCAGCAGCCGGGTCATGAACGCACCTGAAAAGCGCAGGCGCGGCGCCTGGCTGACCGGCTCGCCCGCCGGGAGAACGATCTGGATGACGGAGAAATGGTGCTGGTCCAGCATGCGCAAGATATTCGCCTCCGGTAGTTTTCCGGTTTTGATGAGTTCGTCCACGGCAAACGGATCGTACTCCTCGTAACAGACCAGCAGGCTCTCGCAAAGCGCCGGACCGGGGCGGGCGCTCACGAACTGCACGGCCCCGGCGAAATCCTGCTCCAGTTGGGGCAGTGAGGCGCGCGTCGCCATGTCCTCCTGAAGGTGCGTCGGCAGCATGGTCAGCACGCCCAGGAACAGCGGGAGCACCAGCAGTATCGCCAGCAGCGTGGATCGAAAGCGGACCCGTTCGCTGAGCCGCACCGCATACGGCAGCACGATTCCGGCGATCATCGCCAGCACCACCATGGCGTCGAAGAGGTGGTTCAGGTCGGCGCCATCCCCCGCCGAGAACCACAACCCCACCACGTTGGCCAGGGCGAGCGCCCATACCAGTACGCTCGTCCGGCTGGACACCCGGTTGCGGAAGGACCAGACCACGGCCACGATGATCCCGGTCTGCAGGAACAGCAGATACCAGATCACGTTCGACAGGAACACGGAGTAGGAATAAATGCGCCCCAGCGCCAGGTGCTCCAGGAAGTGCGGGCCATCCAGCGCGAAGGTGAGCACCAGCAGGAGCACGCCGGCCGCGGCTGCCGCGCCGAACCATGTGAGAAAGCGTTTTTTCGAAGTGAGCAGCAGTTGGATGCCCACCGCGGCCGGAAAAACCACCATGCTCTGCTTCGTAAACAGGGCCACGGCGAAAGCCACCGCGGAAATGCGCAGCCACAGAGTGGATTCCGGTGCGCGCACATAAGCATAGAATCCGAACACGCTGAAGACCATCGCCAGCAGGTGCGGATCGTTCATGCCGATGCGGTCGGGCTTCAGCGCGGCGATGAAAATCACCAGCGCGAGCGCAGAAAAACCCGCGCATCGCCGCGAGCCGGTCAGGCGTACCACGGTAAGGCCGGTCAGCATAGCGAGCCCGAAGAAAGCCAGCAGGGAAATCCAGCGCCCCGCGGCGGTCATGTCGCCGGCCAACCGCCCCACCAGGCCGACCAGGTGAAAGGAGACCGGGGGATAGTTGAAGTACGTCAGTCCGGGCGGCTGGCTAAAGATGCGTACCCCGTGGGAGGCCGCCTGCTGGGCGTAGGCATTCCACCCTTCGTTGTAGTTGATCTCGTAGTGCGCGGAGATCCGCCCCAGGGGAAGCCACAATAGCGCCGCCGCCAGCACGCCCAGGATGCAGAAGCCGGCCAGCCACGCGCCGGAGGAGCTGCGCGCCAGGCCGGCAAAGGCGTCCGTCGCCGCTTGGGGCGTGGCCGCCACAGCTTCCGCACGCGCACCCTGACCCGCGGGCTTGAGCTTGGACTTTGGCATTCAAGACTACGATAGCAGCCCCTGCCGCCTCGGCCCCGCAAACCTCCCGCTTGCTAAAATGGCGGCGCAGAGAGATGCCCGAACTGTCGATCGTGGTCCCCACCGTCGAAGAACGCGCGAACCTTGCGCCGCTGTTGGACCTGCTGGAAATGGCGGTGGCGGGGATCGACTACGAAGTCATTTTCGTGGATGACGATTCCGACGACGGCACATCCGACGCCGCCCGCGCGATCGCGCAGCGGAATCCGCGCGTGCGGGTGCTCCAGCGGGTCGGCCGGCGCGGACTCGCATCGGCGGTGATCGAGGGCATGCTGGCCAGCAGTTCTCCGTACCTGGCCGTGATGGACTGCGATCTTCAGCACGATGAGACGATTCTGCCGGCGATGCTCGAGAAACTGAAACGCGAGCAGCTCGACCTGGTCGTCGCCACGCGCCATATCGAGGGCGGCAGCATGGGATCGATGAGCCCTTGGCGGGTCGCCGTGAGCCGATTCGGCCAGTATCTGAGCGCGCTGATTTCGAGGACCGAGCTCTCCGACCCGATGAGCGGGTACTTCGTATTGACCCGCGCCTATCTCGACGAAGTGGCGCACTCGCTCAGCGGCATCGGGTTCAAGATCTTGTTGGACCTCGTGGTTTCGTCGCACCGGCCGGTGCGGCTGGGGGAGGTGCCATACAAGTTCCGGCCCCGCCTGCACGGCCGCAGCAAGCTCGATATCCTGGTCAGCGTCGAATACATCGAACTGCTGGCCGATAAGCTGGTGGGCGATTTCCTGCCGGCCAGCTACGTGGTGTACGGCGTCGCCGGATCTATAGGGATCCTGGCCCACCTGGCCCTGGTGCGATTGCTGCGGATGCTGCCGGACGTGAGCCTGGAACGCGCCCAACTGGTTTCGAGCATCCTGGTGATCGCAATCAACTTCGTGCTGAACAACAAGCTGACTTTCCGGCGGGCGCGGCTCTCCGGCTGGAGATTCGTCTCGGGCCTGCTGGCCTTCTACCTGGGCTGCTCGGTGGGGCTCTTCCTGAATCTCCGCGTGCTGGACTATCTCACCGGGCTGGCCGTGCCCTGGTACCTGGCGGCGGCGGCCGGCCTGATCGTGGGGTCGGTCTGGAATTACTGGATGAGCTCCCTGTTCGTCTGGCAGGTGCGGCGCCGCGGGCTCAGGCGCGCGTCGCCGGCAATCTAGGCCGGCGCCGCAGCCAGACTTCGTAGCCGGCGCGCACCGCGGCCACCCAGACCACCGCGGCGGCGTAACCGCCCAGAACGTCGCTCGGGTAGTGCACCCCCAGGTAGATGCGGGAAAGCCCGATCAGGAGCACCATTAGCGCCACGGAGACCCACACCGCGGCTTTGGCGGCGCGCGACCGGTAGCGCGCGGTCACCACCGCAGCCGCCACCCCGTAGAACGCGCAGGAGGTGAACGAGTGGCCGCTGGGGAAGCTGTAGCCGAACGGCTCCGGGTATTGAAAGAAAGCCTCGGGCCGCACGCGCTGGAAGATCAGCTTCAGGATCTGATCGAGCGCCTCGGCACCCGCCGCGGCCAGCACGAACACCGCTGCCGCGCGCCCGCGTCCCTGCGCGCGCAACCGCCAGACCAGGACGACCGCGACCACCACCAGGAAAACGCTGGAACCCAGATAGGTGATGCCGCGCATGGCGTAGGTGAGCCCGGGAGATGCCCAGGCATGCACCACGCCGCGAACCGCGGCATCGAACCGCAGCGTCTCCCCGAACCATACATGGGCGGCAAGCCAGCCGAAGATCAGCAGCGCCGCGGCCGCGGCGAACAGGCCCGCCGCCAGCGCCCGATGTTGCTTCTCCCGCAAATACTAATGTACCTGGGGGTCTCCGGACCGGGGGCCACGCCCGTGCACGGAGAGACCGCAAGAAAGCCCGCCGCATGCCGATAGAACCGTGGCGTCAAACCGCAGCGCCTACCCGAACCTACCGAATCAGACATGGGCGGCAAGCCAGCCGAAGATCAGCAGCTCCGCCGCAGCGGCGAACAGGCCCGCCGCCAGGGTCTGATGTTGCTCCTCGCGCAAGATACCAACTTACATAGCGGTCGCCGGACCGGCGGCCGCGCCCGTGCACGGGGAGACCGCAAGAAATCCCGCCGCATGCCGATAGAACCGTGGCGTTAAACCGCAGCGCCTACACGAACCCCCGAACCAGACATGGGCAGCAAGCCAGCCGAAGATCAGCAGCTCCGCCGCAGCGGCGAACGGGCCCGCCGCCAGGGTCTGATGTTGCTCCTCGCGCAAGATACCAACCAACTGGCGGTCTCCGGACCGGCGATTGCACCCGCGCGCAGAGACACCGCAAGAAATCCCGCCGCATGCCGATAGAACCGTGGCGTTAAACCGCAGCGCCTACCCGAACCCACCGAACCAGACATGGGCGGCAAGCCAGCCGAAGATCAGCAGCGCCGCCGCAGTGGCGGACAGGCCCGCCACCAGCGCCCGATGTTGCTCCTCGCGCAAGATACCAACCAACTGGCGGTCTCCGGACCGGCGATTGCGCCCGCGCGCAGAGACACCGCAAGAAATCCCGCCGCATGCCGATAAGACCTTTGTATGCGGCAGCTAATGCAGTCCATCAACCGCAATCGGGCGATCCTGGCCGGGGCTCTTGCGCTCGCTTTGTCCACCTCCTGCGCCGCGCAGGCGCTTTCCATGTCTCCCAGCGTGCTCACTAATAAGGATGTGATCATCCTGGCCGGCGCGGGATTCAGCGAAGGGTTCATCCTGGACACGATCGCGGGGAGCCACGCGCAGTTCGACATCACCGCTAACGGCCTCGCGGACCTCGCCAAGCATGCCATCAGCGAACGCATCGTCCGCGCCATGATGGAGCAGGCAGCGCTTCCCAGCCAGACCGCCGCGGGCACCGTCACCGTGCAGGCCGATGCGCCGATGCAGGTGGTCATGCCATCGCCGGAAGGCAACAACCCGAAGGCGCGCCCCAGGCTGGTGAAGCCCTCAACGGTTTCGACCGCGATTTCCTCCGGAACGCCCTACTACGAGTGGAAATCGGTGCTGTGGGGATTGTGGAAGAAAAAGAGTCGGTGTGGCTCCGTCGCCGGCCGCCTACCAGGTGGTGACGCCGCACTTGGGCAACCTGTACCAGCAGGTGCGAGCGCCGCAGCCTCAGCCCGTCGTGCGAGTGGCAGCACCCATGACCTATCCGTTCGAAGCCATGGCTTATTACGTGGTGGCGCCGCGATGAACAGGTTTGCGTGGTTGCTCGCATTGGCGGCGGGACCGCTCCTGCGCGCCCAGGCCGTGCAGTTCCGAACGACGGAGCTGCCATGGGCGATTGCCGGCGCCGGGTACAGCGCGGCGATCGAGACCGCCGCCGATGGAAACTGCCTGACCGGGAACGGCATTGCGTTGTCCCTGGCCCAGGGCGAATTGCCGCGCGGGCTCGCGCTGCGCGGGGAGAATCTCACCGGCGTGCCGGCGGCCATCGGAACCTACCGGTTCGCCATCCGGGCCGCCAGCCGCTGCGGCGCCGCCGTCCGGGAGTTTGAGCTGGTGGTGACCGGCAGGCCGATCCTGCGGGTAGTGCCCGAGGAGCTGGTCTTCGAATATCGCGCCGGCGCTGCCGCGCCGAAGCAACTCGACGTGCTGGTGGCGAGTACCTGGCCGAGGCTGCCCTACACCGTGTCAACGGGCAAGATTCCCTGGCTCGAATACTACCAGACGATCGGCGCCACTCCGGACCTTGGTTCGCCGTTCTCCGCGGACCGGATTGCGGTGCGGGTGAACCCGGATAAACTGTCGCCGGGGCTGTATCACGCCACCCTCACCATCTCGACGTGGCAGGGCGCCAACGCTCCCGTGATTCCGGTGACCCTCAAAGTGCTGCCGTAGTTTGCTCCTCAACCGCCGCACACCAGGAAGGCGGCGAGAGCGACCAGCGTCCCGGCGATCGCATCAATGGCATAGTGATAGCGCCCCGCCACCGCACCCAGCGCGATACTGGTGGCGACGAACAGAAAACTCAGCCCCACCCCTGTGTTGAACCGCAGCAGTACCAGGGCGCAGGCCATCGAGGCCGCCACGTGCGCGCTGGGGAAGGTGTTGGCGTGAATGCTGGCGTGCTGGAGGATCCACAGATTGAACTTGCGGATTCCAGTCGGCGGCGGAGCTATGGGCTTCGGTTGGTCCAGCATCCGCGGCGGCAGTGTTTGGATGAACGGGACCAGCAGGTAGCACAAATATGTGGCCGGCAGCACGACCGACCAGAAGTGATCCGCTTCACCACCGCGGCGCATCAGGTAAAGAGCGGCCAGGGCGAAGGGCACCATGGGGTAGCAGAAGAGGTACGCCAGCTCGAGCCAGGCCAGCGCGGCGCGTCCCGCCGGGCGGCGCACACACCAGCCCAGCACCGGCGTCACCAGGCGGCGGTCCAGCCGCTCGAACCGGCTTTGCACCTTCGCATCGATGCGCGTGAAGAACTGTCCCGCTTGCCAATAGACCATCAGCAGCAGGACGGAGGGCACCCAATCGCGGGCCACCGATGCCGCGAGCGGAGGGAGCATCCGGTCCACCAGCAGGCCGGAGATGAGCGTCACCGCCACGGCGGAAAGCCCGATCACGGTGACGCTGGTGCGCCGGCGTACCTCCAGCCCCTGATACCAGGCCAGGGCTGTCAGAAACGAAAAGACGGCCAGGTTGATCCACTCCGCCGTACGCATACTCTCTTGGTTTGTAACACCACTCGGTCGGCCCGCGCTCCCCTGCCCTACAATGTGGTTGATGATCGCTTCCGTCAACCCCGCCACCGGGGTAACCGTCCGCACGTTCGAACCGCTGACCGCCGCGCAGATTGAGGACAAGCTGGCGCGGGCGGACGAGGCATATCGCCAATACCGCGCTACCTCCTTCGCGGAGCGTGCCCGATGGCTCCTGGCCGCCGCGGGAATCCTGGAATCGGAGCGGGACCGGCTCGGCCGCATCATGACCCTGGAAATGGGAAAGCCCATCGGGTCGGCGCGCGCCGAGGCTGCCAAGTGCGCCCTGGCCTGCCGCTACTACGTGGAACACGGCGAGCGTCTGCTGGCCGACGAACCGGTCGATGCGGGCGGCGGCCGGAGCTACATCTGCTATCAGCCGATCGGGCCGGTGCTGGCGGTGATGCCTTGGAATTTTCCGTTCTGGCAGGTGTTCCGGTTCGCCGCTCCGGCCCTGATGGCGGGCAACGTGGGCCTGCTGAAGCATGCCTCCAACGTGCCCCAGTGCGCGCTGGCGATTGAAGAGGTCGTCCAGCGCGCCGGCTTTCCTGCGGGCGTTTTTCAGACCCTGCTGATCGGTTCCTCGCAAGTGGAAAGCGTGATCGATGATCCGCGTGTGAAGGCGGCCACGCTGACCGGCAGCGAACCGGCCGGGGCGCAGGTAGCCGGACGCGCGGGCGCGCGGATCAAGAAAACGGTTCTGGAACTGGGCGGAAGCGACCCCTTCGTGGTGATGCCCAGCGCGGCGCTCGACCGCGCCGTGTCTACCGCGGTCGAGGCCCGCACCATCAACAACGGGCAATCGTGCATCGCCGCCAAGCGCTTCATCGTGGACCGGCGGATTGCTACCGATTTCGAAAAGCGATTCGTCGCGGCCATGCAGGCGCTCCGCGTGGGCGATCCCATGGAGGAGGACACGCAGGTGGGACCCCTGGCCACGCCCGAGATCCTCGCGGGCCTGGATCGCCAGGTGCGGCGCTCGGTGGAGATGGGTGCGCGCGTCCTCACCGGGGGCAAACGCCTGGACCGGCCCGGCAACTACTACGCGCCCACAGTCCTGGCGGATGTGCCTCCGGGTTCGCCAGCGTACGCGGAAGAGCTGTTCGGCCCCGTGGCCGCGCTGTTCCCCGCGGACGGAATCGACCAGGCGATCCGACTCGCGAACGACACTCCCTTCGGCCTGGGAGCCAGCGCCTGGACCAGCGACAAGGCCGAGCGGCAGCGGTTCATCGATGAAATCGAAGCCGGCATGGTGTTTATCAATGGAATGGTGGCTTCCGACCCGCGGCTGCCGTTCGGCGGCGTCAAGCGCTCGGGATACGGACGCGAGCTGGGCGCCTTCGGCATCCGTGAATTTGTCAACGTGAAGACGGTGAGGCTGGGGTAGCAGCGTCTCTCCACCAGCCGGCTGCAGGCAGATTTCGGGACACAACGACTCCTGTCACTTCTGCTGGCCGAACAGTATCGGAAATCGAGGAAGTGGCTTAAAATCAAAGAAGCTTCAAATGTTGGCGCGTAGCGCAGCTTGGTAGCGCACCTGCATTGGGCGCGCATACCAACCCACTCCCAAAGCTTCCTGAGGTTCAACTCCACTTTCAAGATTTTCAATAACTTGGGGAATCTGCTTTTCGCTCAAAGGCCACTCAAGTCGGCTCAATGCACGGGGTTTTGTCACGGTCTTGCCACGGTCGTCCAGGCGCCCGGCTAGCCCATGCCATATCCCGACATACCTTCCGCGATATAGGAGCCATTCGAAAAGCACTCTGGCGTATCGCACTCTGGCTGTCGCTTGCGTATCGCAGTTCGATGGCCCCAAGAGGGGCAAGAGTGAACCAGCGCGATCGTTCTTGCTGTCAGGTACACGAGACCTACCAAAGCCAACTCGGACCGCGAGCCTCCGCGGTTTGCTGCCGTCTCCCCAGCTCCGCTACTCGTTGGCCTTTTGCTCCAGTTCCTATCAGGTGCGCATCGCATGCGGGAACGCCAGGGCAAACATTCGGCATTTCGCCCATTTCCGCACGCGGTTGGCTCCTCGGGAATCCTGCGATCGAGGAAGGCAAACAGTCTCGGGAGGAGGGTGTCCCCTTCACTCACGTGACCCCAAGATGTTGTGTCTGGTGCCCGCTGTTTGCACGGGCGGCAGCGCCCTTGCGGGGCGAACCTGAGTCAAGGGGATACCCAACTCTCGGAATTCCCAATTCGTGGGTACGGGTCTGTCTCCCCGAACAACACGGTTGCCGCCCCGAGGGTTCCGCGTGACCTGAGTCACTGACTAGGTCTCTGACCGCCTGAGAATATTCTAACACACCATTTCAATACGTATTGTTTTGGCGAATACTCGGGGCATGGGTCGTCCACCGCTGAAGATCGATGTCGCCAAAAAGGATCAGCGCGAATTGCGAATGCTGTTGAAAGGCGGCGTTCAGCAGGTCCGAGTGCCCACTCGGAAAAGTTGGCTCAATCAGGCGGAGATTGAAATCGGGATGTTCGAGCGACAATGTTCAGGTAAGCGACGAATCCCCAGTCTCGAGATCCTGCGCCGGGAAGCGCGGGCCTGGAACCAGCGCGTGAGCCGTGATCGCGTCCAAATCAATGGGAGGTTTGACCGCAAACTGTCCGACGTAAGTCCGGCTACAAAAGGAGCTCTTTCAAGCGGTCAAAGACCTGGCTGTCAATCCGGCAAATCGTTGCGCAGCAATCGAACCATGGTCACTTGCGTCACTGCCGTTGATCCTGCCGGGCCGTATTCTTTCAAGGCATGGGAAGCAGGGGCAACTAAACAATGAGGAACTTCGACGAAGCACCCTTCCTTGTCATTTGGGAGCTGACCCAGTCTTGCGATCTGACATGCGTGCGCGCCCGAGATTTATCGGAGACTCCAGGCGAGGTGAAGCGAAAATCCCGAACCTGGCACATGGACGAACCGTTCGTACGCATCGCCGGGCGTTGGATGTACCCGTTTCCCGCCGTCGATAGCGGCGGCCAAACCGTCGATTTCTATCTCTCGGAAACGCGGAATCGGGAAGCTGCCAAGATCTTCCTGAAGCGGGCACTCGCGAATCGGATAACCGGCCGCCGGGTGTATTGGCGCGCGATGGGTTGCGCAGTTATACGGCTTCGATCCGGGAACTGCAAGGGGAAGGGCAGATGCACTGGCGATGCCGGCAACGCACGCGAAGTTACTGCAACAACCGCATAGAGTCCGACCACCGGCACGTGAAGCGTCGATTGCGTGCGATGCAATGGCCGCGCACGACGGCAGCAGCCTGGGCGGCGATTCAAGGAATTGAGGCGGCCAACATGATTCGCAAAGGGCAGGTTTTGGGAATCACTCAACAGAACCTGTACGGCCAGGCCTGGGTGTTCGGATTTCTCCTGGGACTCAGATAGCCCGCAGCGTCGAAAAACTGCCTGATCCCGTTATCTTCACCGGAGGTGCAACACTTCCGCCCTGAGTTCTCGACAGTCCGCGGATTAGGGGCTCATCCAACATCCAACTCGCGCGCCGCACGGTCGATCTCCTCGACACAGCATTGTCGCGCAACTTGGCGGCCACTACGGGCTATTCCGGTGAGACTGCAAAACCGGCCGGACCAGCTTACTGCGTCAGCTCGCGTACCCTGACGATGCGATCGCCAGTTACATGTCTGAGTTCCTGAACGATTCCGGAAGGCCAATGGATTTGCACGAGGTCCGCGGTCTTGCTCGCACCCAAGCCGAAGTGGGTGGGAGCCGCACTGGAAGAAGCATATCCAGCGGCGAAGCTAACGTGACTGTACTGTGCAACGCCGTCTGTCACGACCCTGATTGCGGCCCCCATCCCGTCCCGGTTGCTTTTCGAGCCTTCCAGCGCGAATTCGATCCAGTGACTGCCGCCCGGACTGTCGTTGATCCACACCTCGGCAGGCGCGGAGAGTGCGGAGACTACTACGTCCAGACGCCCGTCGCCGTTCAGGTCCCCCACGGCCGAGCCCCTGTGGCGGCTGGGCGGCTGCGCCGTCAAGCCGGCTTCGGCAGTGAGCGCCTGGAATCGCGGGCCGCCCAGGTTGCGAAATACGGTGTTCGGCTGCGCCACCGGCGCGCTCGTGGCGTATCCAAGGGACTGAACGTGGCCGCGTGTGACGAAGATGTCCTTCCAGCCGTCATTGTCGAAGTCGCCAATGGTGGGGGAGTATCCTGCCATCGGCACGGAAAGGCGGGCCATGCCGCTCTTCTCCCGGATATCGGCGAAGGTGTTTTTTCCCAGATTCCTGAACAAAGGGAAGGTCTCGTTATCAAGCGCGACTGAAACAATATCGGGCAAACCGTCGTTGTCGAGGTCGCGCGCATCGACTCCCATGCCGGAGATAAACCGGCCATCTTCCGTCGCCGCCACACCGGCATCGAACGCCATCTCCTCGAACCTGCCCCGGCCTTTGTTGTGAAAGTATGAATTGAAGACCTTGTCGTTGGCGACGAAGATATCCATCCAGCCATCCAAGTCGAAGTCCGCGATACCCACTCCCATGCCTTTACCCGGGTGGGCCCGAATTCCACTCTCGGCCGAGATGTCTTTGAAAGTTCCGTCGCCCTGATTCAGGAATAACTGATTCGGAGTTTCCCCATAGAATTTGGGATGGCAGTAGTCGTGCCGGTGGAAAGGGGCTTCGCAGATGGGTTCGGTGTCGAAGTCCCAAGCCAGATAGTTGACAACGAACAGGTCCAACAAGCCGTCATTATTTACGTCCAGCCAAGCGGCGCCGACCGACCACAAGGGTCCGAACTGCCTGTCCGGCTGATTGAGACCGGCTGCGGCCGTGACATCGGTGAAAGTGCCGTTGCCGTTGTTGTGGTACAGCCTGTTCCCATGGACGCCCCCCACGAAAAGATCCTGGTAACCATCGTTGTCATAGTCCCCGACGGCAAGGCCATTATCAAATCCCACACCCGCCAGGCCGGCCCTTTCGGTGACGTCCCTGAAGTTGCCGTGACCATCGTTCTCGAAGAGTCGGTTCGAGTACCTAGGCGCACTCTTTTTTAGCGTCCGGATGTCAGCCCCGTTGGCGAAATAGATATCGAGATAGCCGTCGTTGTTGTAGTCGAAGACGGCTACCCCACCAGCCATGGTTTCGGGCGCGTGGTACTGCGGTGTCTCGCAACTGTCCAGCCTGAAGTCAATCGGTTTGTAAGTGAAATGGATCGGCGAACGGGAATTCTGACCGGATAGAGCTCCCCAGAAAGCCCATGGCAGCACGGCTAAGAGCCAGAAGGTTCGCCTCATTTCTGTTGCCGTTCCGGTTTGGAATCCTCGACACGACCTGTCACTCCCGCCTCGGCTAAGAACACGCCCTTTCTGCGGCCGCGGATGGCAGGCCCGAGCAGGTGCTCCGCGCGGCGCGACCGGCTCAGTGTCACCGTTGAAGCGCTTTTAGGAGTTCCGAACTTTCCGTGGTCGGACACCAATACTTCTCTATGTACTGAATCACGAGGCGGGTGCCTTCTTCGTGGGATACATATGGGCGTGAATTGGAATCGTACATTGCGTCGGTGAGGTCTCGCACGAGCACGCACCGGATTCCCCAGTTCGTCATGCGCTTGATGCCGAAAGTGCGATTCAGAATGCACATGTTGGCATGCACGCCCATGATCAGAAGGCTTTTTACGTTCCGCTGCTTCAGAAGGTCATAAATCTCGTTGCCGTTGTCGGAGATAAAATCCTGTGGCGCGATCTTCAGGGTTGAGATCTCACTGGTCCAAGCCCGGTGGGATTTGTCGCCCGGCGTGTCGCATCCGCCGTCAGAATCGTCGATCGGCAACGGCGGTGAATCGAGACCGAGCGGCGCCGGCGCACTGGCGCGGGGCACGGCGAGAATATTCAGGCGCTGAGGGTAGTCTTTGTAATAAGCCATCGTGTCGGACGGAGCGTGGATGATTGTGATTCCAGCGGCGCGTGCAGCTTCAAGCACCGGTTCCATTTTGTGAGCAATCAATCCCACACGCCGGGTTGCGCCTGAGCACCAATGGCGGTCCCACATATCGCAGATTACGATCGCGGTTTGCCTGGCGTCGAATTTGCCCTCGAAATAGGCTGCTTCCCAGACATCTTCGACCCTGAAAGGCCGTACCTCCGTTCGCAGTTTCAGGTGGAAGGATTCCTCCTGCGACGCAGGCTGGAATGCAGCAAGTGGAGAGGCCGAGAACATATACAACCCGGCTAGAGCAGCGGCTGTAGCGCACCCAAAGCCAACCCAGCACGCCACCGATAACCTCACGCCCGATGTACGATGATTAGTCATCCGCTGATACCGCCTTGTCCCGGCGGCCCGAGCGTGTGTCCGTTTGCCCGTTCGCCATATTCCCCCCGCGCGTCCGATTATTACGGCTCTCTGCTATATCAGACACGGTGAGATTGTATGGCCGGTGCGGCTGCGCTGTCAAGCCCAAGGTCCGGCGCACCCGGCGCACCGGCGCACCCGGCACAAGGACTAGCTTGTCAACGCACGCCGTTCTGAAGAACGCGTGCGCGTCGGCGCTGGCCTTCGGTGGTGGAGGCATGATGTGAGCGTTCGCACACTACAGCCTGAATTCCATCTCCCTGCCTGGTTTGTGGAATCGCGGAAGCCGAGCGGCCGATTTGGGAGTTCCCTCCGCCCCCTCCGACCCCTCCGACGAAGCGGGTTGACAAAGGAGCCGGTTTCGGATATACCGGTTTCGAATATAGCAACGGTGCGGCGCGCGTGGCGGTGTGCTGCAATGACAGATCGTGTGTAGCGTTGGGGAGTCCGGAATGCACACGCCGCGATGCGCGAGCCAGCTTTCCGCATTACCGATGAGGGCGAGGCGGCGCCGGAGAATGTACAAACTGGCATTCCTTTTCGCGACGGTGAGCATCTGGGTGTCGGCGCAACGTGCCGGCGCGGACCTGGAAGACGAGGCGAGGAGGCTCTCTGCTGCCGGGGATTACGAAGGTGCTGCCAAGGCTTATGAGGCATTGACGGCCCAGCAACCGGGCTCAGTCTCGGCTTACATTAACCTTGGGGTGGCATACGCCAAACTCGGCCGGTTGCCGCTTGCCGAGAAGGCCTATCGGGCGGCCTTGGCTATCGAACCAAAATCTTTACCGGCCCTGATCAACCTGGGGCTGGCAGAGTTCAAGAGCGGAAAGTATGCCGATGCCCTCATGCCGCTCGGGACGGCAGCCGAGGTCGACCCATCGAACCGACAGGCGCAGACGCTTCTGGCGATGAGCCACTTCAGTCTCCGCCAATTCGATGCGGCCGCGCCTTTTTTCGAGAAGCTGTATAGGGGCGACCCGGGCAACACTACCCTTCAGTACATGCTGGGCGAGTCCTACTTTCGCGCGCATCAGCAGCCGCTGCTGGAGGCACTCGTTCAAAAGATCTCGAAGTCTTTTCCGGATTCGCCGGCATTGCACATGCTGGCGGGCGAAGCATACGATCAACTGAACCGTACGGATGCCGCGATTGAGGAGTTCCGCCACGCCGAGCAGGCTGACCCGCGCCTGCCGAGGATTCACTCTTATCTTGGCTACCTCTACTGGGAAAGGAGGGAGTATGAACTCGCGGCATCGGAGTTTCGGGTGGAGTTGGCCAGCCCGGACGGGGAGCATGCGCAGGCAGAGGGCTATCTAGGCGATATTGCCCTGCGAAACGGCGACACAAAGCACGCCGAAGAGCTCTTCAGGCGTGCGATTCTTGCTGACTGCGGCGTTCGCATCGCACATCTCGGGTTGGGCACCATTTTCGAACAGCAGCACAGATGGACGGACGCAGAGAAGGAGTTTCAGGCCGCGATAGCGCTGGACCCCAAAAGCGTGGACGCCTATTATCGAATCGCGCAGGTCTACCGGGCTCAGAACAAGCCCGCGCAACAGAAGGCCATGCTCAGCAAAATGAAGGAAATAAGTGAAGAGAGGCGCGTCCCGGCCGACCGTGTTCTCTCAGGGGCTCCGCCGAACACCCGATAAGGTTTCTGTCTGACTGCTATGGCAGCTTTGTTGGAGTATCGCCTGGCTCCCCGAAGCCGAATTTGCCCGTTCAACAGCCGGTCCCGGCGCCCTGCCAGCCCCTAGCGCCGTCTAGCGCTACTGCCAGCAGGATAGGTCCGCGCAGCCGATTCGGACGAGTCTGTGACCTCCGGAACATTTTGGGATGATACCCGATTGACAGGACACCTGTATCTGGTATACTCCTGTTGCGTCGGCTTCTGATATGTTAGTTTCGGCCCCGCAAAGGGGGCGAATGGAAACTGCGTTCAAAAGACGGAGGAGTACATATGAAAGGCTTTTCGCTCAATCTTAGACCGCGCTCAGATGGTCTGACCTTTATCCTCGTCGCACTGTTGGCAGCCGTGATCCCAGCTTTCGTGCTGCCGCAACCCGGGGTCGCCCAGACGACAGCGGGCTCGATAACGGGAGCGGTCGTGGACCCTTCCGGCGCGACGGTCCCGGATGCGACTGTTGCGGCAATCAACACAGATCGAAACACGACGACGGAGACGAAGACCGACGCCGACGGCCGGTTCGTCTTCCCTATACTTCTGCCGGGCCAGTACGACGTGACCGTCGCGGCGGCCGGTTTCAAAAAACTGGAGCGTCACAACGTTGTGTTGAACGCCAACACTGCCTTGGCACTCGGTAACCTGCGGTTGGAACTGGGTGAGATGACGGCGACCGTGAGCGTGGAGTCGCAAGGGTTGCAGGTCCAGACCGAAGCCTCTCAGCGGGGCGACACGATTGTCGGGACGCAGATCGAAAACATTCAAGTCAACGGACAATCGCCGCTTACGCTCCTCCGCCTGCTGCCCGGAGTGACCTATCCCACCAGTCAAGCCGAGAGCGGGCAGCAGTTTGGAAGCATCTACGTCAATGGAAGCCGGAGCGGCATGGCACATGTCACGGTGAACGGAGGCACGAACGAGGATACCGGAGCGAACAGCGGCTGGATGGCGCCCGTCAGCCTCGATGCCATCCAGGAAGTCAATGTCCTGACCAGCAATTACCAAGCCGAGTACGGCCGCTCCGGTGGCGCGCAGATCAACCTGGTTACGAAGAGTGGCGCCAGCGCGTTTCACGGCAGCGGGTTCGAGTATTACCGCGACAAAGGCATGAACGCCAATACCTGGACCAACAACCGCGTCGGCCTGCCGGTGGCCCCCTACCACTACAACGACTTCGGCTTCACGTTTGGCGGCCCTATTTTCGTGCCCCGCAAATTCAATACCGATAAGAACAAGCTGTTCGGCTTCTGGAGCGAGGAGTGGCAGCGCCAACTGGTGCCCACCGGCCAGCATCCGGCGCGCGTGCCAACGGCCGCGGAGCGCAGCGGCGACTTTTCCAACTCTATCGACCAGAATGGCAGGTCCGTCTCAATCCGCGATCCTCTGTCGAACGCACCATTCCCGGGAAACCTGATCCCCAATGACAGGCAATACGCGCCCGGCGTCGCGCTGCTCAACCTCTTCCCCGCGCCCAACGCGACAGACCCGTCCCATCCGGCGTATAACTACCTTTCGCAGATTTCGACATCGCATCCACGGCGCGAGGACCTCGTGCGGGTGGACTACAACGTCACTGAGAAGTGGCGCATGTACGCCAGCATTCTTCGTGCAGCCGACAGCGAAAGCACGCCTTACGGGATCTGGGGAATGACCAACATCCCGTTGTATAACATCAGCTATTCCATCCCCGGGTACCACTACCTGTATAATCTGGTCACCACGATCAATCCGACCGCGATCAATGAGATAACCGTTGATCGGGCGCACGACGAGCAATACAACGGCCAGTTCCCCGGTACTGGAAACTGGACGCGCGCGAAGACGGGCATTCAGCTTCCTACTCTTTACCCGCCATACCAGGACCTCATTGCCGGCTTCAGTTTCAATGGCAGCCGCCTCGCCAACACACCAAGCGGCAATTTCAGTCCTTTTTTCAATGCCAACACCACGACCGAAGTCATGGACAATTTCAGCAAGACGCTGAAGCAGCACCTCGTTAAAATCGGGGGCTACTACATGCACAACTGGAAGGTCCAGCCCACCGGAGGTAATTACTCCGGAACTTACAATTTCGGGGACAACAACAGCAACCCGTTGGACACAAATTTCGGATTGTCAAATGCGGCATTGGGAGTGTTCAACACTTTCACCCAAGGATCCACGTATTTCAACGGCTATCCGATCTACAACCAAGTGGAATGGTATGTACAAGACACCTGGAAGGTGCGGCCGCGCCTGACGTTAAACTACGGCGTACGGTTCTACTATTTGCAGCCGGCTTATAATGGCCAGACGACGACGGCGAATTTCTTTCCAAATACGTACGATCCGTCCAAAGCGCCCGCGCTCATCCAGCCGACACTCGTGAATGGACAACGCGTCGGCATCGATCCCCGCAGCGGTCAGTTGTTTCCGACCGTGAATATTGGAGCGATCGTGCCTCAGAGCGGAGACTCAGTGAATGGACTCAAGATTCTGGGACAAAATGGAGTGAGCAAATATATTACGAAGAGCTCGGGCGTGATGCCCGCCCCGCGGTTCGGGCTCGCGTGGGATATCACCGGACGCGGGAACCTGGTTCTTCGTGCGGGCGGCGGAATGTTTATCGACCGTCTGGCGACCGACGCGCTGAATAATCCAACCGGCAACCCTCCAAACGTGTTTTCGCCGACAGTCTACTACGGTCAAGTCAACGGCTTGACCCAAGGCACGCCTTTGTTGAATCCGAGCAGTCTGAGTGCCTGGAGCTACACCGGGGCCTTGCCAACCGTTTATAACTATAGCGTCGGAATCCAGACGAAGCTGCCCTGGAGCATAGTCCTGGATGCGTCCTACGTCGGTTCGATCTCGAACCATCTGGCCCAAAACCTCAACATCAACTACGTGGATTTCGGCGCGGAGTTTCTGCCCGCCAACCAGGATCCCACGCTGGTGGCGACCCGTCCGAGCGCCCTGCTCGGGTCGAATGCCTACCAGTCGCAGTTTCTCCGCCCGTATTTTGGCTACGGCAGCATAACGATGGCGGATTTCGGGGCGAACGCGAACTACAACTCGCTACAGATAAGCGCGAACCGGCGGTACGCATCGGGCGCGTTCGTCGGCGTGGCTTACACCTTTAGCAAGTGTCTGGACATCGTCGACGGGCAGAACTCGATCCGATGGGACGCATACAACCATATGGCGCTCTATGGTCCCTGCGGCTTCAATCCGTCGCAGAGTCTGTCGGTGAACTACGTTTATCCGCTTCCGAAAATTCCGTCAGGGAACCTGCTCGACAACCGGGTGGGCCGGACGATTCTGAACGACTGGCAGCTTTCCGGGTTTACCAGTTTCATCAGCGGTACGCCCTTCAGTCCGAGTTTCAGCGTGTCCGGGGTGTCCAACGACAACTTCACCGGCACGCCGGACTGGGGCCCACAGTTGCTCTGTGTTGGAAACCCCACCGCCGGCACGAACGACAGCCCATATAATCGCCTCAATGCGGCTGCGTTCGCGGTTCCGCCGATCGGGGGTATCGGCCTCGGCTGTTCCCGCAACAGCCTGTGGGGGCCGGGCATCAACAACTGGGATATGTCGTTGCAGAAGAACATCGTCTTCCGCGAGAGTCTGCAACTCCGCTTGCGGCTCGAGACGTTCAATTTATTCAATCACCCGCAGTTTAGCGGCGTAAGCAGCAGGTTGAACTTTTCGAGTTTGACGAACCCCGTGCCTACGAATCTCCCCGTGGACGCTTCGGGGAAGGTCACGAATATCGGAGGTTTCGGGGCGGTGAGCGGGGTGCGCGATCCACGGATTCTGCAGTTTGTGGTGAAGTTCGTATTTTGAGGAACGCAAGGCTGCCCCCCGGCCAGCGACGGGCTCGCGTGCAGCTCATGTGCGGCAGGTGGGCCCGGGGTTCTGTAGTTTCGAAGCTCGGCATGATGGCGGCCGGAGGGCGGCCGGGAAGGACAAGCAACGACATGCGGCGGCGGAACTTTTTGGGGACAACTCTCGCCATGGCGGCCGGTCGGCGGGCCAAATCGCAGCAAGCGACTCGCCCCGTTGAACGCGGGACATCACGCCCACCCGGCGCTTCGGGTGCATGTTCGGAACGGTACCACGAGTTGAGCCGGGTTCTGGACCGAGGCGCCATGCAGCGTGGATGGCACCGCAGTGTGGATGCGGATTACCAACACTGTCCTCAGGCCGCCATCGAGGCCTTCAAGGACCTCAAGTTCGGAATTCGGATCCATTGGGGCTTGTACTGCCTGATCGGCAGCCACGAATCGTGGGGACTAGCTGGAGCCGGCGAGGCATTTTGGAATGTCTACAATGTGCTGTACCAGTTCTTCAATCCAACCGACTTCGATGCCAACTCCTGGATGGATCTCTTCCGGCGCTCCGGAATCAAGTTTTTCACCTTCACGACCAAGCACCACGATGGCTTCTGTATGTGGCCGACTAAGACCACCCAGCAGTCGGCATATCTTACAGCCCGGGCATTCGACCGCGGGTGCGAATACACTAAGGCCGTAGCGAACAACTACAGCATTATGGACGGCCCCTATAAACGGGACATCGTAGGCGCGGTTGTGGAGGCTGCCCGGAAAAGCGACATCAAGATAGGGCTCTACTACTCGCACGTCGACTGGCATGATCCCGCATTCGCCTGGGATCCGTTCAGTTGTCATTACGACACCGGTTTCACGAAGGAAAGCGACCCCCAGAGGTGGCGTAAGTTCATAGAGCAGGAGCGGACGCAGGTCCGGGAACTGGTCAGCCAATACGGGAGAGTCGACGTGCTCGATTTCGATATCGGCTGGCCGGAGGCAGCGGCGCCCGACATTGCTGAGATAGCGAAGATGGTTCGCAAATATCAGCCCGATGTAATCATGCGGGATCGGGGCATCGGTGCATATGGCGACTACTATACGCCGGAGAGAGAGATCCCGGCGGGACCATCGTCCGGATTGTGGAAAGTTATTTATCCCTGCGGAACCTCTTTCTCATATATTCCGAGCGATGAATACCGGCCCGCGGAGTGGGTCCTTGAGAGCCTGATCACGGTCTGCGCCAAAGGGGGTAACTTCGAAGTGGGGTTCGGTCCGATGCCAAACGGCACATGGGCGCCGGAGGCCAAAGAGAGACTCGAATACGTAGGCGATTGGCTGCGCGTCAACGGCGAGGCAATCTATAATACCCGGCCGCGTACAGTGTATCGCGAAGGCAACGACACGTGGTTCACCGCCAGCAAGAATGGATTCACCACCTACGCAATCACGCTGAAGTGGCCCGGTGAGCAGTTTGCCGTTAGTTCCGTTCGCCCCATCCCGGGGTCACGGGTGTACATGCTTGGAGTCCAGGCGCCGTTGAGGTGGCGAAACCAAGGAGACAAGGTCATAATTGACATTCCGGCAGCAGTGGCCGAGCGGAAGCCTTGCCGGCAGGCGTATGTTTTCAAGTTTCAGGTTGGTTCCGCCTGAAGGGTTTACGCTGCCGCAAATTGTCCCCCGGCCGGAAGTCGCGGCTCGCGCATGACCCTATGTGCGGACAGGCGTCGGGCGTTTCTCACGATTGCCAATTCTCGATGAAAGGTGCTCGGCATTGTGGAGGTTGTCGCATGACGAGGTCCTTCCGCGAAGACTCGGGGTTTTGTCGCCGGAACACCGGGCGTAATTCCGAGTGCGGCATCTTATTTCGTGGACGCAGAAGGCGGTTTGCGGGTTGACGAGGAGACAGGATGAAACTAGAGGAGAAGGTCTGCCTGATCACGGGAGGGAGCAGCGGTATCGGCGCCGCCACTGCGCGGGAGTTCGCCTTTCGCGGGGCGGACATCGCGGTATGCGGTTTGCCGTCCGATGAACTGCTGGCTCAAGCCGTGAAACGAGACGTGGAGGCCCTGAATCGCGGGGCTCTGACGATCGCGGCAGATGTTGCCGACCCGGCGGCGGCGGCGGCCTGTGTCGAGCGCACCATCGGCGCGTTCGGGCATTTGGATGTGCTGGTCCATTGCGCGGGCGGACCGGCGCAAGGCGGCCTGCTGGAAGTCGATCCCTGCATCTGGTACAAGGCCTTCGACATTCACGTGCACGCGGTGTTTCATCTCGCCCGGGCGGCTGTTCCGCATATGGTAGAGCGCGGGGAGGGCGCGATCCTGCTGATTTCGTCGGCCGCCGGAAGCCGGGGCTGTAAAGGAGCCCTTGCCTACGGAGTAGCGAAGGGAGCGATTCCTCAGTTTACGCGTGCGCTGGCACGCGAACTGGCCGAATTCAACATCCGCGTAAACTGCGTTTCTCCGGGGATTATTCGGACGCGGTTTCAGGATTACCTCACAGCCGAACAGGTCCAGAACAATACCCGGAACCGGATACCGCTGCATCGGGAAGGACAGCCGGAGGAAGTGGCGGCGGCGCTAGCCGCACTCGCGGAGAACGATTTCATCACGGGGGCCGAGATTCCGGTGGACGGCGGCATGACGATGCGAATGGTTTGACGCGCCAGCCGGCGCAAAATGAAGACGACTATCGATAGACAGCAATTCTACCTGGACTTGGCGATGCGAGGCTTGCGGATGCCGATCGGCGCGGTATAACGACGCCGATGAAAGGCTCTGGAAACTGCTAGATGGCAGCGGAAAGGCCGGGGTCTCTCATAACACTCCCGTCGCGC
The DNA here is from genome assembly GCA_963719195.1 of Bryobacterales bacterium. GTDB lineage: Bacteria > Acidobacteriota > Terriglobia > Bryobacterales > Bryobacteraceae > DASQZT01. The sequence goes on along the minus strand of CAVRBB010000006.1, from coordinate 44,565 downwards.
ACTAATTGGCCAAGCTAGCGCGCCGGTTCGAACGACCAGAACGCCACTTCCCATGGGCCCAGTCCAGCTTCCTGATGGAACTTCCCGCCAGCGATCGTTGCCGGTTCGAGCGGCCGCAGCCGTGCATTCTCGTCGCCGGACGGCGATTCGGCATCGAGCAACTCCGGCCGCATCAGCAGTCTGCCCGGCACATCGCCTGCATCGATGCTGATGCGGGCCGGCTTCGCAGAGAAGTTCCATAGCAGCAGGTTATGCGTCAGGTACATTGGATCGTAAGTGAAAAACCCGTGTACTTGCGCATCCGTGGATTCCAGTCGCAGGCGGTCACCGGTAAGGCGTGATAAGAGTTTGAAGGCGTAGTAGGCCGGACGCACGGTGCTCTGGTAATCGAACAGACCGTCGTACTGGGGCATCCGGTTCCACCAGCGCGCCATGAAGGCCGCACCTTTTGCGGACATAAACTGCGAGAACCGGTTCACATCGACGTAGTAGTCGCGGATGTGGTAGTAGCAGGAATAATCGAGGCCGGCATCGATCATTTGCCAGGCCGTTTCCGCGATGTAGGCGGGCTGGAACCGGGCGTCCCGGGCGGGATGAGAGAGGGACATGTTCCACTCGTCCAGGAACGTCTCCACTTTGAGTGACTGCCGCTTCGCCAGCAGATCGTGGACGTAATCGATGGTCGCGCGCACGCTGGAAGGTTCACTGCTGTAGATATGCCAGGAAACAAAATGCAGCGGCGCGTTACCGGCCACGGCAAAGTCGAGCAGGGCCGGGAAAATCGGCGAGCGGCAATTGGCGAGCGCCGGACCACCGACCCGGGCGTCCGCGTCCGCACGCAGGATCGCCGCAGCGGTGTGCTGGTAGTAGGGCAGATAATTCTCGGGCGTGAACCGGTAGGGGCATCCGCCATCCTCGCCGATATCCGGTTCGTTGCCAATCTCCCAATAACGGATTCCGGCCCCGCGGTCCTTGTAATGCCGGACAAGTTGGTAAACCAGGTCCTCCCATTCGGCCCAGTCGTTCGGCTCGACAATGTCCTGGTCGATCGTGTGGAACAGGACTTTCGGCTTGAAAGCGATGGTCATCAGCGGCCTGGCACCGGTCTTCAGGATCAGGTCGATGGACCGGTCGAGCGTTTCAAAATGATATTGACGCCGCGCCGGAAGCAGGTCGAAGTACTCTTGCAGGAACAGGCGGATGAGGTGCGGGCGGAGCGCACGGATTTCCGCCATCCGGTCGCCCCAGATCGTCTCTTCCGAAAGGCCGCCCTGACCCAGCGCGATACGCTGGATATCGAGTTGGCCCTCCTTAGTTCCAAACGATACGCGCACGGAAGCCGTGCGCGGCTGTGCGCCAGCCCCGTGGGCCAGGATCGCCGCGATGATGATTGCTTTGAGGTATCTCATCTACTTCACCATACAGTCTCTCGAACAGCGCTACTGTTTGATGACCGTCTCGTCCAACCGGCGGATGATGCGCTCCATGCTTCTGATATGGCAGCGTAATTCTACGCTAGCCGGGAGAGGGTGTCAATCCACTTGCCCTCATCGTTCGCAGCGGCGGACGCGATTCCCGGCTCCTGAAAAACTCTTCGCCTGCTGACATGGCAGTGATAGAATGGATTCCTGGCTTGGGCAGCCTGCACCGGTCACTGGCTGGGGGGTCCGGAAACGAAGAACTGGACCCTGGAAGAGATCGAGAAGGCTTGGGCGGCAGCCAGTAGTTGGAAATTGCGAGGGGACCTTGATCAAGGAGGTAAGCGTGAAACCTCGAGACCTTTCCCGGAGGCAAGTGCTGAGATTCGCCGGAACCGCCGCAGCTCTCCGAGCTGCACCGGCCTCTTCCAGCCAAACGAATGAATACCCGCTATACGATGCACGCGGCACTCATCGTGAATTGGGGCGGCAACATGGCGAGCAAGCGGCGCGCCAGATTGAAGCACATCTCGAGATGATGCACACCGGGACGAAACTCTCCCAGGAGCGGTTCAGGCGCCGCGCGGCGCAGTTCCAGCCGATGTTCGGGCGGTATTGCCCGCACCTGCTGGAGGAGATGCGGGGTCTGGCCGAAGGCGCCGGGATCGCTTTCGAAGACGCGATGGCATGTAGCATCCGGGGCGAACTGCGCAGCGCCCACGCGGAAGGGTGCACGGCGTACGCGATCGGGCGCGGCGGCACGGCACAGCACGAGGTCATCGCCGGACAAAACGCCGACATGGGGTCCAACATGATCCCGCTGGCATACCTGCTGCACCTCCGGCCCCGCGACAAACCGGAAGTCCTCATTTGGACCTTTGGCGGCATGCTGGGTTACCACGGAATGAACAGCGCAGGCGTGGCGCATTTCTCGAACGCGTTGAACGGCGGCCCGCGCAGCCAGTTCGGGATGCCTGAATATGTTTACGAACGCATGATGCTGGAGTGCCGTAGCCTCGAGCAGGTGATTGACGTCCTGCGGAAGCTGCCGCTGGCCTCCAACGAGAACTTCATGATTAGCGATCGTCAAGGCAACATTGCCGATGTGGAGGCCACCACCGCGGGGCTTGAACTCCTGCGCGACCAGGGGGCCGGATACCTGGCCCATACCAACCACTTTCTGTCGCAACGCTACGCGACAGCGGAGAACCTTAAGCTAAGACTCGCGGACTCGGTCCCACGGCTGGATCGAATCAAGGCACTGATCCAATTGCGCTACGGCTCGATCGAGGTTGACGACATCAAGCGTTTTTTGCGCGACCACTCCGGTAACCCGACCGGCATCTGCCGCCACGGCGGCGGCATGCGCACGGTGGTTTCCATGATTTCCGAACCAGCGCAGCGTCGCATGCACGTGGCATTCGGGAATCCATGTGAACACGAATACGTGACTTACTCGGTGTGATCGAGAGAGAAGACCTCCGGTCTTCTCGAAACCGATTACGCCACCAGCGCCGCGCCGTGGCCGTTCCAGGCGATGGTCTTCCCGCCGTTTCGGATGGACATGCCGCCCATGAGGGTGGGAATCGTGGAGACGGCACCGATTTCGATCTCGGCCACCGGCCGTTGCCGGCTCTTCACACAGTCCAGAACGTTCCGGATATGCTTGGCCTCGTCGGACTCGAAGGTCGCCTTACTGGGCGGGAATTTATCGCGCACGGCAACGTTTTCTCTTCCAACGGCGGTTTGCCGCCGCTGCTGCGGCAATTGCTGCTGACCGGCCGGACGCTGTAGCCGTAGCGGTTGACGAATAGTACGCCATCGTCGCCCCACAGATGGGTGCCGATCACGTCCGGCCGCGAGCTGTAGTTGGCAACGAAGTTCGGATACTGCCAGGAGACGTCAATCGTGTCCGGGACCCGCTCGTCCCGCGGACGGTTGAACCATCCGTGCACCGCAGCCGCATTGCGCGAGGGTTCGGTCACCCCAAGGTACCAGTGTGCGATGTCGAGGAGATGGACGCCCCAGTCGGAGAGCCCGCCGCAGCCGTACTCCCAATAGTTCCGCCAATTCTGCTGGCGCTGCCGGCTGTACGGAAGGCGAGGCGCCGGGCCCTGGAACATCTCCCAATCGAGGTCCGGGGGAGGAGCAGACGCCCCGGGCTGGGTCCGACGGCCGCCACGCCGCGACGCGTTCGCTCCGCCCGGCCGCGCGGCACCGCCCGGATTGACAAGGACTACGTGGCGGACCTTCCCGAGGATGCCGCTCTGGAGAATCTTGTGGGCCTCCAGGAACGGCACGCCGCTGCGCTGCTGCAGGCCGACCTGCACCACGCGGTTGTGATTCCGGGCGGCTGCTGCCGCCTTGAGACAAGGGTCAATTTCATTCGACAGCGGCTTCTCGACATAGATATCCTTGCCCGCCTGGTAAGCTTCCACGACCATCGGACAGTGCCAGTGGTCGGGCGTCGCAATCACCGCCACGTCAATGTCCTTGCGGTCGAGCAGCCGCCGGTAGTCGCCGTAGGTATCAACCTTACCGCCCGCCAGGGTGACGGCCTGCTCCAGGTTCGGTTTATATACGTCGCAGAGCGCGGCGATGCGGACATTGTCGTAGAGTTTGAAGCTTGGCATCTTCCTGACCGGGGCCCTTGGGCAGAACGGTGCGCTAATCCGCCAGCCGGCGCATCCAGATATTCCGAAATTGCATGTCGGTTTCCGGTGCTGGTCCGTTGATCGGCCCTTCTTCCACTTCGATGGTTCGGCCGACGACGCGGCTGTGGTCCTGAAGCACCAGGGGGCCTTCGGAGACGCAACGACGTGACCACTCCGGCATCTTCACCAGCACATGGTCCTGGACCAGCACGCCGTTGTGCAGCAGCGTCAGGCTGCCGGGCTCCTCCATCTTTCTGTCCGGGCCGCATTTTGGAGCATGATAGATGATGTCGAAGCTCTGCCACTCGCCGGGCGGCCGGCAAGCATTCACCAGCGGCCCCGATTGCCTGTAAAGCGCGGCGCAGGAACTATCGGGGGCCGTATCGTTCCTGTAACTGTCCAGAATCTGAATCTCGTACGCGTTCTGGAGTATGATGCCGCTGTTGGCACGCGCATACCCCTTCTGGGTGGGCTCGTTCGGAACGAGAAACTCCACATGAATCTGCGCGTTGCGAAACGTCTCGGTACTCCTGGTATCGAGAGCGCCGGTCTTGCAGGTCATCACGCCGTTCGCGGCCGTGCAGCGGGATGGCGTCCCGTCCAGCCTGGTCCAACCGGTGTTGTCCCGGCCATTGAACAGCACGACGGCGTCCGACGGCGGCTTGCCGGGACCGCCCGGATCCACCATCGGCGGTTGCGGCCCAATCACCCGCTGATATGCGTATGCCCCTCCTAAGGCAAGCAGGCATATCGCCAGCAAACGTTCTCGTTTCATGATTACTCCCATCGATCTTTTTTTACCCAATCTCTAATGCATATCGCCGCAGAGTCGCCTGGTCCGGAATGATCGCGGTTTCTCGATCCGATTGAGGCCTTGTAAGGAGCCGCATGGCGGAAAGCCGCTTACGGCAGTCCCTCTATGAGCGCCGAAAGACCAATAGCGCCACGTCGCCCGGCATGACAAAGTGATCCGCCCCAGACCAACCGGGATCCTGCCAGTGCGCCGCCTCCAACTCATAGCCAGCCGCTTCCACTCGGGCTTGTTGCGCAACTTCAGTCCGATTCCACAGCGTCACCGCCATGCGGTTCCCCGCCACGAAAGCATGCGAGGACACCTGGTTGTTGTCGCATCAGGAAGCCTTCGTTATCCACGAAGCGCCCCTTCAAGAGGAGGTCGGCATGGGTTTTGTAGAGTTCGAATAAGCCGGGTCATGTATTGCGGAATCGCTTGCACATCTCTTAGCCCGCTGTCGAAACGCAGCCCCAGTGAAAACGCCAAGCCCATTTGTTTCGGCGGTTTCTCGCCTCCGGGCCTTGCCGATAGGGCGGTTGGTGACGATCGGCTCGAGGAAAGTGTAGCGAAACATCTCCCCGAAACCCTCCGGATCGACCCAAAACCGATGCCCTTCGGAATGAACGATATCGGCCCAGCCGGCATAGCAATCGGCAACCAACTCTTTGACAAAAGGACTTGTCCGGGATCATGCGCCTTGATCGACCTCGCGCAGCCGCTGGAAGTTCTTCACCTTCCACGGGCCAACCGCCAGAGACGGTTTGCTGTGTTGGTGTTCGTTGGAAAAACAGATATACGGAGGAGCGCCTCCCAGTTGGTCATAGAAGGCCCCTTGAGCGCCGAAGCCAAGAACCATCTTGGCCTGCGACACCAGTTGGTCGCCCCACCCGGGAGCGGCTGGGCAGGCGACGCCAAACCACTTGTTGCGCATGACTCCCATGAATGCGCCGGCTTCCGCCTCCGCCGTAGGTCTCGCGATATTCGTAACCCCAGACATCCTTGGCGGTTACTCGGTAGCCCCATTCCGATACCACTCTGAAGCCGGATCAATGAGCTGGCCCTGGGTGTAGAGGAAACGTTCTGCCACCGGCCTGTTTTATTTCTGCAAGGGCCTTCTTGAGACCGGCTTCCCCTCCCATCGCTTCGTCGGCGGAGTATTCGGGGTAATAGCTGTCGAAAGCCTTGCTTTATCCCAACCGAAAATTTTCATCAGATTTATGCCGACGGACTGGGCTTCTTTCAGCATGCCCGGCAATTCGGTCGTAGGTGGAGCGAATGTGCCCGCTCTGGCCCTTCAATGTCGTCAGATCCAGCCCGGGGATGCGCCGGACCCACTCCGGAGGATCGGGCTGCCGCATCCAGGTGTCCGCCCATGCCCGGTACGTCCGCGCCGCCTCGTGCCAGTCACCGCGATAAAGTCGCACCACGGCCGGCTCCGAAGTTCCAGGTCTCTCCTGCCCTGACGAACGGAAATTTGACGATCGAGGCCGACATGGCCTTCTCGGATTCCGCCAACCCGTGAGGTTCCCCACCGACTCCGCCGGTTACGGCGCCGTCGGCCACATCCAGCACGGTGGTCATCAGCGTCTTGTCATGGCTGCCAAAATAAAGCCCTTCCTCGCCGTTGTTGAATGTGAACCATTGCATGCACGCCGGATACGGATAGGCGAGACGGTAATCCGGTGCCCCGGTGTCGCTGTGAGACCACGTCGGATTCGCCCCGAAACCCGTGGCTTCGGCCGGAGAGCCAGCAGCGGCCATCAACTTCGTCGAAGGGCGCCTCTACCCGGCGCCCACCCCGGTCGGCCAGTAAAGCACATCCGCTTCCGGGCCCATCCCCATGTCGCCGATTCCGTATAGCCAAGGCAGCCACAGTTCAGTAACCTCGATCCCTTTGTCCTTCTCCCGATTGTCAATCCTGGCTGTCCAGATCAGCCGGTCCCCTTCCAAGGTGATCCGCACGAGCAAGCCGATCTGCAATTCCCGCGTCTTACCAACCTGCGGCACAGCTCCCGTCAGGCTTTCATACGAGAGCTCCAAGCTATTGCCTTCGCGTCTGACCTGGCCTTTTTGGCCATCGGTCGGGATCTCCAGTTCGAGAGCGCCGTCGAGCGGAGTATGCAAGCGATAATACATCCGCCACGGCGCGTGCCGCCCACCCTTCGCCAGATAACTGTGCCTTGTCTGGCGGTTGGCCAGCGCGATCAACCGCCCTTCGTTATCCAGCGCCAGCCCAACGCTCTCGTTGGACAGTTCGTAGCGCCCGCCCGCTGCCCCTTCCTGCGGCGCCGTTGCCGCGAGGCCGGATGCGGCTGGCGCCGAAGAAACTCCCGCCGCCGCTAATCCCAGACTCGCCCTGGTCAGGAATGATCGTCGGTTTTCCATCTTGTTCACACCTCTGTGAGCGGTGGAAGCGTTTAGTTCAACTAGAGTTGCCATCCTTTCCGATACTCGTGGCGTATGAACCGGTCGGCCTCGAGGACGCCTTTTACGCGCATGTTCCTGGCATCCCATTCGATCGGCTTTGAATCCGAAATCGATCGGGCGCACCGGAGTGCGCCCGACCGGCGATGGCGCCGCGCGCCTGTTCCTCCGCTCAAAAAGTCAGGTGTCCGCTCCAATACACCCGGCGAGGCGCGCTTTGCTCCGCGTTGATGATCCCAAAAGAGCCGCTTGTCGGGCTTGTGCTGGGGCCGCCCAGCCACACCCGGTTCAGTGCGTTCAGAAACTCGATCTTGAACTCGAGGTTGACTCTTTCAGTGAACCTGAACCTCTTGATCCCGGAGAAGTCCGCCACACTGAGCGCGTCACCTCTGAGCCAGGAGAACAGGGTAGGCATGGTTACCAGATTGCTGGAAAGTTGCTGGTTCGAAGCGGTCACGAAGCATCCGGTATTGAACCAGTGGTTCCAACTGCGCTGATCCGCCGGCAGAGCGATGTCCCTCCAGTTGCAGGAACCGTTGAGGAGGGCGTTGTTGAAGCCCAGGGGCGGACCCGACTGGAACCGGTACATTGCCTCGACCTGCCATCCTCCGAGGAGAATGTCCACGGGCCGTGAGATGTTCCCGAGTAACGTCTTCCCGCGTCCGACGGGCAGTTCGTAAATGGAACTCAGGGCGAGATAGTGGGGGCGGTCCAGCGAGCTGATCATCTCGGTGGGAACGGCGTTCCCGGCGTTCAGAAAGCTCGAGGCCTCCATGGCCTTCGAATAGGTATAGGAAGCCTGTACCGTGAATCCGTTCGCCATCCGTCGTTCGGCGGTCAACGACAGGCCGTGGTACCAGCCATAGCCCTGCTGGGTGTCGAACGTGATGCCGGTGAATTGCGGATAAGGGAGCAGCAGTTGCGACCGGGCCACGGTCGTGTTCGTCCCCAGGCTCGTTCCCGGCAGCAAGCCTTTAAACGGATTGGGTACGTTGGTGGTCAGGTAATTGATCGTGGCCTGGTCGCGCACCGGAGAGGTGCTGAGGTACGAGTTGGGCAGGGCGTCGAGGTTCTTGCTGGAGCTAAGATGCGTCTGGCGGCTTCCGTTGTAACCGGCGCTCACCACCAGTCGCCATGGCAACTCGCGTTGCACGTTCAACTCCCATCTTTGTGCGTAGAGGCCTTTCGGGTTCATGACATACACCCTAAGGCTGCTGCCGGCATTGGTCATGGTCCCCAAGCCCGCGCCCAGCGGCTCCAGCACCCCGTCCGGGAATGGGTTGGACAGGGGGTTCGGGTAAGTCAGGCCGTTGTCCAGGGAGGCGTTGGTGGTGGTCGTCCGACTGAAGCCATCTTGCCGCGGCGACTGGTACGCAAGCCCGAGGGCGCCGTAAAAGATCCCGTAGCCGGTGTGAATTACGGTCTTGTCGTTCAAGCTGTAGGCAATCCCGATTCGGGGCATGAAGTCGTTGTTGCCGCTTCCCAACGAATGCCCCAAACCGCCGGTTCCCGCGAATACGAGGCCCCCGTGCACGGGGATCTGACTCACGTCCGGGATGGGGTTCGACAGGTAGGCCGCCTGGGCTTGCGCTGCAATGGGAAGTGAAGCACTCGGGTCCCAGCCGGCGGTAGCGCGGTCGAAGCGCTCCGCCACAGGGGTCCAGCGCTCGTACCGCAGACCCAGGTTAACGGTGAGCCGCCGGCTCACGCGCCAGTCGTCCTGAAAATAGAAGCCGTGGGAGGTGGACTGAGCCGCGAAACTCGGCACCCGGTTGATCGAGGAACTCGTGGGCAACCCGAACTCCATCTGGGCCAGCCCCGGCCCCATCGGCGCGCCCGGCGAATTATCGAGCGGCCCAACCAGATAGGTCCCGTTGAAATTGTAAGAGCCGGTCGCCCCAATGCCCGGGCTATAGTCGTTCATCCGCCTCACGATCCCTTCCCAGCCGAAATTCATGGTGTGCGACCCCTTGGTCTTGGTGAAATGGACCGAAGGCGTGTAACTCTCGCGTACATCGAGCGAGAGATTCGCTCCGGGGGGCGCCCCTTGAATTCCCGAAGGGCTAAAGGAGGGCATGCGCTCTATCGCCGGATCGACCAGAGAGTCCATATAGGCCGGGAACCCGTTGGCGGCATACTTCCAATTGAGAACGGCCGGCCCTAACGCCGCGACATACTTGTCGTTCACATCAAACCCCATGCGGGAGTCCATGATCAGACTGGAACTGATCATGAATACATAATCGACCATGCCGCCGCGCGGATGTATTTTCCACGAATCTCCGCTGACGTCATTCTGGAAGATGTTGTAGTCCTGGTTGTCACGGTCGGAGCGATACATCGTGCCGTATACCCGGTGACGGTCGCTGAAGTTGTGATCCAGGCGAAGGGTCATCCCCCAATACTGGTTGCTCTGGCCACTGTTGTTGCAGTAGAAGTTAAACGTGCCGTCTGGCTGGCCAGCCTGGTTGGGCAGGGGCCAGTATTGGAGGAGGGCCATGCCGATTGGATCTTGCCGCGACTTCGGAATGATGTTCCCGGCAAGCGGGCTGGAACTTACCCGGTTGTTCGCGGCGGGCAGCCTGGAAAATGGATCATAGAGCTGATACTGGGGACCCAAGCCCAGCAGGGCCGAGAAGTCTCCGCTCCGCTCCGGCACGGTGGGTACGGTGAGGGATTGCGTTAACACCTGGGTTCGGTGGATTCCTTCGTAGCTGACGAAGAAAAACGTCTGGTTCCTTCCGTCGTGTACCTTCGGTATGTACACTGGCCCGCCGACCGCAAAACCCCTGCGGAAGTAGGGCCCGGAGGGAGACTTGGGAAGCCCCCTGACCACGTTAAAGTACTGGTTGGCAATGAGACTTCCGTTGCCACCTCCGTAATAGTAAACGCTTCCATGCGGACTGTTGGTCCCGGACTTGAGACTGACGTTCAGGTTCGCTCCCTGGGTGAAGCCCTGCGTGGCGGTATAGTTCGACGTCTGCACTTGCAGTTCGCCGACCGCCTCCTGCGGGGGAGTGAAGGAGGGCGATCCATTGTATTGTCCGCCAGCCGCGCCATCGATGCTCACGAGGTTGGCGCGATCGCTGGCGCCATTCACCGAATACCACGTGACCGTTCCATCATACGGGTTCTCGTCGAGCGTATTGGTGGCGGTCGAGATCACACCTGCGCTCAAGGCGATCAGGTGCCATGGGACCCCCTGCCGGACCGGCAGTTCCTCAATCCGCCGCGAGTCGATAGTCTGGCCCGCCGAGGCGCTGGCGGCGTTTAACAGCGGCGTCTCCGCCTGAACAGTCAGTGTCTCCGTGGAGTTCCCGAGTTCCAGTTTGGCGTCGACTTGCACAATCTGGTTGGGGCGGACTTCGATAGGGCTTCGTTCGAACGCCTTGAAGCCCGGCTGCTCGACGTGCAAGCTGTAAGTTCCAGGTTGAAGGTAGGGGATGGTGTAGTTCCCCTCGGCGTTTGTCTCCGTCGTGAGACGGACGTTGGTCGCCGTGTTGGTCAAAGTCACGTGCGCGACCGGAACGGCGGCGCCGCTCGGGTCCAGCACACGCCCGGACAGGGACCCCCGGTACTCCTGTCCGAACAGCCCTCCCGCGACCAGGGAAAGGGCGACGATTACACAAGTCCATATCCTCAGTCTCATAGATGTTCTCCATTTGGCAGCCTGGCTCGGCCACCCTCCCGGAAATCCCCGTTCATGCCTCGGACGGTTCGTCGCTGTCGCGAAGAGCGAGACCTCGCGGCGAATCGGCCCCGATCATCCATTCCGTGTGCGCCCACGCTGATGATCCCCTTGCTGTACCTCTGTCCGATACCGGCGAGGACCCTCTTCACCGCCGCAACCGCACCGACGGAGGCACCCAAGAAAAAACGGCACCTCGTCCGATCCTCGGCCGGCTTACAGGTCTTCGGACCCCTATTACTGATATAACAACTCGGAGAATACGGCAATCGTTCTCAAATGTCAATCAGAAAAAAAGCGGAATCACGCGATGCGGCGCCGGATCCCGGTTCCCGTCCGGGGCCCCGGTCGCAGAGCTGATTTTGGCGCAATCTCGGGGTGGAGTCTGCTCCGGCCGCAAGTCGCAGGTGACTAAGCAACACTCCGCCACCTTAGCGTCTCAACACATGAGGAGAAACATCGGCGACTGCGCCACAGCCGCTGCCGGGCCGCCCGGCGGCTCGGGGCCGAGACATCGCCGGAGGCCCACTGGCACGGGCCGCTGATGTAGCAGGAACCGTCGCCTGACCGGGGGAGGAGGGCGTCGATTTCGGGTTTTTGCATCCGCTTAGGGCTCGTGCCGGCCCGACCCTTGGCCGCAACTCCCAGGCGACGAAAGGACTATTCCGCGCCAAACCCGCTGCGGCCCGAGCCTGCACACCACGGAAGGGACGGACACCCGCGCCGCTCCCGGAAACAGGCCGAGTCGCGGGATGCGAAGTGGCAGAAATTAACATGTCAGATCTTCGAGTCTTGGAAGATGGCGAGGCTTGCCGGCGCTTGGGATACGCATCCCGGCGGCCGGTGGAGTGTGGCTGCCGCAACGAATTCCCCGCCATACGACGCAGTCTGAAGAACAGTTTTCAGACCAACGGTCCAGTTCCCGAGGTGCTGGATTTTCGAGAGCCCGGGCGAGCCCTGGGCTCGTGCCGGCGGTGGTGCGACTCTATCGCGTGTGGGCTGACGCGTGCATCCGGAAGCCGACGCCGGTTAAGCTTGCGCCGCGAGCACTGAATCTGAATGCGCACGCCGTAGGGACCCTGCCAGAGTCAGCCCAGCTTCCTCACGACGCTTCCCCATGGCTCGCGCATCGGGACGGACAACATTTTCCTGGCGGCGTCGTCGACGATGGTCTCCTTTTTCGGATCCCAACGGATCGTGCGGCCGATTCGAATGCAGATGTCGGAGAGTTGCGCAATCAGGTCCGATCGCACAGCGGTGTCAATGGGATCGATCGTTTTCACCTCCGCTTTGGAGCTCATCTGCGCTTTGAGGGCCTCGATCCAGCCCAATGCATGGGCTGCGACCGGCCCATCCCACACGCTCAGTCCCGGCGGTATCCGCTCCTCATGCTGAGGACGCGGCAGGTGAATCTCGTTCGGACCGATTTCAGAGCTGAGCAGGGAGCCCGGCTGAGTGAAGATCCTCTCGTAGGCGCTGGCAACCCATCCTTCCGTTCCCATCCAGAGCGCAACATTGTTGATCGGCCGGTTGGGCCCGAGCGCGAGCTGCGGAACGTCTGAAAGGGTCCGATAGGTTTTGTTATCGACGTACCGAAGTACCAGCCCGTTCTCGTAGGTGCAGCGCAGGTTCCACTCGATGGCACAGTTGAACAGGCCGCCTTGAGCGATTTTGCCGGTGCCCTCGTAGGTGACGGGAACGGTCAGCCCGGAGTGGTCGGCCCACAACTGCACCTGATCCAGGGGATGGGCTCCCCAATTCGCGATCATGCCCAGGCTATAGTCGCGGATCTCGAAGATATTCCCGTGCCTGACGCGGTCGGCACAGAAAGGCGCGTACGGGGCCGGTCCCAGCCAGAGGTCGTAATTCCAGCCGTCGGGGACGGGAAGTTCCGGGGTAGCCGAACCGCCGGACCGGGAGGCCGGGCAGGTGACGACGATCTCCATTACTTTGCCGATGCGACCGTTGAGCACCAATTCCACGGCATGACGCGCGGGCTGGTAGGAGCGGCGCTCGGCGCCATACAGAAAGGACTTCCGGTACTTCCGCACGGCTTTGAGGGCGGCAAGGTCCTCCTCGATGCTCACTCCCAGCGGCTTCTCGGTGTGGCAGTGCTTGCCAGCCTTTTGAGCGAGGATAGTCATCGGCACGTGCCAATGGTCGGGAGTGGCGATGTAGACGGCGTCGATGTCCTTCTGCGCGAGCAGATCGCGGAAGTCCTCATACAGCCGGATGCCGCGATAACTCGGGGTCGCTTTCCTTTCCGCGTAGAGCTTCTCCAGTTTCTCCTTCAACTCCTCCCGGTGGGCTTTCTGCACATCGCAGACGGCGACGATCTCGCACTCGTCGAGGGGAACGTAGAACGGAGATTCATATGGCCCTCGCGTTCCCGCGCCAATCACTCCGATGGTGATGCGGCCACCCGGCGGCGTCTTGCCGCCACGCCCCAGCGCGCTGGCGGGCACGATGAGCGGAGCGGCCAGAGAGCCGGCCACCGCGCCCAGGAAGCCGCGTCGCGTCCGGAAATCAGCAATTGGCTTGGTGTTATCCATTTCCTTCTCTCTCCTCTTTTCAGTTCACTTGCTGTACGGCTGCTTCTCTAAGCCTGGGGTTCATCGGCCTTCCGCGGCGTATCCCTGCAGCCGAACGTACCATTGCCGCGCATACAGCTACCTTTCCGGCGAACGGCACGGATGTGTTTCGAATCCACCCCAACATCCTTTCCCGAAGGGCGTCACAATACCCCGATAGTACGATCTCTCCGCGGCTACTCGCTGCTTTGGCGCGCTTGCGGAGCCGGCTTCCTCGCGAGCGGCGCATACTTCTGCGATATCAGTTGTCACGTGAATCTTAGTTCCGTTTCGAGTGCCGTGTCAAGCGCGAGCGGATGGCTTGAATGCGATAGCGCGGGCCTCTGGCAATCACGGAACCGCCGTTGGTGTCGGCGAGCAGGCTAACGGCTTCGAAGGGGCGCGCGATCCACCGCGCCAATGATGGTCCGCAGCCGCTCGCGGTTTGCGGCCACTGATTTCGCGTACGCTTCCGGCGAACGACTATCGCGGTGCCACAAGCGTGCGCGGTTCTGGGGGGCAGAGCCGTTTCGCGGTCCAGGAACCGGTGAATGCCGTTCACCATGGCGGCTGCCAGGTCGCCCTTCATCGTCAGCGGCGAAGTGCCCGGGGCAGGGTTTCCTGGGCAAGGAGAGTAATGGCCAAAAGAAATGGCGCGATTGCTCGAATTTTCATGCAGTCCTCACTTCGGGCGATCTCGTCCGGCTTAAGCATGCCGTCAGCGTTTGGCGGATCCATTGTCTCTGTCGCTAGGGGATCGCCCGGCAGAGTCGATCATCCTCGCGGGTTCCCCACCTCTATAGTGCGATAGCAATTACACGATATGGCGAAGGCCGGTTGAAGTTAAGAGAAAACGCCTCCGGGGCCACGGGATGCGGACCCGCAACAGCCGTTTCCGGTCCAGAACTGTGAAATGGTCGCCGGTCCAGTGCCTGCTGCTGCGGATCGAGGGCGTTAGGGTCCAAAAACCCTTGACAGGCCGTTTTGCCGCCGATTAATATTACTGCAATGCCAGAAATAGACGAGTCGGCCGCGCGCCGGGGCGAGGTGAGCTTTTGGCCCGCGATCTGACTGGCAGGGAGCCAGAGAAACCAGGCTCACGCAGTCGCTTTCCTGGATTCTTTTCCGGACGCAGACTCCGGGCGAGAGGGCTGCGAGAAGACGGGGAAACTGCCCCGGCCAGAACCGCATGGAGGCTTGAGCGTGGACAGAAGGGACTTCATCAGGAGCTCGGCAGTAGGACTGAGCACTCTCGTTTCTGCGGAAGGGGCCGAAGCCGCTGGGCCGCAGGGGCAGGAGCAGAGGCCGGCGGCGCCTCAGACAGGCCGCATCGCGCTCGCCGAGAAGGAGTACTTTGAGGGGCCGGGCTTCGTTTTTCTGGTCTATCACAACACCGACTCGGGCTCGCGGGGTGGCCTCCAGATGATGCAAAACGGCGAGTGGCTGCTCACTTCCGACCTGCTGATTGGCGGGCGGGACTCCCCGTCCCGCGGGTCCGCCCGAATCTTGCGTCGAGTCGTGGACCGGGAGGGGTCGAAGGCGACGATTCTCGGAGAAGTGGCGAGTATGAGCCTGGGTTACCAGTTGATCTGCCGGACTGACGGCGAGCGCATGTTCATCAATCTCGAGTTCGATGGGCCGCTGGACTGGAGCAAGCTCCGACAAGCGGCCCTCCGGATGAACCTGTACCCCCCTGCATACTTCCTGAAATCATTCCAGGGAGACTCGACGACCGGCGTCTTTCCCCGTCAGTACAGAGGAGAACGGGTCCTGATGAGCTCCACCCACACTCTGCGGGTAGCTCAAGAGGACCCGTCGCACAGTATCAAATGGGAACGGCGCGGTGGGACGCTCGAGCTCGGGGACGAGCGGGGCAGCCACCCGACAGCCTGGTTTTCCGTAACCGCGGCGATCGAGCCGGGTTCGAGCGATAAGGGACTGGAGCTTGAGATCACGCCTTCGGTCGATTCGCATTGGCGCCGCGCGCCGGTCATTGGCATCTCCCAGGTGGGATACCATCCGAAGCAGCCTAAACGGGCGGTTCTGGAACTCGACCATCGCGAGGAGGCGCCTGGGCAGGCCAGCCTATTCAAAATGACGCTCAGCGGCGAAAGGCAACTCGTCAAGTCCGGCGCGCCGAAACCCTGGGGGCGTTTCCTCTACTACCGCTACGCCATCTTCGATTTCACCGATGTGGTAAGCCCCGGGGCATACGTTCTGGAGTACGGAGGGCAGACGGCCGGGCCGTTCCGGATCGACCGCCAGGTGTATGACGAGGCCTGGCAACCGACACTCGAGGTTTTCCTCCCCGTTCAGATGTGCCATGTGTCGGTCCGCGAGAGAAATCGTTTTTGGCATGGAGCATGCCATTTAGACGACGCGATACAGGCGCCGGCCGGCAGGATGCACTTCGACGGGTACCAGCAGGGCGAGCGTGAAACGCAATTCGCCGATTACGAGCACATCCCCGGCTTGAATTGGGGTGGCTGGCACGATGCCGGCGATTACGATCTGCCGGCCGGCAGCATCACCAACACCACTTTGGCCCTGGCCCTGGCACAAGAGGAGTTCAAGCCGGGTCTGGATCGCACTACCGTCCACCGGGCCACCCGGGAGGTACTCCTGCACGTCCCGGACGGAGAAGACGATCTTCTGCAGCAGGTCGAGTACGGAGTGGAAGGCCTGCTGGCGTCTTTCCGGGTGGCGGGGCATATCTTCGCCGGGGTGATCGAGAATTCACAAGCGCAATACGACATTACGGGCGATCCGGTGAACATCACGGATAGTCGTGTCTACGACAGCAGCCTCAAGCCCGACCAGGTAGAGGGCGAGCGTGCCGGCAAACGGGACGACCGCTTTGCATTCACGAACCGCAACACCGGGCTGCAATACCGCGTGGCCCAAACGCTTGCTGTCGCCAGCCGCGTATTGCGCCCGGCCAAAGCCGCTCTTGCCGACGAATGCCTGGCCGCGGCCCGCACGCT
This sequence comes from Bryobacterales bacterium, assembly GCA_963719195.1. Taxonomy (GTDB): domain Bacteria; phylum Acidobacteriota; class Terriglobia; order Bryobacterales; family Bryobacteraceae; genus DASQZT01. The sequence goes on along the minus strand of CAVRBB010000006.1, from coordinate 28,034 downwards.
TTGGGAATACGAGCAGACGAACCCGCCCGTGTACGCGCCGAATGCGTACGTGGGGCGCGGCGGGAGTTTCCCGGGGGACGAGATCGCCGCCACGGCGGAGCTGTGGTTTACCACGGACGATCCGGTATACCAGAAGCATCTCTACGCACTGTTTCCCCAGATACGCTCCGCACCGCCGGAGCAGGTGGGCCGTGGGACGGGATGGGCGCTGGTGCGCTTGCTGCCTAAGGTCTCCGATCCGGATTTTCGGAGCATGGTCGTGGAGATCGCGAAAAAGTGGAGGGCTGCCGCAGATGCGGTGGAGGCCTCGAACCCTTACGCCGTCCGGTTTCCCTCCTGGGTCCTGAACGCGGACTGGAAACTGGACTCGAATCGGCGGGCCAGAGGAGGCTCCATCATGGGCTTCGGATGGGATCTGCAGAGCGATGCGATGCGAGACTACTTCTATCACAAGCATCTGCCCGAGATTTTCGGTCCGGACACTCTCCTGAATGTAGTGAATTTCGTGCTCGGGTGCCACCCGGCAACGAACACGAGTTATGTATCCGGAGTAGGAACGAACTCGCCGCTGATCGCCTATGGCTTCAATCGGGATGACTACACATATATTCCCGGAGGGGTGATCTCGGGTGCCTCCTTCATGCGGCCGGAATTCATGGACTTGAAGAACTTTCCGTATTACTTCAACCAAACGGAATACGTAATACATGGCGCTGGTTCTTACATTTTTGTTGTACTTGCCGCGCGGCGGATTCTCGAGCAGGCGGACCGGGGGTGAGCCGCGAGGAAACGAGACGACCCAATGAAACTCGACGGAAAGGTTTGCTTGATTACAGGTGGAAGCAGCGGCATCGGTGCGGCTACAGCCCGCGAGTTCGCTTTTCGCGGGGCGGATGTCGCGGTCTGCGGTCTGCCGGCCGATGACCCGCTCGCCCAGGGTGTGAAGCGAGACGTGGAGGCCCTGAACCGCAGGGCTCTGACTCTCACGGCGGATGTTGCCGATCCCACCGAGGCGGCGGCGTGCGTGGAGCGCACGATCGACGCGTTTGGGCAGTTGGATGTGCTGGTCCATTGCGCGGGCGGGCCGGCGGAAGGCAGCCTGCTCGAGGTTGACCCCTGCATCTGGTACAAGGCCTTCGACATTCACGTGCATGCGGTCTTTCATCTCGCCCGGGCGGCTGTTCCACACATGATGGAGCGCGGCGAGGGCGCCATCCTGCTGATTTCCTCGGCGGCGGGAAGCCGGGGTTGCCCAGGGGCGCTTGCCTACGGCGTGGTGAAGGGGGCGATTCCCCAATTCACGCGTGCGCTGGCGCGCGAACTGGCCGATTTCAATATCCGTGTGAATTGCGTTTCCCCGGGGATTATTCGGACGAGGTTCCAGGATTACCTCACGGCCGAACAGGTCCGGAACAACACCAAGAACCGGATTCCACTGCATCGGGAAGGACGGCCGGAGGAAGTCGCGGCGGCGCTTGCCGCACTGGCGGAGAACGATTTCATCACCGGGGCCGAAGTTCCGGTGGATGGCGGGATGGCGATGCGGATGGTTTGACGGACCCAGGCCAGTGGACGCGTGAGCGTCTGGCGGAATTGAATGCCCCTACTCCATTGGAGGCGAAGGAGCGCCGCCGCGCCGATCCAGGCACCAGGCTGACGAGCCTTGTCTATAGGACTGATATAGCATTTGAGGCGTCGTCTGGAGGACTCCGGGAGGGCGGTGATCGGCGTCGCGGGACCTGCTGCTGACGGTTTGAATTGCGCAGGCAGAAAACCCGGTATCCGCGCTGAGAACAAGAGACCATACCCGGCATCTCGAGCGGCGCGCACATAGACCCCGAGGGAACCGCGCGCCGCAGCACTCACAGGAATGGCGGGAAACGCCGGTTGGCGCCGCCCGTGTACCTCGAATCGATCCACGATCGCTTGGCGGACGGGGGATTCCGACTATTGCAGACGGAAAATTCGGGGCGCACAGTTCGTCGTCTTGGGGCCGAAAACAGACCTCTGGATAGTTTTCGCACCTCAGGTTATTATGAACTGCAATTTCAGATATCTGTGCGTTTTGCGCGGCGGGATCGCCGCAGATCGGCGGCAGTTCATGTTCAATCCGAACTCCGGCTGCGTACTCGTGTGGAATCACGAATTGGGCGTGAAAACTACTTTATACGCCTGCTTGGGAGTGCTGAGCAGCAGATCGAACGCCCGCTGGTACTCGGTAAGCGGCAAGCAGTGCGAAATCATCGGGCCGGCCTGGACCTTCCGGGAAAAGATCAGGTCGTAGGCGTCACGCACGTCGTCATAATAGGCATTCGAAGAGGTCGTGATCGTCCGTTCGGATCCCAACTGGGTGGCATTGAAAGACAGCGAAGCGGCGTGTACTGCCAGGTTCACGTACACTCCGGACGACTCGAGGAGCGGAATGGCTTCCGAGAAGGTCTCCGTGGTTCCGACCGAGTCGTAGATAACGGCGACTTCGGGGCGACCGAGGTGGGCCGCCAAAGCGTCCCGAATCGACCCTGGATCGACTACGGTGACATCGAATTGCGACAGGACACCTCGGGCGACGGAGGACGTTTCCGCAACAAACACCCTTCCGGCGCCCCGCACGCGGGCTACTTGCGCAATGCTCAGGCCTACGGGGCCGCCTCCGATGCACAACACGGGGGCGCCGTTCCGGATCTTCGTCCGCCCGACCGCGTGGACCGCGACGCCGAAAATATCCGCCATGGCGGCTTCCGGGAACGTGATGCCGACGGGAATCGGATACACCAGGTCCCCCCATGCAACGCAGCATTCGGCGTAGCCGCCGGGATAGAACTCCATTTCGGCCCAGCCCTGTCCGTGGCCGATGTGAATCGTCGCTTTGCAGAGGTTATGACGGCCGGAACGGCAAAATTCGCATTCGCCGCAAACCCGGTATGGCTGTACCCCGACACGGCAGCCCAGCAGATGTTCATAACGAGCCGAGTTTACCTTTGCCACTGTCCCCGCGTACTCATGGCCCATGATGATATTTGGCGGGATATCGACGTGATGCCCGAGCGTGTGCAGCGCCCACGGGTTCTCGCCTTCCCAGTAGCGAAGGTCACTGCCGCAGATCCCGCAAGCCATCACCTTGATCAGTACTTCTTCTGCCTGCCGCAGTTTCGGCGCGGGCACCTCCATGTACTCCAGGACTCTCGGCTTCCTCAGCACTACAGCCTTCACGCATTGCCCCCAGCGCAGTCGAAATTCACAAGCAATGATACCTTGCCGGACTCACTCCGGAAATGGTGTAACCTATTTCGCACGATCGAGGGCCCGCTTCACGGCCGGGGTCGGGTTCGCGATCTCGCTTGCTGAACGGATAGTGATGGTTGCGAGCGCCTCGTGCTCCTCGTGGATCCGGGCGCGCCCCGCAAAAATCCTCGGCGGGACAACCGGTTGTTCTCGTCGATACCGTACCTCCTTTCCGCGGAACCGGTCTGCCGCCGGGCAGATCGGTTCAGGTTTCCAGCGCCACCCGACCGGCGAGCGGCCTATGCCAGGGGCGCGGCGCCGTGGCCGTTCCAGGCGATCGTCTTCCCGCCGTTGCGGATTGACATGCCGGCCATCAGGGTGGGAATGGTGGACACTGCGCCGATCTCGATATCGCATACCGGGCGCTGCCGGCTCTTGATGCACTCGAGAAAGTTCATGATATGTCTGCCGGAGTCGGAATCGAAAGACGCCTGGTAGTTCGCCGGTTCATCGTGCAGCGCCACCTTCTTCTCTTCAAACGGCGGCTTTCCTCCGCTGCTGCGCCAGTTGCTGCTCACCGGTCGGACGGTATAGCCGTACCGATTGACAAACAGCACACCCTCGTCGCCCCACAGATAGGTACCGAGAACGTCCGACCGCGTACTGTAATCGGCGACGAAGTTCGGATACTGCCACGAGACTTCGGCCGTGTCCGGGAACCGTTCGTCCTGCGGCCGGTTGAACCATCCGTAGGCCGCGGCCGCGTTGCGGGAGGGCTCCTTTACCCCCATGTACCAATGGGCGATGTCGAGAAGATGCACGCCCCAGTCGGAGAGCGTGCCGCAGCCATACTCCCAATAACTGCGCCAATTCCGCTGCCGGTCGCGGCTGTACGGCCGGCGCGGAGCCGGCCCCTGGAACATCTCCCAGTCGAGTCCGGGAGGAGGAGTCGAAGATTCGGCCGCCGTTTGACTGCGGCCAGGCCCGCGCCGGCCGCCTCGCGGTGCGCTACCGCCTGGGTTGATCAACACCACGTGCCGGACCCTGCCGAGAATCCCGCTTTGGACCTCTTTGTAGGCCTCCAGGAACGGCAGGCTGCTGCGCTGCATTAAACCGACCTGCACCACGCGGTTGTACTTCCGGACGGCCGCTATCGCCTTGAGGCACATGTCGACATCATTCGAGACTGGCTTCTCCAGATAGATGTCCTTGCCGGCCTGGCACGCCTCGATGGCGATGGGACAGTGCCAATGATCGGGCGTGGCGATCACCACCACGTCGATGTCCTTGCGGTCAACTATCCGGCGGTAGTCGCCGTAGGTATCTACGTTACCGCCCACGCGGCCGGCGGCCTCGTCCAGGTTGGGCTTGTATACGTCGCAGAGCGCGGCAATGCGGAAACCGGGGTTGAACTTGAATTGCGGAATCAGACACGCATTGGCACGTGTGCCAGTGCCGATAAACCCAACCACGAACTGGTCGGAGGCGGCCGGAGCCTTCGAGGCGCCGGCAGCGGCGACTCCCAGCGCCGCCTTCGTCAAGAATGATCGTCGGTTTTCCATCTTGAACACTCCTTACTGAAAAAAGATCCGTGCGCTATCGGCTCAGCCGTCGCATCCAGATATTGCGAAATTGCATCGTCGTGTCCGGGGCGCCCTCGGTCACCCCCGAAGCCGTCCCGATTTTCCGGCCCACATACTGGCTGTGGTCCTGGAGCACTAACGGGCCAGGGTCCGCCACGCACCTGCGTCCTCTCACGGGCACATGGTCCTGAATCAGCACACCATTGAACAGCAGCGTGAGACTGCCGGGTGTTTCCACGGCGCCATCAGCGGCGCAGCGTGGAGCATGGAAAACAATGTCGTAGCTCTGCCACTCGCCGGGCCGCCGGTTCGCGTTCACCTGCGGCGCCGATTGCCCGTAGAGCGCGCCGCAGGAACCGTTGGCGTAAGTTTCATTCTGATAGGAGTCCAGAATCTGGATCTCGTACCGGTTCTGGAGCACGATGCCGCTGTTTGCACGCCCCTGCCCCCTCATCTCCGGTTCGTTAGGGAGGTTGAATTCCACGTGGATCTGCGCATCGCGGAATGTCTCGGCGCTGCGGGTATCGAGCGCTCCGGTTCGGCAGATCATCACGCCGTCCGCGACCGTGCACTTCGATGGCGTCCCGTCTATCCTCGTCCAGCCGGAAGTGTCCTTTCCGTTGAACAAGACGACGGCGTCCGACGGCGCCTTGCCCGGACCGCCCGGATCCACCACCGGCGGTTGCGGCCCCTCCGACCTCTGGGCATAAGCAGCCCCTATGGCAAGGAGTCCCACTGCAACTGAACGTCGTATCGTCATTGCTGCATATCCTTCACTTGTGTCTCGTCCGGCGTCAAGAAGTTCCATCCGGGAATCCGGTTCCATCCTGCCGCGCAGTTTGAATCCCTGAAGGCCTGCAAAGCCCGCCGGCAAAAAAGGCGAAATCGCACCTGCGACCCTCGCTCTGACATATCATTTGAGCGGCCGTCGCGGTTCAGGCCGCCGGCGACCAGTTGATAGCACATTTTCAGCGGGTTGGTGGCAGTGATCTCGCGCCCCTGCGAAAACTCGGCGCCCAGCGGGGCGATTTCCAGGGCGAACAGAAACGGAGCCGGCATAGGAACCGGCTTTGCTGCCAACCCCGGTGCGATCGCCGTAACCGATTTTGCGATCATATGGTCTCCTGGCTACTCACTGCCATCGCAGTGTCAGCATACGGAATCACTGCTTCGATGTCAAGACTCGGATTTGCCACCGCTGCCCCGTTCGGTTCCCAAGCCGGCGAGCAGCGACAACACTGGTGACAGCGCCGCACGGTGGAACCGCCCCGGCGGGCGTTGGGGCAGTAGCCCATTGACACCTCTCGCGAATCGGTTTAGCATGACTGCAATATCAGGCGAAGCGGTTTGGCTCCAGGCCGGCGCAGAGCTGCTATCCTGCGGTGAGGCGGCGGAGGAGTCGCGCGGGACAGAATTCCCTCACGGTCGCGGCCCGGCCGCGCGTGGGCCGCCGGGTACGCGGGTAAGGAAACGTCAATTTGGTAACTGCAAGGAGCCGCAAACATGGATAGAAGACAGTTCATCAGAAACTCGGGAGTCGCACTCGGTTCCCTGGTCTCGGCTGAAGGCGCCGGGGATGCGTTTGACCAGGACAACGCCGCGGCCCGAGGCAACGACGGGTCTCCGAAGATCGGACGGCCCGTGCGGGCGGTAAGCATCGGGTTCAAGCCGGGGCCTTCGCTTGAGCAGATTGCCGGACTGGTCGATAAAGAGGGAGCGCGCGGCACCGACCTCATCCTGCTGCCGGAAACCTTCCGCGGACAGGACGAAAACAGCCAGGAAACGCTGGACGGTCCTACCGTGTTGGCGCTCTCTCAGTTGGCCGCGAAACACAGCACGTATATCGTGGTTCCGATTGACCGGAAGGATGGCAACCGGCGGCTGAACTCCTCGGTAGTGCTGGACCGTCGCGGGAAGATTGTCGCTGTTTATGACAAGCTTTATCCCTTCTGGGTGGACGAGTTCACGAGGCGTCCTCCAGTCCAGCCCGGACAGGCAGTCACGGTGATTCCAACCGACTTCGGCCGCCTGGGCATCGCCATCTGCTTTGACGTGAACTGGGCCCCCCTGTGGCAGCGGCTTTCGGACCTTGGGGCGGAACTGGTGGTCTGGTCGAGTGCCTATTCGGCGGGAAGGACGCTGCAGGCCCGCGCAATCGACTTCAGTTACTACATCATGAGCGCAACGTGGGTTCCGGACTGCCTAGTGTTCGATATCGACGGCACCCAACTGCTCTACGACAAGGCCAACTCGGCAAATTTCAACGTCACCCACTTCACGTTCGATCTGGACCGCTGCATCTTTCACCAGGACCTCAACCTGCCCGATCGGCTTGCGAAATTGCTCAAGGAGCGCGGCGATGACGTGGCGCAGGAGAAATGGCTGCCCATGGAAGGATGCTTCGTATTGAAGGCCAGGCATCCCGGAGCCAGCGCGCGTGCCTTAGCGCGGCAGTACGGTTTGGAGGAGCGCAGGCCCTACTTGAATCGCAGCCGTTGCAAGGTTGACGAAGCGCGAGGCTGGCAGTTCTCCTGATCCCGCGCGGCACTGCTTCGCGTGCGGCCGAAAACTTCTGTACGGATCCGGGGCCGGGAAGGATTTCTGTGCTCAGACAATGCAAGAGCGCCCCTGTTGCCCTGCTGGCGATGCTGTCGTCCGCGGCGTGTTTGCAGGGTGCGGCGGACCGGCATGCAGGGCGGGCTGCGGATGATACAAAACGGTCACCAGGAGAACGCCGGCGGACCCTGGGTTCACGACCCCATTGACGGCGTGCGGGAAACGAGCGACAATGTGCTACTGCCATATCAGAATGGCCGACGCCCAACGCCCACCTGCGAGGCGCGGGCGCCGATGGTTACCCGGATCGGGGAACGCAGTACTAAAAGGAGGCATGAATGAACCGCCGAGATTTCTTGATGGCCAGCCTGGCATCATCCACAGTCCTGCAGCGCGCTGCCGCCCAGCGCAGAAATCATTTCCTGCCCAAAACCGACAGTCACTATCGGCAGACGCAATCCTACATCGAAGATATGCCGGTGCCCGAATACCGTTGGGCTTCGGATAAGGCTTACGAGGCATTCCGCGACCTTAAGTACGGTGTACGGCTGCATTGGGGGCTCTATTCGATCAGGGGTGACCCGAATGAATCCTGGCCCTTTTTGAAGATGTCCTTCGAAGAGCGGCAGCGGTATCAGCAGTTGTACAAAACGTGGAACCCACAGGGATTCAATGCCGATGAGTGGATGGACCTGTTCGCGGCCGGCGGGATGAAGATGTTTGCGTTCACGTCGAAACACCACGAGGGCTTTTCGATGTTCCACACGCGAACACGGGTCCGCCAGCGAGCGAACTGGACGGCGCCGGGTGGTCCTCGCATGGAGCCCTGCGACCTCGCCTACAGCATCGAAGAGACTCCCTTCAAGCGGGATGTCGTGAAGGAACTCTGCGATGCCGCCCGGAAGCGGAACATCGCAATCGATCTCTATTTCTCCCACCCCGACTGGTACGACGCAGACTTCCGACCCTATGTCTATCATCCGCTGCAGGTGCCTTCTTCGAACATCCTGACGCTGGATTTCGAGACGGCCAAGAAGCGGCTTGGTGACCTGATGGTGATTGTTCCGGACCCCACTCCGGAAGAGGTCGATCGCATGGTGGCTCGGCATCGCGCACAACTCACTGAATTGCTGACCCGATACGGAAAGATCGACATGCTGTGCCTCGACATGTGGTTCGGTCCGAAGATCTGGCCCAGGATCCGGGAAACGGTTCTGCGCCTGAGAGAATTACAGCCTGACGTGATGCTCCGCGCCCGGGGAATCGGCAACTACGGCGACTACTACACTCCCGAAGGGTTCGTGCCCGGCAGAAAAGGGAATACGGATACGCCCTGGTTCGTGATTTATCCCCTGGGTACTTCTTTCTCCTACGAGCGGGTTGCGGAGAATTACAAAGGAGCAGGCTGGATCGTGCGCAACCTGGTCGATTCGGTCGCCAAGGGAGGCAACTTCATGGTGGGGATCGGTCCGGATGGCGACGGCCGGTTCCATCCCACGGCCATCAAGCAAGTCAAAGAAGTCGGTGAATGGCTGAAGGTGAACGGAACCGGAATCTATGCCACACGCGCTCGCGAAGCCGAACTCTGGTCCGAAGGAACGGACCTGCGGTACACCCGAACCAAGGACAACACCACGGCATACGCGTTCTCTCTGAAATGGCCTGGCGATAAGTTGCTCCTCCGTACAGTGAAGCCGGCCAGGAACTCGGTGATTCGGATGCTGGGCTCGAACGAACCGCTGAAGTGGAACCTTTCGGCGGATGGGCTGGAAGTGCAGATGCCATCCGGAATGCAGGACGAATCGAGGCGTCCGTGCCGTTTCGCCTGGGGATTCCAGATCCGCACGGAGGCGGCGTAAGTCGAGGAGATACCACCCCAGCCTGTCGCTCAGGGAACCAGAACCGTGTCTAGAGACTCCAGCGCGAGATTAGCAGAGAAGGATATCGCGGCCACAGCATCCAGATACCGATGGGTCATGATCGGCTTAGTCTTTCTGGCCACTGTTGTAAACTATCTGGACCGCCAGACTCTTTCCGTAGCGGCGCCAATCATCATCGAGCGGTTTCACATCACCAATGTAGCCTACTCCCGGATTATCTTCGGGTTCATGCTGGCGTACACCATCATGAACGGTGTCTCTGGCCCGATGGTGGACCGTCTGGGCACAAAACTGGGCTATGCCGTCTGCATCGCGTGGTGGAGCATCGCCGCCATGTTGCATTCGGTGGCGCGCGGTGCTCTCAGCTTTGGTGTCTTTCGATTTCTCCTGGGCATGGGCGAGGCGGGTAACTGGCCCGCCGGTGCCAAGGTGGTCGCCGAGTGGTTTCATCCAAAGGAGCGCGCGCTGGCGTCGGGTATTTTCAATAGTGGCTCCTCCATCGGAGCCGTGATCGCACCGCCTCTGGTAGCCTGGGTCATTCTCCAGTCCGGTTGGCGAACCGCGTTTTTGGTCGTGGGCGGGTCAGGTTTGATCTGGCTGATCGTCTGGATGTTGATTTACTATACCCCCGGAAATACGATTGCCGAGGCCAAAATCCATCCGCTCTCCGTCTCGACGCTTCTACAGTCACGCTGGGTGCGCCTGTTTACGGTGTCCAAAATCTTCAGCGACCCGGCCTGGTACTTCTATATCTTCTGGTTCCCACAATACTTGAAAAGCGCACGCGGATTCGATATCGTAGCCATTGGAAAATTCGCCTGGATACCTTTCTTTACTGCCGGCGGGGGTAACTTGCTCGGTGGCGTGTGTGCTGCCGCCCTTATCAACCGCGGGGTCAGCGTAACCTGGGCGCGTAAGATATCCGTTATGTTGTTTGCCGCGCTTATGACATCGGCGATTCCGGCAGTCCTGGTGTCGAACGTGTTTGTCTCGATTGCCCTGATTTCGGTTGCAACTCTCGGATACACTGGGGCGCTCGCGAATATGTTGGCGATGCCTGCCGATAAATTCCCAAAGAACACGGTGGGGTCCGTCTGGGGCATTGCAAGCATGGGAGCAGGCTTCGGTGGCATGGTTTTCAGTCTGGTGACAGGATGGGTTGTCGACCACTACTCGTACATCCCGGTATTCATCGGTTTCGGTATTCTGCCCCTGATCGCGGCCGCCATCGTTTGGTCCCTGCCGGAACTCCCAGTACTTCACTGGAACTCCCCTGAAGCGCCTCGGGAGGCATGATGACTCCGGTCCTATGTCTTGATTCCATCAGGTGGGCCACTGATATACATCACGTCTCAGGTGTCATCGTATATTTCCGAAATCCAGAGCACTTCGCGTATACTTAATGTTGATATGGCAGTTTGGGCTGCAAGCTGCTACTGTGTTTCGCCTGGCTTGGGCGCTTCGGCAGCGCGTCTGTTTTGGAACTGAGGAGTAGAGTCATGTCGCAACGTCTGATTACGGTCCGTCACATTCACGCCGGGGCGAGTTTGTCGGAACGGGCGTACCAGGCAATCCGCGATAAGATTCTGCGTGGCCAGTATCCCCTCGGCGCCGCTCTGTCCAGGCGACAACTGGCGAAGGAACTCCGCATGAGCTTCCTGCCGGTCTCCGAAGCCATCCAGCGCCTGGAGATAGATGGCCTGGTGGAGAGCAAGCCCCGCGTGGGTACCCGGGTCCGCATGCCTACCCGGGAGGATATTCTCGAGCGGTATGCTCTCCGGGAAGCTCTGGAAACCCAGGCCGCGCGACTCTGTGCCGAACATGCGGACGAGCGCGGTCGGCAAGAGTTGCTCAGAATGGGGTTTCACCTGGACCAGTTGTATGCCTCCAGCGCGGGTGCTGACGAGGAATTCCTGTATTCCGTTCACACCTACCACATGCGTTTCCATCTGCGCGTAGCCGAAATCGGAGGTAACTCGCTGCTGCGGGGCGCCATCGAACGGGAACAGGTGTTGGTTTTCAACTGGCTCTTCGATACGGCCGCGCAACAGCGCAGCCTTCCTCCGCGCTTTCACAGCGAACTCGCGGCGGCGCTGACCGGACCTACGGTAGAGGGTGCGGACCACGCGATGCGCTCGCACATTCGGCACGGAATGGACCGGGTTCTGGAGGTTATGGATCCCTCGTCGGGCGGCGGCAATGGTTGGAGGCTGCCCCGGAAGAATGGGGCTCGCGGCGTGGTGGCCGTAAAATAACGGCAACGTCTCCGCGCAGGCAGCGGGCAAGTGCCGGGACGCAGGGCCCAGAGCGGCCCGAGAACATTTTGTGCGGATTTTCATCATTCGTGGCCAGATTAGCAGTTTGATCAATGTCCACACCATGGAAACATTGGGCGTGGCGCAATTCTGAGTCTGGGCACGGGTTCGCGCTCCGACCGAAGCCGAAGTAAGTCGCTTGCCAGGTTTTGTCACTGCTGTCCGAATTCCCAGGTCAGATTGGGCAGATACCTCCGAGAATCGATTGGTTGTGCCGTTCCTCGCTTTCTGCGGTCCCAAAGCCGCCTACCACGTGATGGCGAGCTGTTGGGCGTCATCATGCACGCCCGCCAGCGCCGGCGGCGCCTGAAAAGGATCCTCCAGCCACGCGTACAGATCGCGGTAGAAGAACAGTTGCTGGCGCAGCAGTGCCGCCAGATTCGACAACGGCCAGGAGAACTTCGATTTCAACTGCAGGTACTTCAACACCAGCATGGCGATCATTGCCGTCCACACTTGGGTGCGGACCGCGTTGGCGCTGGTCCCCACAAACGTCTTGATCTTCAGCGTCTCCTTCAGCGCCTTGAACAACTGAACGACGTACTGCCCATCAACAACGTCCTGCTGAAGTGACAATCTATTACCCCTACCATCCGTTGTGCAGACAGAGCCTCCCCGTGGTCAGGCTGTACGAGTTTCACGACGAGGTCCACTATGTGGTGCGACAGACTGACGGTTCGCCATTAGCCGTGCCGGGCTGGATGACGGATCCCGAGGCCACGTACGTCAACATGGTCTCCACCGCGCGCCTGCCGCTCTGTGTGCTGCGCGAATTGCGGCGCATGGCGGTAGTGCATCCGTCCTCCAGCGTGCACAATGTGCACGAGGAGGATCACGATGCAGCAGTCCCGAGCAAAATACCAACGACAACTGTTCGAGGAGACGCGCGCCGTTCCCGCCGTACGAATTCCCCGGGACGTGCAAGAGCCACTGCGCCAGGCGCTGGCGCAGTGGCTGCAGGCAGTGGCGAAGAGGCTGCGCCAGGAGGCCGGCGATGAACAAGATCACCGCTGATCATCTCGCCCGGCGGGCTTGTGTGTACATCCGTCAGTCCACGCCGGAACAGGGGCGGCACAATCTGGAAAGCAAGCGGCGCCAATATGGCCTTGCCGATCGTGCACGCGCCCTGGGCTGGCAAGATATCGACGTCATCGACGACGATCTGGGGGTCTCGGGATCCGGAATCCGTCGCCTCGGCTTTGAACGCCTGCTGTCTGCGGTGTGCGATAAGCAAGTCGGTGCCGTCTTCAGCATTGAGGCGTCGCGGCTGGCGCGCACGAACCGGGAATGGCATACGCTGCTGGAGTTTTGCAGCATCGTCGGTGTCCTACTGATCGATGCCGAAGCGGTGTGTGCTTTCGGCAAGGCTGCGGAAACGGCTTCAGCAGGTATTGCCGGTTTTATTTCGGTGTTTGTTCGTCTCCGGGAAATGTCTTAAATTGACGAACTGCTGTACATGCAAGCAGTTCATGGTTCGGCTCGGCGGCGTTTGACGATAAATCCGGTCGGTCGGCCGGCGGAAGTGATGGATGCGTCAGTCCGTTGCCGGCGCGCAAGGGCACCACCATCATTGCGGGCCGCATTCGAAGAAGAGGTTGGGGACGGCGTGTTGTCGTCGGCCTCGACCCTGAGACCGGAATCAGCTAGGCAGGCGGCGCAAGAATACGACGCACCGAGGTACGGCCGATCTTCAAGCAGCGCGCGATCACGCTATGCTGACACCGGCACGATGCAGCTTTCGCACCTTGTCGGGTGAAGCCCCGCAGTGATGGGTCGGCCCAGTGTCCGACCATTCTGCCGGGCATGCGCCAAGCCGGCGCGCACCCGTTCGCGCAGAATCTCGCGTTCGAACTCGGCAGATTGCAGTTCTCCGCAATATGCCGATTATGCGGAGCGGGCTGTTATGCAGAGCAAACCGTTGAATGGGCAGCAGACATTGCGTTTTTGGGCGGCTTCACTGCGCATAATATCTGCCGCTTCCAGGAGCGGCATCCCAACCTCCGTCTCGCTGGCAATCAGGTTTAATCGCGGCAACATGGCAGCTTGGAACGCACTTGAGTTATTTATCCGAGGTGGGTATCTGCTTGACTCAGGTGACCCCAATATGTAGATGAGCGTTCTCTTATTATCTATACAATTATGGTCTCATCCATTTTCTTGAGAGTACCGGTTTGTGCGGCCGCCTTTTCATGCCGCCAACCTGGTTCCTTCAGCCCTGGAAAGGTCCAGACGGTCGCGGAGGAATTTCACAAGGATTACGGTTTTTGCGGCAGTGGCGAGAAATTCCGGAAGGGTACTGCGGAGGGCAATGGCCACGACCTGTTCCGAGGGGGCCAGCCCTCCCCGAACCGTACGGATCCAGGAACCAAAGGAAAGCCATACTAACTTCGGTTCCATCGCCGAGAGGATCTGAAGCAGGCCCTGGGCGATGAGTCCGAGTTGGATGTGGCGATGATAGGCCGCGATCTTTCGGCGGACGGCATTGCGGTAGTCCTCGGACTTGTGGTGCAGGTACTGGTTACCGCTGACACGCCGTAGGGGAGTCATGGCCACCATCCAGAAGTGATACGCATAAGCGCCGATGACCCGGATGGCCTGCTTGAAGGACACTTCAATCTTGAATCGCAAGCCATAGAGGCGGATGATCTCGAGGGGAGAGAGGGTCAGGTCGGTGCTCATCAGCAGGATGGCGCCGCGAAGGGGATGGAGCACCACGACGAAGCGGACGAGGATGCCGACAGGGCGCCACAATAGGTCGGCGGTGCGGAAGCGGAGGATCACATTCTTCTCGCCATAGACGGGGCTGGGCGCCTGCTGGAGTTGGGCAGACTGTTTCAACAGCGCGGCAACCTTGATCTTCCTGCCGTACTTCTTCGGCCTGCCGCGACGCCGTCGCCGGTTGGGAGGCGGGAGTGATGCCGGGAAGAAAGCCACGCTGTTGCTCTTGACCCGGGTGACCAGATGGTGGCCTTTGGCGAGCAACCCACGAGCGATCTTGCCGGAGGCATAGTACGCATCGGCCACGAAGTAGCAGGGCTCTTTCAGGCGGAGCGAATCGAGCAGCAGGATCATCTTGTCGAGGAGGGTCCGGTGGTCGCGGTTGGAAAAGACCGTGCCTTCGTGGATGCGACAAGCCAAAGGCAAGGCGAATACGCTGGACAAGGCTTGGGCGAGCACGGCGACCGCCTGGCAGGAGTGGCCGAAGATGAACTCCGGCTTGTTGTTGGAGTCCGATTCTTGATGGAGTTTTTTGACTCCCGGCATTTTGCGTCCGGCCTTGGCGACCTTGATGCCGTCGGCGACGAGGACGGGCCTGCCGTTGACGCGTAGGATGCCGGGGTGGACGCGGAAGACCAGAGCGCACCAGGCAAGGGTGAGCTTGTTCAGATCCAGGGCTTGGCTATGGAAGAAGTCCAGGAGTCGGTCGTAGCAGGCCGGCTCCAATCCCAGGGCGCGCACGATACTGGTGACGCCCAGTAGATCCTTGCGAACGGTGAAACCGGCCAGGCAGAGCGCCATCCCGAGGAAGGTTCGGGTCCGGGCGCAGGCGGACCGCAAACCGCACACCAAATTCCACCAGTGACTCCAGAGCATGAGCGGCCTCCTGGCCGGGTGGTGCGAAGCATCGGCATTTATGGCTTGACGATAAGCCGCTGTATAGTATAGCATATCTATGCTATACTATCGATGTAAAAGGAGGCATCATGAGCCAGAAACGGATTCAGCAGATCGAGCGAAGGATTGATCGCATCAAGACGGCGCTATTGGAGATCGGGCCGATGCGCCCGGGCTCACTGACCCGTCAGTACAAGGATCCCCAACACCACGCCGGAGCCTATTGGCAGATCAGCTATACGCGTCGGATGAAGAGCCGCACCGAGTACGTCCGCCGGGAATGGGTGAAGGATCTCCGCCGCCAAATCGCGAGTCACAAGCGGTTCAAGAATCTGGTCGAACAGTTGATCGACCTGAGTATCGAGCACTCACGACTGACCATGCAGGTTGCCGAGCCCAAGGCTACCTAACGCGTGCGAACTCGGTACTCTCAAGCATTTTGTACTTCCAGCGAAATACCACCGGAGCGGCGTTGATCTCCTCGAAGTACTGATGAATCCGGTCGATCAGTTCTTGCTTGCTGGTTACGCGGATTCCTCGCAGCATCGTGCGCGTCATCTTGCTGAATTGATTCTCGATCAGATTCAGCCACGAGCCGTGGGTCGGGGTGAACACAAATACGAAGCGTTGGGGCATGGTTTGCAGGTAGCCGCGCGTTTCCCTGGAGATGTGCGCGGAATGGTTGTCCAGCACCAGTCGAATTTGATGGTGTTCCGGGTAGGCGCTGTCGAGCTTCCTTAAGAAGGTGATGAAATCGCCGTTGTTATGCGTGTCGCTGACGGTCTCGATCACTCGGCCGCTGTGCAAATCCAGTCCGGCCAGTAGCGATACCGTGCCCAGTCGCACGTATTCGTAATCCCGAAGATGACTGGGATACGTCCCGACCGCCGGTGGCCGATCGGGCGTGGTCGTGGCCAAGGCCTGAATGCCGGGTTTCTCGTCATAGGAGATTGTCACCATACCCAGCTGCCGGCCAGCCTCGCCTCGTCGGTATTCATTGACGATCTCGACCTCCTTGTAGACGTGCAGCACGTTGGCCATTTTGATCGCGAAGTCCGGATCTCTCTTCTCGACGTAGTAACGAATCTTGTGCGGCCGGAGTTCGCCCTGCCGCAAGATCTTGTGGAGTTTGGAGCGGCTCAACTTTAGCAGCGCCGGATGTCCGACGGCGACGCAGTGCTGGCGTAGGTGAGCGAGCAACAGCCGGTACGTCCACCATTCGTACGAATAGCCCAGTTCCTTCGGCTTCTGGCAAGCACAATCCTGTACCCAGGCAAGGGCATGACCGCCGTCATCCAGGAGGTAGCCGAAGAGATGGACCGCCGCGATCCACTGCGATCCCTGACTCGTCTGGCTTTAGCTGACGGCGAGCGTGCGCTCCAGATTCGAGTCGGCCGGAAACTGAACGTCACTCTGATCGTGGACCTGATGCACGTATTGGAGAAGCTCTGGAAGGCCGCCTATGTCTTCCATGCCGAGGCCAGCCTGGCCGCCGATCTCTGGGGGCCTGAACCGAACGTTACGCATTCTGTTCGGTGGGGTGGGCCAAGTGGTCAAGGGAATTCGTCAAAGCATCACCAAGCGCGCCTTGTCCGGGCCGAAACGCAAGACGCTGAACGGGGTCGCCGACTATCTGTACCGGAACCGCGCCTACATGCGTTATGACCAATACCTCGCCCACGGCTGGCCGATCGCCAGTGGCCCGGTCGAGGGCGCCTGCAAGAACCTCATCAAAGATCGCATGGAGCGCTCCGGTATGCGCTGGACCGAACAGATGGCCGAGGCGATCGTCCAACTCCGCGCCATCTATCTCTCCGGAGACTTCGATGCCTACTGGGAATTCCACATCGAACAGGACCAGAGGCGCCTATACCACGCCTGGACCGTGGTTCCAAAGTAGCCATACCCCAAATGGATTCGGAACGTCAGTACTCTTGACGTGGCTCACGGCCCGACCAGTCTCCCGGTTTGGTGCCGACAAGCGCCACCTTGGCACGTGTTCGCAACCGGTTGCGCCTGCGGTACGGTTCTATGTCGATCACATCACCGACGCCATCGGCACGTTCTTCCTGATGGGCGGGCTGGCGCTATCCGGGTATATGAGCCCGTACATCGGGCTGGGGCTGCTGATTGCGTATTTCCTGCTCTCGATCGAGGCCTATCTCACACCTACGCGCTGGGAGCCTTCCACCTTTCCACCTGGGGATTCGGACCGACGGAGCTGCGCTTGCTGCTCTGTGCCGGCAACATCGCCCTCGTTCTTTCGCCCCGTGGTAACCCTGTTGGGGCGGCAGTATTTCCTGTTTGATGTGGGCGGAACCATCGGCATCGCAGGGATGGGTCTGATGCTGGTGTGGTCGGCACTGCGGCACACACGGGCTCTTTACGATGCCGAGCGTCTGCCGTGAAGTTGCTGGCGATGCGCTGGCTGAAGTTCAACTTCGTAGGCGGGCTGGGAATCGCCGTGCAACTGGCGTGGCTGGCACGGCTGGTGAGCGATCTGCAGGTAGCCCCTGCCGGCCACGGCGATCGCGGTCGAGACCGCGATCCTGCACAATTTCGTGTGGCACGAGCGCTTCACCGGAAAGGCCGCACGGGCGGCGAGCATGGGCGGGTTGTGCGAGGTGGCGGCGCGGCTGTTGCGCTTTCACGCGGCAACGGCGTGATCTCGCTGGCGGGCAACCTGGTGCTGATGCGGCCGTTCGTGGGAACACTCCACGTGAAATATCTGCTCGCCAACATGATCGCGATCGCCCTCTGTTCGCTTCTGAATTCTGCCGCCAGCGAGTGGTTCGTGTTCCGCTGAATGCAGTGCGAGCGCAGTTGCGGGGGGCGTGTGCAAATTTTCCTGGTAAGATAGGTCAGGAGCGTGGCTGCGATGCGGTGCCGGCCTGCCTATTTTGATCCTAACAACCATCAAAATAGGGGGTCCGACTCGATCTCAACGCGCTGGTGAGCAAGCTCCTGGCGGTGAAGCCGCAAGGGAGACGCCTAAAGGCGCTCGGAGGACGCCCACCCCGTTTACAAACGAGGGTCATAACGGGGGTCGGCACAGCCGAGCGGTACGCTCCTCCACCCCGGAAGCCGTATTCAACCTCACCGTCGCCGGAAGGGATGGCCCTCGCATTGCTCGTTGCAACGGCACGACCGGAAGGCGGCGCATTGAGCAGGCTGTATTCGGTCGACATGCAGCAAGGAGGACACTCTATGGCAGGCAAGAACACGGCGGTTTTCGGTATTTTTCCCGGCCGTCCGGCGGTCGAAGAAGCCGTAGACCATCTCTGCGGCGCCGGTTTCCGCAGCACGGATATTTCGGTACTCTTCCAGGACAATCCCGGCACGAAGGATTTCGCGCACGAGAAGAATACCAAGGCGCCGGAAGGAGCCACAACCGGCGGGATCGCCGGCGGGGCCGCGGGGGGAGTTCTGGGATGGCTGACCGGTATCGGGGCCCTCACCATTCCGGGCTTGGGCCCATTCATCGTGGCGGGACCGATCGTTGCCGCGCTGGCGGGCGCTTGCGCGGTCGGGACGCTGGGTGGCATCATCGGCGCGCTGGTTGGGGCGGGCATTCCGGAGTATGAGGCCAAACGCTATGAAGGCCGCATTCGGGAGGGCGGCGTGTTGCTCTCGGCCCACTGCGATAACAGCGACTGGGTACGACGTGCCAAGGACATCCTGGCGCAGGCCGGCGGGCAGCATATCGGTGCGGCCGGTGAGAAGTCGGGTGACTTCGCCAACGCCGACAGACCCACCTTTCGTGTGCGCGCCGCGCTCACCCGCGGCACTGTGGCCGACGAACAGTTGTACGCCGGGCGCCCGTCACGGCGGCGCGCTACCGCCGGGCGCGAACCTGTGGTGGACGAGGTCGATGACAGCGATGAGACAGATGAGAGCTAATCTTCATCTTGCCTTCACACGGGCGTAACCGGTGCGGAGCATTCTTCTAGAATGCAGCCATCCGCGCGCCGAATGCCGCTGTCTCTCACGCCGATTTTTCCCCCCTGTGTTGCGGTCGTGGGCCGGCCCCATGGAACCCGCCCTCCACCGGCTGCTCATTCCCGCCGCGGTCATAGACGCGATCGACGCGGCGCGGGAATGCCCGGCAGGGGGTGGCTTCGCCCGCCGCATGCTCGAGGCGCTGGACATCCGCTACCAGGCCGAAGAGCGCGACCTCGCGCGTGTTCCGGCGCACGGTCCGGGCGTCGTGGTGGCGAACCATCCGTTCGGCATCGTGGAGGGCTTGATTCTGGCGGCGGCGCTGAGCGCGTGCGGTCCGATTCGAAGATCGTCGCCAACTCGGTGCTGGGCGACTTCGGCGGGCTGGGCTCGAGCCTCATCCTGGTAAACCCGTTCGAGACCCCGGCCGCGCGCGGCGAGAACCTCGGGCCGTTGCGCAAAGCGCTCCGCTGGCTTTCCGGCGGCGGGCTGCTGGTGCTCTTCCCGGCGGGTGAAGTGGCGTCGCTGAACTGGAAAGAACATTCCATCACCGATCCGCCCTGGAAGACCGCGGCGGCTCGCCTCGCGGTCCGGGCGCCGCTGCCCGGTGGTTCCGATGTTCTTCAAAGGCGCCAACAGCGCTCCTTTTCAACTGGCGGGCGCCCTGCACCCCATGCTGCGAACCATCGCTCTGCCGCGCGAGTAAGAAAAACTGAGCGGCAAGACGGTCAGCCTGCGGATCGGAAACCCGATGCCCGCCAGCGTGATCGCGGGCTCCCGTGACGTGGCCAAGGCGACGGATTACCTGCGCTCGCGCACCTTCTTCCTGTCGAACCGGTCCGATCCCACGTCTGCCCAGCCGGTCAGCCCCGCCAAGACGTGGGCCCGGACCGCCGCGCCGGCGAGTCCCAGACAGCTACTTGCGGAGGAAGTAGCGGCTCTCCCGGCGGACTGCGAATTGAGCGCCAACGCCGAGTTCGCGGTATACCTCGCTCGCGCGCGGCAGATTCCGCGGTTGCTCGAAGAGATTGGCCGCAGTCGGGAGATCGTATTCCGCGAGGCAGGTGAAGGCACCGGCGACGCAACCGATCTCGACCGGTTCGACCCCTACTACCAGCACCTGTTCCTGTGGAGCAAAGCCGATTCGTATCTCGCCGGCGCCTACCGCCTGGCGGTCACCACCGACGTACTGCGGCAATTTGGAATCGCCGCCCTCTACACCAGCACCCTGTTCCGCTTCCACCCGCAATACTTCGAGCGCCTCGGACCCGCCGTGGAATTAGGACGCTCCTTCGTCATACCCGGGTATCAGAAGAATTACGCCTCCCTCCTGCTGCTCTGGAAGGGCATCACGCACGCCATCCAGCGGCGTCCCGAGGCCCCCGTGATGTTCGGCGCGGTCAGCATCAGCAGACAATACCAGGACGCGTCGCGAGGTTTGATCGTCACCTATCCATCCCGGCGCGCTTCGCGCGAACTGTCCCGCTTTGTCCAGCCGCGTAAGAGGTTTCGGCATCCGGCCATGCGCGACGGACACATCCAGCGGTTCGCGTCGCGGCCGCCGATATCGAGGACATCTCCCTCTCGATTGCGGACATTGAGGGCGACGCCAAAAGAATCCCGGTCCTGCTGCGGCAATACCTGAAGGCCGGCGGGCGTCTCCTCGGGGTCCATCTCGATCGCAACTTCTCGGACGTGCTGGATGCGCTGCTGGTAGCCGATCTCCGACCGTGAGCGTGAGCACCACGACGGCCGAGAACAGCGGATTGCGGTGAATCAGCCGGAACCCGTAGCGGATATCCTCGACCATGGTTTCGAGCAGCAGGGGTGGATGACGGCGCTCTTCTTCAATCTCTTCCGCCCAAGATGCGCATTTTGCCTCCCCTGGCTGACTCAAACTCGATCACGCACTCTGGCAGGGCTACCGTGCCGTCTCCGATCAGTTCGACGAACGCCGGTTGGGGTGGCTGTAGCTTCCGTGAGGGGCTCGGGATGCCGTTCAGCCGTTGCTTCAGCCGCGTGTAATCCAACCGCAAGGGGTGCGCCACGGTATAAATACCGTGATGTCGAGCCAACTCCACCGCCGCCTGCCACACCGACTCTGGTAATTCCGTCCGGGCCGGCTGGGCGCTGCGAAACTGATCTAACTCGCGTTGGAGCTGCGTGATCGCTTCAGGGATGGGTGCTGTATTTTTGCGATTCATGGTAGTCGCCCCTTGACGACTCCCATGAACTTAGCAGGCCAGGCTAGTCGAGTTCACGCACGCTTACCGAAAATTCACAGTGTTCCGATGGAGGAACCGCGGCCGCGGCCGGTGGGCCGGCCGCGAAAGGGCGCGCCGAAGAGGCCGGTGGCCCGAAATTTCCGGATGGCGTATGTGGGTACGGTGACGCTGCACGATGAACAGGGTGCGGGAGGGCATACGATCCGTTATGCATGCATGCCGGAGGGGGATGGGATGGGGCTACGCGACCGCCTGGTTGCCGAGGTCGCGGTATGGCGGAGCAAGCGTCCGGACCTGACGCTGCAACTCCTCTGCGACGGGGCGCCCGAGATGTGGAATCTGCTGGATGAAGGTTTCAGGCCGGAGTTTGGCGATGACCTCTACCGGCTAGTAGATCTCTACCATACCATCTGACGGAAAAGCTCGCCGCCGCGGCGCATAGATGGACGGCGATTCCAAGGTGGCAGGTGCAAGGCTGAGCCGCTGGAAAATGGTCTTGCCCAACCGCGACTGCGCAGCAACCGACATGCTGCAGGAATTGGTCAGGTCTGGTCTCGATGAGGGTGTTGGCGAGAACCATCCTGTCCACGCAGCTATTACCTACCTCCAGACTCACAGCGCTGACGCCGATCGGATGAACTACGCCCGGGCACGCCAGCTTGGCCTGCCGCTCGGCAATGGCAACGCGGAAGCTACTTGCAACAGCTTGTTTGAGGTGCGGATGAAACGCTGCGGCGCAAGGTGGAAGGGGGCAACGGGGGAGTTGACACTTCGCCCGTTGCGCAAGGCTGTCCGCGCGGCTTGAAGCTTCGTGTCCAGTATGAAAACCACACCCCAAGCAGGCGATCGAGCGCCGACCTTCCACCATCTGTCAATTCCTTTTCCTCTCGCTCAAGCCTGGAAAATTGCTCGACCTGAACGCCGTGGACGGTAGCCCACTTTTGGATGAGTAGTCTCCTGTCCTGGCTAATCCTTTGCAATAGCTTCTTTACAGCGGCGCGCCCTATCCAGAATGACGTCGGCCGTGGCCTTCCAGACGAACGGCTTGGGCTTGTCGTTCCAACTTGCGAGCCAAGCGTAAATCGCCCGCTCCAGTTCGTCGGCTGAGAGGAACGTGCCGCGGCGAATCATCTTATCGGTGATGAGTCCCAAAAACCGCTCCACTTGATTGAGCCAGGACCCGCTGGTCGGTGTGAAGTGGAAGTGAAAACGGCGACGTTTTCGGGGTTGGAGCCAGCGCTGGACCGCGGCGCTTTTGTGTGTGCTGGAGTTGTCCAGAATGAGATGGATTTCGAGTTCCGCGGGCACTTCCTTTTCCAGTTGATTGAGAAACCTGATGAACTCTTTACTGCGATGGCGCGGGAGGCAACTGCCAATCACCTTGCCGTTCAGGATGTTGAAGGCGGCAAACAGCGTGGTGGTCCCGTGCCGCTTGTAGTCATGTGTTTGGCGCTCCGGTAGTCCTGGCCGCAGCGGCAGAATGGGAGCGGTTCGGTCCAACGCCTGGATCTGGCTCTTTTCATCCACACAAAGCACCAAGGCCCGCTCCGGTGGGTCGAGATAGAGGCCCACCACATCCCGCACCTTCTCTTCGAATTTCGGATCATTGGACAGCTTGAATCTCTCGACCCGGTGGGGTTGCACATCGAAACGCTGCCAAACCCCATGTACCAGGGTGCGGGTCACCCCGAGATGATTGGCGAGAGTGCGCACGCTCCAATGGGTCGCATCCGGCGGTCTGGTTTTCAAGGTCGTATCCAGGATCTTCTGTTGCAGTTCGGGCGTCAGCACCCGGCGCGAACGTTTGCGTTTCTGCCGCTGCCGGAGTGCCTCAACGCCGCCGCGCCCAAACACCGTTCGCGTGGCAATCACGGTGGGACGGGACAACCCGGTCTGGCGCGCTATGGAATTGTTGGGTACCCCCGCAGAGGCCAGCAGGATCACCTCGCACTTCCGCGCCACCGATTGCGGTGTAGTGCCGGCCCGAGCCAACGATTCCAGTACACGCTTCTGCGACGGATCAACAGCAAGAGGGGGCGCTGGAGTGAACATGCCCGATTACATCATGAATCGGTCGTCTTGTCAATAATTATGACGAACAGGACACTAGCGGCAGACCGATGCAGAGGGCCTATTACTTCGAGGTTCCCATTACGTCTACGGGGATCGGTGATGACTGAAAATCGCGTGTGGCTTCGCCCCCCATTCGGGCAGGGTGAGCCGAAGGAAGTGGAGGCAACGCCGGAAATCCTCACCCCAATGCTCGTAGCTGTAACCTTGCCGGAAGTGCAGTTCTAAACGATAAAGTTGCCGCGGGTCTGTGCGACAGCGGAACTTGAGGACTGGCCGAGAGTTGTACGGTTCTCCGGCGACCATGCCGCACGGTACTACGGATGTCCAATGGAAGCTGCCTTGTTTCAGTTAGTGTCAAGAAAGTTGTAGTATTGTGTTATGGCCCAATCTCACCGCGAAGCGTCGCGACGGCTTTTTGAGGTTGCCGAGCCGCAGCAGGGCTTCTTCACCACGAAGCAGGCCAAGGCTGCCGGGTTCGCCGAGAACACCCATCCGTACCACGTCCAAGTCGGAAACTGGATACGCGAGCACCGTGGCATCTACCGGCTTGCCCTGTTTCCAACGACGGACCGGCCCGAACTTGTCCTTTGGGCGCTGTGGTCCCGGAACCGTAATGAGGAAGTTGAGGGTGTATACAGCCACCATACGGCGCTCAGCCTCTACGATCTGTCGGACCTGAATCCCTCGAAGCTCCACATGACGGTGCCGACGGATTTCCGCCGCAACAGCGATATCCCCGGCATCCTCGTACTGCACTACGCCGATCTACCCGAGAGCGATGTACAAACCGCGCAGGGCTTCAAGTTCACTCGCCCTCTGCGGGCGATTCTTGATCTGATCGAAGCGGGTACGGTCGAACGGACTTTCATCCGCCAGGCGCTCAGGCAGGCAGTTGATCGTGGCCTAGTCACGCGCCAACAGGTTCGGAATGCGCGAATGAGCGGACCGGCACGCAAGTTCGTTGAGGAAGTCCTGCGGCGAGCTGCATAATGCCGTCACCCAGAACATATGCGACGGCTGGAGCGTTCCGAAGGGCTTTGGAAGAGCGCCTGAAGCGGGCATCTCTGACCGATCAGATCGACCCCAACCGCCTCCGGCGACGGGTATCATTCGACCGCCTGCCGGCAAGGCTGTTC
This sequence comes from Bryobacterales bacterium, assembly GCA_963719195.1. Taxonomy (GTDB): domain Bacteria; phylum Acidobacteriota; class Terriglobia; order Bryobacterales; family Bryobacteraceae; genus DASQZT01. The sequence continues at coordinate 3,490 of CAVRBB010000006.1, read as the reverse complement.
CGGGAAGATCCGGCGCCCTGGGTTCTGAAGGGCGGCTATGCGCTGGAGTTACGCTTCAAGGCAGCTCGATCAACGGTGGACATCGACCTCACAGTGCAGCGAGTCGCGGCATCCGCGGGCGGTGACGAGAACCAAGTCGTACGGCAGATGCTGCAGAGCGCGGCCGCCGTGGCTCTCGGCGACTGGTTCGAGTTTACGATCGGACCGCCTGTCATGGATTTGACCGCGGCGCCGTACGGCGGCGCCCGCTATCCGGTCGAAGCTCGAATGGACGAACGGATCTTCGCCCGATTCCACTTGGACGCTGGCGTTGGTGACGTGGTTATGCGACCGCTGGAAACAATCGTGTGCCGGGACTGGTTGGGATTCGCCGGTATCGAATCGTCGCGTGTCCTGATGATCGCTCGCGAACAGCAGTTCGCCGAGAAGATTCATGCCTACACGCTCCCGCGGAACGCGGCGAACAGCAGGGTGAAGGATTTAGTGGACCTGGCTCTTCTGATCGGATCAGGCGGGTTGGATAAGCAGCGGATTCTGGACGCTTTGCGTCTGACCTTCGAGAGAAGGGGAACGCACGATTTGGCGAGCTTGCTTCCGCCGCCAGCGGATTGGCAGATCCCGTTTCAGGCCCTGGCGGAGGAGTGTGGGCTCCCCACTGATGTCGCCGCAGTGTTTGCGGGGGTGCAGGAGTTCCTCGAAGAAGTGCTGGCACAACGCACAGAACGGTGAATCGGTATGACCGAGAACGGTTCAGACTCTCTTCGATTCGAACCTCCTGAGCAGGAAAATGTTCGTCTCCGCGAGGAGAATGCTCGCCTTCGGCGGCTTCTGGCGGTTCACAGCATTCCGATTCCGCAACTTCCGCCAGAGAATCCACCTCCAAGCAAAACCGTCGAGCCGGCGCCACCCGTGGATAAGGAGGAGCGGGCCAGACAGAGAATCGCGCTGTTTCGAAGCCTGTTCCGTGGGAGAGAAGATGTCTACGCACGGCGATGGGAGAATGCTGATGGCCGGCACGGATATATGCCGGCGGTCGTAAAGGACTGGAAGGCCATCAACAAAAGCCGGCCGGAGGACCGAAAGAAAGTCGACCAGAAGACCCGGAAGTTCCTTCCGCTGACGGACGCCGTCATCGAGGACCACCTGCTGGGTAAGGAAACCGTTGGCGTGTACCCCCTACTGCCTGACGAAACGTGCTGGTTTCTCGCGGCAGATTTCGACAAGACGACGTGGGAGTATGACTCCCTGGCTTTCCTGGAGACCTGCCGGGAGTTGAACGTGCCCGCCGCCTTGGAGCGTTCTCGTTCCGGGAAAGGTGGCCACATTTGGATCTTCTTTCACCGTGCGATACCGGCGATCACCGCGCGCAAACTCGGATGCGTGCTGCTCACGCGAACCATGGAGCGCAGGCATCAGGTCGGCCTTGACTCCTACGATCGCTTTTTCCCCAACCAGGACACGATGCCCAAGGGAGGGTTGGGAAACCTGATCGCACTTCCCTTACAGTTTGCCCCGCGCAAGGCCGGCAACACCAAGTTTATTAACCCCGACTTCCACCCGTACCCGGACCAGTGGCAGTTCCTTTCGACGATCCGACGAATGCCAGTCGACGCCGTGGAGGAGATCATCGCGGAAGCTCAACGCAAAGGCGACCTGATCGGAGTCCGGATGAGCATCGCCGATGACGAGGAGGCACAAGACCCGTGGACTTTGCCACCTTCCCGCAAGCGGAAGGAGAGGCCGATCGAAGGGCCGCTGCCAAAGACGGTCCAGATTGTTCGCGCGAATCTTGTTTACGTGGAAAGTAAGGATCTGCCGCCAGCCATGCTGAATCGGCTACTCCGGCTGGCAGCCTTTCAGAACCCGGAGTTCTACAAGGCCCAGGCGATGCGGCTCTCGACGTACGACAAGCCACGTGTAATCGCGTGCGGCCAGGAATTCGTCCAGCACATCGCTGTACCGCGTGGATGTCTGACCGAGACCTTGGCACTTCTCGAAGCGCACAAGATCCGGCCCGAAGTTCGGGACGAACGGTACGCGGGTACGGCGATTGTAGCGGAGTTCCAGGGTCAGCTTCGCCCGTTCCAGGAGGAAGCCGTCGCGAAGATCGCCGCCCACGATGAAGGCATCCTCTGCGCTCCGACGGCGTTCGGGAAGACCGCCGTTGCGGCATGGCTGATCGCCAAACGCAAGGTTAATACTCTGGTCGTCGTTCACCGGCAGCAGTTGCTCGATCAGTGGCAGGAGCGCCTTGGGATGTTCTTGGATCTGCCGGCAAAATCGATCGGGCATATCGGTGGTGGGAAAACGGACCGGACGGGGTGTGTGGACGTCGCCGTTATTCAAAGCTTGTACCGAAAAGACGAGGTAAAGGACTTCGTGGCTGAGTACGGCCAGGTAATCGTCGATGAATGCCACCACATATCCGCGTTCACTTTCGAACAGGTGATGCGGCAGGTGAAGGCGAAGTATGTTGTCGGTTTGACCGCCACGCCTACGCGGAAGGACGGGCACCATCCGATTATTTATATGCAGTGTGGCCCCGTGCGGTTCAGCATGAGCGCCCGGACAATGACCGAAACGACACCCTTCGAGCACAAGGTGACTCCCCGCCACACGGACTTCCGGATGGCTCCCGACCTCACCGATGTCACGATCCAGGACATCTACGCTGCGCTCGTGAATGATGTCCCGCGGAACGAAATGATCGCCAACGACATCGTGCGCGCAATCGAATCGGGGCGATGCCCGCTACTTCTGACCGGCCGGACGGAGCATCTCCAGTACCTCGCAGCCAAGCTTGCAGGTGTTGCCAAGCACGTCTTCGTGTTAAAGGGAGGCATGGGGAAAAAGCAGCGCCGGGAAATAGCAGTAGCCCTGGCGGCAGTGCCGGAAAACGAATCGCGCGTGATTCTGGCGACGGGAAGCTACATCGGAGAAGGGTTTGACGACGCGCGTCTGGACACGCTATTCCTGGCGATGCCAATCTCCTGGAAGGGTACGCTGCAACAGTATGTGGGGCGGTTGCATCGTCTCCACGACAACAAGCGATTTGTGCAGGTCTACGATTATGTGGACAACTACGTACTGATGCTGGCCAGGATGTACGAGCGCAGGCTGAAGGGCTACAGCACGATTGGATACGTCATCGAGCAGGAGACCTCTCCCCCTCACGCCCCGGCGACGGCACACTAGTAGAATTGACAGTTCAGAAACACTCGCAAAAACATATTGCCTTCAAAATGTATGTGTGTCATGCTGCACCTGTACACATGGCCCGAAAGGATAAGCCCGAGGAAGTGAAACAGTGGTTTGAAGACACGATCCGTGGCCTCTGGCCTATTGCTATGGGATCGTTGTCTATGCGCAAAAGTCCGTGCATCCGGGAGCACTGCCTGGCTTGCGAAGCGGGTGAGGGTCATTCCAGTTACGCTCTATATGGCCGAAAGGGGAAGCAGCGTTTTTCGATCTATGTACCGGATGAACTCGC
>CAVRBB010000005.1:0-218521 GCA_963719195.1 Bryobacterales bacterium | reverse complement strand
GGTGTACGGGGCGAAGGCTGTCCTGACGGACGGGCAGGGGCGGGATGTGCTCACCAATGAAGAACGCTCCGACCTGATCCGGCGCGCGCGGCGGCGGGCCGCGTTCCCACTGGTGGGGATGAGCCCTTCGATGGTGGCGCGTCGCGCGGATGACGGGCGCTACTGGTTCTTCTTGATCGTGCCGCGGCGGAGGCCGGGTTCGTGGTTCTTGATGCCGGAGCACCTGTTCATGATGGGAGCGGCGGTGCTGCTCTGTTACTGGCTGGCATACCACCTGACTTCTCCGGTGCGCGCGCTGCAGAGAGCGGTGGAACGGTTCGGGCGCGGCGATCTTTCGGCGCGTGCCGGCTCCACGCGCCGCGATGAACTGGGCCAGCTTGCGCGCACGTTCGACCGCATGGCTGGCCGCATCGAGACGCTGCTGACCGCCGAGCGGCGCCTGCTGCTGGATGTCTCGCACGAACTGCGGTCGCCGCTGGCCAGGCTCGGCGTGGCGGTGGAGCTGGCGCGATCGGGAGAGAACCCCCAAGTGCAGTTGGACCGGATTCAAAAGGAATCGGAGCGTTTGAACGCGCTGGTGGGGCAGTTGCTGCAGGTCACGCGGGCGGAAGGCGACCCGAATTCCCTGCGCCGCGACTCGGTGCGGCTGGACGAAGTGGTGCAGCAGGTAGTGGACGACAGCGGCATCGAGGCGGCCAAGCACGGCTGTGCCTTGAAATTCGAAAAACGCGAACCGGTGACGGTGGAGGGCGACCCGGAACTGCTGCGCCGGGCGGTGGAGAACGTGATTCGGAATGCCATCCGCTATTCGCCGCCGGAGTCCTCTGTTGAGGTATCGATGGCGCGCAACAACGGCCACGCTATGGTGGATGTGCGGGACCACGGTCCGGGAGTGCCGGAGGAGGCGCTGCCGCGCCTGTTCGACGCCTTTTACCGGGTGGACAGCGATCGCAACCGGATGAGCGGCGGAGCCGGGCTGGGGCTGTCGATCGCGCGGCGCGCGGTCGAGTTGCATAAGGGCCGCATCCGGGCCCGGAACGCGCAACCCGGGCTGGAGGTGGAGATCGAGTTGCCGGTACAGGCTACCGAAACGCATCGGCGATCGGCGGCGTAGTGGCGGGCGCCGGCGAAGAATGGCAAGGGTGAATAGATCGCCTCACGCCCAATGCTGTTTACTTAACGAATCTGAACGGGTCAAGGACCATGGTTCGCGACCTGCCGAGACCGGAAGGAGATTTGATGACGCTGTTGTGTCCCCGAACAGGGCGTTTACTGGTGCCAAGAGGATCTGCACAGATGTCGCCTGGCTGCGTCGCGCCGCTCAGGGTCAACTTCCGGTTTGCGCAAACCGGCCAGCGCCGGCAAAGAGGAGCAATCTCCGATCACGCCGCCTTTCGTCCGGGCTCACCCGGCCCGGAGGAACAGTCACGGGCGCTGCCGTCTAACATGTCTGAAGAACAAAGAGATAGCTGGCGGATTCTTCAAAAGGCGTGATGCGTTGTCGCAATCGCAGTAGGAACGTTGATAATGGTCGCCTTGAACGTCTGGTACAACCTCGTTGCCAGGCCCGACACGATTGGCGGGTACATGTGGCTCGCCCGTATCCATGAGCCTGTTGGTTCCGCGGCGGAGCGGCTGGCGGACGGGTGTACCCGATGGTCGGATGTCCTTGGTGCGTCCGATTCGCGCTCGTTTAGCGTACCTTGCGCTGAGACGCACGGGCGGGGGACAACGCGCGCGACATCGCCGCCTACTGCGCGCGAGCGAGCGCGACGGCCCTTTCGAGCACGGGATCGCGGCCGGCCTTGATATCGGCTGGGGTTGGGATGACCTCGATATCGGGCTTGATCCCCACACCCTCGAACTCCGAGCCGTCCGGAAAATACATGCGCTTGGTGCCGACACGAAACAGCATGCCGTTTCCAAAGTCGTACATGTACGGCTGTCCGGAACTGCCGCCCGTGGTTTCGCCCACGACGGTGGCACGGCCCGAAAACTTCAGCGGCATCACGAAATCCTCGCAGGCAGAGCCGCACATGAGGTCGGCTATGAGGATGACCCGGCCGGTATATACGGGGTTTTCGGGTGGATGCAGCGGCTCGGGAAGCATCATGAACGGATGGTTGAAGTATTCCGCGAAGGCTTCCAGGTATCCTTCGCTGCGTGGATTGGTCCCGGCGTCTTTAGGCGAGAAACGCTCGCCGTAGGTCCGGAACAGGGGAAAAAGAACGGACGTGGATTCGATCCAGCCGGGCCAGGGGCGATCCATGATCGCGCGTATCAGCACCTCGGGCGTGCTGCCACCGCCGTTGCCGCGAAGGTCGATGATGACGGCGGGCGCATCCTTGTGGGTTTTCAGGAATTCTACGGCGTTCTGCTCCTGCCGGGGGTCATTGAATGTTGGAACGGGAAGATAGGCAACGTCGTCGGGAGCGCGGCCGCGCGGGGCGAACACCCAGATGCGCGATGCCTCCGAAGCAACCGGTTCCCTGGAGCGGTCGATCTGGACGCGCCTGCCACCGGCGAGCGTGACTTCAAATTGCTGCGGCCACAAGGGGGAGAAAAAGAAGACCTGGGTTTGGCGGCCCCGGGCACTCGAAGCCGCCATGTACTTAATCCGCTCCGCCACGAAATCGCCGGTGGGTTTGCCGTCGATCGCGACAACGACGTCGCCGGGCTCGAGGCCGGGGCGGCCGGAGCGTTGCACCACCCACTGCCCGCCCTGCAACCAAAGGTAGAAGCCGGGCAACTGGTTGGTGGCGCCGAGCCACCTATCCGAGAACGTGCTGTGGCCGTTGCGGAGCTGCGCCACGAAGGCGAGGGTCGCAAGATCGAAGTCGCGGCGGCTGTCCGTGGCGGCGATCTCGTCCAGGTACGCCTGGTAGGCCTTGTCCAGGTCGAAGCCCGGGATGGCCTGCCAGTGTCCGAAGCGGCTCTCGACGCTGGCATAGATTTTGGACGCGATCCAGAGCTTGTCGCGGGAGGTGATTCCGGGGTCGGCGGCAGCGGCCGGCCAAAGAGAGATTAGGGCGAGGGCGGATACGATCGCAAGCTTCATCATGGCTCCTCATGCGCCGCCTGGAGGCCCAGAGAACGGCTCATTTGCCCTACTGATACGGATAATCGGGCGGGAAGTTCCGGAAATAGGACGCGGCAGCCGGGGGGCGTGGGCAGTGAGGGGTTCGAACCCCGACCTTTTATGTGTTAACCAATGCCGCACGTGGGATCAACCGATTGCGGCATTGCTCATTCTTGCTTATCGCGTTGAATTGCTTGGGGCACACGGTCCTCGCCAGCAGTGGTGAGCCACACCTCCCAACGCGGGGTGGGCATCCTATCGGGCATACCGCATTCGGGCCGTGCTCATTCGGGCCGTGCTCTCTCCGCATTCTTGTCCGATAGCGGCTGTGAGACGCGGTTCGTGGTTTGGGGCCAGGTGGAGGCCCGGTGTCGAAGTATGTATGCGTTGGCATTGCCGTAGTGTTTCTCCTCTTCGTGGGTCGAAGCCGATTGTCCGTCTTTGACGGCAACTCCGCCCCATAGCAAGAAACACACGGTTCTGGCGAAAACGCAAGCTATAGCTAGTACCATTTCAGGGCCTGTTGAGTGATTTGCGCCCCTGTTTGCGCCCCTGTGGCCCCCTGGGGAGCCCATTTTGTCGTAAAGCCCCCAGACCGCCGCCCGGACGCTTCTCTAATTGGCCCAAATCCTTAGGGCGGGGGAATCAAGGGCAGTCGGTGGGTAGGCCCCCCGGCCGCGCCCACACAGCGCCGCGGTCAGCGCCATCGCCGGGCGTCAGGACGGCGAATCCTTGCCCGGACCGGCGCGGATGGCTCCCTGTGGCGCGGCCGCGAAAACGGCTACCTGACGGAAAAAAGCCCCAATCGGCTTTCTCCGGGCTTTCGGGCTTGTATATTTTTACGGGAGAATCACTCGTAAGTGATTGAAAGAATTTGGTCGGGGCGAGTGGATTCGAACCACCGACCTCCTGGTCCCGAACCAGGCGCTCTAGCCAGGCTGAGCCACGCCCCGATGCTCCTAGTGTAGTCTGTTGCACGGCCACGAGACAAGCGCGTACCATCGATTCGTGGCGGACAGCGACAAACGGCGGGAACTTCCGGCGGTCCACCAGGTCCTCGAACGCCTCTCGCCGATTGTGGGGCGCTATCCGCACGCACTGGTGGTGGCCGAGATCCGCCGCGCCGTGGACGACGCCCGGGAGGATATTCGAGCCGGAAAAGGGGACCCTCCGGCGGTGGAGACGATCGTGGCAGCGGCGTTGGCGGCACTGGAACGGCCGTCGCTCCGGCGCGTGATCAATGCCACGGGCGTCGTCCTGCATACCAACCTCGGGCGGGCGCCACTCGGGCCGGCGAATCCGCCGGCGGGTTACTCGAATCTCGAATACGACCTGGCTTCGGGACGGCGGGGCAAACGCGACATGCATCTGTCGGGCCTGCTGGAACGCCTGCTTGGCGCGCCGGGAATCGTTGTCAACAACAACGCCGCGGCCGTCTTCCTCGCGTTGAACGAACTCGCTGCGGGCGGCGAAGTGATCGTGTCCCGCGGGGAACTGATCGAGATCGGCGACGGGTTCCGGATTCCCGACATCATGGCGAAATCGGGAGCGGTGCTGCGCGAAGTCGGGACCACCAATCGCACGCGCATCGAGGACTATCGGGATGCCATCACGGGCCACACGCGCCTGCTGTTGCGGGTGCATCCCAGCAATTTCCGGATCTCGGGATTCACGGCGCGGCCGGAACTCGGCGAACTCGCCATGCTGGCGCGCGAGCGGGGGTTGCCGCTCTACGAAGATCTCGGCAGCGGCTGCATCGCCGACCTCCGGAAGTTCGGCGTGGACGAACCGCTCGCGACTGCCAGCCTGGAAGCCGGAGCCGACCTGATCTCTTTCAGTGGAGACAAACTGCTGGGTGGACCGCAGGCCGGCATTCTGGCCGGCAAGGCTGCGCTCACCGCCCGCCTTCGGCGCAACCCGCTGTTTCGCGCGCTGCGAGTGGACAAGTTGACCTACGGCGCCCTGGAAAGCACGCTGCGCGCGTTGTTGCTGGAGCGTTGGGAGTGCGTGCCCGCTCTGGCCATGATCCGCCAGTCCGACATCGAGATCCGCACCCGCGCCGAAGCACTGCTCGCGCGAATTCCCGAAGTGCACGGCGATATCGTGCGATCCTCTTCCGTAATCGGCGGCGGTGCCACTCCGGAGCAGTCGATCCCCACGTGGGCGATCGCGCTGGAATCTCCGGACGTGGTCGAAACCGAGCGGCGCCTGCGGGCGGGCGAACCGCCGGTGGTGGCGCGGATTGAGAACGATCGGCTGATGCTCGATTTGCGGACCGTGTTGCGCGAGGAGGAGGACGAACTGGCGGTGGCGCTGCGAGCAGCAGCCGGTCAGGCCCGCTCCTGGTAAGTCCCTTCCGTCGTGTTCACCCGGATTTTCTCGCCCTCGGTAATGAACGGAGGTACCTGCACCACCAGGCCCGTCTCCGTTTTTGCGGGCTTGGTCACGTTCGATACCGTGGCGCCCTTCAGCCCGGGCTCGGTTTCCACTACCGTCAGATCCACCGTTGCGGGCAATTCCACGCTCATGGGCTTCCCCTCATAGAATTCCACGGTCACTTTCAGTTGCGGAATCAGGTATTGCGTCGCGTCACCCAGCAGGTCCTTCATGAGGTGCATTTGCTCGAAGTTCTCGGTGTTCATGAAATAGTAGTACTCGCCATCGTCGTACAGGTACTCCATTTCAAGCTCTTCGAGAATGGCCTTTTCCACGCGGTCTTCCGACGAGAAGCGGTGCTCGGTCATGCTGCCGCTACGCAGGCTGCGCATCCTGGCTTGCACGAATCCGCGCAGGTTCCCCGGGGTGCGGTGCGTCACGCTGAAGATGGAGTACAGTTCGTTGTTGAACTTGATGACCATTCCCGGACGCAATTGTGTTGCTGAAATCATGAAACTCCTTGGTGATCTGTGTATGAACCAATCAGTATAGCAGGGCGATCAAAACGGCTGAATCTCCTCGCGGATCGGGTCGAAATCGATCCGCCGTTTCTCCATGTACGAGATGTTTCCGAGGTGCGAGGCTTGCGCCGAACGGTGGCCGATCAGGACGTCACCGTTGGGCAACTGCCGCGATTTGACGCAGTCCAGGAAGTTCTGAACGTGGTCCATATCGATGTTGGACTCCGCCTTCACGATGACCGGCTGGGCGTTGCGCCCTACCGGATGGAACTCATAGCGCCCGCGGTCGATCCATAACCGGCCCAGCGTGCCGCAAAACTCCTGGGCGGCGCCGGTGATGCCGGGCACCAGCGTGGCTTCGAAGGTGGCCGTGAATTCCGACGGGTATTCCAGAAGAACGTTGATGGTGTCGGGAGCCGTGCGTCCGTCCTTATAGTTGTACACACCGCCCGCGGCCTGCGCCGAAAAGGGGATGTCTTTTCCCATGAACATGTGCACCACGTCGATCCAGTGCGTGAACAGGTCGGTCACCTGGCCGCCGCCGAAATCGAGATAAGCGCGCCAGTTCCAATACTGCTGCGGATCCCAGTCCCGCCATTTGACCGGCCCCAGGAAATGCGCCCAATCTAGCGTGGAAGGCTTGGTCGCCAACGCCGCCGGCGCTTTGCGCAGGTGGTATCCGTTGCCGTGCCACCAGGTGCGGCACAGCGTGATTTTTCCCAGCCGGCCGGTATCCAGATACTCTTTCTTGGCCTCCAGGTAGTGCTTGCCGGAACGCTGCTGCATCCCCACCTGGCAGACGCGGTTATTGATGCGGGCAGCCTTGACGATGGGCGGACCCTCTTCGATTCTCCGCGTAAGCGGCTTCTCGACGTACACGTCCTTACCGGCGTTCAGCGCGTCGATGGCGATTTGCGCGTGCCAGTGATCGGGAACGGCGATCAGCGCCACATCAATCTCCTTCATCTCGAGCAGCTTTCGATGGTCGGTGAAAGTCTTCGCGGTGGCGGCTTCCTGTTTGGCGCGGTCGATGTGGTCGGTCCAGATGTCGCAGAGGGCAGCCACTCCTACCGTGTCGGTCTTGATGAAGTTGCCCATGTCGTATCGACCGCGTTCGCCGCAGCCGATGAGGCCAAGCTGAAGACGTTCGTTGGCTCCCTTCACACGGGAGTAGGAAAGGGCGGTCGCTACGGAGACTCCGCGAAGGAATGCACGGCGAGGTACAGCGGTTTCAGACATATGTAGATTATATCGATAGGCCGGGAGTCCGGCGTTCGCCGCTTCACCAGCTCAGCAGTCGATCCATCTCCGCGGCCAGAGTTTCCGTCTGCGGCAGGATCGCCGTTTCGAGCTGCGGGTGGTAGCCGACCCAGGTGTCCAGCGCCCCCACGCGCCGCACCGGCGCATCCAGGCGGTCGAAGAGCTGATCGGCGATGCGCGCCGCAAGCTCCGCGCCGTAGCCCCACGAAACGCAATCTTCGTGAGCCACCAGGACGCGGCTGGTCTTTTCCACGGACGATCGGATGGTCTCCCAATCGTAGGGGGCCAGGGTGCGCAGATCGATAATCTCGATCCCCACATCGGGCCGGCGACGCTCTACCTGGGTCGCCGCGGTGAGAGCCTTTTGCACCAGCGCCCCATAGGTGATCACGGTGAGGCTCTGGCCGGGTTTGACGATCTTCGCCGAGCCGAATGGAATCGTGAAATCTTCGCCGGGGTGCGGTGAGCGATTGTAGGGTTCGCGATACAGCCGTTTGTGCTCGAGGAACAGCACCGGGTCGTCGGAACGCAGGGCAGTGCGCAGCAGCCCGCAGGCATCGAGGGCATTGGAGGGCATCGCCACGCGCAAACCGGGTATGTGGGTGAACGTCACTTCGCCGCATTGGCTGTGATACACGGCTCCGCCGTTGAGATAGCCGCCAATGGCGACGCGGACCACGGCCGGACACGAGAAGTTGCCGTTGGAACGCCAACGCATGGTAGCCAGCTCGTTGCGAAGCTGCATCATGGCCGGCCAGATATAGTCGAAGAACTGGATCTCCGCGACGGGCTTGAGCCCGCGGGTGGCCATGCCGATGGCGCGGCCCACGATGGCCGCCTCGGCCAGCGGCGTATTAAAGCTGCGGCCCGGACCGAACTCCGCCTGAAGACCGGCGGTCACCTTGAACACGCCGCCCTTGCCCTTCACTTCGGAGAGGTTCCGCTCGCGCGTGCAGTCCGCGACGTCCTCGCCAAACGCGAGGATATCCGGGTTGCGCCGCATCTCCTCGTGGAGAGTGGCGTTGATAAGATCCACCATGGTCATCGGCGTTCCCTGGAACTGTGGCTCGCGCGCGAATTGCATTCCGGCCGGATCCACCGCCTCCGAATAGAGGTGGGTTAACGCCGATTCTTTCGGTGGCGGATCATCGCGCAAAGCCTGCTGTGTCGCGCGATGCACCTCTTCATCGATCTCGTGCGTGATCCGCTGGAGCATCCGGCGGTCGAGCACTCCTTCGTCGATCAGCAGCTTCGGGAACCTGAGCACCGGGTCGCGCTCCGCCTCCGCCTCGCGCTCGGCGGCAGTTTTGTAGAGGCGCTCATCGTCGGAAAGGGAGTGGGAATACGGACGAATGACGTGTGCGTGGACCAGCGCCGGGCCGTTGCCCCCGCGCGAGTAACCGGCTGCTTGCAGCATGGCGCGGTAGGAGGCCAGAAAATCCGTGCCATCCACCTCCTGGCGAAACAGGCCCGGGAAACCGGCGGTCAGTGCCGAGATGCTTCCCCCCGCGGTCTGGCATTCGATGGGCACCGAGATGGCATAGCCGTTGTCCTCGACCAGGAATACCAGCGGCAGGCGTTTCAGGCAGGCGATGTTGAGCGCCTCCCAGAATTCGCCTTCGCTGGTGGCGCCGTCGCCGCCGCACACCAATGTGATCTCGTCGCCACCGGCGCCGTGGTAGCGCGAGGCCTCGGCGCACCCCGCCGCCTGCACGAACTGCGTGCCCGTGGGTGAAGAGGAGCTGACGATGTGCAGCCTCCGGTGCCCCCAGTGGGATGGCATCTGGCGCCCGCCGGACGCCGGGTCCTTCGCCGCGCCCACCGCCTGCTGCAGCATTTCGTACGGCGTCACACCCAGGGTGAGGCACAACGCGCGGTCGCGGTAGTATGGATAAACCCAGTCGTGTTCCGGCCGAAGGCACATCCCCGCCGCCACCTGCACCGCCTCGTGTCCCGCACCGCTGATCTGGAAGTAGATGCGGTTTTGCCGCTTGAGGGCGATCTCGCGGTCGTCGAGCCGCCGCGCGGTGTGCATCATTGTGTAAGCGCGTATCAGCTCATCCGGTTCCAGTCCCTCGAACCGTGCCCGTGCGGCAGACTCCGCCGTGGGAATCCCATCCACCAGTGGCCAGCCCTCCCTCTCCAGTGTAAATCGGGCGCGTGCGCCGGAACCCTTCCTGACAGACCGTTTCATCCCGCGCGCCGGGAGGCTACGCCTGGTCTTCCGGGTGCTCGTCAGGTTCCGCCGCGGGGTATTCCCGCACGCTGTACCCGGTCAGCCAGGAGGGGTCCACGGGATAGACATCCGGGTCGAAAATCACGCGATAGAAATGCCACACCACGATTGCCAGGGTAGCCAGCACCGCCTCGTAGAAATGAATCGACCCGGCCACGTTCAGCACGATGGCGGGTAGCCATGCCAGAATCCAGGCGTGTGCCCAGAGCAGAATCCCTGTCAGAGCCATCACCATCACGCCCCAGAGCACCGCCCAATATTCGACCTTCTCTATATAGGAATGGCTCGAAATCACGGGCCTCTGCCGGCGCAGGCCGAGGTTGTACCCAAACGCCGCCACGCCTTCCCGCGCGTCGGCGGCCCTGGGCAGCAGGCTCTTCCAGTGCAGGCGCAGATTCCGGTTGGCAAACAGCGAAATCACGTGCATCACCGCCACGCCCAACAGGACCAGACCGGCAATCCGGTGCACCGTACCCCGCACCGCCCATCCGGCTTCCCAGGCCAGCAGGGGTGTGGCCCACCATTGGCCCGGAAACCTCAGCGCGAACCCGCTCCAAACCAACACGGCAAAGGAGAGGACGAGCAGCCCATGCTCGACGCGCTCGAACCGAAACATGCGGATACCCGCTGCCGCTACGCGTTGCACCGGGTTTCGGCGCGCGCCGCCCGGCCGAACCAGCAGCCGGGTCCGGAACAGTTTCCGCGCCCAGTCTCCCAGGTTGTGCAGCGCCATCAACCCGACCAGAAACGGAATCAGCATGACGTAAAATCCGCGCACCCACCGCATGGCGGCCGGCTCAGACTGCCCGGACCAGTGAATCTGTCCGATGGCGAAGCGTGTGCCCGCGCCCGGGTGGCACTTGCCACAGGTCCGCGGCAGGTTCCTGGGGTTGATGCTCGAGCGCGGATCGGAGGAGGGCAGGATCTCGTGCACTCCGTGGCAGGTGGAGCAATTCGCCACTGTCTGCTGGCCGGCATTCAACGCCAGACCGTGGAAGGACGCTTCATAGCTCACCACGACATCCTGTGGGAGATCGAACCTCCGCGCCAGCGCCACGTTTCCGTGACAGCGGCCGCAGGTTTCCGGAATATGGACCGGATTCACGGGAGACGTGGCAACCGCCGGCGGCTGGATCTGGTGTTCCCCGTGGCAGGTGGAGCACACCGGGGCGGCCACGATCCCGGCGGCGGCCGCCTTGCCGTGCACGCTCTGCTCGTACTGCGCATAAACCTGGTCATGGCACATTCCGCAGATGGACGGGATGGACTTCCGGAATGCGTCCGTGCCGGTCCGTTGCACCTGGTGCACGTCGCCATGGCAGACCGCGCAGTCGGGTGCGGACTGGTTGCCATGGGCGCGCGCGCGGCCGTGCACACCGAGCCGGTTTTCTGCCGCCACATCCTGGTGGCAGTCCGCGCACGCCGGCTTGGCGATTCCCTCCGGATGGGGAAACTGGTTGTGATTGCGGTGGCAGGTCAGACACCCGACTGAAGCGTGAGCGCTTCCCGCTATGGTGTGAGGCTGTTCATGGCACTGGGCGCAATCCAGGGATTGCGCAGACGCGGCCGTCAGGAAGAAGCCGCTGCCCACAATCCAGGCCATGAGCCATCGCCGGCTCCGTGGTTCCGTCCCGCCGGCCTGCCGAGTCCAGCCGAGCTGAAGGCGCATCGTCCTATTGGACAGCGACCGACCTCCGGCGAAGGTGGGCCAGCAACCCGATTTTTCCCTCGAGCATCCGGTAGGCACCGACTTTCACGGCATCATTCACCAGGAACCAACTCACGGCATAGCCCCAGATCACCAACGCCCACTTCCATCCAATCGGCGTCATGAACACACCGTAGACCGCGATGAGAGTTGCCAGTATCTGCGTGCCGAACACCGCCACCACCAGGATCCGCGCCGGCCGGATACTCCAGAATGGCCCCCGCGTGCGGGTCACAAAGATGGTGAGATGGCCCGCCACGGACAGCTTCAGGTACATGAAGGTCTGAATCACCGCGCGGCTGAGGTGGAAGACGCGCTCGCCCAGGTAGAACAACCCGAACGACGCGATCACTCCCGCAACCCCCAGAATCGTGGCGATAGCGAGCACCGTCTGCATATTCCAGGCCTCGGGCTGGTCCGAGTAGCGAACCCGATCGTAGGCGATCGCGAGGATCGCCCCGTCGTTCAGCAATGCCAGCAGCACGATCATGATCGCCGTCACCGGGTAAAAGTTGAAAACCAGGATGGAAAGAGTCATGAACAGCAGCACGCGAATGGTTTCGGCAATGCGGTAGACGGCATAGCTGTTCATGCGCTGGAAAATCTTGCGGCTCTCTTTGATCGCATCGATGATCACGCTGAGGCCCGGGGCAAGCAGCACGAGATCCGAAGCGGCGCGGGCCGCGTCGGTAGCGCCGGATACGGCAATCCCGGCATCGGCCTTCTTGAGCGCCGGCGCATCATTCACCCCGTCACCCGTCATTCCCACAATATGGCCCTCCTTCTGGAGGGTCTCCACAATGCGGAACTTATGTTCCGGAAAGACCTGGGCGAAACCATCGGCGCGCTCGATCTCTTCCACCAGCTTACCGATCTGGGCAGGCTCGGCGCGGCTGAGGATATCCGCTTCCAGTATGTCCGTTCCCAGCCCGAGTTGCCCGGCGATTTCCTTGGCGATAGCGACCTGATCTCCGGTCACCATCTTTACGGAAATGCCCATCTCGCGGGCCGTGGCAATGGTCGCCCTGGAGTCGCCGCGGGGCGGATCGAACAGCGGCAGCACGCCGAGCAGCCGCCAGGGGCCGTCGCCTTCGGCGCGCGCCACGCCCAGGGAGCGGAAGCCGCGCGCGGCGAACCGGTTGATCGCCTCGTGGACCGCAGGGCCGGCTTCCGCGGCGTTCGCCGCCATGCCCAGGATTACCTGGGGCGCGCCCTTGGCCACCTGGAACACGCGGCCATCCGGCCCCCGCACTGTAGCCTCCGTGCGCTTATGCACCGGGTCGAAGGGCTGGAAGTGCTCGATGTGGTATTCCCGGATCGATGCCGATGGCGGCATTCCTCCGAGCACCGCGAGGTCGATCGCATCGCCGTCTTCAGCGCGGGAGGCCAGCGCGGCGCTCCGGATCACTTCCAGCGCCGGAATGGAGTCGAGCACGAATGGCTCGCCCAATGTGAGCCGGTTCTCGGTCAGGGTGCCGGTCTTGTCCGAACAAAGCACGTCCATCCCGGCCATCTCCTCGATGGATGCCAGGCGCGTGACGATGGCCTGCTTGCCCGCCAGGAGGCGTGCGCCCACCGCCATCGTGACAGATAGCACGGTCGGCATCGCTACCGGAATTGCCGCCACGGTCAGAACCAGCGCGAACTGGAGCGTGGTGGTCATGGGATCGCCGCGAAACATGGCCACCGTCAGGATCAGCAGCACCAACGCAATCGCGATCACGATCAGAAAATCGCCGATTCGCAACACGGCGCGTTGGAAGTGGCTCACGGTGTGGGCGCTTTCGACCAGCCGCGCTGTCTCTCCAAAAAAAGTATCGCCGCCCGTCGCGTAGACTACTGCGTCGGCTTCGCCCTGCTTCAGGACCGACCCCGAATAGACTCCTTCGCCCGCCTGCCGTGAAACCGGTAGGGATTCGCCGGTCAACGCAGACTGATCGATCTCGACCGGTCCGCCGTCCAACAGCCGCGCATCGGCGGGAATCACATCGCCCAGACGAAGCCGTATCACATCGCCCGCCACGAGTTCCCTGGCGGGCTGTATAGTCCAGGCGCCGTCCCGCTTCACCCGCGCCTGGAGCGCGAGACGTGCTTTCAGCGCGGCAATCGCGTTCCCGGCCTGGTACTCCTCCCAGAAGCCCACCACGGCGTTGCCGAAGAGCAGCACCAGGATGATTGCGAAATCCTCCCAGTGCTGTACGAGTGCCGACAAGATCGCCGCGAGTTCGATCATCCACGCGATCGGGCCCCACAGATAGGTGAAAAACTTCAGGACGGGGTTGACCGTCTTCTCCTGAAGTTCATTGAAGCCGTGCTGGGCGAGGCGTTGTTTTGCCTCGGCGGTGCTCAGGCCATCGCTCGTGGTTCCCAGGCTGGCAAGCAATTCCGGGGTAGGAACCTCCGCCACTGGCGGCGAATCTCCAACGGTGGTACTCTTCGGGGGCATAGCTAGAACGGCAGCGTTGTTGAGGCTCTCAACTGAAGAGGTCACTCAGCGTTGCTGCTGTTTCGGCGCTATTATCCTAGCAGACCGCCGCGCGAGAGACAGGACGTTTGCACACCGAAAGCCAGGGATCACGGTATGCTGGTTCGCAGTCCATGCGCCTCGCACTCATCCTGCTCTCGGCGTGGCAATTTTCAGCGGCTCAGGTTTGCCGGCTCTCGGTTGCCGGCTTGAACCAGGACCGGCGCGTAGTGGGTGATATTCACACGGAATGCCCGGGCGACCCCGTCCATACCGCGCCGTTCGGCAACTGGGGCGTGACCTCCAACTTCGCTCACAAAGGCGACAGCCATCAGTTCGATGGCTGGTGCCATAACACCCGGGTCTGCGACAACTCCGGCGCGTGCCAAATCGACTGCACCGATGGCTGGTACGAATGGAACAGTTGCACCGACCACTCGCTGTACCGGCCGCCGAACTGCTCGCTGTTCAATGCCGCCGCCTGCACCGAACAGGCGACCGCCACTGGCGTGAATATTCACGGCACGAAATACGTGGATCTTCCCGTGAGTTGCCCCCGCGACACGAACGGCGATGGCGTTCCGGACGAGGGCGGATGCCAGGATGTTCACCTCTACACCACGGAAACCAATTTTATGTCGCTCTATGAGCTCGACCCCGTGTGCTGCGATCAACTCGTACAGACCGTGTACTTCCCGCAGCTCACGATTCCGCTATCGTGCGACGTGCTGGGATGCTCGGCGGCCGGCAGCGATTGGGTGTCTCCCTGGTTCTGGGATAGCCCCCCAAGCCCGGCCAAGGTCTTCGCGCAGCTTGCCGTGGCAGTGAATTGGGGTGGATTCATGGATCTTACCGGCGCGTGCCGGTTTTCCATTCCGGTGTTGAACGTGTTGTCCGCGGCCGGTTTTACCGGCCCCAACGTGGCGCCCGATTCGATTGCGACCGTGCTCGGGGACCAGTTGGCGCCCACCACGGCGCAGGCCCCCGGCCTGCCCTTGCCGACTTCGATCGCCGGGTTCTCCATGCAGGTAACCGATGCGAGTGGCACCGCCCGGGCCGCGCCGTTGTTCTACATCTCCCCCACCCAGGTGAACTTCCTGATCCCTTCCGGCACCGCCCCTGGCGCGGCCACCCTGTCGGTCTACAGCGGCACCTCGCTTCGTTCCATCGCGAGGCTCCAGATCGAACCGGTAGCGCCCGCTCTGTTCACCCAGAACAGCAGCGGCAAAGGTGTCGCGGCCGCGATCACCGTGCACGTTGCCGCCGATGGGAGCACTGCTTCCAGCTTCGTGTTCGATTGCCCAGCCGGGCCCGGGAGTTGCGTGCCGGCTCCGATCGATCTCCATGCCGCCGGCAACACCTGGCTGATTCTCTTCGGCACCGGCATTCGCAACCGAAGCACGCTGACCGCCGTCAGCGTGCTGGTGGACGGCGCGAACACGCGCGTGGATTATGCAGGTCCCCAGAGCGAGTTCGTAGGGTTGGACCAGGTCAACCTGTTGTTGCCGCGCGAACTGGCAGGGCGGGGAACCGTGGATGTGGTCCTAACGGTGGATGGCAAGCCGGCGAATACCGTGCAGGTGGCCCTGCGGTAACGGCTCTCGAGCCCGTGCCAAAACCCGCACGCCGACCGGCCCGGGATCGCGGCGCGGGCGGTCTGCGGTAAGGGCCCCGAGCCCGTGCCAAAACCCCCCGTGACCCGAGTGGGGTCACGGGAGAAGATGCCCTCCTTTAGAATCAAACGCTTGCCGGATTGCTTGGCCCGAGTGGGGCCACGGAGGAGTTCAACCACGCGCTACTAACGGGGATTTACCCGGAAATCGTCGAAATAGGTCACCGAGTCGCCGCCGGTCCACAGCCCCACGCGGCCTGGGCCGGAGAACGTGTTGTCCCGTCCCTGAAGGACACGGCGATGGTCCAGGTAGACCTCAAAACGGTTGCCCCGGGTCCAGATCTTGAGAATGCACCACGTGTTCGCCGAAAGGTCGTGCTTCACTTCCGGGATGATGGCGGTACGGCGGCCGTTCTGCACCTTGAACACCGCGATACTCTTGTCCAGCGCATCCGCCCGCGCGACATAGTAGTTGTTCTCGTCGTGATAGCGCCAGACCACGCCGCCGGCCTGATCTTCCCGTCCCCCCACGGGCTTCACCCGGACACTCACTTCGCCATCGCGCAGCATCTGGTCGTTGAGAATCGCCAGGGCGGAATGGCCGTCGGCCGGATCGCTTGAGACCTTGGCGAGCACGTAAGGCTGAGTGGCTGCGGATTGATCCTTGCGGATCTCCCAGTGGGGCGGATCGCCCGGTTTGGCCGCGCCGCCGACCGTCCAACCCGCCGGCGTCCTCCCCAGTTGCCCCGAATCGAACGTGACAACCCTCGTGGTGGAGGCAAACAAACCGAAGGCGAACAAGCAACCAGCCAGCTTCATAACCATACAGCTCCGAAAGGACGGCGCAGGAGCACGATGTGACCCTTTGCTACCCTATTTTAACGCACCGCCTTTACCGCTAGAGATGCCGGAGGTCCCGCAGCCGGGCGCAACTGTGACCGAGAGCCCCGTCGTTGCTCCGGCGAGCTCGCTCAGCGGCGCCGCTTCTAAAAGGCGATGGCCTGTTTCGGCATTATGCGGCATTGGCCGCGCGCAGGCTCTGGCGCCAGGTATTGGCCAGCGTCGCGGACAGGATCACTGCCCCGCCCGCCAGCGCCCACGCACCCGGTCTTTCCCCATGCGCCAGCCAGGTCCAGACCGGATTCATCGCCGGTTCCGCCATGAGCAGGGTGGCCGCCTCCACCGCCGGCACATGCCCGATGGCGCGCGTAAGGCACGCATAGGCCACCCCGATCTGCACCACCCCGAGGTACAGAATCACCACCAAGTTGTGCGTTGTGGCCGCGCCGAACGGCACCGCCATCGGTAGCGCAGCCAGGCAGGCGAGAAGGTTCCCCAGTACCACGGTTCCGATGGCTGCGTCCGGACCTCGAAACCGCGAGAGCCAGCGCAGCCCTACCAGCATGCAGGCGTACGCGAGTCCGCTGATCAGGGCCACCAGGTTTCCGGTTCGCGGGTCGGGCGCGGTCGCCACCGCGGATTCTTTCCCCACGAAGAATACCGCCATGCCGGAGAGCACGGCGAGCATATACAGGACGTCCGCCCGGCGGATCGGCTCCCGCAATACCAGCGGGCTGAGCAGCAGCATGTATAGCGGAGCGGTGGACTGCAGGAAGATCGCGTTAGCCGCTGTGGTCAGGCGGTTGGCCAGGACGAACGAGATCAGTGTGGCCGCATATGCGCCCGCGACCGGAACGATCCGCCACGACCAGCGCCGCCGCGCCTCCGGCAACGCCAGAAACAGCACGGCGCCCGCAACCCCGGAGCGCAGGCAGGCGATCTGCCAACCCGTCAGCGTGGCTGACTTGATCGCTGCGCCGCCCGTGGAAAACAGCAGCGCCGCCGTCAGCAGCAGCAGGCGGTAGCGCAGCGCGGGCGGAGTCACTCGACCGTGACGTGGGTTCCCCGGTGCTCATCCTCCTGCCGTGAGAGGTAGGCGATGCGCTCATCCAGCAAGGTGCGCAGCCCCTTGAGAAACTCCAGGCGAGCCTCGCGGAAATGATCGCGCGTCACCTCCGTCCAGAGGTGCTCCAGCAGCGGCTTGGCAGTGGCGCAAAAGAAGCAGCCGGGTCCGGTAGCAGGGCCGGCGGCGTCGGTCTTCTCTTCCATCTTCAGGCCTCCTTCATCTCCACGGTGAGAACTCTATTCTCCAACTTGGCGCGGCTGGGCGAAAGCGCCGCCATGGAGGTCGGCAACCCGATGTGCCGCCGCAGCGTGCCGATCTCGACCACCAGCTCGTCGCCCTTTTTGAACAGTCCCACCTCGCCTTTGGCGGCGAACGGCAGTTGCAGGCGGATCTCGTAGAACCCGTTTCTCTTGGCGAAGGTGTAGGGCGCTTCGGTTCGGGTCACGGCCGCGGGATCCTCATTTTCCGCGTACAGCGCGCGCGCCAGTTCTTCCAGGCGCTCGCGGCCCAGCACCTCGTGGGTGAACAGCGGGACACGCTTCACCGGCACGGGCGCGAAATAGGCGTCGATCTCCTCCAGGATTTTGGCCTGCGAGGAGCGCCACTCCTCGAAGTACGCATCCGTGACCTCGAGGGGAAGCACCCGGTTGACCACGATTCCATCCACCGCCAGGCCGTGCAGGGAGAAGTACACGAACGCCCGCTGCGTCTCGCGCAAAACCATCCGCTCCGGATTGGTCACCAGCCTGACGCTGGTGATCTTCGGGTTCTCGAGCAGCTCCCCGATTCCGTCCAGCTTCCCGAACAGGTCCTGGATGTTCGCGAAGTAGTTGTCCGTGGGCAGTTCCACGGGCGACACCCGGTTGGCCAGAGGCCGCACCGCCTTGAGGATGCCGCGCTGGAACGGAAAGATGTGTTTCATGTACCATTCGAGCGTAGTCGGCATGCTGACGAAGCGCATGGATTCCGCGGTGGGCGCGCAATCCAGCACGATGACGTCGTAGCGCGCTTCGCGCCGGAACTGGTTCACGTACATCATCGCGCTCAGCTCTTCCATGCCCGGAAGGATGGCCAGTTCTTCGGCTTCCACATCGCTGATCCCGGTGGTCCGCAGCACCGAAATGACGTACGACGAGATCTCCCGCCAGTGACGCTTGATCTCTTTTTGAATGTTGACTTCGTGGATTGCCAGGAGCTCGCCGATGGGGTAGGGGTCGCCGGTCTTGGCGTGGAAGAGGGCGGTTTCCAGGTCGAAGGCGTCAGCCAGGCTGTGAGCCGGGTCCACGCTCATGACCAGCGTACGGTGCCCCAGCCGGGAAAGCTGCAACCCGGTGGCGGCCGCCAGACTGGTCTTGCCGACCCCTCCTTTCCCACTGAACAGAAGGATGCGCATAATCTAATATTACCGGCTCATCACTATGAAAAGACCACTCCTTCTGTGCCTCACTGCAGCCACCCTGCTGGCGGCCGGCATCGACTACGTTGCCGAGGGCGCTCGCTGGTGGGCCCACGTGGAGTTTCTGGCGGATGACAGTCTCGCGGGACGCGACGTCGGCACCGAAGGGCTTCACAAGGCTGTCCAATACGTTGCCGCCGAATTCGAACGTCGCGGGCTGAAGCCGGCGGGCACCCAGGGGTACCTGCAACCGGTGCGGTTCGAATCGCGGCAGTTGATCGAAGAACAGTCCAGCCTGTCGCTGGTCCGGGACGGCGCCGAAGAGCCGCTGGCGCTGGGCACGGAGGCCAACCTCAGCCCGCGGGCCGATTTGTCATCCTCCCTGGAAGCCCCCATGGTCTTTGCCGGTTACGGTATCGTTATTCCCGAGGCGCAATACGACGAGTTGGCGGGACTCGACCTCCGCGGCAAGATCGTGGTCTATGTGAACGCCCTCGGGCCCGCCCAGGCTCCCGGACCGCTCAAGTCGCACTACTCGTCCGCGGTCGAACGATGGGGGGCACTGCGCCGCGCGGGCGCCATCGGCATCGCCACCCTGCCAAATCCGCGAACCGCGTCGCGCCGGAGGAAACCGCGCGCCGGCCGGCAGGGGCCGCGGAGGCCGCGCAGCGGCTCTACCCGTCGTGGCCCTGGCCGACCAAGATTTGCAGGAGACGGCCGGACAGCGCGTCGCCCTCTCGATTACCAACCGCGGCGCCGCGAAGTTTTTCGCAGGCAGCGGGCATACCTTCGAAGAGATCCAGAAACTGGCCAGGGCCAACGAGCCTCTCCCGAAGTTCCCGCTGTCGGTGTCGCTGCGCATGAAAGCGGCGGTCAAACGGACACCCCTCGAAGAGCCGAACGTGGCCGGCCTGCGGCCCGGGACGGACCGGAAACTCAAGGACGAATGCGTGATTCTCTCCGCGCACCTCGATCATGTCGGAATCGGCCGGCCGGTGAATGGCGACAACATCTACAACGGCGCCATGGACGACGCTTCCGGAATCGCCACGGTTCTCGAAGTGGCACGGCTCCTGCAGGAATCCGCCCCCCGGACCCGGCGCTCCATCCTGTTCCTGGCCGTCACCGCGGAGGAGAAAGGCGAGCTCGGGTCGCGCTACTTCGCCGCTCATCCCACCGTTCCGCCGGGCGCGATTGTGGCCGACATCAACCTCGACATGTTCCTCCCTCTGTATCCCTTGCGGTTTTTGGAGGTGCAGGGTCTGGCGGAGTCGACGCTCGGCGACACCGTGCGCGCGGCCGCCAAAGACTCGGGCGTGGAGGTCCAGGCCGACAATGAACCGGAACAAAACCGCTTCATTCGCAGCGACCAGTACAGCTTCATCCGCCGCGGCATCCCGGCGCTGGCATTCAAGTTCGGGTATGCGCCGGGTTCGCCCGAACAGAAAATCCGCCTGGACTGGGTGCGCGACCGCTATCACAAGCCTTCCGATGATCCCTCACAACCCGTGGACACAGCCGCGGCGGCGAAATTCAACCGCATCATCCTGGACCTTCTGGTGCGCGTGGCCGACGCGCACGCGCGACCCCACTGGTACCCCGACAGCTTCTTCAAGCGCTTCGCAGAACCGGAGTCGACCAAGTAGCCGGCATCCTTCGGCGGTACCAGCCATTCTGAGGTTTGCGGGGGCCATTCTGTTATGTTCCGGCCCGCGGCAACGCCGTTCGTATGGCTATTGATAGAATTGCAAGCACAAGTAATTAAGGGTTCCCATGAGCCAAACGGATGAAACCCCGGAAACGGGCGCCGCACCTCGTGGTACGCAACCACCTCCGCAAGAGCGCAGGCAAGCGACAGAGGACACAGACGACGTGCCGCACCGCCTCGAACCTGACGCGGCAGACGCGAAAAGTTGCACGGTGGTTGGCATAGGAGCATCCGCCGGAGGACTGGAGGCCTTAGGCGAGTTCTTGAGAGCCCTCCCGAACGACACCGGGATGGCGTTTGTGCTCGTTCAGCATCTCGACCCGCACCACACGAGCGTATTAGCCGACCTGCTCGCCCAACGAACGCAAATGCCGGTGGTTGAAGTTTCGGACGCAACGATCGTCCGCCCGGATCAGGTCTACGTAATTCCTCCGAACACGAAGATGACCATAGCGCGGGACGTTCTCCGCCTGACCCCGCGCGCCGAAGGCGTCGGACGGTACATGCCGATCGATACTTTTCTGTGCTCGCTGGCGCAGAATCGAAAGGCCAACGCTGTCGGAGTCATCCTGTCCGGCGCGGCGACGGACGGCACGCTCGGGCTGATGGCGATCAAGTCCGAGGGCGGGATCACGTTTGCTCAGGACGAATCCGCCAAATTCGACGGCATGCCGCGGAGCGCAGTCACCGCGGGCGTGGTCGATTTCGTGTTGCCGCCGAACGCCATCGCCCGGGAGCTTGCCGCCATTGCCCGGCATCCGTACCGCGTTGGCGCAGCGCCGGCCCGCCTGCACCAGGAGACGCCGGCATTCTTGAGCATTCTGCGGCTGCTGCGCAGTTCCGCCGGAGTCGATTTTTCGCAGTACAAACCGAACACTCTCCTGCGCCGGATGGAGCGAAGGATGGTGTTGCAGAAGGCCGCGGACCCCGATCAATACCTGGAAATCCTGCAGCAGAATCCCGGAGAGATGCAGGCGCTCTGCGAGGATCTTCTCATCAACGTCACCGAGTTCTTCCGCGACGCCCCGCTGTTCGACGCGCTCAAGGAGAACGCGATCCCCGCAATCCTGCGCGAAAAACAACCCGGCGATGCGATTCGGGTCTGGGTGCCGGGATGCGCCAGCGGGGAAGAGCTTTACTCAATCGCAATTTGCCTGACCGAGTATATGGACGGCGCCGGAGTTGACTTCCCAATGCACGTCTTCGGTTCGGATTTGAGCGAGAGGTCCATCGAGAAGGCCCGCGCTGCTGTTTACGGTCCCAGTGCTCTGTCTCTCGTCTCCCTGGACCGCGTAAAGCGTTTCTTCGTAAAGGTGGACGCGGGTTTCCAGATTGTCCGCTCCCTGAGGGATAAGTGCGTATTCGCCGTCCATAACCTCACCAGCGATCCTCCGTTTTCCCGCATGGACTTGATCAGTTGCCGGAATCTGTTGATCTATTTGGGACCAGCGTTGCAGAAGCGCGTCATGGGCACGCTGTTTTATGCACTGCAGCCGAATGGTTTTCTCATGCTGGGGAAAGCAGAGAGACCCGGCAGCCTGACGGATTATTTTGTGCCGCTGGAACGCCAGCCCAACATCTACGTGCGGAGAGCCGCTCCGGTCCAAAGCGAGTTCGAGTTGCCCGCACGGGTTGCCCCGTTCCCCGTCTTCAGGCAGGATGAATATCCGGCTGGAAGCGGATTGAAAACACCGGAGGGAGGCCCGCTCGATCCCCTGCAAAGGCAGGTGGATCGTTTGTTGTTGGCCCAATATGCGCCGCCTGCGGTGGTCATCGACGACGACTACCGCATCGTCGAGTTTCGCGGCGATGTGGGGCGCTTTCTGGAGCCCGATGCGGGCGAAGCCGAACTGGATCTGTTCCGGATGCTTCGCGACGACGTGGCCCTGTACCTGCGCGCGGCAGTGGAAGAGGCGCGGCAAAAGAATATGGGCATCCGCCTGGAAAGCATCCAGGTCTTCCGGGCCGTTCCGCAGATCATCACGGTGGCCGTCACGCCGGTCGCGGTTCCTGGATGGAAACGGCACTTCCTGATCTCGTTCGAGGAAGCCTCCCATGCAGGATCCGCGACGGGTGCCTTGCCGCCTTCACAGGATGAGGAGGCGAATCCCGAAGAGTCCGGCGCCCCGCAGCGCCGGGTTGCACAACTGGAAGCGGAACTGACGTCCACGCGCCGATACCTGCAGTCCATCATCGAGGAACTCAGGTCCGCGAACGAAGAAGCACAGTCGAGCAATGAGGAGTTGCAGAGTTCGAACGAGGAGTTGCAGACGGCAAAAGAGGAGTTGCAGGCATCCAACGAGGAGCTGCAAACCGTGAACGCGGAGATGGACAGCCGCAATGCGGATTTACAGCAGTTGAGCGACGACCTCCTCAACGTGCTGACCAGCCTGCACACTCCGATCCTGATGCTGGACGGTGCCCTCCGGATCCGGCGCTTTACGCAAGCATCTGAAAAACTGCTGAAGTTGATCGCGACCGACGTAGGGCGGCCGGTTTCGGACTTGAAGCCCAGGATCAATGTTCCCGACCTGGAAGTAATCGTGCGCCAGGTGGTCGATACCCTCGCTTCTTATGAACGGGAGGTGCGCGACCAGGAGGGCCGCTGGTATTCGCTGCGAGTGCGCCCTTACCGCACGAGCGATAATCACATCGACGGAGCCGTGCTCCAGTTGCTCGATGTGGATGAGTTGAAGAGGACCCTGGAGCAGGTCAGGCGGGCGCGCGATTATGCCTCGGCTATTGTCGAGACCGTCAGCCAACCTTTGATTGTGCTCGATCCGCAGTTGCGAATCAAGACGGCGAACCGCGCGTTCTTCCAGACGTTCAGAACCTCGCCGGAAGAAAGCTTCAAGCGTTCCCTTTTTGAGGTGGGCGGAGGGCAGTTCGATTTTCCAGCGCTTCACCATCTGTTCGACCGGATGGCGAGCAGCACCTCCGGCATGGAGGACGTAGAAATTGAGCGCGACTTCAAACGGATCGGCCCCAGAACGATGCTGTTGAATGCCCGACGCATCGAGGCGGATGACGAAACCGGACTTACCCTGCTTGCACTGGAGGATATCACCGAGCGAAAGAGTGCCGCCGAGGCTCGCTATCGCCGGCTCTTCGAGACGGCGAAAGACGGCATGGTCATAGCGGATGCGGATACAGGCGAAATCACCGATGTAAACCCATTCCTGGAAAGCTTGTCCGGATACCCACGGGAAAAACTCGTGGGGAGGAAGCTATGGGAAATCGAGCCTCTCAACGGCAATCCCGAGGTGGAATCCGCGCTGGAACGGATACGCGGGCAGGAGAAGGCGCACTTCCCCGACTTGTTGCTGAGATCGAAGAGCGGGCGTGCCATTCACGTCGAGGTAGTGGCTAACGAGTACCCGGAGGGATCGCGAAAGCTGGTTCAGTTCAACATCCGCGACATCACGGAACGAAAACGCTTCGAACGCCAACTCCAGCACACTCAGAAACTGGAGAGTCTGGGCCTGCTCGCCGGCGGCATTGCGCACGACTTCAACAACCTGCTTACCGGAATCATGGGAAACGCCAGCCTGGGACTGACGGAACTCCCCGACTCCGCGCCGGGCCGGCGGCATTTTCGGGAGATCCTCAGCGCCAGCCAGAGGGCGGCGGACCTGACGCGCCAGATGCTCGCCTATGCCGGCAAGGGCCAATTCGTGCTGAACCGGATCGATGTCTCGCAACTGATCCGAGAGATCGAGCCTCTGATCCAGACTTCCATTCCGAAGATGGTTGCGATTCAACTGGACCTGGGATCGGGACTCCCGGCGGTCGAGGCCGATCCAGGACAGGTTCAGCAACTCGTCATGAACCTGATCATCAATGGCGCGGAGGCTATCGGTGAGGGTAAAGCCGGCACGGTGGTGGTCCGGACGGGCCTTCGGGATCTCAATGGGGAGGACATCCAAAGAGAGTTTCCGAACGACCACCTTATTCCTGGAAAGTACGTCGGCATTGAGGTTCACGATACCGGCTCAGGTATGGACGAGGCCACGCGGGCCAGGATTTTTGACCCCTTCTTTACCACGAAATTCCAGGGCCGCGGCTTGGGGCTGGCCGCGGCCTCCGGCATCGTGCGGAGCCACAAAGGAGCCATCCGCGTGTATTCCAGCCCGGGCCGTGGAACTTCGTTTGAGGTCTTGTTGCCCGCGCTGGCAGCCAAAACCATAGCGCCCCTTGCGCGCGAAGTAGCGGGACAAATAGCCCCGGGCGGCGACGTGCTCTTCATCGATGACGAAGAAGCGCTTCGGCGGCTGGCTCAGTCGGCCCTGGAACATGGTGGCTGGCATGTTCTGCTGGCCGCGAACGGCGCGGAAGGCGTTCACGTGTTCGAGAAACATCAGGACAGGATTGCCCTGGTGATTCTCGACCTGGCAATGCCCGTCATGGGCGGAGAGGAAGCGCTGGAACGAATCAAGGCGATCCGCTCCGGCATTCCGGTGATTGTTTCCTCGGGCTACGGCGAAACGGAAGCGGCGCGGCGTTTCGCCGGGAAAGATACAGCCGGTTTCCTGCAAAAGCCGTATACGGTAAATCAACTGATGGAGGCGATCGCGGTCGTACTGGGACGACTGTAGTTCGCGCTGAAACATCCGCGGCGGCCCGGCTACATCAGCCGCCAGTTGATCTCGATCGTGGCGGCCACGGTGACCGGATACCCGTTTTTGGTCCCCGGTTTGAAACGCCACTGCGAGACCGCTTCGATGCCAGCCTCGTCCAGGCCGAAGCCAAGCCCGCGCACCACCTTGTAGTTGCGCGCCAGGCCGTCGGGTCCGATCTCGACATAGAGCAGTTCCGTCCCCTGGATCTTCAATGCGCGCGCCTCTTCGGTGTACGCCGGTTCAACCTTGGACAGTAGTGCCGGAGCGGCGACACCGCCGCCGGCCCGGTACACGGCCTCGGATGCCGGCGACTGCGGCATCAGCTTCGCCAGCAGCGTCTTGCGGATCTGCTGGACGCGCCATTCCATCTGTTCGGCCTCACCCACGCGGTTCTGGTCGCGCAGAAAACGGGCATACAGATCCATCGTCATAGCCGCGGCGGATGAGTCGGGCGCCTCCACGGCGAGCGCCCTTTGGAAATAGGCTTCGGCATCGGCGGAGCTGCCACTGTTGCTTTTCGCCTCTCCCATCCAGGTGAGTGCGCGTCCCGCCTGCGGCCCTGACGGATCGACGTTCAACGCGCGCTGGAACAGATCGAGCGCGCTTTCGTAATTATGGCTGCCGAACGCCCTCCGTCCCAGGAAGAGCAATGCCGGGACAACCTCCGGCCGATCCCCAAGCGCCACCGCCCTGGAGTAGAACCCTTCCGCTTCGGCGAACTTTCCCCGCTTCGAGGCCAGTTCGCCGAGTTTGACCAGTCCGGCTGCGTAGGCCGCGCTGTTCTCCCCGTCCACCTGCCCTCGAATCGCCAGTGCGGACTCCAGCAGCGTCTGCGCCGCATCGTACTTGCGAAGCTTCTCGTACGCCGAGGCGGCGCGTTCCAGGATTTCGTGGTTCTTTTGTCCGTTGGCCGCGCGAATCGTGGCGTCGATCTCGGGCGGCGCGGTCGGCGCATCGGTCTGCGCACG
This sequence comes from Bryobacterales bacterium, assembly GCA_963719195.1. Taxonomy (GTDB): domain Bacteria; phylum Acidobacteriota; class Terriglobia; order Bryobacterales; family Bryobacteraceae; genus DASQZT01. The sequence continues at coordinate 192,668 of CAVRBB010000005.1, read as the reverse complement.
CATGGCGGCGAATGGCGCCACCAGCACGATCGCCAGCACCGAGGCCACCGCGACCGCGGTGCGACCCGCCTGCTTGCGGTTCACCCCGGCATCCAGAATCGCCAGCAGCCGGCCTTCCATCTGCGAGCGCCGCGCCATGGCGATGGCTGCCCACGCCGTGGCCGGTCCCGACTGCAGCGACCGGGCCACCTCCAGCAAACGGCTGGCGTAGGCGGAGGCATGTGCTCCCGCGGCCAGGACCAGGTCATCCGCCGCCCGTTCGCGCTCCTTCAGGAACTCGCGCCAGGCCATCCAGGCCAGGGGATTCCACCAGTTGAAGCTCAGCGCCGCCCGCGCCAGCAGATGCGTGGCGGCGTCGCCCCGGCGAATGTGGGCCAGTTCGTGGAGAAGCACCATGCGGCGGCTCTCGGCACTCCATTCGACGGCATCCGCCGGCAGAAACACGGCGGGCCGGCGGAGACCGAAGGTCATCGGCATGCTCCCCGGCCCGGCCTGGAGAACTCGCACCGGGTGAGGAAGCCCGATCCGCGCTGCCGCTTCACGGGCCGCAGCGACGTCCGGAAATTCGCTCGCCCTGCGCCGGGCGCGGCTCATGGCCGCATACGCCGCCAGCATCTGAATCAGGATGACCATGGTGCCCGCGCACCACACGGTCATCAGCACCAGGCGAAGGTTCAGGTGCCACGCCGTGCCTGCTGGCGATGCCGCCGGAGCAACGGCAAGCGACTCCGTCGAGACTCCCTCAGGCGGCGCCGCGGACGCGGCCGACCGGAACAGGAGACCGGTGTTCCATTGAGTCAGAGCGCCGGGTGCCGTCACCTGCAAAGCGGGCAACAGACCGGAGAGCAGCGGGAGCGCCAACACGGCCGCCGCGGCCCCTGTCCAGGCCACATGCCGCACCGCGGCGGACCGCCGGCGGAGCAGAAACGCGATTATCCCCGCGGCGCCCAGCACCAGCGTGCTCTTGAACGCCACGCCCGCCAACATCGAGAACCACTGCGCTTCGTTCCAGCCCGGCATTTACCTCTCCTCCTTCTTCGCTCGTTCGATCATCTCCGACATCCGGTCCAGTTCCTCGCGCGTCAGGCGCGTGGACGATACATCCAGCAGGGCCGCCACAATCTGTTCCGGGGAGCCGCCGAAAAACGTGTCCAGCACGTGCTTCACGGCCGACCGTTTGGCCTTCTCCCGAGCCATCGTAGGCACGTACACGTACTTCAGACCTTCTGCCTGATGCTTCACATGGCCCTTCTCCTCCAGAACACGCAGCATGGCGCGGACCGCGGAGTAACCTGGAGCGTCCGCCATGGCTTCCCGCACCTCGGACGCCGCCGCCTTGCCGCGCTGGTACAGGATCTCCATGATCTGCCGTTCTCGACGGCTCAAGCCTCCCAGCGCGCTCACCGCCCCGGCTCCTGCTGAATTTCTAGCATGATGCTAAAAAACTAGCACTAGGGACCGGCTCTGTCAAGAGGTGTTTTCCCGTGGCCGGCCCGCGTCGGATAAGATGGGAATCGCAGCAGATGACGACTGCGTCCATGGCCAAACCGGTCCCCTTCCGGCACTACCGGCTGCCGCATATTCTGGCGGTGCTGTTCGTTGTCGTGTTTGCGCTCTCTGCCTGGCATCCGGTGCTGGTCGTGGACTGGTGGCTGGAGAACCTGCTGGTATTTGTGGCCGTCGGATTTCTCATCGGTACGTACCGGTGGATGCCGTTCTCCGAGTTGTCTTACCTGCTGATCTTCGCCTTCCTGTGCCTGCACGAATGGGGCGCGCATACGCGCTATGCCTTCGTCCCCGCCGGTGAGTGGATGAGGGCCGTGTTTCACACCACGCGCAACGACTACGACCGCGTGGTCCATTTCGCCTTCGGCCTGTTTCTGGCATACCCGCAGCGCGAAATCCTGATGCGCCGGGCCAACGTGCGCGGCGCTTGGGCACTGTGGCTGCCCATCGTGGCCACGCTGGGCATGGGGGCGGCCTACGAGATCATGGAAGCCGTGGTGGCCGTCGTCGCCAGTCCGGACGCCGGCGAGGCGTTCCTGGGCCTCCAGGGCGACCCCTGGGATACCCACAAGGATATGTTCATGGCCTTTGCGGGGGCCTCGATTGCCATGTCGATCACCGCGATCGCCGTGCGCATACGAGCATCGCGGCGGCGCGCGGCACGTGCGGCCTTAGTGGGCCGATAGGACGTCGCGCGCTTACAATGTTCCTGAATGCCTGACTTCGACGTGGTCGGCGTCGGTCTGAATGCGACCGATACGCTCCTGATTGTCCCTAATTTCCCGGCCTATGCCGGCAAAGTTCCCTTCCAGGAGGAAATGATCAGCCCTGGTGGGCAAATGGCGAGCGCCCTGGTGGCGTGCGCCCGCCTCGGCCTGCGCGCCAAGTACATCGGCGCCATCGGCGACGACGACCGCGGCCGCATTCAACGCGAGAGCCTCCTCGGCACCGGAATCAACCTGGACCACGTGCAGCTCCGCAGGAACTGCCCCAACCAGTCGGCCTACATCATCATCGACCGCTCCACCGGGGAACGCACCGTGCTCTGGCATCGCAGCGACTGCCTGCGCATCGATCCGGACCAGATCGCCCCCGGGCAGATCACCTGCGGCCGCCTGCTGCACATCGATGGGCACGACACTCCGGCCGTGGCCCACGCGGCGGCGATTGCGCGCGCCCACGGGATACCGGTCACGGTGGATGTCGATACCGTGTACCACGGCTTCGACCGCGTCCTGCCCAACATCGACTACCTGGTGGCCAGCTCGGAGTTCCCCACCGCCTGGACGGGGGTGAACGACCCGTTCCTGGCGCTCGAAGCCATCCAGAACGAGTACGGCATGAAGGTGGCGGCCATGACCCTGGGTGCCCACGGCTCGCTGGCCCGGGCGAACGGGGTGTTTCACTACTCGCCCGCGTTCGTGGTCAACTGTGTCGATACCACGGGTGCGGGCGACGTGTTTCACGGGGCCTTCTGCTATGCTGTGTTGCAAGGAATGCCGATGCCTGAGGCCCTCGAGTTCTCCAACGCCATGGCGGCCCTGAATTGCACCGCCCTGGGCGCGCGCGGCGGAATTCGCGGCCTTGCCGAAGTGCGCGCTCTGATGACCAAAGCCGAACGGCGTTCTCACCCGGAGTTTGCGGCGCGCGCCGCCGCCAACGCGCCCACGATATAGATGTTCCCACTACGCGACACACAGCCGAGCTACTCCAGGCCCATCGTCACTATTGTGCTGATTGTCGTGAATATCCTGGTTTTCCTCTTCGAATTCTCGCTCGACGATTACACGCGCAACGCCTTCATCGCCCTGTACGGCCTTACCCCGGAACATTTCCAGATCACCAATATCTTCACCTCCATGTTCCTTCATGGCGGCTGGCTGCATGTGCTGGGCAACATGTGGTTCCTGTGGATCTTCGGCGACAACATCGAGGACATCCTCGGACATGCCAAGTTTGTCGTCTTTTATCTGGTGTGCGGCGTGGCCGCGGCCATGGCGCAGGTGGCCGTCAGCCCTGATTCCCGCGTTCCCATGGTGGGGGCCAGCGGCGCCATTGCGGGAGTCATGGGCGCCTACATGCTCAAGTTTCCGCATGCGCGCATCCAGAGCATCCTGTTCGTGCTGTTCTTCATCACCCGCATCGACGTGCCGGCGTGGCTGATGCTGATTTACTGGTTCGCCACGCAGCTCTTCAGCGGCGTGGGCAGCATCGGATACACCCAGGCTTCGCAGGGCGGCACGGCGTTCTTCGCGCACATCGGCGGCTTCGTCGCCGGGATGATCCTCATCAAAACCCTCGGCACGCGCGAGCGCTACTACCGCCGCCGCGACCTCTACTGGTAATGAAACCCCGGGTCACGCTCTACACGCGTTCGGGCTGCTGCCTGTGCGACGAGGCGAAGCGGGTGCTGCTGGCGGCCCGCCGGAGCGCTTCGTTCGAGTACGAAGAATTGGATATCGACGCCGACCCCGATTTGCGCCGCAGGTACAATGACGAAGTGCCGGTGGTGGCCATCAACGGCGCAAAGGCTTTCAAGTACAAAGTGGAGATGAAAGAATTCCTGAAGAAACTGGCGGCCCGCGCATGAGCCTGGATGTCCTCGCCATCGCCGCCCACCCGGACGACGTGGAGCAGACCTGCGGCGGCACGCTCATCCGCATGGCGGAGATGGGCTATCGGACCGGCGTGCTGGACCTCACCGCCGGCGACATGGGTACGCGCGGCACTCCCGAGCAGCGCGTCGAGGAGAGTGAAGCCGCCGCCCGCCACCTGCTGCTCGCCTGGCGCGGCAACCTGCACATGCCCGATGCCCGCCTCGAAAACAACATCGCCGCGCGCATGACGCTGGCCGTGAAGATCCGGGAATTGAAACCGCGGGTCGTGATCCTGCCCTACTGGCAGGCGCGCCACCCCGACCACTATCGCTGCTCCGAGATGGGCTTCGAAGCCTGCTTCCTGGCGGGACTGAAGAAGCTGGACGAGTACTCCGAGCCGCACCGGCCGTCCAAGATCCTGTACGCCAGCCTGTACGCGGACGTGAAGCCGTCGTTCATCGTGGACATCAGCGCGCAGTTCGAACGGCGCATGGCAGCGCTGCTCAGCTACACGTCGCAGTACGGCGTGACCGCCGAAGGCGGAACCCTGTTTCCCGAACGAAGCCGAGATCCGCGACCGGCTGGGCGCCATCGCCCGCTTCTACGGCAACCAGATCGGCGTCCGGTACGGCGAGCCGTTCACGGTGAAAGAAGCCATCCAGATCGACGATATCGTGGCCATGCCGGTGCGCTCGATTTGAGCAGGCCCCGGGCGTCGCCAGACCCGGTTCTCAAGGTACGATAGAACTGCCATGACCAGAAAGACCATTCTCACTCTGTGTGCCGTGCTGGCCATTCTGGCTGCCGGCCTTTTGCTGGCCGCGCCCGCCCGGCCCAAAACCGTGATCCATATCGTTACCGTGCAATGGAAAGCCGGTGCGGCGCAGGCCGACATCGACAAAGCCATCAAAGGCGTCGAAACCATGAACTACCCGGGACTGAAAAACGTGTGGACCCGGCCCATCAAAATGCAGTTGCCCGAAGGTTACAAGAGCATCTTCGTGATGGAGTTCGAGAGCGAAGATGCGCTCGCGAAATACGCCGGCAGCGACGCTCAGAAGAAGTGGTACGAGGTCTACATGCCGGTCCGCGAAGAGAGCCGCACGCACGACGTGACCAACTGAGTACGGTCAGGCGTTCGCCATTTTCAGCCCGGCCTTTTCCAGCATGTACCCGCCGATCTTTTCCGGCGTGAGATGCTGGTCGAAATAACGCGCCGTGTTCCGCCCGATTTCGGAGATCAGGCTCCTGTCGGCGAGCCACGCCTCCACGCGTTCCGCCACCTCTCCGGGATCGAACCCCGCCGCCTGCGACGGCTGATAGGGAATGCCGAGACTCAGATAGTGCACATTTTCTTCGAGCGGGACATGCCAGCGGGTGGTGGTGGCGTAATCCATCACGGGGCATCCGCCCATGGCCAGCGTTTCGGTCATTCGCCACGGGATGCACTGGTGCATGCCATGCCGAACGATGTTCAACCGTGAGCGCGCCGCCATGCGCCACACCTCCGCTTGCGGCAGCCACCGGGTGGTGGAGGGTACGCCCGCCTTCTCGAGCCGGGCAGCCGCGGCCCTGGTATCTCCCGCCACCAGCACAGCCATCAGGTTCTTCCTGCATTTCACCCGCGCCAGGGCCTCGAACAGAGCCAGGTTGTGCTCCACGCCTTCCAACTCATCGGTGCCGCCCCAGACGCGAAAACAACCGAACAGGTCCCACTCCTTCTCCGCGCTCCGGGCCTCCCTCAAATCGGCGATGCGCGGAAGGACATCCGGGTTCAGATTGGCCATCGGGTGCACTTTGGCCGGATAAGTCCGGCTCGGCCAGTAGTTGGTCTTGAAATAAATGTCGCACCAGTCGAGCAGTGGCGGGCTTTGCACCTCGCCCGAATCGAACGCGTCGACGGCCACTTTCACCTGGCGTGGCTCCGGCGTGAAAGACGTACGAGCCCAGCGCGCGGCCCGGCCCCGGGCTCGCCCCCAGCAGCCGTGCCAGCACATCCATCAGGTTCCCGCCGATCGGGTCCGGAAGCAGCTTGCGGTAGCGGTCGGACGCACGGACACGATACAGGAATCGCAACTGATTGGGAAATCGGGAACCCGTCTCGGCAAACGGGATGCCACGCCCGGCGCAGTATTCAGCGAGGCCTCGACGGTAGTAGGCCTGATACCGGTCGTGGGTCCGGTGGTACGGCTCGATGATAGCCTCGACACGCACAGGGAGTGGCACCTCTATTCTAGAATGTCGGGTGAGCGGTCTCTCTCAAATGCCATATCTCCGGTCCATCGCGGGGCTCGTGTTGGCGTGTGCCTGGCTGCACGGCGCCGAGGACCCGCGCGATCCCATGCAACTGCTCGCGCAGGCACGCGTCAGGATCGTCGCCATGACGCACCGCCTGCCCCGCTACACCTGCGTGCAGACCGTCGAGCGCAGGTACTTCGGCGTGATGCGCAGGGGCCGCGGCGGGACCCCGCCCAAGTCCTGCCCGCAGGTCCTGTTCGACAAGAACAGCGGCAAGTCTATCGTGGGCCTGGTGGTCATCGATCGCCTCCGGCTCGACGTCGCTGTGTCCGCCTCCGGCGAGATCTACTCGTGGGTGGGCGCCAGCCGGTTCGATACCCGCCCGCTGGCGGAGATGATCGGCGGCGGCGCGGTTTCGACCGGCGCCTTCGGCACGTACCTCGTCGACGTGTTCGACAACCCCGGCGCCGCTTTTCACTTCCTCCACAAAACCTCCAGCGGCGGTCGCGTCCTCTTCGAGTATTCCTATCGTGTGCCCGTAGAGAGCAGCCATTACGAGGTGGGCATACCCGACGCGGTGAAGAGCGGCCTCATCGGATCCTGGCATGTCACAGGACACGAAGGCACATTCACGATCGATTCCCAATCGCTCGATCTCGTTCATCTCACCATCCGCAGCGATGTGCTGCCCCCGGTCACCGACATGTGCCAGGCCACTACCTCACTGGACTACCAGCGGCTGCAAATCGGTGGCCAGGATTTCCTGCTGCCGCGCACCAGCGCGCTCGAACTGGTGGGCACCGACGCCCACGAAACCCGCACCCTCACCACCTTCTCCGGCTGCCGGCAGTACGGCGCAGAATCCACGGTTCAGTTTGGCGACGAGACCGAGGCGGCCGCCGGGGCAGGCAAGACTCCCGCCTCGGCGCCCGTCTCTTTGCCCGCGTGGCTGCCGGTCACCCTGGCACTCGTGACGCCCATCGACACAGACACCGCGGCGGTGGGCGATCCCATCCGGGCCAGGGTCAGCGAACCGGTTCGGCCGGCCGGTTCCAAAGAGGTGCTGGTGCCGGCCGGCGCCATCCTGAAGGGACGCATTACCAGAATGGAGCACCGCCTCGCGTCCCCAGGCCTGTTCCTGATCGGCATGGCTTTCGATTCGCTCGAAGTGAACGGCGCAGCCTCGCCTTGCCGTCTGACCTTGGACGCGACCCACCTCTCGCGCCGCCAGTTGGAATTGACCGCTGACTTGCCTGCGCCGGAAAACGGCGCCGTGTTTCCCTTCCCAAGCAGCAAACCGCGGATCGTCGTCCCTGCCGGCTACAAGATGATCTGGCTCACTGCCAAGCCCGCGAAGCCATAGCGTACACTATCTTCCATATGCAAAAACTAGCCCTTGCCTTGCTGGCCGCCAGTGCTGTCTTCGCCCAGTCAAACGTAACGCCGGGCAAGGAAGCCGCCATGAAGGCCGACCTGGCCGGACAGATCGATGCCATGAAAAAGCAGGCGCAGGTCATGGTGGACAGCGTCTTCAGCTTCGGAGAGCTGGGTTTTCAGGAGGTCGAAACCTCGAAGTACCTCGCCGGGCTGCTCGAGAAGGAAGGCTTTCGCATCGAGCGCGGCGTTGCGGGCATTCCCACCGCGTGGCTCGCCACGTGGGGCGAGGGCAAGCCGGTCATCTCCCTGGGTTCCGACATCGATGACATTCCCCAGGCCTCGCAGAAACCCGGCGTGGCATGGCACGAGCCGATGATCGAGGGCGCGCCCGGACATGGCGAGGGCCACAATTCAGGCGTGCCGCTGAACATTCTGGCCGCCATCGCCGTGAAGCAACTGATGCAGCGCGAAAACCTCAAGGGCACCATCCAGCTCTGGCCCGGAGTGGCCGAGGAACTGGTGGGCGCCAAGGCCTACTTCGTGCGCGCCGGCATGTTCAAAAATGTGGATGTCTGCCTCTTCACCCACGTGGCCGCGAACTTCGGCGTCTCCTGGGGCCCATCGCTCAACCAGAACGGCCTGGTTTCGGTGGAGTACCAGTTCAAGGGCGAGAGCGCGCACGCGGCCGGAGCCCCCTGGCGCGGGCGCAGCGCGCTGGACGCCGTCGAGCTGATGGACGTCGGATGGAATTTCCGGCGCGAACATCTCCGGCTCGCGCAACGCTCCCACTACGTGATCACCAACGGTGGCGACCAGCCCAACGTCGTGCCCCCCACCGCAGCCGTGTGGTATTACTTCCGCGAAGCCGATTACGACCACATCATGGACATGTGGCGTATCGGCGACAACATGGCCAAAGCCGCCACGCTCATGACCGACACCACGTTCACCTCGCGCCTCCTCGGCAGCGCCTGGCCCGGCTATTTCAACCGGCCCATCGCCGAAGCCGTGAACGAGAACATCAAAAAGGTCGGCCTGCCGCAGTGGTCCGATGACGACCAGAAACTCGCCAAGGCGCTCCAGTCCGAGCTGAAGGTACCGGTGCGCGGCCTGCCCGTGAAGCTCCCTGAGATGCGCGCTCCCCGCCCCACCCCCGCTCCCGGCACGGAGGGCGCCGACGGCCCGGGCGTCGGCCCGACCGGCGGCGGCTCCGACGACATCGGCGACGTCTCCTGGAACGTCCCCACCATCACCCTCCGGTATCCGGCGAATATCCCCGGCGGCCCCGGTCACAACTGGGCCAATGCCATCGCCATGGCCACTCCGATCGCGCACAAAGGCGTGATCGCCGGCGCCAAAGTGCAGGCCATGACCATGCTCGACATCCTGCTGCACCCCGAGCTCGTTCAGAAGGCATGGGAGTACTTCAACGTCCAAACCAAAGACATGAAGTACAAGAGCTTCCTCCGGCCCGACGACAAGCCGGCCATCTGGCTCAACCAGAAAATCATGGAGCAGTACCGGGACCGCATGAAGCAGTATTATTACGATCCGTCGAAATACGACACGTATCTCGAGCAACTCGGGATCACGTATCCCACCGTGCGCACTCCATAGGCGGGTCGGTTCACGCGGTCTGGAGCCGGGGCGATTGGAATCACCTGGTACCGGAGGCCGGCGCCGAGGGGCCCACCGAGTTGCTCAAGGTCACGGTTACCCCCTGGAGGACGCCGGCATCTCCGCTGAGCGTAAACGGTACCTGCAATCGGAACGCACCGCCGCTGGCGAGGCCCTCTGCGCTGGCGAACCACGCCGAGGTTGCCGCCGCCAGGTTCACGCTGAAACTCGTCGATCCCTCCAGTTGAGCTCCGCTGGCTGCGGTAAACACGAAGGAGGCAGTGGTAAGTTCGCGCGTGGTGGAGTAGGCCAGTAACTCGATTTTGAAACCCGTGCCCGTCACATTGACGAACCGGACACTGTTGGGTGTAATCACAGGCGCCAGCCTGGGAACCGACACCGTGCGGCTGGGTGGATTGGAGGGCAGGACGTTGCGCCCTCCGGATACCAGCCGAGTCAGTGCAACCGTCAGATCGCCTGCCACGGTCCCCTGCTGGATCACTCCGCTTTGCGGAAGCACGATCGTGGTGGCGCCTGCCGGTATCGTGAAATCGATGCTCGTCCCCCCGCTCATGAACTGCGCCGCGGGATCAATGTACCCGGCGGGCAGGCCTGGCAGGGCGGGCCGGAAGCTCAGGGTCAGCGTGCCTTCCAGCGGCACCGGAGCCGGGGCGTCCAGTCCGATCCCGACCGACACACTCTGCGTTGGGTCGGAAGTAGAATCGAGGCCGGTCAGCGAGACGGCCGGGATCGTCACCAGCAGCACCACGCTGGCGGTGGCGGACTTCGAGGAATCCGCCACGCTGGTTGCGGTGACGGTCACCGTCTGCTGTGTCGCGACGGGGCTCGGAGCCGTGTAGAGACCGCCGGTGGAGATCGTGCCGGTGTTGGGGCTGATGGACCACACGACGGCGTTGTTGGCGCTGCCCGTCACCGTGGCGCTGAACTGCTGCGACTCTCCCGCCGACAGAGTCACCGCCGGCGGAGTCACCGATACCGTCACGGGCGGGTTGATTGTCACCGTGGCCGTGCCGGACCTGGTGCTGTCCGCCACGCTGGTGGCTCTCACCGTGACCACCTGCTGTGCGGCGATGACGGCGGGCGCCGTGTAGAGACCGGTGTCCGAAATGGTACCCACGTTGGGAGTAATTTCCCACGTAACTGCGGTATTGCTCGTGCCGGCCACCGCGGCCGTGAACTGCCGGCTTTGTCCCGCGGTGAGGGTCGCCTCAGGCGGGCTCACTGTGACCGTGATGGTCGGATTCAGCGTCACTGCGGCGGTCGCCGCCTTGGTGGAGTCGGCCACGCTCGTGGCGGTCACCGTAACGGTCTGCTGCGTGGCGATGAACCCTGGGGCCGTGTACACTCCGGCGATCGAGATGGAGCCCACCGCGGGGTTGATGGTCCAGATCACGGCGGTGTTCGTGGTCCCGGTTACCGCGGCAGTGAACTCCTGGCTCTCGCCCGCCGTAAGCGTCGCGCCCGGCGGGCTCACCGTAATCGCAACCGTCGGATTCAGCGTCACGGTCGCCGTGGCTGTCTTGGTGGAGTCGGCCGTGCTTCTGGCTGTGACCGTCACCACCTGCTGCCTGGTGATCGGGCTCGGGGCCGTATAAAGACCGCTGGCGGATATCGCACCGACATTCGGCGTGACCGTCCACGTGACGGCGGTATCGCTCGATCCCGTGACCGTGGCACTGAACTGCTGGCTCTCGCCGGAGGCGAGGCCGACGCTCACCGGGCTCACCGAGATGCCCAACGTGGTGCTGAGCGTGAGTTTGGCCGTGCTGGATTGGGTGGGATCGGCCACACTGGTGGCCGTCACCGTGACCGTGTCCGGCGCGGACACTTCGCTGGGAGCCGTGTACAGGCCGCTGCTCGAAATGGAGCCCGCTATCGGGCTGATCGTCCATACCACCGCGGTGTTCCCGGTGCCGGTCACGGCGGCACGGAACTGCTGGCTCTGCCCCGCGAGCACGGCGGCCGTGGGCGGGCTCACCGTGACGGTGACGGGCGGGTTCAGTTTCACCGTGGCGAACGCGAACTTGGTGGGGTCGGCCACGCTGGCGGCGACAACCAGAACCACCAGCGGCGCGGCGATGTTGCCCGGGGCCGTGTAGAGCCCGCTGTTCGAGATGGTGCCGGTGCCTGGCTGGATCGACCATGTCACCGCGGTATTCGCGGTGCCCGTCACGGTGGCGTTGAATTGCTGACTCTCGCCCGCCCTCAATGTCGCGCTGTGGGGGTCCACCGTGATGCTCACCGGATTGAGCGTCACTGTGGCGGTGCCGGATTTGCTCGGGTCGGCGGCGCTGGTGGCCGTCACCGTGACGACCTGCCGCGATGAGACAAGGGCGGGAGCCGCATACAGCCCGATACTCGAAATCGTGCCCACGTTGGGGCTGATGGACCATGTGACTGACGTGTTGCTGGTGCCCGTCACGACTACGCTGAACAGTTGGGTCTGTCCGGCCTCCATCGTGACGTTCGATGGACTGACCGTCACGCTCACCGGCACCAGCGTTACCGACGCCGCTGCGGACTTGGTGGAATCCGCAACGCTGGTGGCCGTCACCGTGACGATCTGCTGGCTCGCGATGGCGCTCGGAGCGGTATACAGCCCGCTGGTCGAAATCGTGCCCACGTTGGGGCTGAGCGACCAGGTGACCGCCGTATTGCTCGTACCGCTGACGGTGGCGCTGAACTGCTGCGTCTGCCCGGCTGTCAGGACCACGCTCGGCGGGTTGACCGACACGCTCACGGTGGGATTCAGCGTCACGGTTGCCGTGCCGGATTTCGTCGGGTCCGCCACGCTGGTGGCTGTCACCGTGATGGTTTGCGGGCTCGCGATGAAGCTCGGAGCGGTGTACAGCCCGCTGGCCGAAATCGTGCCCACGCTGGGGCTGAGCGACCAGGTTACCGAACTGTTGCTCGTACCGCTGACGGTGGCGCTGAACTGCTGCGTCTGCCCGGCATTCAGAACCGCGCTGGGCGGGCTCACCGTCACGCTCACGGTGGGATTCAGGGTCACGGTCGCCGTGCCGGATTTCGTCGGGTCCGCCGCGCTGGTAGCCGTCACCGTGATGGTTTTTGGGCTCGCGATGAAGCTCGGAGCGGTGTACAGCCCGCTGGCCGAAATCGTGCCCACGGTGGGGCTGAGCGACCAGGTTACCGAACTGTTGCTCGTACCGCTGACGGTGGCGCTGAACTGCTGCGTCTGCCCGGCATTCAGAACCGCGCTGGGCGGGCTCACCGTCACGCTCACGGTGGGATTCAGGGTCACGGTCGCCGTGCCGGATTTCGTCGGGTCCGCCACGCTGGTGGCTGTCACCGTGATGGTCTGCCGGCTCGCGATGGAATTGGGAGCGAAGTACAACCCGCTGCTGAATATGCTGCCCACGTCCGGGCTGATCGACCACGTAACGGCGCTGTTGCTTGAACCGCTCACGGTGGCGCTGAATTGCTGCGTCAGTCCCGCCGTCAGGGTTACGGCCCGTGGGCTGACCGCGACCGTTACCGGAATCAATCTGACCGCCGCCGAGGCCGATTTCGTCGGATCATCGGAGCTCGTGGCGGTCACGGTAACAGCCCGCTGGTTCGGGATAAGGCTCGGCGCCGTGTACAACCCGTTGGCGGAAATGCTGCCCACATTCGGGTTGATGGACCACGTCACGGCCGTATTCTCCGTGCCGCTCACCGTGGCGCTGAACTGCTGGGTCTGCCCCGCGGTCAGGACCACGTCCAGCGGGTCGACCGACACGGAGATATTGGGATTACTGATGAGGAACGGCACCAGGTTTGAGGCTGGCCCGAACGTGTTGGCTACCTGCACCTGCACCGAGCCGGGGGACGCCACCCGCGCCGCGCCTATGGTGGCTGTGAGGAGATTGCCGCTCGCCACCACCACGCTCTCTCCGGGCACGCTCCCTATCCCGATTTGAGCGCCGCCAAAGAACAACAGTGACCCCGAAAAAGGGCTCCCGGAGCAAAACCCGCTGCCGTTCACATTGAGCGTGAGGCCGGCGCTTCCCGCCGGAACCGATGTCGGGCTGAGACTCGCAATCGTCAGCCTCGCCGCCGTAACGTTGAACGGCGGCGAGGTCCCTGCGCCGGGGTTCGTCACGGTAACCGAATAGGTGCCCGGAGCCGTGATCAGGCTGCCTGGCAGGCTCGCCGTAAGCCCGGCCGGCGCGCCGGAAGTGTTGGTCGCCAGCGCGGTTCCGTTCCACTGCACCACCGAGCTCGAAATGAACCCGGTACCGGTCACAATCAGGACATCGTTGTTTCCGACATAAACGGGGCACTGAGGATCGTTGGCCCGCGTTACGGACGAAATCGTCTGCGCTTCACCGATCCCCGCCAGCAGCAGACCAAGGACCGCCCACTTCGCCCACAGAACGGCGCGCATAGGCCCCCATCATCCGGGCGGACGTAAAGTCGGAAGCCACGCCCCGCGGCGGCCCCGGCGCGCAGCCACAGCCGCCAGCAGGCACAGGAAGCCCGCGAAGGCGCTCAGCGCTGATGGCTCCGGTACCTCTCCGCCCGCTGCTACCATGCCGGCCTGGGGCGTCGACGGAATATCGAAGAAAAAGGAATCCAGCAACGTGATGTTACCCGGCGTCACTGTGCTCTGGCCCGCGGCCAGGGCGCGGAAGCTGAAGCTCGCCAGCACGCCGCCGCCGTCCACTCCGTTGATCGCGCCGATCAGCGAATCGAACGTTGCCTCGACGCTGCCGAGGGTGTTGTCGGCGGTCCCGGGTATAAAGAAGGTCACGCCTCCACCGCCCAGGAAGGGTCCTTCCATAACCGACAGGGACTGGAGCTTCGTGGGATCGAATCCCAGGTCGAACTGGAAAGCATAAAGGTCCGTTACGCCGGAAATCGCGACGTCCAGCGAAAAAACCTCGCCGGCGGTTACGTTCACCGGCGAAGGTTGAACCGCCACCACGGGTATCCCGAACGCCGCGCTCGCAGTAAGCGACGCGCCAAGCACAAGCCCCACTATATGCCGCAAGGCCGTTCTGCATCTCGAGTGGTTTCGCATGACTCTATCCTCTGTTCGAAAGCCGTTTCTATTGACACCGCGTTCCGACGGGCAACAGGCGCAGCACGAACGCGAGGTCGTTGATATTCACGACTCCGTCGCGGTTGATGTCCGCTCTGGGGTCAAAACCCGTCTGGCCCGACGTCTTTCCGAATGAAGCCCGGATCATCGCCACGTCGTCGCAATCCACCGTGCCATCGCCGTTGGCATCGCCGGGGACCCCCGAAGGCACCAGGCCCACCACCGTGGAAAGTGTAGCCAATCCCGCGAAGGTGGCCGAAAGACCATCGCTATCGACGGTCCCCATTGCCGTTCCTCCACTGACATTGGTCTCCGGCACCAGCGCCCCGTTCTGCAGCCGGAAAAGCACCAGCGAGGTTCCCGCCGCCATCGAACTGGGCAGCGGGATCGTGACGGTCATGCCCGGCGCGGGGAACGAGTGTAGAGGAGTGCCGTTCTGGTCGATCAGGTTAAAATCGACGAACAACGTGCCGGCGGCGCTGTATCCCTGCGGGATGTTGACCGGCGGCGGATTCGGCAAAACATCGATATACACCGTAGTAGGACCGCTCAAAACCCCGGGCGGCGCCGTAATCTGCGCCCTGGATCCGTACGTGCCGTCCATCACCGTGCCGCCACTGGGGCCGAACGGCGGAACCTGGCCGGGGTTGTCCGGCAACTGCGAACTCTGGCCCACAATCAGTTTGTTAGGAAATCCGAGAGCGGCCAGGTCGCTGGCTGGGTGATAAGTAGAATTGGTGTCAGCGTCGAAGAGGTAAACGAACTCCACGTCCCACGTTCCGGCTTCACTGAATCTGGGGAACGTCACCTGGGGCAGCAGGTGGCCGTTCAACGGAGTGCCGGATTGTAACAGAGAATAAGATCCGCAGTTGCGCTGTTGACCGGATGGACTGAGGAAGCACACGTCAGCGTAGTAGTAAGGTGAACCGGGGTACTGGAACAGTCCCGAGAGGTTGTCGCTGGCCTGAATATCGACATCTACGGTCTTGGACTGAACGGTGGTATCGATGAAGGGCGGGACGCCTGGGGCAAACTGGGGAAAACGGAGGCCGGCGAGAACCGGCGGAGTGACGTCGGACTGCGAATCTGTAACGGTCAGCGAAGGAAGCGTGGCAACCGGCGGAGACACATAGTTTCGCGCCACATCGTGCAAAGTTATGTACGGTGGTTTCCATGCGCCGGGTTCGCTGTATCTTGGTATCGTGATTGTGGTCTGCCACGTTCCGTTCAGGGTCGTTCCGGAAACAAGGTTGAAGATCTGGCACGTCAGGACCGGCTGCTGCTGAAAATGAACCGGACTGACAAGCGGGACGAATTGGCACTCCGGACTGAAGTCTACACCACTCAGGTCGTCCGTAATTTCCAACGTCACTGTGACCTGCTGTGGCCCGGCGGAGACATCGACGGTCGATGGGGTGTACGTCAGGCTGGTCAACACCGGGGGATTGCTATCCACAGCGCCGGTATTCACTGCCACGCTGTAGGGGAACCCCTGTTGTTGCAGGTAAGGCGCGAGCCTGTTGGTGTTGCCGGCTAAGTCCCGCAGTTGTATGTCATTCACAATCCACGTACCCGCCTCTGTGTTCTGCGGCCACTGGATGGTGCCCGTCATGGCGCCACTCAGGATCCCATAGGTGGATGGGTACACGTATACATATTGAGTTTGAAAGCTCCCATTCGGTAACTGCGGGCTCTGCAGATTAATGTAAGCGTACCAAAGCCCCGACAGATCGTCGGTTGCCGTGAGGGTGAATGTCACCATCTGTGGGCCGTTGGTTGTGTTGATCGGTGACGGATTGATAGTGAGGTTCACAAGTTGTGGCGGCTGCACGTCCGATTGCCCAAACAGAGCATTGTTGGATAAAGTACAGAGCGCCGCAATCCCCGTTATCGCGGTAGAGAAGATCCGCAGGAAACTCATGCTGGACTCCTTTCGACTCACCTCGCCCGGTCGACTCACCGCGCCTGGCAGGTGACAGACATGGCGCCGTGCGTTTCCGCACGGCAAACGCAAATCAAGCTATCACCCAACGGGTTAGAGTGTCAATCTTCCCGGCGTGCTCAATGTCTAGTACTTTAGTTTCAGGCCCGGCTTGACTGGTCCGACTTAGCGGGGAGGGCCAATGGTGACCGGGCCGCCGCCGAGACCGACGGTGGCGGTCGAGGGCCGGTTGCCGGAATCGCCGCCTCCCGAGTGCGTTGCCGCCACAGCCCCGCCCGCGACAGCGGCGGCCCCTACCACCACGGCAATGAACACGGCCTTGGAAACCCCCAGGATTGTGCCGGCAGTGGCCGCGCCGGCTCCGCCCGCGACCCCGGCCGCGATCGCGTTGGTCTGGACAATCGTCGCCGCCGCAGTTTGACCCTGAAAAGCCGCGTTCACGTGAATCTGAAAGTTGCCCTGAACGGAATTCGGGTGGAGCCGAACCGTGGCGCGGCCATCGGCCTTGGTGGTCATGGAAAAGGTCTTGGCGCCGTTCGGGAACGTGGCGCCGGCTCCCTGGTCCGGAAGCAGAAACGTGACTGTAGCGCCTGCAACCGGTCTGTGGTTCTCGTCTTCCACGCGAACAATGGTCTGCCGCGACGTGCGCAACTTGATATTGTTAATCACGCCTTCGCCCTGCACCACCACCAGGTTGAGCCGCGGCGCCGGCGCTGGCGCCTGCGCGGCTGCCGGAAGGCATAACGCCACCGCGATTGCTATCACTCGATAGATAGGATGTTCACGCATCCGAGCCTGATTATATAGTAGTCGCTCCGTGTGAGAGCAAAAAGAAGTACTGGGAAAGTAGTTTCATGTCTTGTTGCTGGATGAGGCTATGTCAGAACTCACACATCCGCCGTTGCGGTATTTTTCGCACAAAAATGCGACTGTGGAGATATACAATACTTCCTGTTTCTGGTAATATCTCTGCCAACTTGGGTTCGCTGTGAATTAAGGCGATAAGACCGTCTACGTAGGTTTTGTCTGGCCACGGCAGGACCCTGAAATCACGAAGGAGGTTAGTTGGTATGAGCTGCGGGAGATTTCTGCTCCGGAATGCCCTTCGGCGCTGGTTCCCGGTTGTAGTGGTTGCAGTTCTGGCATTGCCGTGTGTGCTCGGCCAGGAGACTACCGCCGGACTTCAGGGAACGGTCAAAGATCCTTCTGGCGCCGTCCTTGTAAAGGCGGGCGTCGAGGTTTCGGGTGCCTCATTGATCGGCACCAAAAGAGTGGAGACCGATCAAAGCGGCTACTTCCGCTTCGCCAACCTTCCGCCAGGTGCTTACCGGCTCACGGTCACAGCCACCGGTTTCCGCACCTTCCGACAGGACAACATCGAACTCGAAGTGGGACACCTCCCGTCGCTCAACATAGTGATGGAGGTCGGCACGCTCACCGAGACTGTTGAAGTGTCCGCCCAGGGCGCCGCGGTGGACGTGACGCAAAGCAAGGTACAGACGAACATCCCGGATACTGCGTTGACTTACCTTCCCACCCAGAGCCGCTCGTTTCAGAGCGTCATCCAGTTTGCTCCGGGTGCGCGATCGGAACCCTTGCAGTCCGGCTACCAGATTGATGGCGCCAGCAACTCCGAGAACTCCTATCTCATCGAAGGCCAGGAAACCGCCTCTGTGCAGGATGGGCATTCCGCGGCCAACGTGCCGATGGACTTTATCCAGGAAGTGCAGGTCAAGTCCAGCGGCTTCGAAGCGGAGTATGGCGGCGCGCTCGGCGGCGTCGTCAACGTAGTCCAGAAGCGTGGCTCGAACGAGTGGCACGGCAGCGTGTTCGCTTATTACGAGGGCGACAAGCTCGATGCGGCTCCCAACCCGAGCCTGCAGCGGGACCCGGACTGGGCCGCGAATGCCAATGGCGCCAAGCGCCTGGATCAGCCGCTCGAGTATTACTATCCCCAGAAAGACCATCGGCGCATTATTTCACCCGGCTTCACGGTGGGTGGCTACCTGGTGAAGGATCGTCTCTGGGTGTTCGGCTCCTCTGCGCCCGAATTCGACGTCTTAGGCCGCACCATCCAGAGCACCTACCCCGGGGCGGTCGGTGCCCGGACTTTCAACCGCAACATCAACACCTACTACTCGACGGCGCGCGTTGACTTCATGGCCACCCAGAAGATCCGCCTCTACGGTTCCTGGTCCTACAACTATGCGCGCGGCACGGGCACGTCGTTGCCCAACGCCGACGATATCCACGGGAGGACGAACTCGAGTGCAGGTACCAACCCGGACAACTGGAACAACGGAATCGGCTACGTTCGCCCCAACCTTCTCTACAACGTCGGTGCCGACATTACTCTCAGCCCCAGCCTGATTGCAACCACGCGATTTGGCTACTTCTACCAGGACAATCAGGATCGGGGCATTCCAACCGGAATCCGCTACATCTACCGCGACACCAACTATCCGTACTCCACCGGGAACGCTCCGGCCTTGGCCACCACCAAGTCGCTCACAGGCTCGGTGCTGGACTCGCAGTTCGTGAATTCCACCGGCTGGAGCAACATCGGGGCTAATACCTCCACTGTGTTCGACCGTTGGAAAAGGTTCAGCTTCAGCCAGGATCTGGCTTACTTTAAAAGCTTCCTGGGAACCCACAACTTCAAGTTCGGCTATGGCTTCAATCATGCCACGAACGACGTACTTACCGGCTTCAACACTTCGGACGTCTATGTTGCGTACAACGTCCAGTACGGCCCCCAAAGCAGCAACGGCATCGGCCGCTGCCAGGACATCATCGCCCAGAATCTGAGCCTCTATGGCGTTCCCGGCGGTGCTCCCGACGGCAGCGCGTGCCAGGGATTGTGGGGTACGGTGAATCTCCGCGACGTTGCCACCACCGGGAAGGTGGGTGGCTGGAACCACTCCTTCTACGTGCAGGACGCGTGGACCGTCGCCAAGACGTTGACGTTGAACCTCGGTGTGCGGCTCGACAAGGAAAACCTGCCGAGCTACGACCAGTCCACCGGCTTTCAGGGTATCGGCTTCGGGTGGGGCGACAAGGTCGCGCCGCGCCTGGGCGCCTCGTGGGACGTGTTGAAGAACGGCAAGCTGAAGGTGTTCGGCAGCTTCGGGTACTTTTACGACATCATGAAGTACAACCTGCCGCGCGGCAGTTTCGGAGGCGATTACTGGCATGACTGCGTGTACGCGCTCGACAATCCGAACTTCCTGCAGATCATCCCGCAGCGCGATCCGAACGGCCACTACTGCCCGCTCGGAGGCGGTGCCGTGCCGGCGGTGGGAAGCTTGCCCGGGATGCGCTTCATCGAGAACTACGACTTCCGCGAGCCCGCCAACGATCCCAACCAGATCGGCTCACTGGGCGCGACTGGCCTCGTGGATCCGAATCTCAAGCCGATGAAACAGCATGAAATGGTGATTGGCGCCGACTGGGCGATTGGTCCCTCGCTGGTATTCGAGACGCGTTATTCCCGCAAGCGCCTCGACCGCACCATCGAAGACGCCGGCACCATCACTCAAGACGGCGAGGTCTACTACATCGTGAACCCGGGAATCGGGGTGAACACGGTAGTGCCCAACTGCAACGGTTGCCCACGCAATCCGGGAGCGGTCCGAAACTACGATGGGATCGAGTTTCGCCTTACCAAGCGGATGACTAAGAACTTCTTCGGCTCGTTCTCCTACACCTACAGCCGCCTGTATGGGAACTACAGCGGTCTCACCGCCACCGATGTCAGCGATAGCATCGGCCGAAACGGCGCGAACACCGACCGCGCCTTCGATGAGCCGTTCATGTCCTTCGACGCGCACGGCAAAGCCATCGATGGGCCGCTCGGAACCGACCGGCCGCATACCATCAAGGCCTACGGCTACTACAACCTGAAGTGGTGGAAGTTCAACACGCTCATCGGCCTCTACCAGCAGATTTACTCCGGTACCCCGCTCAGCAGCTACATCAGCGTGTGGGGCGCCCCGGTGTTTGTGGAGGGCCGCGGCAATTTCATCGATGTGACGCGGGATCCGGCGACGGGCGACTGGGTTGCTGGTTCCATCAGCGCGCGCCGCACTCCCCGCTTCCTGCAATCCGACCTGAGCGTCTCGCAGGATTTCCATATCAGCAAGACGAATGAAAGAATGATCGCGCGCGTCGGAATCGAGTGCTTCAACTGTTTCAACCAGCACAGCCCCGTCATTTACAATCAGAACCTGATCCGAACCTCCGGTCTTAACCCGTATCAGTGCGGAACGGCAGGAGCGACCTGCACACCCGGAAGCGTCACCGACAATGCCGGCTTTGATTATGCGTCCCTCCTCAACAATGGCTTCGACTACATCAGTCAGACCAACACGCAGGGCCGCACACTCAGCACCCTCTACGGCCAACCGCAACAGTGGCAAGATAAGCGCACCGTGCGGTTGCAGGTTAACGTCCGGTTCTGACCGCGTAAGTAACCAGACAGCGACTCTCGGGGCCGGGAAACCGGCCCCTTTTTTGTTTGGCCCTCACTCCTCGAAGTCAGATTCGCGCTTTCGCCACCCTACGTCAAGAGCTACACCAACATTTTGTGGTGCCCCTTTTTTCGCAGATAACTGTATAAAAAGATGTACAACTCTCTTCCTTTCTGTTAAGATTCATCCAATCCAAGGGTCCCGCTGTGCAGTTGCGGCGTTGAAGCCGTCTGCGTAGGCTTCGCTCGCCAACGGCTGGATGCCTGAATCGACGAAGGAGGTTAGTTGGTTGTGAACTCTAGAAAAGCTGTGCTTCCATGTTGGGTCTGGCGACTTTTGCCGCTGGTCCTGGTCGCGTTGATGGCCTTGCCCCTTGCGTTCTCGCAGGAAACAACGGCGGGGCTCCAGGGGACGGTCAGAGACTCCTCGGGCGCCGTGGTCGCCAACGCATCAGTCGAGATTTCCGGCCCGGCCCTCATCGGTACCAAAAAGGTACAAACCGATGGTGCCGGCAACTATCGTTTCGCGGCCCTTCCGCCGGGTGATTACCTCTTGACGGTGACCGCGTCCGGGTTCCGCACTTTTAAGCAATCCGGCATTCAGTTGGCCACCGGCCGCTTGCCGAACCTGGATGTCAGCCTGGAAGTCGGCGTCGTGGCCGAAACCGTGGAAGTATCCGGTACCCCTGCCATCGTGGACACCACCCAGAGCAAAGTGGCGGTCACGGTGCAGCAGGATGTGCTGATGAACGTTCCCGTGGGGCGATCCTTCCAGTCGCTGATCCCATTCGCTCCCGGAGCGCGCCAGGAACCGCTGCAGGGAAGCAACGGCTACCAGATTGACGGCGCCAGCGATTCGGAAAACGTGTACCTGATCGATGGCGTAAACACGACCAACATCCAGAACGGCGGTTCTGGCAAGGACTTCCAGATGGAGTTCATTGAAGAAGTCCAGATCAAGTCCAGCAGTTTCGAGGCGGAGCACGGCGGCGCCCTGGGCGGCGTGGTGAATGCCGTTCCCAAGCGCGGATCCAATGAATGGCACGGCGCGCTGCTGGCCTACCTGCGCAGCAACGCGTTCAACGCCAACAATGGTGACCGCACGCTTCGAACCAATCCGTTGCTGCCCTCGTTGAGCACTTCCACCCGTACCGACGCCACGCCCGAATACTACATGAATAAGAAGGACGACGAGACCATCGTCGAGCCGGGTTACCAGGTAGGCGGTCCGGTATTTACGAACAAGCTGTGGGTGTTCAGCAGCTACATTCCGAGTATCGACACCCAGCGGCGCACCACGAATTTTACAGGCTTGAATCCGGGGCCACGCACCCTGACTCATACCGTAACCCAACACAACTCGTATAACCGGCTGGACTATGGCGTGGTCAACTCGCTGCGCCTGTTCGCCGCCTGGAACTACGCCTACTCGCGCACGACCGGAGCGCTGGGCGGTCAGGATAGCGCCGCCGGGCAGAGGAATACCGGCGCATCGACCGATCCCAACACCCTGCGCGCGGATGCCGGCTCAGTCAATCCTCTCTCGGTTTTTACGTTCGGCGGCGACTGGACGCCCACCGCCAAGCTGGTTGTCAGCGCCCGCTACGGCTACTTCTTTAACAACAACGAGCAGCGTGGAACTCCGGTCGGCACCCGCTATGTATACCAGAACACAGTCAACGCCAGCAGCAAGGACCTGGCGGGTGTGGCATTCCCGAGTTCCGCATTCAACACGTCCGGGTACGCCAACATCCCGAGTAACCTGGCCTATGTGTTCGATGCATACAAGCGCAAGGGCCTGAACGTGGACGCTTCCTACTTTGTCCACTTCGGCGGCACCCATACGTTTAAGGGTGGGTACTTCTACCAGGCCCAGTCGAACGAAGTGTTGCGCAACCTGAACGGTGGCAGCGTGAACCTCTTCTGGGGACAAAGCTACGAGCCGGTTACCAGCACCAGCGCCTGCGATCAGATCAAGTCACAGAATGCATCGCAGTATGGTCAGTCGATTTGCCAGGGAAAGTACGGATATTTCAGTATCGGCAACACGGTTACGAACACCGGTACGGATCACCAGACGGCCCATGCGCTGTACATCCAGGATGCCTGGACCGTCGGTTACGGGTTGACGCTGAACCTTGGCGTTCGCTTCGACAAGGAGACTCAGCCCCCTTATGATCCCAACCGGTTCCCGACCGTGAAGTTCGGCTGGGGCGACAAGATCGCTCCGCGCCTGGGCGGCGCCTATGACCTGCTGCACAACGGCAAGGTCAAGATCTACGCCAGTTACGGCCAGTTCTACGACATCATGAAGATGGGGCTGGCGCGCGGCTCGTTCGGCAGTGACTACTGGCATAACTGTGTCTATGCCATGGATGACACGGACTTCACCAAAATCACGCCTACTTATCCGGCTGGAGGCGGTTGTCCCGCTACCGGCCCGGCGCCCGGCGTCTCTGTGGGCCGGTTCATCGAGAATGTGGACTTCCGCGCCACCAAGGCGGATCCTCGCGACCCAGCCATTTCCCCCAACATGAAGCCCATGAAGCAGCATGAATACGCGGCTGGCGTGGATTGGGCGATCACTCCCAACTGGGGTCTTGAGACCCGCTATTCGCGCAAGCGCCTCGATATGACCATTGAGGACATGGCCATCACCGATAACCTCGGGTTCTATATCGGCAATCCCGGCACGACCTTCGCCGATGTCCTGCATCGCCCGGTAGTGATTCCCGACGACAACGGCAACAACTATCTGACGACGGTGCCGTTCTGCGCCGAGTGCCCACCCACCGTGCCGGCCATCCGCCGCTACGATGGCGTCGAATTCCGCCTTTCCCGCAGAGCTACCGGAAAATGGTTCGGATCTCTCTCCTACACTTACAGCAAGCTGACCGGCAACTACGCCGGCTTGACGAACTCCGACCCCACCGATGGTGGTGGCGGCCGCCACTCCCCCAACAACAACCGGGCCTTCGACATCCCTACCATGACCTATCTTCCCAGCGGGCAGATCGACGACGGACCCCTCTCCACCGACCGTCCCCACACTGCCAAGGGCTATGCGTTTTATCGCCTGAGGTGGTTCGGGGGCGACACCTGGCTGGGGTTCACCCAACTCGCCTACCAGGGCACGCCCATCAATACCTGCCTGCCGGTGGTCGGAACCTCATCGGCTTGCCAGTGGGGTGAAGGCCGCGGCAATTTCACCAAGTTCACCCGTGCCTCCAATGGCGACTTCGTCAAAGGCGATGTCGTGAACGGGGCCCGCACCGACCCCTTCTTCCAGACGGATTTCTCCCTGCGACACGAGTTCCGTGTGAGCAAGGATCGCGAAAACATGCGGCTGGCTTTGGAAGGCAATGTCACCAACCTCTTCAACCAGCGTGCCGCCACTACCTACTACGAGTTCGGCATCCCCACCAACCTCATCAACCCCTCTCGCCCCTCGCGGTTCCCGGGTGACCTCGGCGTTGATTGGGCCAAGGTCATGAATGGATACAACTACGTGGACGCGCTCAACGGCGCCGGGGCGTTTGCAGGAATCCAGAGCAAATTGACCGTCGCCAGCCGTTACGGAATGCCGAGCGGTTTCCAGGGCGCCCGTAACCTGCGGCTCGCACTGCGTTTCACTTTCTGATCGGGTTCTTGCAGTCTCTCGCGGGGCCGGGAAGCCGGCCCCATTTTCTTTTTGGGGCCTCTCCGATGCAGGCTGGCGGCCCCGTTCCGCGCTACACTTCCCTCATGGACAAACTCGGCCAGATCTATGAGCAGTTCCGGGTGCACGCCAACGAACTTGCCGACAAAATCGGCGACCTTATACACGAAGGCAACGTTCGCCGCATCATTATTAAGGACGAACGCGGGCATACTTTCATGGAAATCCCGCTGACGGTGGCTACCGTCGGCGCGGTTTTCGCTCCCGTTCTGGCGGCGGTTGCCGCCATCGCCACCATGGTTTCGCAGTTCGACATCGTCGTGGAGCGGGCCTCCCACGACACCCCCGCCGCGGGGGAGCCGCCCCCGCCTCCCGCGGGTCCAGGTCCCACCCCGGGCGATCGTGGTCCCGGCGGCCCCGGGTAGCGCATTTGTCGCGCGTGGGGGGCGTGGCAGGTTCTCCCTGCCTGCCCATCCTGCCATACACCCGCCGACACCTGAGCCCGCGGAATGCCTCCCGCGCCGCTCTCTATCGTTGCTCCCACCCGCGAAATCATTTAACCTAACGGAGAATCCGGTCGAGCGGAGGAACATTCTTGGCTAACTCCTTTACGGTGGCGCGTTCCCGCGAGGGCGACATCTCCGTTCTCGCCCTGAACGGTTACCTCGACGCCCACACCGCGCCGCAGTTCGAGAAGGCGATTCAGGAGGAGTTCGATGCCGGGCGCGTCCGCATTCTGGTGGACTGCGGCAACCTGACTTATATCTCATCCGCGGGGCTCGGCGTCTTCATGAGCTTTATCGAGGACGTGCGGGCGGCCGGCGGCGATATCAAGCTCTGCTCCCTCGTGGAACCCGTGTACCAGGTCTTCGAGATACTTGGTTTCCCCGCCCTGTTCGATATCCTCCCCGACAGGCCCGCCGGTGTCCAGCGGTTTGCCGAGGTTCCCATCAAAGAGAGTTGAGAGCCATCGTGGATTTTGAGCGCACATTCCAATTGCACGTGCCTTCGTCGACCGAGAATCTGGCGATGATCCGTGACTTTGTAGGCAGCATCGGCGAGCGCGCGGGCATGACTCCCGACGAGCTGATGAAACTGGAACTGGCCGTCGACGAGGCGTGCGCCAACGTCATGGAGCACGCCTACGGATCCGTCGCCACTCACGAGGTGACCGTCAAAGCCACCCTCGATTCTGAAGCCGTGCAGATCGCAATCGTAGATACGGGGCGCGGCTTCGATCCCACCGCCATCGACGAGGTGGATCTGGAGCAGTTGATCCGCGATCGCAAGAGCGGCGGCCTCGGGCTGCACCTCATCCGTAAGCTGATGGACGAGGTTTCCTACCAGATCGTGCCTGGCCAGAAGAACGAGCTGAAGATGATCAAGCGCCTCAAGAAGCGCGACGGATGAACCTCCGTCACCGCCTGGAGCGGTACTTCGAATTCCAGCCGCTCGGCGCCGATTGGCGCACCGAAATCCTCGCCGGCGTGACCACCTTCATGACCATGGCCTATATCGTCTTCGTGAATCCCGCCATTCTTCACGAAACCGGTATGCCCTTGCCGGCGGTCACCGCCGCCACGTGCCTCTCCGCGGCGCTCGGCAGTTGCCTCATGGGCGCCTTCGCCCGCTACCCTATCGCCATGGCGCCCGGCATGGGCCTCAATGCCTACTTCACCTACGTCGTGGTGCAAGGCATGGGAATCCCGTGGCAGGCTGCGCTCGGCGCGGTTTTCTTCTCGGGCGTGGCATTCCTGCTGCTGACCTTCGCCGGCCTGCGCCAGTTGATTGTCTCCGCCATTCCGTACGAACTTTATTCGGCCGTCGCCGCCGGCGTGGGCCTGTTCATCGCGCTGATCGGTTTCCGCAACTGCGGCATCATCGTGCCCAACCCCTCCACCACCGTCACCCTCGGCAACCTGCGCGACCCCGCCACCGCCCTGGCCATTTTCAACCTGCTGCTCATTGCAACGCTCATGGCCTGGCGGGTGCGCGCCGCGATGCTGATCGGCATCCTGGCCACTACCCTGGCCGGAGTGCTGACCGGCGTTGCCCGCTGGTCGCCGCACTCCTACCGGCTGGCCGACCTCTCGGCCACCGCGTTCAAGCTGGATGTGCGTGCCACGCTCGGGCTCGGCTTCCTCGAAATCGTCTTCGTGTTCCTGTTTATCGATCTGTTCGACAACATCGGAACCCTCCTCGCCGTTGGCCAGCGCGCCAATCTGTTCGACCACGCGCATCGCATCCCGCGCGTCGATCGCATCCTGTATGCGGACTCGACGGCCACCATCGCCGGCTCGCTGACCGGGACATCCACCGTCGTCAGCTACATCGAAAGCACTGCGGGCGTGGCCGCCGGCGGACGCACCGGCGTCACCGCCATCGTCACCGGCCTGCTGTTTGTCGCCGCCCTGTTCGTCGCCCCGGTGGTGGGCGCCATTCCCGCCGCCGCCACCGCCCCGGCCCTGATCGTCGTGGGCAGCCTCATGATGCAGGTGGTCTCGGAAATCGATTGGCGCGATCCCGAAATCGCCGTGCCCTCGTTCCTGACCATGATGACCATCCCCCTGACGTTCAGCATCGCCAACGGTCTGGCTTTCGGGTTTACGGCCTACGCCGTGTTGAAGGTCGCCCGCGGCCATTGGCGCCGCGTGCACTGGCTCGTCTACGCTCTGGCCGCCCTGTTCATCGCGCGGTTCCTCTTTTTGTCGGCAGCGTAGCCCCCGGTGCTAGCCGGAAGCGTGAGCTTCGCCTCCCTGGACATGGCGGAAGGCCTGTCCTACAATTCTTGCATGCCTGCAGCAGAAGGGACGGAGGCAACGGCGCAGCCCTTGACCACCCTCAGCGAAGAAGAGAAGTTCTTCCAGTCCACCGTGCGCAAGTTCGCGCGTGAGGAGATCCGGCCATACGTCCGCGAGATGGACGAGAAAGGAGTGTTCCGCAAAGAGATCATCCGCCAGTTCTTCGAAATGGGCCTGATGGGGATCGAGATCCCGGAGGAGTTCGGCGGCCAGGGCGGCAGCTTCTTCCAGGCGATCCTGGCGGTCGAGGAGCTCTCGGCCGTGGATCCCTCTGCCGGCGTGATCGTGGATGTGCAGAACACGATCTGCAACAACGCGCTGATGCGCTGGGCCACCCCCGACCAAAAAGCCCGGTACCTGCCCCGGCTGGCCGCGAACACGGTCGCGTCCTATGCCCTGTCGGAAGCGGGCTCCGGTTCTGACGCGTTTGCCATGGCGACCCGCGCGGAGGACTGCGGTGGCCATTTTCTGCTGAACGGCCGCAAGCTCTGGATCACCAATGCCGCCGAAGCCGGATTCTTCCTCCTGTTCGCCAATGCCAAGCCGGAGGCCGGATACCGCGGCGTGACCGCGTTTCTCATCGAGCGCGAGTTCCCCGGCTTTCAGGTTGGCAAGAAGGAGGACAAGCTCGGGTTGCGTGCCTCGTCGACCTGCGAGCTGATCCTGGACAACTGCCAGGTGCCCGCCGCCAACGTGATGGGCCAGGTGGGACAGGGATACAAGATCGCCATCGAGACGTTGAACGAAGGCCGCATTGCCATCGGCGCCCAGATGATCGGCCTGGCGCGCGGCGCCCTGGAGCATGCCGTAGCGTATGCTAAAGAGAGGAAGCAGTTCGGGAGGACCATCGGCGAATTCCAGGGAGTGCAGTTCGACCTGGCGAAGATGGCTATTGAGATTGAAGCCGCGCGCCTGCTGGTTTACAACGCGGCGCGGTTGCGGGATGCCGGATTGCCATTCCTGACCGAAGCGGCCATGGCCAAGTACTATAGCTCCGAGATCGCCGAGAAGGCCGCTTCCAAGGCCATCGAAGTCCATGGTGGCGTGGGAATTACCAGGGACTACCCGGTGGAGAAGCTCTATCGGGACGCCAAGATCGGGCGCATCTACGAAGGCACCAGCAACATTCAACTGCTGACCATCGCGAAGAAACTGTTGGGGAAGTGAGACCGTCTCACGGTTGAGGGGTATTCATGCGGGTATTGGTTCTTTCCGCCGCGCTCGCGGCCATCTGCCTGCCCATCGGGGCGGCCGACAACGCTGATAACAAGGACAACATCAACGCGGAGGATATCATTCAGAAGTTCGCCGCCAAGGAGACCGAGTTCGCGCAGGCCCGCAACAATTATACGTACCGGCAGAGCGTCAAGCTGGAGGAGTTGGACCCCAGCGGGAATCCGAGCGGCGGAAAATGGGAGCTGGTGGAAGATATCATCTTCAGCCCGGACGGCCGGCGCATGGAGAAAGTGGTGTATGCCCCCGTCCCCAACCTGCGCAACATCCTCCTGACGCCCGAAGACGAACAGGACTTGCGCAACGTGCAGCCGTTCGTCATGACCACCGCGGAGATTCCCGAATACGACATCAACTATCTCGGCCGCGAGAAGGTGGATGAGATCGGCTGCTACGTCTTTTCCGTGAAGCCCAAGAAGCTGGTGCAGGGCAAGCGCTACTTCGAAGGCCAGATCTGGGTGGACGACCGCGACCTGCAGATCGTCAAGACGTACGGCAAGGGCGTGGGCGTGATCCACAGGGGCGGCGACAACCAGTTCCCGAAGTTCGAAACGTATCGCGAGCAGATTGACGGGAAGTACTGGTTTCCCACCTACACCCGCGCCGACGACACCCTGCACTTCAAGAGCGGTCAGAACCAGCGCATCCGCATGATCGTGAAGTATCAGGACTACAAGAAGTACGAAGGGAAGTCCACGATCCGGTACGGCGAGGTGGTCGATGAGGCCAAGCCCACCACGCCTCCCAAGAAGTAGCCGGGTGCGTTCGGGCCGCGCGGAACCCCATCGCAAATCGGGGATTGCGTAGCCTGTCCCCAACTGACTTTATGACCAAAATTACCGTGCAGAATAATGGGTCGATTCGGGTGGAGGGCGACTTCCAGATTGTGGACCCGATCGGGACGGCTTTCGGGCTCGCGGGACGAACCACGATCTCCCTGTGCCGCTGCGGCCATTCGCAGAATAAGCCGTTTTGCGACGGGAGCCATAAAATTGTCGGGTTTTCGGACGCGGTTGTAGCGCGCGACCTGCCGCCTCCGCAACCCAAGCTCTGACAAAGTTCCAAAATCTCTGCCTCTTTGGGGCCATTACGCTAACGCCTGCGTAACCTTAACATTAGCGATATCGCCGTACAATATATTCTTATGCCTACCATTGCCCCTACGGGGCTTCCAGGCCGGCGCTTGCGAAGTTTACTTTGGATTCTTCTAGTTACCCCGGTGCTGCTGTCGTTCGCCGCTTGCTCCGATTCCGGCGCGAAGGCGTCGGCCGCTCCTGGAGGCGGCGGTGGGAAAGGCGGCCGGCGAGGTGGTGGCGGCGATGTGCCCGTAACGGTGACGGCCGCTGCGCTCAAGAATGTTCCGGTGGAGATCCAGGTGATCGGGAACGTGGAGGCCTATTCCACGATCTCGGTCAAGGCGCAGGTCAACGGCCAGTTGACTGAGGTCTTATTCCGGGAAGGCGACTACGTCAAGAAGGGCGACCAGTTGTTCACCATAGACCAGCGGCCGCTCGAGGCTGCGCTGAACCAGAGCACGGCCCAGGTGGCTCGGGACGAGGCGGCTCTGGGGCAGGCGCAAGCCAACCTGGCGCGTGATGCGGCGCAGGCACGCTACACCGAGGCGCAGGCGACGCGCTACGCCGAGCTCTTCAAATCGGGAATCATCTCCCGCGACCAGGCCGAGCAGTTGCGGGCGAACGCTGACGCTGTGGCCCAGGCCGTGGTGGCGGACAAGGCAGCCATCGAGAGCGCCAAGGCGGCCATCGGGGCCAGCCGCGCCGCGGTCGAGAACGCCCGGGTCCAGCTCAGCTATACCAAGATCGTGTCCCCCATCGACGGCCGTACCGGAAACCTGACGGTGAAGCAGGGCAACGTAGTGACCGCCAACAACCTGGAATTGGTAACGATCAACCAGGTGGAGCCCATCTATGTGACCTTTGCGGTCCCGGAAGCCCAATTGCCCGCCATCAAACACTACATGGCCCAGGGCCGCCTGCCGGTGCGGGCGCGTCCCCAGGACGAGAACGGCGACGAGGAAACCGGCATCCTCAGCTTCGTGGATAATGCGGTCGATATGACCACTGGCACCATCAAGCTGAAGGGCACCTTTCCCAACAAGGACCACGAGCTCTGGCCGGGCGAATTCGTGCGCGTGACCCTGCGCCTCACCACCCAGCAGAATGCGGTGGTGGTGCCGAACGAGGCCGTGCAGGCCGGGCAGAACGGGTCGTTTGTTTACGTAGTGAAGCAGGACCGCACCGTCGAATCGCGGCCCGTAACCACGGGCGCGCGGGTCGATCAGGATCTCGTGATCGAATCCGGATTGCAAGCCGGAGACGTCGTCGTTACCGAAGGCCAACTACGGCTGGCGCCGGGAAGCCGCGTCGTCGTGCGTGGCGGCCGGGGCGGCCCGAGAGGCGGCGGCAGAGAAGGTGGCGGCGGTGAGACACGGGACGGCAGTGGCGGCAGAAACGGCAAAGATCAGGGGCAGACGCCCCAATCGTAACCATCTGTTTCCCGGCAACCGTACCGGCGTGGCGCCCAAACGGCGCGGCTACAAGGGGGGCTCGGCATGAACATATCCGAAACTTTTATCCGTCGGCCGATCGCGACGAGCCTGCTGATGGCCGCCATCGCACTCTTTGGTGTCATCGCCTACCGCGCTCTGCCGGTGAGCGATCTCCCCCAAGTCGACTATCCCACCATCAACGTCAGCGCCAGTCTCCCCGGCGCTAATCCCGACACCATGGCCTCCGCCGTGGCGACACCGCTCGAACGCCAGTTCACCACCATCGCCGGCCTGGATTCGATGACCTCCAGCAGCCGTCAGGGATCCAGCAACATTACCCTGCAATTCGACCTCAGCCGCGACATCGACGGCGCCACCGTGGATGTGGAGACCGCTATCGCCGAGGCCATGCCGCTCCTCCCCCCCGGCATGCCGACGCCCCCGTCGTTTCGCAAGATGAATCCCGGCGACTCGCCGATCATTCACTTTTTCGTCACCTCTCCGACCATGCGGCTCTCGGACCTCGACGAGTACGCCGAAACCATGGTGGGCCAGCGGATTTCCATGATTGATGGCGTCGCCCAGGTGCAGGTCTTCGGTTCCACCAAGTACGCGGTCCGCGTGCAGGTCGATCCGAACATCCTGGCCTCTCGCGGAATCGGCCTCAACGAGGTCGACGCGGCCCTGCGGAACTGGAACGTCAACATTCCTACCGGCACCCTGTTCGGACCCAAGCGTTCCTACAACATCACCGCCAACGGCCAGCTCATGAAGGCCGCCGACTACAAGCCGCTGATCGTGACCTACCGCAACGGCGCGCCCGTGCGCCTGGACGAAGTGGCGCACGTGTTGGACAGCATCGAGGACGATAAGAATTTCTCCAAGATCTACGGCGGCGAGTACGGCCAGGACGGCACCCGCGGAGTCAGCCTGGCGGTCTTCCGCCAGCCCGGCAGCAATACTATTGATGTCACCGACGCGGTCAAGCGCCTGTTCCCCCTGTTCGAGTCCGAGTTGCCTCCGTCCGTGCACCTGAGCATCCGCGGCGACCGTTCCAAGAATATCCGCGAGGCGTTTCAGGATATTCAGTTCACCATGATGGCCACCCTGACCCTCGTCATCCTGGTGATTTTCCTTTTCTTGCGCAACCTTTCGGCCACCATGATTCCGGCCATGGCGCTGCCTTTCTCCATCGTAGGCACCTTCTCCGTGATGTACGTGCTGAACTTCAGCATGAACAACATCTCGCTCATGGCCCTCATCCTCTCGATCGGCTTCGTCGTCGACGACGCCATCGTGATGCTGGAGAATATCGTGCGTCACATCGAGCGAGGCGAACGCCCCCTCCAGGCGGCGCTCTCCGGTTCGCGGGAGATCGGGTTCACCATCGTCTCCATGACCCTGTCGCTGGCCGCGGTCTTTATCCCGATTCTGTTCATGTCCGGCATCCTGGGCCGCCTGTTCCGCGAATTCGCCGTGACTATCTGCACCGCCATCCTCATTTCGGGAATGGTCTCGATCAGCCTGACCCCCATGTTGTGCAGCCGCTTCCTGAGGCCGCTCAACCACGGCCGCCACGGGGTCTTGTACCGCGGCCTGGAGTGGGTGTTCAACGGCATGTTGCACACGTATGCGGTCTCCCTGCATTGGGTGCTCGGACACCGCCCGGTGATGCTCGGCATGTTCGTGGCGGTCCTCGGAGTAACGGGCTATCTCTATACCGCCGTGCCCAAGGGCTTCATCCCGGATACGGACAATGACAACTTCAGCGTCCAGACCGAGGCGGCCCAGGGCACCTCGTACTACAAGATGTTGAAATACCAGGAAATGGTCGCCAAGATCTTGATCCAGGATCCCAATATTGACACATTTTATTCCAGCACCGGCGGAATGGGCGGCTATTCCGGCGCATCCAGCACCGGTCGTTTCATGATCAATCTCAAGCCTCGCCGCCAACGCGAGCTTTCCGTGACCGAAATCATCAACCGCTTGCGCCCGAAGGTCTCCAACTTCCCCGGGCTGCGCGTGTTCATGACCGTGCCGCAGGCGATCCGCATCGGCGGGCGCATGTCCAAGAGCGGATACGATTTCACTCTCTACGGCCCGGATACCCAGGAGTTGTATGCGGAAGCGCCGAAGCTCGAGCGCCTCATGGCCAGGCTCCCCGGCCTCCTGGACGTGTCGAGCGATCTCCAGATCAAGACGCCGCGCGTGAACATCACCCTCGACCGGGACCGCGCCGCCGCCCTCAACCTGAACTGGATGAGCATCGCCAACACGCTCTACGACGCGTTTGGCCCGCGCCTCGCCTCGACCATCTACGCGCCCACCAACCAGTACCGCGTGCTCCTCGAAATGCTGCCGGACTTTCAGAAGTTCACCGACGGCCTGTCCATGATCTATCTGAAATCCGACTCCGGTGAGCTCGTGCCGCTCAACGCCGTGGCGGACCTCACGACCAACGCCGGGCCCGAGACCATCCCGCATTCGGGCCAGTTGCCCTCCGTCACCCTGTCGTTCGCGCTCAAGCCCGGCGTGTCTCTCGGACAGGCCACCGACGAGATCGAACAGGTGGCCAAGGCCAACCTGCCGGCCACCATCACCGGGAGCTTCCAGGGCACGGCCAAGGTGTTTCAGGATTCGCTCAAGAACATGGGCATTCTGCTGACGGTGGCGATTCTGGTGGTCTACATCGTGCTGGGCGTGCTGTATGAAAGCTATGTGCATCCCCTGACGATCTTGTCCGGTCTGCCCTCCGCCGGGTTCGGCGCTCTGCTCACCCTGCTGTTGTTCAAGATCGAGTTGAGCATCTATGCCTTCGTGGGATTGATCATGCTGATCGGCATCGTGAAGAAGAATGCCATCATGCAGATCGATTTTGCCCTGGAGGCCGAGCGCAAAGAGGGTAAATCTCCGCGCGACGCGGTGTATGAAGGCTGCCTCATCCGGTTCCGGCCGATCATGATGACCACCATGGCGGCCCTGCTTGGCGGTCTGCCCATCGCGCTCGGCTACGGCGCCGGCGGCGAATCGCGGCGCCCCCTCGGTATGGCCGTAGTCGGCGGGCTCGCGTTTTCGCAGTTGATGACTCTCTACCTGACCCCGGTGGTGTATACGTATATGGCGGCCATCGTCGAACGTTGGCGGGCGGCGCATAAACCGCGAAAACAGCTTGCCCCCGTCATGCAGGCCGGAGACTGACGGATGAACATCTCCCAGACCTTCATCGAGAGGCCCATTGCCACCAGCCTGCTGATGGCGGCCATTGCCCTGTTTGGAACCGTAGCCTACCGGGCCCTGGCGGTCAGCGATCTCCCCAACGTGGACCTTCCCACTCTGCTGGTGACCGCCAGCCTGCCTGGCGCCAGCCCCGAAACGATGGCGGCTGCTGTGGCCACCCCGCTCGAAAACCAGTTTTCCATGATTGCCGGCCTGAGTTCGATGACCTCCACGAACTCGCTCGGCAACACCCAGATCACCCTCGAATTCGACCTGGCTCGCAAGCTCGATGGCGCCGCCGTGGACGTGCAGGCCGCCATTACCCAGTCCTCGCGCATGCTCCCGCAAGGCATGCCCACCCCGCCCACTTTCACTAAGGTCAATCCCGCCGATCAACCCGTGCTGTATCTTGCCCTGACCTCCCCCACGCTCCCGCTCTGGACCCTGGACGAGTACGCCGAGACGCGCATCGCACAGCGGATTTCCATGATCTCGGGTGTGGCCCAGGTGCAGGTGTTGGGCGCCCAGAAGTATGCCGTCCACGTGCAAATGGATCCCCACGCCATGGCGGCGCGCCAGATCGGCATTAACGAGATCGAAACCGCCCTCAAGAACTGGAACGTCAACCTGCCGACCGGCGCCATTATCGGGCCCCAGCGCGCATTTACCCTCCAGGCCAGCGGTCAGTTGACCAGCGCCGATCAGTACCGGCCCCTGGTCGTAGCCTACCGCCGCGGGTCGCCCGTGCGCCTGGAAGAGCTGGGCCAGGTCATCGACAGCGTCGAGGACGACAAGACCGCTTCCTGGTTTTACACCCGCAAAAGCAACAGCCGCGCCATCATTCTCGCCATCCAGCGCCAGCCCGGTACCAACACCATTGCGGTGACCGACGGCGTGAAGGGCCTGCTTCCCATATTCCGCAACGAGCTGCCCCCGTCCGTCCACATGGACATTCTGTACGACCGCTCGGACACCATCCGCGAGTCGTACAAGGACGTCGAATTCACTATGGTGCTGACGCTGGGGCTGGTAGTGATGGTGATCTTCCTTTTTTTGCGGAATTTCTCAGCCACCATCATTCCCTCGCTGGCCCTGCCGTTCTCGATCATCGGCACGTTCGCCGTGATGTACCTGCTCGATTTCAGCCTGGACAATCTCTCCATGATGGCCCTCATCCTATCGGTAGGGTTCGTTGTGGATGACGCCATCGTGATGCTGGAGAACATCGTCCGGCACATCGAAAACGGCGAGCGCCCCCTGGCCGCGGCGCTGAAGGGCTCGGGCGAAATCGGGTTCACCATCGTCTCCATGACCCTCTCTCTGGCGGCCGTGTTCATCCCCGTCCTGTTCATGGGCGGTGTGCTGGGACGCCTCTTCAAGGAATTCGCGGTTACCATCTGCGTGGCCATTCTGATTTCGGGCGTGGTCTCGGTCACCCTCACCCCCATGCTTTGCAGCCGCTTCCTCCGCTCGGTTCACGAGGGCAGACGCAACTGGTTCTACCGCGCCACGGAAGGATTCTTCCAGTGGATGCTGCGGGTCTACGACCGCACGCTCCAGGTGGCCCTGCGCCACCGTCCCGCCACCATGGCGGTGTCGGGCCTCGTGCTGGCAGCCACCCTGTCCATGTTCGTCAGCATCCCCAAGGGCTTCATCCCGGACCAGGACACCGACCAGTTGCAGGTATACACCGAAGCCGCCCAGGGCACTTCGTACTACCAGATGGTCGAATACGAGAAGAAGATCGCCGAAGCGGTCTCGCAGGACCCCAACGTCGATGCGCTCATGGCCAGCGTGGGCGGAACCACTGCCTCCAATCTCGGCGGGCCGAACTACGGCGAACTCGTGGTACACCTGAAGCCCCGCAACCGGCGGACCATGAACGTGGACCAGGTCATCCAGAGTCTGCGCCCGAAATTGAGCGCGTTCGCCGGAATGAAGATCTATCTCCAGAACCCGCCCACCATCCGCATCGGCGGCAAGGTAACCAAGAGCCTCTACCAGTTCTCCATGCAGTCGCCGGATAAGAGCGAGCTGTACACCGCCGCCGCCGACATGGAGAAGCGGATCGCGGCTTTGCAGGGGGTCGACGACGTCTCGAGCGACGTGGCGGTGACCACCCCGCAGGTCAACGTGACCATCGATCGCGATAAGGCCGCCGCCATGCAGATCAACGCCAACTTGATCGAGAACGCGCTGTACGATGCCTACGGGCCGCGCTGGGTCTCGACCATTTACGGCTCGGTGAACGAATACAAGGTGCTGCTCGAGCTCATGCCGCAGTACCAGGCCGATCCGCGCGCGCTTTCCTTGCTGTATTTCAAGAACGCCAACGGCCGCCTGGTCCCCCTGGATACCCTGGCTCGGATCGTGAGCGAAACCGGCCCCCAGACCATCAACCATTACGGCCAACTGCCCTCCGCCACCATCTCGTTCAATCTCCAGCCGGGCGCTGCGCTGGGCGAAGTGGTGTCCAACATCCAGGAGGTCGCCGATGCGAGCCTGCCCGCCACCATCAGCACCCAGTTCCAGGGCGCGGCTAAGGCGTTTCAAAGTTCGCTGGGCAACCTCTGGGTGTTGTTGATTATCGCCATCGCGGTGGTGTACATCGTGCTGGGAATCCTGTACGAGAGTTATATCCACCCCATTACGATCCTCTCCGGCTTGCCCTCGGCGGGCTTCGGCGCGCTGGTGACCCTCTACCTCTTCCACATCGATCTCAACATCTACGCGTTCGTAGGCCTGATCATGCTGATCGGCATCGTGGAGAAGAACGCCATCATGCAGATCGACTTCGCCCTGGAGGCCGAGCGGCAACAAGGCCTCAGCCCGGAGAAGGCGATCTACGAAGGCTGCCTGATCCGGTTCCGTCCCATCATGATGACCACCATGGCCGCCCTTCTGGGCGCCGTGCCCATCGCGTTGGGTTATGGCGCCGGCGGCGAGGCGCGGCAGCCGCTCGGGCTGGTCGTGGTCGGCGGTCTCCTGTTCTCCCAACTGGTGACCCTCTACCTCACCCCGGTCGTCTATATCTACATGTCCGCCGCGCAGGAAACGGTGCAGCGCTGGCGAGGCCGTCGCCCGAAAGTGGAGCGCGAAGCCCCAGTGGTGGGATAGCACCCCCCGTGGTGGGATAACACGAGGTGTGTCCCACTCCCGGCCCGCCAGTCCGCGTGGTGCGTCACCTCATGGGATAGAAGCGGAATTCGTGTTTGGCATCCGCCCACACGAGGGGCGCTGCGGCATCTCTGTGCCGTTCGATCCATTGGCGGCCTTCGGCGCTGCCCGACAGGAACTCGTAGGCCGTGGCTTCCAGCCACAATGGCTGCCGCTGTTCGCGGGCCCACGCCAGGCCCTGCTCCAGGGCGTTGAAATCCAGCTTGCCCAGCCCGATCCAGGATACCTGCGGGTTGAAATAGCTGATGGTCCACAGGTCCGGGTGGAAGCGGTGGAATACGATCGGCGTTCCCGGCGGCCAATGCGGGCGTTGGGCCAGCGCGAAGCTCAGCGGCGCGTTGCTCTCCACCCGCGACTGCGGATAAATCAGGAAAACGCCGTTCCAGAGAAACAGCGCCGCGGCAGCCAGCAGCGGGACGCGTTGCGCCGAGACGCCCAACAGCAGGACCAGCGGCGCGGCGTAGAACAGCCGGTAGAACGTATTCTGCGGCATCCAGAAAAACAGGAACGCGGCGTACAGCGCAATCCACAGCATGAGGTCGGCCGGCGGACGCGAGAAACGCGGTCGCCCGTTCCGCCATGCCAGCACCGCGAGTACGCCCACGAAAATCGCTGCTCCGGCGGCCGTCACCGGTCCTCCCGCCGCCTGGCCGATCTTGCCCCCCGCGAACAGGCGTAACGTCCCGGACGCGCTCAGCGCGAGGTTGTGCAGGGGGTTGAACGAAAAGCCCGCGTCCGGTGTGTAGGCGACGATCCAGCCGGCCAACCCCGCCAGGTCCAATCGCCCGAACACCGCGCGATACGCCAGCACATAGGCCATCGCCACCGGCCCCAACGCGGAGGCACTGTAGCGGATCCGTTCCCTCCAGTCTCTCCGGCGCAGCCACACTACCGGCAGGTAGAAGATGGCGAGTTCATGAAAGAGCATGGCTGCGCCGTGCGCCAGCCCCGCCCACACCAGAGAGCGCTTCTCCTCGACCAGGTCGTTCGCCCAGAGCACCAGCAGGAGGGATGGTATGTAAGCGTTGGCGTCGGTTGCGAACTTCCACCAGGTGGCGCCGATGCCGAATATCAGCGCGCCTGCCACCGCGGATTCCGCCGACAGGCTCCGCCGCCGGAGCGCGCGATAGACCAGCACCACGGCCGCGCACGCCAGCAAGCGGTTCAGCCCCTGCATCAGGAACAACGCGCGGATGTGAACCCCCACGGCCAGTGCCGCGCGATACAACCACAGCACGCCCAGCGTGTAGACCAGGTGATTGGGATGCAGCGTGTCGCGCAGCGGAGCGAATCTCTCCACATTGATGGCGAACGCCAGCCCGTCCCAGTAGTAGTTCCGGGTCGGAAACAGGAAGTAGAGCAGGAACGGCAACGCGAGAGCGGCGCGCGCCATCCTGGCCGTCACGCTATTCGCTGATCTCCCAGCTCGGGCCCTGGTCCTGACCGGCCTCCTGAACGCGCGCTACCGTGTTGCGTGCCATCTCCAGGAACGGCTCGCCCTCGCCCTTCCGCAATACGATCGGATTCCCGCTGTCGCCGCCGATGCGTACCTGCGGATCGAGCGGGAGTTCGGCCAGAAAGTGCACCTGCATCTGTTCCGCCGTCCGCCGTCCGCCCCCGTGGCTGAATACGTCGATGCGCTCGTGACAGTGCGGGCAGGACAGGTAGCTCATGTTCTCCACCATGCCCAGGATCGGCACCTTCACCTGGTGGAACATGAACACCGCCTTGCGGGCGTCCTCCAGCGAAACATCGGAGGGCGTGGTCACCACGATGGCGCCATTGATGGGCGCGGTCTGGATCAGGGAAAGTTGGACGTCGCCGGTACCCGGCGGCAGATCGATGATCAGGAAATCCAGATCCCCCCAGTCCACGCCGCGCAGGAACTGCTGGATCACGCTGTGCAGCATCGGCCCGCGCCAGACCAGCGGCTTGTCGCCGGGGTTCAGGAAACCCATGGACATCAGCTTCACGCCGAACTGATCGAGAGGCTGGATGCGCTCGCCGTACGCCATGGGGGTGCGGTTGATGCCCATCATGAGCGGCACATTCGGACCGTAGACGTCGGCATCCATGAGGCCGGCTTTGTAGCCCAGCTTGGCCAACCCCACCGCCAGGTTGACCGCGACCGTGGTCTTGCCCACGCCTCCTTTTCCCGAGCCCACTGCGATCAGGTTCTTTACACCGGCGATGGGCAGCTTGGGAGCCTGCCCGGGCTGGTTGGCGGTCATCGTCTCTATCGTAGCAGTTGCCCGCGTCTCAGGACCGTTGCGCCCGATCCGCTCGCTGTCCGACCAGTGCGCCCAGCCGGTCTATGGCATCTCTCAGGACCCGCGCCTGCTGATTCAATTGGGCGGCCGCCGCAGCACTCTGTTCGGCGCTGGCGGCCGAGGTCTGGGTGACTCGTTCCATTTCCGTGATCGCTCTGGAAATCTGCGCCATGCCGCGCTCCTGTTCCCGGCTGCCCTGATCCACCCCCTCGATCAACGTCGCGATCTCGGCGGCGTTCTTGCCGAGACTCTGGATGATCTCCGACACGTGCGTCACTTTGGCCCTTCCATCGGCGGACTTGGTGGTGGCTTGCGACATCAGGCCCTGCGTCTCCTGCGCGGCCTGGGCACAACGCATCGCAAGCGCCCGCACCTCGTCGGCCACCACGGAAAACCCCGCTCCCGCCTCACCCGCCCGGGCCGCTTCCACAGCCGCGTTGAGGGCCAGGATGTTGGTCTGGAAGGCAATCTCGTCCACTACCTTCATGATCTTCGAGACGCCTAGAGTGGCGCCGTGAATCTCTGCGATGGCCGTCACCATCCCCGTCAGGGCCTGTTCCGCTTCCTGGAACTTCCCCTTGGATCGATCCGCGAGCGCGGCCGCTGTCTGCGAGTTCTGGCCGTGCCTGGCAGCCGCCGAGTGAATCTGGGCGCCGGCTGAGGAAGTCTCCTCGAGTGCCGCCGCCTGCTCGGACGCACCTTGTGCCTGCGCCTGGCTGGCAGCGGCGATCTGGCTCGATGCCATGGTTGCCTGCTCCGCCGCCGACCGCAGGTCCGCCGCCGTGCGCCGGAGGGTGCCGCTCACCTGTCTGACTACGAGCCATCCAAAACCGAGAGCGGCCAGAATTACCGGGCTGCCGATCATCAACACCAAGAGCTGCCGCCCGCGGGCGCTGTCTGTTACTTCCGAAAGAGCAGCCCGGTCGCTGGCGCTGGCAGTCTCCTGGTATGTACGGACCGCTGCCACCAGGCGTTCGAAGGCGGGATTCGCCTGTTCCAGCAGGGTTCGTTGGGCCAGCGCGAAGTCTCCCAGGAGGAGCTGCTGCTTGCTTGTGTCGTTCGCGCCTCCCAGCGCATCGAGCGCCGCCGCGATCTCCGTTCCCGCCGCGCCCAGTCCGGCAACCTGCTGCCGCACCCCCTTGGTCACCGCTTCGCCGTCATTGATCAACTTCTCGATCGCGTCAGGATCTTTCTCACGTACCAGTTTCTGACCGGTCAGAGCCACCCTGGTGACCCCCTGGACCAGGTCGAATAGCTGCGTCGTGACACGGTCGCCGTCTTCGAACGCCCGTTGCATTTTCACGAAGCTGGCGTGTGTGACCAGGTAAATCGTTCCAGCGCCCCCGACCGCAACCAACGTGAATACCCCCACGATCAGTCCGAGGCGCTGTCCAACGCTCATACCTCCGCTGTCTTGTTTCACAAGTGACCTCTAATTCAGCTTGGCTACACTCAGACCTATGACGATGGAGCCGATCGGTTTGCTCCCGTCGAGCACCGGTAGTCCAACCTGCACCTGGAGTTCGCCCGTGGATTCGTCGACCTCGGCGGGGCCCGTCCACACCTTTCCGGTCATCGGCACTTTGTGTTTATCTTTTTCCGCGTGCGACCAGCTCGTGGTCTTCGAGAGGAATGCCACTTTGGTTCCCGCCGCCGTGGAAACGAAGCACTCCGAGATCTGGTCGTCGCGCTTGGTTTTCAGATACTGCGCCAATGGGTTGCGGCTGAACGACCGGACCACGGGATCCAGAACCGTCAGTTTGCTCCAACGCTCGTTGGTCATGCCCTTGGCCTCTTCCGGGGGGTTGGCGTTCGCAGCCTTGACCGCCGCGACGATCGTCGGATCGGTGCTCCAGCTCTTGAGCCGGGCAACCTTATTGGTCACTTTCGCCTTGACCTCCGCGGTTTGACCCAGACACGTCGCGGCTAAAGCCAACACCGCCAGTCCAGGCATCATCGATTTAACATAAAAACTCATCAGCTTGCTCCAAATCCTTCCCACTTGTCGGCGGTGACGCGCCAGCAATTCGAGGCGCCTTTTCCCGGCGTCCAAATCATCTATCGGCCTGCCAGCCGATTGCTTTATAGTGAAAGTTCACCTAGTCGCTTGCCTGGATATAGAGCGGTGGATCTATCCAACCTCCCGGCTGGCACGGCCGGCATGAGCATACCCCCCGTCAAACCCTTCCTTTACTTTGCACCCCCTGGGATGGTAGCCTAAGTGTCTCATAATGCGTACAGTTGACTTGATTCAGCGGAAGCGCGACGGGGAAGAACTTGCCCCCGAAGAAATCGAGTACCTGATCGATGGGTACACCGGCGGCACCATCCCCGACTATCAGATCTCCGCGTTTCTCATGGCCGTTTTTTTCTCCGGAATGTCCGACCGGGAGGTCAGCCGGCTCACCGAATGCATGTTGCGCTCGGGCGACACCGTGAACCTGTCGGCCGTACCCGGAGTGAAGGTGGACAAGCACTCGACCGGCGGAGTGGGCGACAAAACCAGCCTGATCGTGGCGCCGCTGGCCGCGGCCGCCGGCGTCGTCGTGCCCATGATGTCGGGCCGCGCCCTGGGCCACACCGGCGGCACACTCGACAAGCTCGAGTCCATCCCCGGATTCCGCACCGATCTCACCGCGGCGGAGTTTGAAAAACAGCTTGCGGAGCTCGGCCTCTGCTTCATCGGCCAAACCGACCGCCTCGCCCCCGCCGACCGCAAGCTTTACGCTCTCCGCGATGTCACCGCCACCGTCGAGTCCATTCCCCTGATCTCCTCGTCGATCATGTCGAAGAAACTCGCCGAGGGCGTCGATGCCCTCGTGCTGGATGTCAAGGTGGGAAGCGGCGCCTTCATGAAAAAGCAGGTGGATGCGCGTCGCCTCGCCCAGGCCATGGTCGGCATCGGACGTCGCATGGATAAGAAGGTCCAGGCGCTCATTACCGACATGAGCCAGCCGCTGGGATTTGCGGTCGGCAACGCGCTCGAAGTGATGGAGGCCTCCCAGACTCTGCAAAACGCCGGCCCCGCCGATCTCACCAAACTCTCCATTGAACTTGCCGCGCGCATGATCTACCTCGGCAAAAAGGCCGCCTCCCTGGATGAAGCCCGCCGCATGGCGGAACAGCATCTGGTCGATCTCTCCGGATACAAGAAGTTCAAACAGGTCGTAACAGCGCAGGGCGGCAACGCCCAGGCGCTCGACAAGTTCGAGCTCCTTCCCAACGCCACCGG
Source organism: Bryobacterales bacterium (assembly GCA_963719195.1). Taxonomy (GTDB): domain Bacteria; phylum Acidobacteriota; class Terriglobia; order Bryobacterales; family Bryobacteraceae; genus DASQZT01. The sequence goes on along the minus strand of CAVRBB010000005.1, from coordinate 149,759 downwards.
CATGCGCGAGGTCACTTCCCCGCGCGGCGGCTACGTCACCTCCATCGACGCCGAGGACATCGGCCTGGCCTCCAACATGATCGGCGCGGGGCGCGACAAAAAAGAAGACACGATCGATCCCGCCGTGGGTATCATCCTCGAAGTCAAGATCGGTGAGAAGGTGGATGCCGGCTCCGTGCTCTGCCGCCTTTACTTCACCAAGGAAGACCGTGTTGACGACGCCGCCGAGATGGTCGAGGATGCCTTCCGCATCTCCGCCCAAAAGCCCGATGAGCGGGAACTGATCCTGGAAGTCGTGGGGTAATGGGCCGGTTCACGGGACTCCTGGGCCTGGTTGTCATCATGGCCGCTGCCTGGTTGTTTTCCAGTCACAAGCGGGCCATCAAGCTGCGCATCATCGCCTGGGGGATGGGCCTCCAGTTCGCGTTCGCCGTACTGGTCCTCAAGACCGATTTCGGCAGAGTTTTTCAGGCCATCGGCAGGGGCGTGAACGCCATGCTCGGCTACACCGAAGCCGGCAGCTCCTTCGTTTTCGGCGACCAGTTGGGCAAAAGCGGCGGCCCCTTCGGCGTGATCTTTGCCTTCCAGGTCCTGCCCATCATCATCTTTATCGCGTCGTTTTTCGCGATTCTTTACTACCTCGGCGTGATGCAGGTCGTTGTGCGCGGCATGGCCATCGGGATGCAAAAGCTCATGGGCGTCAGCGGCGCCGAATCGCTCAACGTGGCGGCCAGCATCTTCATGGGCCAGACCGAAGCGCCCCTCACCATCCGTCCCTTCCTGGCCGGCCTCACCGAGTCCGAGCTGTTCACCATCATGGCCAGCGGCATGGCGCATGTGTCGGGCTCCGTCATGGCGGCATACGTGAAGATCGCCGGCGTCGATATCAAGCACCTTCTCACCGCGGTCATCATGACCGCTCCAGCCACCATCATGCTGGCCAAGGTCTTCATCCCCGAGACCGAAAAACCGGCTACCGCGGGCCAGGTCGATATCAAGGTCGAGAAGACCGCCGTCAACGTGATCGACGCCGCCGCCCAGGGAGCCGGCGACGGCCTGCACCTGGCCCTCAACGTGGCCGGCATGCTGATTGCCTTCCTCGCCCTCATCGCCATGTGCAACAGCATCCTCGGCTGGCTGCACGCCCTGCCCCATATGGGATGGCTGCCCCAGTCGCTCGAATCCGTGTTTGGCGTGGTCTTCGCGCCCGTGGCATGGGTCATGGGCGTGCCGTGGAAGGACGCTTCCACCATTGGCAACCTCCTCGGCACACGGCTGGTCTTGAACGAGTTTGTCGCCTTTCTGAAGCTCGGGCCGCTGAAAGCCTCGCTCGATCCCCGTTCCTTCGTGATCGCCACTTACGCCCTCTGCGGCTTCGCCAATTTCAGTTCCATCGCCATTCAGATCGGCGGCATCGGAGCCCTCGCGCCCAACCGCAAGTCCGACCTCGCCCGGCTCGGCCTGCGTGCTGTCGCCGCCGGCACCATGGCCAATTTCATGTCGGCCTGTATCGCTGGTATGTTGCTGTGATCCAGGAAGCCCGGAGTCTGATCGAAAGCCGCACTCATCTCCGGCCGGAGATCGGCGTCGTCCTGGGCAGCGGCCTCGGTGCCTTCGCCGCCGAGCTTGCCGGGCGGGTTGAGATACCATACGCGGAAATCCCCGGCTGGCCCTGCTCCACGGCGGTGGGCCACGCCGGCACCCTGGTCGTCGGCAGCCTGGGATCCTTGCACCTCGCGGTGCTCGCCGGCCGGGCGCACCTCTACGAGGGCTACACGCCCGCCCAGGTGGTCTTCCCCGTTCGCGTGCTGCGGTCCCTGGGGGCGGCGGCCATGGTGTTTACCAACGCCGCCGGCGGCATCAACCTGGAACTGCGGCGCGGCGGCCTGGTGCTCATCTCCGACCACATCAACCTCCAGGGCGTGAATCCGCTGGTGGGGCCCAACGACGAGCGTAGGGGGCCGCGCTTCCCGGACATGTCGGACGCCTATTCCACCTGTTGTCGTGAAATCGCCAAACGCGTGGCCGCCGAATTGAGCATCCCCATCGCCGAGGGCGTCTACGCCGCGATGCTGGGCCCGTCGTATGAAACCCCCGCCGAGATTCGTTTCCTGCGCGCCATCGGGGCCGATGTCGTCGGCATGTCCACGGTCCTGGAGGTGATTGCGGCGGTGCACATGGGGATGAAGGTGCTGGGCATCTCGTGCGTGACCAACATGGCGGCCGGCATCCTGCCCCAGAAGATCAATCACGAGGAAGTGCTGGAAACCGGGCTCGCCGTCAGAGAAACGCTGGCGCGCTTTCTCAAGGCCCTGCTGCCCAGATTGGCCCAGGCGCTATGACCAGTCCCCTTGCCGCCGCCGCCCTCGCCGCGCGGCAACATGCCTTTGCGCCATTTTCCCGGTTCCGCGTGGGCGCCGCCCTGGAAGATGCGGAAGGCCGCATCCACACCGGCTGCAACGTCGAGAATGCCACCTACGGCCTGACCATCTGCGCCGAACGAGTGGCCGTCTTCAAAGCCATCTCCGAGGGCGTCCGCAAGTTCCGCCGCATCGCCGTGGCGGCGGACACCGACTCCCTGACGCCGCCCTGCGGCGCCTGCCGCCAGATCCTGTGGGAGTTTTGCGGGGATATCGAAATCGTCCTCGTGAACCCCCGCGGCAAAACCGAAACGTACCAGTTGAAAGACCTCTTTCCGAAGCCATTCGATGACTCGTATTTGTAAGTTTCTGCTTCTGGCTGCCGTGCTCGGCGTGTTCGCGTTGCGCGGGCAGACGCCGGCCGACTGGATCTGGAGCGCGCGCTACGTCCTCACCCAGGACGCCCAGCGCCGCGTCATCGAAAACGGGGCCGTGGCGATCCGCAACGACCGCATCCTCGGCGTCGGCACCCGCGCCGCGATCGATGCGCGCTTTCAGGCCAGGCAGCGGTTGGACCGCCCCGGCGCCATCCTTGCTCCCGGCCTCATCAACACCCACACGCACGCCCCCATGTCGCTCTTCCGCGGCATCGCGGACGACCTGAACCTCCAGGATTGGCTGGAGAAGTACATCTTCCCCGCCGAGGCGAAAAACGTTTCGCCCGATTTCGTCCGCTGGGGCACCCGCCTCGCCTGTCTCGAGATGCTGCTCGGCGGCACCACCACCTTCACCGACATGTACTACTTCGAGGACGTGGTGGCGGAAGCCGCCAAAGAGGCCGGGATGCGCGGCGTGCTGGGCGAAACCATCATCGGCTTCCCCGTGGCCGATAACAAGACTCCGGCCGCTGCCCTCCGCTTCACCGAGAAGTTTCTCATCCGCTTCGCCCACGATCCCCTGGTCGTGCCCGCCGTGGCCCCGCACGCGCTGTACACCAATTCCGACCAAACGCTGAAGGCGTCCCGCGCGCTCGCCGACAAGTACCGCGCGCCTCTGATCATCCACGTTGCCGAAACCAAAAAAGAGAACGACGATACCCTGGCCAAGCGCCACATGACCCCCGTCCAGGTGCTCGACACCCTGGGCGTCCTTACCGGCCGGACGGTCGCGGCGCACTGCGTGTGGGTCAACGAAGCCGATATGGCGATCCTCAAGGCGCGGGGCACAGGTGTAGCGCACTGCCCTTCGAGCAACATGAAACTGGCCAGCGGCGTGGCTCCCGTGACTCGCATGCTCGCGCTCGATCTCGCCGTCGGGCTCGGCCCCGACGGCCCCGCCGGCAGCAACAACGATTTCAATATGTTCGAAGAGATGGATCTTGCCGCCAAGCTGCAGAAGGTCACCACGCTCGATCCGCGGGCTCTTCCCGCCTCCGCCGCCTTCGACATGGCCACCATTCGCGGCGCGCGGGCATTGGGGTTGGAGAAGGAGATCGGTTCCATCGAAACCGGCAAGCGCGCCGACCTGATCATCGTCCGGCTCGATCGGCCGAACGCCGTGCCCCTCTACGACCCGATCTCGCAGATGGTATACGCGCTCAAAGCCGAAGACGTCCGCGACGTGATGGTGAACGGCCGCGTGGTTGTGCGCAATGCGAAAATCCTCACCCTGAACGAGCCGCTGATCCTCCAGATGGCGGAGCAGTATCGGGCTAAGATCAGTGCGTCCTTGCAACGGTAGAGTTTAAAATGGGGCTGCATCCGACGAGATGCGCTGCCGCCGTTCCATAGCTCGATTTGAGCGGCTTACAATGAGGATTCCGGATGATCGTCTCGCGGCTGACCCTTAAGAACTGGCGCAATTTTCGCAAGGTGGATGTGCGCCTCGCGGAACGGGTATTCCTGATCGGCCCCAATGCATCGGGGAAGTCGAACCTTCTGGACGTGCTTCGTTTTCTAAGAGATGTCGCCAAAGCGGGGGGAGGGCTTCAGCAGGCGATAACACAACGTGGCGGTCTGTCGAAGCTGCGGTGTCTTGCGGCGCGCCGTGAGCCCGACGTCGAGATCGAGATCGAATTGTCCGATGACGATTCGCAACCGGCTTGGAGTTATGCTCTCGGCATCACGCAGCAGGTTCGTGGGAAACGGCAGCCCAAGCTCCGCTATGAGCGGGTTTGGAAGGGTACGCAACCGGTTCTTGAGCGGCCGGATGAAGCCGATAAAGTCGACGAGTTGCGTCTGACCCAGACGCATCTTGAACAGATCAGCGCCAACGCGGATTTCCGCGGAATTGCCCGCTTCTTCGAGTCGATCCGGTACCTGCACCTGGTCCCCCAGCTATTACGCCACCCCGAGGCATTTCAGGGCCCCGGCGTCGCCGAGGATCCTTACGGCAGGAATTTTCTCGAGATGATCGCAAAGACTCCAGAGAAGACCCGCAAGTCCCGGTTGCGAAGAATCGAGGCCGCGCTGCGTGAGGCTGTCCCACAACTGAAAAACCTTACTGACACCAAAGACGATGCTGGTGTCCCTCATCTCGAAGCTGTTTACGAGCACTGGCGTCCCAATGCGGGTCGGCAGCGCGAAGATCAGTTCTCGGATGGAACATTACGCCTGATCGGCCTTTTTTGGTCTTTACTCGAAGGCGATTCACCGTTGCTGCTCGAAGAGCCGGAATTGTCGCTGCATTCTGGAATCGTCAGCCGGCTTCCCTCTCTCTTCTTCCGCTTGCAGCGGAAAAAGAAAAGGCAGGTTTTCGTGAGCACGCATAGCTGGGACTTGCTCTCGCAAAAAGAGATTGGTGGTGAGGAGGTCATCATGCTGGTCCCCGACCCGGAGGGGACCACCGTCCGGTTGGCCTCCGATGTGGATGATGTTCGCGCCATGCTCGATGGCGGTCTCAGTATTGCCGATGCGGCCCTGCCCCGCACGGTTCCCCCAGGCCTCGGTCAACTCACACTCGATTTATCTGAATGAGCATCATTCCGGTCAACCTCGCGGTTGAGGATCAGCTAAGCGAGGCGGTTCTGCGGCGCATCTTATCCCATGTCGGTCGGGGATACGCCGTCGGCACCGCCTACAATCGAGGTGGCTATGGGTATCTGAAGAAAACGGTTCACGGATGGAATAGGGCCGCCGCCAGCACGCCTTTTGTATTGTTGACTGACCTGGACACCCGGTATGCGTGTCCGCTTGAGCTGATACAGGATTGGCTGCCCGTGCCTCGGCACGAGAATCTCCTGTTTCGGGTGGCCGTGAGAGAGGTGGAAGCGTGGCTGCTCGGTGACCGGGTCAACTTCGCTAAGTTCCTGGGCGTGCCTGAGAAAGACCTACCCCGTGAGGTGGAGACAATAGATCCCAAGGAGGCTCTCATCCGCCTTGCCCGGAGATCTCGCCGCAGAGATGTGCGGGAACGAATCGTGCCCAAACCGGGAAGCACGGCACGTCAGGGTCCCGACTACAATGGGTGCCTCATCGAGTTTGTGTACAGCGGCTGGGATATTGAGGCTAGTGGCAGGGAGTGCTCCAGCCTCCGCCATGCCCTCGTCAGGCTGCGAACATTCACGCCAGTGTGGCAACGCCGACAAGACTTGTGGCACTCGCCATAGACGCGCAGCCCCTGTGGCGCAAGGCGCACACGCGGCCGGTCCCCGATGAGGCCCGCTGATAACGGCGAACGCGGGCATCCATCTGGATCACGGTATCACCGGCCGCGATTGGGCATCACTCGAACAGCTTCTGGATGGTCTTCTCTTCTTGTGGCGGCGGATAGACGCCCGCGCCACTACAAGTCGCACACACGCCGGTTCCATCACAAGACCGGCACTTCGGCTCATCGGAAGCGATGTTGCTGTTGATGCCCGTACCATGACACCGGGAGCATCGGCCGTTGCCCACAAAGGCACCCTCATCGCAATCGGGACAGCGGTCGTGGCGTTTGTGCATACGGGTCGAGTATAGCCGATCCAGGGACTGCGCCTTTGCCTTGCGGCCTTTCCGGCTGGAGCGAGCAATGTCAGGAATCGATGGCTGGCGTCATCTGGTTTACCTCCACCTGTTCAGTTTTGCCGGGCGGCTGCTGGCTTGATGTTCTGATTCAGGCAGAAGACGTTTGCGGGATCGTACTTGGCCTTGATCTCAGCCAGGCGCGCGTACTTTTCGGCCCCGAAGGCATTCACCACCTGGCCGGGATCAGCATCCGCGTCGTAATTCGGGTAAAACCCTCCGGTGGCGAACGGCCGCATGGCTTGGGAGAGGCCGCGCACCCATCCGATGTTCCTTTCATCTTCAGCCGCATTCGCCCACATTCCGATGATGACCAGCGCGTGGCGCACGCCGCGATTCGATACGGCTGTCGATTGTTCCGGGACCCGGCTCACCGCGCCGCCGAGGCTGTACACAACCACATGAGTGTGGGGCGCCGGAACCGCCGCATAGTGTTCGATCAGGATCCGGATCGCTTCTGGCGGAAGCGAGTCGAGGTAGACGGTTTTCCAGTAGTTCCGAAGTCCTCGCGGATTGAAGTTCTCAACGATGCTCTGAATCGCGGTGTATGGCATCGATGCGACTTGGTCGGCGATAGGCGGTCCGAACGTCCGAAGTGGATCCAGGACCCGCTCGCCCGCCCCGGGCTCGCCGCTGTAACAGTACAGCCCAATCGCAGCCTTTGTCCCGTCCGGCAGTGTGCCGAGTACCGCCAGCGCCCCGAGTTCATCGGGTGCGGAGCGAAGGAACTCGTCATATGTGCTGAGCAGTCCGGGAGCGCGATTCATGGGATAGAGTACCAAGCCGCCCAACACCGGACCGAGCGAGTGGACGCGGAACTCGAACGAGGTGACGATGCCGAAATTTCCGCCACCGCCGCGCAGCGCCCAAAAGAGGTCGGCGTGCTCTTTTTCACTCGCCGTCACGAGTTCACCGCCGGCAGTGATCAGGTCGACGGAAAGCAGGTTGTCGCAAGCCAAACCGAACCGGCGCACCAGCAATCCATGCCCGCCCGCGAGCGTAAGCCCCGCGATCCCGGTCGTTCGAACAACACCGCCCGTGGTTGCTAACCCGAACGCCTGCGTTTCAAAATCGAAATCTCCCCAGGTAGTGCCGCCCTCGGCCCGCGCCGTCCGGCGGATCGGATTGACACGTACGCCGTTCATCCCCGAAAGGTCGATCAGAACGCCGCCATCGCAAACCGCGAACCCGGTGACGCCGTGGCCCCCGCTGCGTATCGACAAAGGCAAGCCATTGCTGCGGGCAAAATCGAGCGCGCGCATCACGTCAGCGACCCCGCGGCAGCGTGCTATGACGGCTGGCCGGCGGTCGATCATGCCGTTATGGATACTACGTGCGGCATCGTATCCTTCGTCATTAGTCGATAAGACCTGCCCGCGCATTTGAGAACGGAGTGAGGGAATTCGTTCATTCTGAAGAGCGCTGGTTGCTGATTGCGCCTGGTCCATAAGACTCCCCTTCCTGGCTGCCTGCGATCGGTCAATGTTACCGGTCCGAGCGTTTGGCACGTCGTTAAGGCCTTGCCGCAAAATAACGTTTACTTTTGGTGTCGAGGGAAGATAGTGTAATTCCACTCCGGCATGAATTCGTCGGGCACGATGTTGAGATCATCCGTGTCGTCGGTTGGTCGCTCACCTGGGCCGGAGTTCGCTGAATCTCCAGTCGATCCCTCCCGTTTTCGCGTCTTCGAAGCCGTTTTGCGTTTCGGTCGTGTTGGCTGTGCGCGTCGCATAGGCAGATTCTATCTCGCTTTGGGACGCTGCAGCCATGGTTACACGGTGAGCTCAGCTAGAACTCTGATAGCAAAACGGTAAACTTTATTTTGCGGCTAGCCCTAAGAACGAACTGCTGTCAAATAACATACCAATAGTGACGCCCGATCGGGTTTGACCTTCGCCACATTACGATGACCTGTTTGGGGGCGAGCTTGCGAAGTTCGTCGGCGATTTTGGTGAGGCGATTGGCCAATCGATCGGGTACTTGCGACGCGCCACCACTGCTGTCGGACAGCGTGCGCCGAAACATTTCCATTTCTCCGCTATTTGGGGGAGCAAGTGTCCGGGCCCTCGAACAACTGCGGCGGGACCCGCATCAAGCACATTCATGTTGAGCTAATGTCGACTCGGCGGGCTCGCCTGCAAAAGTCCTCGCGCTTTTCAAGTATGCCCAGGCACGCTCCCCGATATGCGCAACGGTTCGTCACAATGTGAAGGTCTCCTGGCAATTCGCCATCGAAGCCATCGATGCCGGTCCGGACAGTGGTATTCCTCGAAGCAGTGGAGTGGCAGGCTGTTGTACTGGGCGTCCGCGGCGCTTTGGCGGCTTCGGCGCTTCGGAGTTGACTCGCCTTCTCGAACAGGCATATGCTCAGGTCAGATGTCTACCCGGGAAACCGGCCAGCGCCTTACGCTTCTGCAGGGAACGCTCGATCTGCCGATCCTGCGCGCCTTCCTCTTCGGGCCGCAGCATGGGCAGGCCATCGCGCACAGCATCCCGCCGACATCCCGGGACGAATTGCTGGTAGAGTACGAAGCGTTATTCCCCGCACTTCAGAGGCGCGAAGCCAAATGCTGGATCGTCGCAGATGGGGGCACTTCCCATGACCATCGCAAGGCCAGGTTTTACACTCTCACCAAGGCCGGCAGGAAACAACTCGCCCATAAGACCAGCCGGCGGCGGAGACTGGAACGCGCCATCGGCAGCGTCCTCGACGCCGGCACGGAGGCCGCCTCATGATTTTCCGGCGCCGCACCGATCGCGATTTCGGGGAAGAACTCCAGGCCCATCTGAACCTGGAAGCCGATCGACTTCGGGCTGAGGGCGTTCCGGAGGAGGAGGCGCGTCGGCTCGCCCGCCGCGCCTTCGGAAATGTGACCTCGGCACGCGAGCGCTTTTACGAAAGCCGCAGCCGTACCTTCATGGACGCGCTCGTGCGCGACACACGGTACGCCCTGCGGACCTTGGCGCGATCGCGCGGCTATGCAGCCGCGGCGATCGTGACTCTCGCGCTCGGCATCGGCGCGAACACTGCGATATTCAGTGCCATCGACGAAATCCTGTTCCGGCCGCCTGACGTCCCGGAGCCCGGCCGGCTGGCGCAGATTTACAGCTTCAACCGCAAAACTTCGACTTATCTTTCCAGCTCCTATCCCGATTACCTGGATTTCCGGCAGCAGGCACTTTCTTTCGAGAACCTCGCCGCCTACGTCAGATTCCCTCTGAACGTCCAACTGGGTGGCGAGGCTTCCGAGCGAATCTCCGTCGAAGCGGTCAGTGGCAACTATTTTGCGATGTTGCGCGTGCCTCCGCTCGGCGGCCGCGCGTTTGGTCCTACGGACGATGTCTCGGGCGCCGCGCCTGTAGCAATGATCGCGGAGGATTTGTGGAGGACGCGCCTGCAGGCCGATCCCGCCGCGATCGGCAGGCCCATCGCAATCTCGGGCATCCGGTTCACCGTCATTGGGATCGTGCCGAAGAGAGTCAGGGGGCTGAATCTGAACTGGGTGACTCCACCCCGCATCTGGATTCCGTTGCGTGCCGCCGCCTTAGTGATTCCGCGTTTCGACAGGGTCTTCGACAGCCGTTCCGCAATCTGGCTCGTCCTCACCGGAAGGTTGAACCCGGGAGTGTCGATGTCCTCCGCGCAAGCGGAGCTGCGAGCCATCGCCGCGAACATCGCGGGCAATCGGGACCTTACCGTCGCCGTCAATCCGCTCAGCCGCTCCAAGTTCTGGCCGTCGTACCGCGTTGACATTCGAACCTCCCTTACAGGCTTTGGCATTGCCTCCGGCTTGATTCTGCTGCTCGCCTGCGCGAACGTCTCGAACCTTCTGCTGGGGCGCGCCATCGCCCGCCGGCGCGAGATGGCCATGCGGCTTGCGATCGGCGCGGGCCGCGGGCGCATCGTGCGGCAGCTCCTGACCGAAGCCGGAGTGCTGGCGGCTTTGAGCTGCGGCGCGGCGCTCGCAGTCGCCGGCGGGCTCATGCGGCTGCTGCTCCACTTTCCAAACGCCCTCGGCTTAACGCTCGCTCTCGATCTTCACATCGAATCGCATGCCCTCACGTTTTGCGTCGGCTTGTCGGTGCTGGCGATTGCGCTATTCGGACTCGCCCCGGCCCTCCAGACCGCGCGGCTGGAGATCATGCCGTCCTTGAAGAACTCCGGCAACGCGGCTGCCGGCTCGCACCACGAATGGTTTCGTGGGGGACTTGTGGCTGTTCAGGCCGCCTTCGCCATGATCCTGCTGGTTGGCGGAGGCTTGTACGGGCGAGCGCTTTGGAAGGCATATTCCACCGACCTCGGCTTTCGCAGCGATCGTCTATTGACGGCGGCATTCAGTCTTCCGCCGCCCGGCAAGGACGCGGCGGAGCAGATGTGGCGCACCCAGCGGACCTTGCTCGGTCGCCTCTCGGGCATGCCTGGCTTCGTCTCGGCGGCGCTTTCATCGACCGGAATCATGAGCCCTGGCCGCCCTAAAGCGCACGTCGAAACCGGCGCCGGGGCCGCCCCGGTCTCCGCCACTTGTGAGTTCGTGAGCCGCGACTTTTTCAGGACTATGGGTATTCCTGTCCTCGAGGGACAAGACTACACCGCGCGCGGCGAGGAGTCCGGCACGCTGGCCATTGTGAATCGCACGCTCGCGCGAGTTTTGGCGCCGGTAGCGAGCCCTATCGGCCAGACGATCATGGTCGAGGCGCCCGGACGTCCCAAGTCGCGCTTCATCATCACCGGAATTGCAGGCGATACGAAGTACGGCTCGATCTGGGAGCATCCCGAACCGCATCTCTACTTGCCGGCCGGCCCGTCGGACATTTCCGCCGGATTTCTCGCCGTGCGCACCAGCGTCCCGCCGGCGGAGCTCGCTGAACCGCTCCGCAAGCTGTGGAGCGATCTTGCGCCGCTGGCGCCGCTTTACGAAATCCAGACGGCCGGGGAGCGGGTGAACCTCGCGCTTACGCCGCAGCGAGTAGCGGCAGCGATTCTGGGTGGATTCGCGTTCCTTGCGCTGATTCTCACGGCGATCGGGCTGTACAGTGTGGTTGCCTTCTCGGTAGCGCAGCAGAAACGCGAAATCGGAATCCGCCTGGCGATAGGAGCGCGGCCCCGCGCCATCTTTGCATCCGTTCTCCGCAGGTCGATGATTCCCGCTTTGGCGGGCCTCGCCGCAGGCGTGACCGCCAGCTTCCCGCTGATGCGCATCCTCGCCGTCAAGGCCACAGACGTGTCACCCTATGACGAGTCAACATACCTGGCTGTGGCGGTGATCCTCGCTGCCGTGGCCTGTGCGGCGGCGATCGCGCCAGCGCGTCGCGCCATGCACGTCGATCCATCAACGGCATTGCGGTCCGAGTGAAGCGTCAGTCGAATCACACCCGAAAGGAGGATTATGCGGTTATCTTGGCTCGTACTACCCCTGGCGTCTGAACGGTGTTCAGCGGCCAGGCGTCCGTAACCGATTGAAATCCTCCTCTTGATGAAGTGCCCCGCGCCCGATATACTACCCGCAAAACAGGGAGGCCTGTCTTGAAATCTCTTCTCATCGTGGCCACTTTCCTCGCCGGATCCGCCTGGGCCCAGAGCCTCAATTGCGATCTGCGCGAATACCAGCCGTCCGAAGGTCTGCAGGCTGCCTCGCACAACGGCGTCCTCGAAGTTTCCTGGAACGGCGCCCGCGGCCAGCAGTTGCGCGCCGGCTTCTCGGTGCGCGAGGGCCGGCCTGTGGTGACCGAGTTGGCCGCGCGCAAGGGCGCCGGCAACTGGATCGTCTTGGGGCGCAACCTCGAGCCGGAGTTCGAGGTCACCAGCGGGAAGCGGCGCCTTTCCGAGCAGCAGATGGCGCCCCTGCGCCAGCTCGGCATCCAGCTCACGCCCGAGGTCGTCGACCGCGAAAAGTGGTTCGCCTTCTGGGATGCTCCCCTGATGGTGCCCGGCGCTCCCAAAACCAATCTCGATCTGCCGCGCAAACCGGAGGAGATCCGCCGCGCCTGGGCCACCTTTCACGCCTCCGCCTGTTCCGTGAAGACCGACGGCGCGCGCCTGGAAGTGGAATTTCCCGGCCTGGAAATGGGCATCTTCTCAGGCAGCCTGCGTTACACCGTGTACCGCGGTACGAACCTGCTGCGCCAGGAGGCCATCGCCAAAACCGATGAGCCCTCGGTTGCCTACAAGTACCTGGCCGGGCTGAAAGGTCTCACCATCGGCGACAGTACCAGGCTGGTCTGGCGCGACGTGGCCCGTGCCTGGCAACAGTATGCGTTCGGCGGAGATGTCAATCGCGACCCCGTCGCGGTCAAGGCCCGCAATCGCCTGGGCGTGGTGGAAACCGCCGGCGGCTCGCTCGCGTTCCTCCCGCCCTCGCACAAATTCTTTTTCGCGCGCGAGATCGAAACCAATCTCGGCTACATCTACTACCGCAAGGACGGCGAGAACTCCTTCGCCGTGGGCGCGCGGCAGGCGGATCGCGAAGAGCCATTCCGCCCGTGGGGCGTCTCCGACGAGGTCTGGACCCGGCGCGCGAACGAGGCCCGGCACGACATCAACAATTTCGCGCTGTACAACGCCCCGCCCGGCACCTGGCAGCGCATGCCGGTCTATTTCTACCTGAGCCCCGAGGATAGCCGCGCCACCCAGGAAGCCGTGCTGGCCTTCACCCACGACGACCGCTACCAGGAGATGCCCGGCTTCAAAGTCTTGGTCAGCCACTTCCATTTTCACTTCAATGAGCAGTTGTCCGACGCCGCCACGCTCGACCTGCAGCCGAGCTGGCTCCAGGTGTTCCGCGCGCTCGGCATCGACATCGCCATCCTCGCCGACTTCCATTCCGATTCCCACCCCAACGATCCCGGCCCCCTCCGCTTCGCCGAGCAGAAGGTCTACTTCGATGGCTGCCGCCGCTTCTCCGACCGCGGCTTCCTGCTGATTCCCGGCGAGGAGCCGGATGCCACGCTCGGCGGCCACTACATCACCTTTCTGCCGCGCCCCGTGTACTGGTCCCACCGCCGCGCTGCGGGACAGCAGTTCATCGAGAACGACCCGCCCTACGGCAAGGTCTACCACGTCGGCTCCGCGGCCGACGAGTTGGACATGCTCCGCCGCGAGGGCGGCCTGATGTGGCAGGCGCACCCCCGCACCAAGGGCTCTGCCGGATACCCCGACGCGGTGCGCGACCAGGCGCATTTTCTGAGCGATCGCTTCCTCGGCGGTTCCTACCAGTCCCTGCCCGTGGACCAGTCCGAAAAGCGCCTCTGCGAGGTGCGCTGCCTGGGCCTCCTGGACGATATGAACAACTGGGGCGCCGGCCCCAAGTACATGATCGCCGAAGGCGACACCTACATGAAGTACCCCGACGATGAGACCTTCCCGCAGTTGATCGTGAACTACGTCAGGCTCCCTGCGGTGCCCCGCTTCGACGACGACTGGTCGCCCATCGCCAAGGCCCTGCGCGCCGGCGACTACTTCGTCTCCAGCGGCGAAGTGCTGCTGCGGAGCTGGGGCCTGGAAGGCTCCGGCCCCAAGCGCGCCTGGGCGGCGGAGGTGGAATGGACCTTCCCCCTGGAGTTCGTCGAGCTCGTCTGGGGCGATGGCCACACGACCGGCCGCCAGGTGATCTCCGCCACGGAACTGCCGCCGTTCGGAAGCCATCGCTTCCTGATCCCGTTCGATGCCGCGGGCAAAAAGTGGGTGCGCTTCGCCGCCTGGGATTCGGCCGGCAATGGCGCCTTCACCCAGCCGGTACACTTACAGTGACGGACTCGCACCATGAATAAACTGATATTGGTCGTACTCGCTGCTGCTGCCGGACTCTGGGCGCAGCAGACCCGCAGAGAGATCGTGAACTCGGCCCGCACGCCCGCCGATGACACCAAACCGAACAGCGATACGGTGCCTGATGTGTACCCGATCGATACGCAGTTCCGGCGGGTGGTCATCCTGCGCTTCAAGTTCGATACCGACCTGCTCGCCGGCCTGGAAAAGATGGTGAAGCAGGAGAAGATCCGCAACGCGGTGATCCTCTCCGCCGCGGGCTCCGTGCGCGGCTACCAGGTACACCAGGTCAGCAACCGGTCCTTCCCCTCCAAAAACATGTTCGTGAAGGATCCCACCGCCCCCGCCGACCTGATCGCTATGAACGGCTACATCCTCGGCGGCAAGATCCATGCGCACATGACGCTGGCCAATCCGGATCACGCCTTCGGAGGCCACCTGGAGCCCGGAACCGCCGTCTTCACGTTTGCGATTGTCACCCTCGGCGTGCTCGAGGATGGCCTGGATCTCAGCAAGCTCGACGACAAGACCTACCGGTAGCAATCATTTCCCCAGCGCGAACGCCACGTACGCTCCCGGAATCTGCTCCCGCACCGCCGGATGCCCCGGACTGGCGTGCAAATGGGTGGTGACGGGCGCCGCGGCGCAGATCGCCACGTACTCCCGCCCCCCGATTTCGTACACCGCCGGAATCCCTTCCATGCCCGCATCCAGTTCGGCTTCCCACAGCACCTTGCCTGTGTCCGCATCCAGCGCGCGGAATTTGCGGTCGCGCGTCCCCGCGAAGATCAGACCCCCGGCGGTCAGCACCGGCCCGGTCTTGGGATAATGTGCGCCGGTGTCCTTGAACCCCTTCGCCGCCAGGTCCGGAACTTCTCCCAGCGGGATCTGCCACCGGATCGTGCCCTCGTTCAGATCGTAGGCCGTAAGGCTCGTCCACGGCGGCTTGATCGCCGATAGCCCCGTGCTCGTCACCATGAAGCCGAACGGGCTCTTGTAGCGCCCTTCTCCCGCGGGGGTGAGTTTCAGCATCGCCGGAAAATCTTTCGAGACCACGTACAATGTTCCGTTCGCCGGATCCACCGCCGCGCCGCTCCAGTTCGCGCCGCCGTTGTTGCCCGGCATCTGGATCGTGTTGCGCAAGCCGGGCGGCGTGTACAGCCCCTCATTGCGCGCGCTTTGTATCTCGTCCCGCCAGCGGGCCCGTTCTTCCGGATCGTCGATGAACGGGCTCAGGTCCTTCTCCGTGAAGCTCTGCCGGGCGAACGGCGGCGGCTTCATCGGGAACGGTTGCGTGGGCCAGGTCTGTTCACCGGGCATGTCGGTTTGCGGCACTCGCCGTTCTTCGAACGGCCATAGCGGCTCCCCCGTCACCCGGTTGAACACCCACACGAATCCCTGCTTCGTCACCTGCGCTACGGCCTCCACGGTTTTCCCGTTGTGCCGCACAGTGAGGAGTTTGGGCGCCGTGGGATTGTCGTAGTCCCAGATGTCGTGATGCACCATCTGAAAATGCCAGATGCGTTTTCCGGTGCGCGCATCCAGCGCTAGCAGGCAATCGCCGAACAGGTTCGCGCCGGTGCGGTTCGCCCCGTAGAAATTGTATTTGGGACTCGCCGTCGGAATGTAGACGATGCCGCGCTTCTCGTCCAGCGACAGCTCACCCCAGGCGTTCGCGCCCCCCACCGTCATCCACGCGTCCTTGGGCCAGGTGTCGTAGCCGAACTCCCCCGCGTGCGGGATGGTGTGGAAGGTCCACGCCAGCCGCCCCGTGCGCACGTCGTAGGCCCGAATGTCGCCCGGCGCGGAGTCGTACTCCTCGTTGGTGGCCGAGCCGAGAATGATCAGGTTCTCGAATATCCGTCCCGGCGTCGTGGATTGCACCAGCCTCAGCCGTTGCGGATCGCGTCCCAACCCCTCCCGCAGATCCACCTGTCCGTCCTTGCCGAACGACGTGATGGACTCTCCCGTTCGCGCGTCGATGGCTTGTAGCTGGTTGTTCCGCGCAAACAGCAGCCGCCGGTCGGAGCGGTCCCGGCTCTCCCAGTAGTTGATGCCCCGGTGCGTGATCAGCCTGCCCGGACCGGTCTCGTGGACCCACAACTCCTTGCCGGTCGCGGCATCCAGCGCCACGATCGAGTTGTTTCTGGCCTCCACATACATCCGCCCGTCCACTACGATCGGGTTGAAGTCGTACCGGTTCGTGTCGCCCGTGCGATACGTCCAGACCCTTTGCAGCTTCCGCACGTTGGAGCGGTCCACCTGCTTCAGCGCCGAGTACTGTGCGGCATCCGCGGCGCCTCCATAATCGCTCCACGTGCGATGATTCTGCCCGGCGGCAATCCAGCCGAACAGCAGGATGGCGGCTATCCTCTGAAGTGATTTCACGGTCTTTCCAGCTTACCCTGCCCGCCGCCCTGCCGCACCACCCTTCGGGCAACCCAGCAAGTTTCATCCCCCGTTGCGGCAACCCGCCGTGGGCGTTCCTTCGAAACTCACTTCCCCGCAACTCCCAGTCACTTCAATGGGATGCACATTTGGCCGGTCAACAAACCCGACGTCCCCACTAAAGTCGGGCGTGTTTCGTCCCCCGTTGTGGCGACCCGCAATGGGCCATTCCTCGTTCCAAACACACTTCCCGCAACTCCCAGTCACTTCAATGGGATGCACATCTGGCCCGTCAGTAGACCCGACGTCGCCGCCAAAGCTGGGCGTGTTTCATCCCCCGTTGTGGCGACCCGCAATGGGCCATTCCTCGTTCCAAACACACTTCCCGCAACTCCCAGTCACTTCAAGGGGATGCACATCTGGCCCGTCAGTAGACCCGACGCCGCCGCCAAAGCTGGGCGAGTTTCATCCCCCGTTGTGGCGACCCGCAATGGGCCATTCCTCGTTCCAAACACACTTCCCGCAACTCCCAGTCACTTCAAGGGGATGCACATCTGGCCCGTCAGTAGACCCGACGCCGCCGCCAAAGCTGGGCGTGTTTCATCCCCCGTTGTGGCAACCCGCAATGGCCATTCACCGGCTTTCAAAATATCTCTAACCAATGGCGGTCCAGTGACTTCCGCGCCGTGCCGCCCCTCCGCCCCCCGCCCGGCCGGAGCATCCATGTCATTCTGTAAGCAGGGTTGGTCCTGCGCTCCGCCCGGCGAAAACGGGCAGTGACTGAAATAAGTGACTTCAAAGTGACTTATATATAAGTCACCAAGGTTGGCTAACCCTCATGTTTTCAGCGCACGCGATGGACTTTTTGACTTAAATATAAGTCAATTTGAGCCACCGCGTTGCGGAGTGCCTCGTTCCGGCTACTCCTGGCCACCCTTGCGGATCTCCGCCAGCCGCTTCTTGAGGTACTCCTGGTATTCCTGCCGCAGCGCCGGGTCACGCGGGCTGCCGTAGATCTCGCTCGACTTGTATTTGTCCTCGTCGAACTTCTTGCGCGTCCACTCGTCGTGCACGTGCGTCTCATCAGCCCTGTCGATAATCCCCTGCGCCAGTTGCGGCGGGATGAACGCCACGCCTTCGCGGTCTCCGACCACCAGGTCGCCCGGCATCACGGTCACATCGCCGATGTGGACCGGCACGTTCACCGCCGCCAGCGTCACCCCGCTGATCGCACTGGGATGCGTATGGCGGAAGTACGCCGGCATGTCCATTTCCGCAATCCCTTCCAGGTCGCGGATCGCGCCGTCCACCACCATGCCTCCCCCCTTGGTGGCCTTCATGACGTAATAGAACAGGTTGTCGCCCACGATGGTGCCGCCTTCCTTCTTGCCCATCAGGTCGATCACCAGCACGTCGCCGGGTTGCAGTTGGTCGAGGCAGTACTGGTTGTTCATGGTCTGCACGCCCTTTTCCCGGGCATGCGCGGTCACCACCGCGTCCAGGTCCGGGCGCGCCGGCATGAACGCGCAGGTGAACGCCCGGCCCACCATCTTCTTGCCGGGATGTAGCACCTGCCAGTCGCCTTCAAACTGGCTGTAAGGAGTACCCCGTCCTCCGCCCCCTCCTCCGCGCCCGCCGGTGCGGGCCCCGCCGGGCGCCGCCGCGGCGGCTGCCGTAGCTCCCGGCGCCGTCCAGTTGATCGTGATCTCTTCCATCGAGAGACCCCGGGCCCGATTCAGCAGCCCGTCCGGAACCTTCGGCCGCCCATCCGGAAACCGTTCCCCGGTCCACGCCTTCGTGTAGTCCAGCATCTGGTCCTTGGTCCAGGTCCACAACTGCGCGTGGGCCAGCATCGGCGCGAGCAGAACCGCCGCGCACGCTGCCAGACGGGCTGTACGAATTCTCTTCATTGATTTCTCCATCTACGCTCATTTCAATCGCCACACACTCCAAGTAGGGCAGGTTTCCAACCTGCGGGCCGATTTTCAATCGGCCCCTCCTCAGCCCACCCTCTCGGCCCGCCTCGGCCCAACCTCCCGCCCGGCCACTCGCCGGGCAGGTCGGGAGCCCTACCCTGCTTCGGCGTTGGCCCGGTTCAACAGCGCCCGCATGTAGGCGAAGCCGTATGCGGTCTGCGCGTTGCTGCCCCCCACCAGGCTGGGACTGTGGTCCAGAATCACGATGCCATCGAAGTTCACATCGCGCAGCGCCTTCATGATCTTGTACATGTCGTAGTAGCCGTTGTCCATGAACGTCTCCACGAAGTGCGGCAGCGGCCCGCTCACGTTGCGGAAGTGGATCTTCCAGATCTTCCCCGGGCCGAAGTAGCGGATCATCTCCTCCGGGTCTTTGCCCGTGATCTTCGTGCCGCCTTCCAGCCACGTGCCGCAGCACAGGCAGATCCCCACGTTCGGGCTGTTGGCAATCTCCATCGCGCGCCGGTACCCGTCGAAGCTCGTAAAGATGCATCGCGGCACGCCCGCCAGCACCGGCTCCGGTGGATCGTCGGGGTGAATGCCGATGCGCACCCCCGCCTCTTCCGCCACCGGCGCCACCTGCCGGATGAAGTAGGTGTAGTTCTCCCAGATCTCTTCCTTGCTGAACTCCCGGCCGTGCGACAGCGGCTCTTTGAACACCGCGCCCGCCCACACCCCCTGCTTGTTGGGGCTGGCCATATCGAACTCGCGGCCCGACGCGCCGCGGATCGTGCCCCGGCCGCTGGACCAGATGCCGTTCCCCATGTGCGCGTAGGTGGTGTAGTAAATGCCGTTCTTGCCCAGGTTGCGCAGATACTGTTTGTAAGCCTCGATTTTCTGATCGCGCCCCGGCAAATTGAGCGTCACTTCCGGCATGTTGTGTACATCGGTGTTTCCGATGTTCCACACCGTGATGCCGGCTTCGGTGTAGCGCTGCTTGATTTGCCCGAACCCCTCGGCCGTGCGCAGGTCGGGCGTGGAGCCCACGCTCACATACTCCGCGCCGATCTGCCGCAGGAACAGCAGGTCATTGTCGGTCGGCTTGGCCGGCGCCTGCGCGCATAGTTTGATGCCGGGCTGCACGGTGTGCACCACGGCGGAGCTCTTCGAAGCCGCCAGCGCCGCGGCGCCGAAGGCGATCTTGCTGAACGTTCTGCGATCGGTCATGGTCTCAGCCTCTCGTCCCCATCGGTGGCAGTGGCGACTTGCGCCGCTCTGCGCGCCTCCCTGCAAAGTCGAACCGCACCTCGGCGATCGGCGCTCCCACCACCTCGATGCGCTTCAGGTCGCGCGTGCCCACGCCCGCCTCCTCCGCCAGTTTCAGCGTGCTGTCGCAGCGCTCGAAGGGCGGCGTCCCGCGGTCCGCCATCGGGTCGAACCCCATCACCGCCATGGAAACCGCATCGGTAGTCACCGGGTTCAATCCCGCCAGGATCACGCCCGGAGCCACGCCCTCCAGCTTCTCGCGGATCCAGGGCCCTTCGCCGCCGGTCATGGTCCTGATCCCTTCCACGATCGCCAGGTGGATCGGCCGCGCCGATACCAGGTCCACCACCGTGCGCGGCACCCGCCACGTATCCACCCGCGGCGTCGTGGGGTCTTTCTCCGCGGGCGCGCTCTTCGATGGCTCGCGATACCCGGAGTGCACCAGCGACCGCCCGCCGTTGGGCGCGATGGATGGCTCGTCAATCCCGGCGCCCGTCCCATAGATCGTCGCCGGCGTGATGCCGAAGCAGTTCTTCATCGACAGCGTGACGCCTGCCGTGGCGTGTTCCTTCAGCTTGGCGATGCTCACGAACACGTCGCAGTCCCGGTAGGAGTGGTTAAGGTCGAAGCCCGGAAACACGTAGCCGCCGAATGGCACCATCAGCCGCGCGTATTGCTTCCCCTGCCCCAGGTAGTTGGTGTTCTCGAATTCCACCGGCCCCGCGCTCAGAATGTCGCGCGGCTCCCAGTTGACCCGCAGCATCACCTCCTCCACGGGGTCCGCCGTGGACCACGGGCACTCCAGAATCCGGATGCGTCGCGCCCCTGCTCTGGTCATCAGGTGCGCCGCCGCCGCGATCACGTGCGGGTGCGTGTAGTGCGTGTCTTCCGCCGGCAGGTATCCCAGCCGGTATGTGGTAGCTCCGGTCATGTTGATCTTGACCCCAACCGTCTTGCCCTTCACCAGGCGGCCCAGCCCGCCAACCTGGTCGAACATCTTCTGCATGGCCGGCAGCAATTCCGCGGGGTCATAGGTTTTCGAACGTGCGATGGCCACCGGCGCCGTGGGCGCCGTGGCGCCGCGCGCCAGGTAAGCGCCGGCGGCCGCCCCCGCGGCCGTGCGCAACCACTGTCTGCGAGTCTGAGTGCAAAGCATGGATCAACCCTCGAGTTGCAAAGCTACATACTGGCTCACCTGCGGCAGGTGAACCTCCAGCGCGTCCTTCTCTACCCGCACTTCCACTTTCGGGACCACGGGCACATCCACCGTCGTCGCTGTCGCGCTGCGATACCGGCCGGCTACCCGCACGCTCGCCGAGTCAGGCCCGCGATTCGAGTAGAACAGCAGGTGCACGACGGCCTTCTTCCCGTCCGGGGTCTCGGTGAAGTAGGAGCCGGTGGCGCCGCCGTTCCAGAAACGTACCAGGTCGTAGCGGTGGCTCACCAGCACCACCGAATCGTTGGCCATCAGCCACGGATCGTCGGGGTCCACGTTGGCCATCGCGATCCTGCCTTTGCCCACGGAGCGCAGCGCATACCGCGGATGCGAGTCGCCCTTCACGGGCGTCCCCGGCGCCGCTCCGAATTTGGGACCCGTGATCAGCAGTCCGCCACCTTCCACAAACGCCAGGATGTGTTGGCGCAGCTCCGCCGCCGGCGGCTCCGCATCCGCGTAGATCACGGCCCGCAGCCCGGCGAACGAGGACGCGCCCGCCGAGCCCTTGGGCACGATCCGGAAATGCTCGCCGGCGCGCGCCAGCAGGTTCAGAAGCTCCTGGTTGAAAAACTCGTTTCCGCCGGAGAAATCCGAGACCACTCCCACTACCGCCACCGGAGCGTAATCCGCCCACTCTTTATGCGCCGCGAAGAATCCCGCGGCCGTGGTGATGCGCTTCCAGGTGGCCAGCGCCGCCGCGTCGTTGGCGGCCAGCCGCCCCGCCAGTCCGTCATCGAGCGAGATGATCCACCGCCCGCCGTGCGCCGCGGCGTCCGCAACCGCCAGCAGGTAGGTATCCGGAGTAGACCGGAAATTCTCCTGCGGCGGCCGCGCGTCCACCCAGATCGCGGACTCCGGATGCAGTGCCGATGACAGGCGAATGTTCCAGCCGTTGGAATCCACCCACGGAGCGCCCGTCGGTCCGGCCCCGGCTCCGCCTCCGGCGCCGCGTGTCATGTGCACCCCAGGCCACTCTCCCTTGAGGATGCTCACGCCCGCGGGCGCGGCGTCGGGGTCTGCGATCTTGAGCCCTGCCCGGAGCGCCTGTGCACGGACCGATTCGAACTCAGGTCCCTTTTCGACGACCACGTAATCGATCGCCGTGCTCTTCAGCAGCCCCAGGAGCGAAGGGTCTTTCCACGCCCCCGGCCATCGCAACGGAGTCCAGGGTGCTTTCATCGCATCTGCCACTTTACTCGGAATGGTATCACCGAAAAGGTCTGGAAGGATCTTCCGGGGTCTTCAGATCCGGGTGGGCCGGCGGACCGACGGACCGGCGGGCCGGCGGGCGCGGTGGGCTGGCGGGCCGGCGGACGCGGCGGGCTGGCCTGTGGCGGACGCGGCGGGCTGGCGGGCGGCGGACGCGGCGGGCTGGCGGGCGGCGGGCGCGGCGGGCTGGCCTGTGGCGGACGCGGCGGGCTGGCGGGCGGCGGACGCGGCGGGCTGGCGGGCGGCGGGCGCGGTGGGCTTGGGCGGGCGCGGGTGGGGCCGGGCGGGGTTGGCCGGGGCCGGCCGGTGACACCGATCGGATAGGCGTGATCGACAACCTCCGGCCCAAGAAGAACGAGCTTCCGGTTTACCGCGGTTCCCCATCCCCCAAGAAATTCGACTACGGGCTGATCGCCGTCTCCACGGCTTTCAGCCCGAAGCACCAGGTGGTGACGCTGGCGGGGATCACCGGCTACGGCACCCAGGGAGCCGCCGAGTTCGTCACGCAGGAAGACCGGGTCCAGGAATTGCTCTCCCGCCTCTTGGTCCGCACCGGCGAAGCCATGCCCTCGTTCGAAGCCCTACAACGGGGCAACCTGACGGAGGAGATTTCGGTAACGGCCGAAGCCACTCCGTTGCAGACCGCCAGCAGCGAAAAGTCTTCGCTGGTCACCGGTACCCAGCTCAGCTCGATTGCTCTCAAGGGGCGCGACTTCTTCGGACTCCTGGACATCCTGCCCGGGGTGGTGGACACCCGCAACCGCGACAATACGTCCAACGCCGGCACGCTCAGCGGCATGCACGTGAACGGCCTGAACAACAACACCATCAACTATACGATCGACGGTGTGACCGCCAACGACACGGGCTCCAATAGCGACGTCCACTACAACGGCAACATGGATGCCATTGCCGAGGTGAAGGTGCTCACCTCCAACTACCAGGCGGAATTCGGCCGCAAGGCGGGGGCCACCATCAGCGTCATCACCCGCGGAGGCACGCGCGATTTCCACGGCGGCGCCTACTGGTCGCATCGCCATGAACAGTTCAACGCCAACAACTTTTTTAATAACCGCAGCGGCATCGGCAAGAGCCCTTACCGGTTCAATATCGCCGGCTACAACGTCTCCGGCCCGATCAAGATCGGCGGTTTCAACCGCAATAAGGACAAGCTGTTCTTCTTTTTCGGCGAGGAATTCACCCGGCAGCGGAGAGACTTCGGAACGCAGTACCGCAGCATGCCGACCGCGCTGGAGCGCAACGGCGATTTCTCGCAGAGCTTCGACACGGGCGGCAAGCTGATCCCCATCATCGATCCGAGCACCCGCCAGGCGTTCGCCGGGAACGTGATTCCGATGAGCCTGATCAACCCGGTCGGCCAGGCTATCGTCAATTTCCTGCCATCTCCGAACTATGTGGATCCGGTGGCGAGCCTGCGGCTCCAGCGCAACTACGCGGTGGCGGCCAGCGGCCAGTACCCGCGGCGGAACGACACCCTACGCATCGATGTGAATCCGACCCAGCGCTTACATGCCTACTACCGGCTTATCCAGGAGCCCGAGAACCAGGACGCGCCGTGGAGCCAGTGGTTCACGGGGTCGAACTACCTGCTGCAATACGCGCGGCTGTGGAGGGCCGGGCCGGGGCCAGGCGGCCAGCGTCACCTACACCTTCACCCCCACCCTGGTGAACGAGTTCACCTACGGTCAGAGTTACTCGCACATCTACTACAATATCCTGAACCCGGATCAGATACAGCGCTCGGCCATGGGCAACGTGCCTCAATGGTTCACCGGGGCGAACGGAGTCAGCGTCCCGGAAACGAGCCGTGCGGGCTACCCTCCGGGGTGGCTGGACGAAGGCCTGATCCCCGACGTGCAGTTCGGCGGAACGCCCGTGAACAGCCCCACCATCGGCCTCTCGAACACTCCTTATGAGAACTGGAACCAGATTTACAGTTTCCAGGACAACATCACCAAGGTGGCCGGGAACCACACGTTCAAGGCCGGCATCTACGTCGAGCACACCGGCAAGTTCGCCACGAATCAGAGCGGCAGCAGCAACCTGTATCGCGGGCGTTTCAATTTCGGGCCCACCAGCAGCAATCCGTACGACTCCAATGATGGATTCAGCAACGCGCTGCTCGGGAACTTCCAGACTTACTCGGAATCCAACAGCCGGACCGCGGGTCATTTCTGGTTCTGGAATGTGGAGAGCTTCATCCAGGACAACTGGCGGGTCAACCGGCGGCTGACTCTCGATATCGGCACGCGCATCGCGTACATCAGTTCGCTGCGCGATGCCAACACCAGCCTGGCGGGATTCGATCCCACCCGCTACAACCCCGCCGATACTCCGCGCATGTACACCCCGGGCTTCGACAACAAAGTACGGGTGGGAGTCGACCCGGCCACCGGGGCCACCGTGCCCGCGGCGTTGATCGGTTTCTTTGTGCCGGGGACCGGCGATCCGTCCAACGGCATGCGGGTGGGCGGCAAGGACGGGTATCCCTCGGGAATGAGCACCTACAAAACGCCCAGCTTCTCGCCGCGGTTCGGCTTCGCGTGGGATGTATTCGGGAATGCCAAGACCGCCGTTCGCGGCGGTTGCGGACTCTTCACCGACCGGCCCAATACGAATGAGACCGGAGAAGCACTTCAAGGGAACCCGCCGCTGACTTACACTCCCACCGCTTACTACGGGAACCTGGCGACGTTCACCAACGCCGCCGGCTACCTGAATCCGAGTAACGTCACCTTCATGTTCGGGAACTACCACGTTCCCCTGTCCATGAATTACAGCCTCGGTATTCAACAGAGCGTGGGCTTCAGCACGGTGGTGGAAGCATCCTACGTGGGCAACCAGGTGCGGCACCTGTGGTGGTACCGTCCGTTGAACAACATACCGATGTACTCCCACTTCGACTCCGCGAACTTCGCCCCGACCAATCCGGGCAAACCGCTGCCGGACAACTTCCTGCAGCCGTACCTGGGGTGGAACAGCCTTTCGCTGCTGGAGTTCAACAACAATTCCAACTACAACGCGATCCAGGTATCCGTGCGCCGGCAGTTCACCAGGCACGCGATGTTTGGAGCGTCTTACACTTACTCCAAAGACTTGGGTTATTCAAACCCCAGCTCCTACTTCAATCCGCGGGCGTGGAGCTACGGCCTGCTTTCGTTCGACCGCACCAACGTACTCACCATCAACTACCTGTATGAACTTCCCGCCTTGAGTGACAAGCTGGGAGTAAAGTGGCTGAAGGCGGTTACGGACGAATGGAGAGTCTCGGGGATCACCACTTTCTCGTCGGGCTCCACGTACACTCCCAGCCTGAGCACCACCAACAACGCCGATATCACCGGGTCGAGTGAGAGCGCCCGCATCACGGTGCTGGCCGATCCCTACCTGCCCAAAGGCGAACGCACCTTCGAGCGGAACTTCAAGACGGAGGCCTTTGGCCTGACCCCGACAGGGAGCTTCGGCAACGCCGGCATCGGCATTCTCCGGGGACCGGGCATCAACAACTGGGATGTCACGCTTGCCAAGAGGATTCCTCTTGGTTTGGGACAAGGAAGAGCGCTCGACTTCCGCGCCGAAGCGTACAACGCCTTCAATCACACGCAGTTTTCGGGTGTCGATTCGGGCGCGCGGTTCGATGCCACGGGCAAACAGACCAACACCAATTTCGGAGCGTTCAACAGCGCGCGCAGCCCCCGCATTCTGGCCTTCAGCCTGCGGCTGAGCTTCTGACACGCCATGCGGAAGACCATCCTGCGGCGTGCCGCGGTCGCTCTGACCGTCGTGGTGAGCCTTTACGCTCAGCGCCGTCCCGTGCTGAACGACGGCGAGATGCACGGCGATGCGCCCTACCTCCTGGAGGATGGATGGACGCCCCTGCTGAACGGCAAGGACCTCGCCGGCTGGCATGGCCTGAATGCCGGCCGCAACGAGTGGCTCACCACGGCCGGAATTCTCTGGGACCGGTTGCTGGGGCCCACGCGCCTGAGCGCCGTGCCGGGCGCCACCGCCGGCGGCACGATCCTTAACGGACCGGCGGGAAGAACGACCAACCTGGTCACCGACCAGAAGTTCGGCGACGTGGAACTCTACCTGGAGTTCCTGCTCGCAAAAGGATCGAATTCCGGCGTCTACCTGCACGGGCTTTACGAGGTGCAGATCTTCGATAGCTGGGATTCGACCGAGCCGGTGACCTCATCGGACTGCGGCGGGATCTATCACCGCTGGATCAACAACCAGGGCGTGGGCGGGTCGGCTCCGAGCCGCAACGCTTCGCGCCGGCCGGGGGAATGGCAGTCGTACTGCCGGCCTGCGATTGGAAAGTGGCGTGTGGATCGCGCGCGGAGGCCTTCCCCGCGTGGAACACCGCAAAACGGATACAGGCGCCGCCCAGGATTCCGAGGGTGCCCGAGATCATGCGTTTGGCGCGCGCGCGCCCGGGCAGGAGCGATACCACCAGGCTGGCAGCGGTGAGCACCGCCGCCGCCCGCCACAGCGCGCCGGAGACGCCCTGCTGCAACGGCTCGGCCACCCGAGGCACCTGCGAGGCTTCCTTTTCGACCGCAACCGCAGCGGCCAGTTCGGCCACGCGGCCCACGGTCCCAAAGGTGTGCATGATGGCTCGCTCGCGCTGGTCGAGTGGCATCAGCTCGAAAACCGAGGCCAGCGACGCCATGGACGACGCGCCGAACAGCAGGGGCAGCGTGCGGCGCGACGAGGACCACAGCGGCACGGCGGTGTTGGAGATGAGGACCGCGGTGTAGGTGGCCAGGGGCATGCCCAGGATGCCGGCGCCGATCCCGGCCATATACCCCAGCCGCCAGGGAAGACCGCGCGACATGGTCAGCAGAGCCGAGCCGGCCGAGAGCGGGGTTGCCAGGGCCAGCACCCAGGAGCCGACGCTCATGGGCGACGTGGGGCGGAATACGCGCAGCATGAACAGGAAGCGCTCTTTGCGGCCGAGGTCGTGGATGAGCAGCGCGGTGCCGATTCCGCCGCCGATGGCCCCCACCCAGCGGCAGCGCTCCTCGAAGTGCCGCAGCCGCCGCCCGCCGAAGAGCTGCGCGGCCATGCCCACCGTCATGGCGGCGCCCGCCAGCCCGCCCACGAAGAAATAACCGGGAACGGACCAGATCCACACGGGCTCCTTAATCACGGGGCGCCCGTAGTAGGTGGGCTGGGCGGGTAGCGACTCGCGTGCCGGCATGTGCTCCACAATTGTCCCGTTTTCGGAGGTGGCTTCGAGCGTCATTCGGTGTGTCCCAGCACGGCGCCGATGGCGGCTGCCAGCAATCCCATGGATGCCAGCGGGAGGCATGCCCAGGATTCTTTCACGCGCCGGGTGGGAACCACCGGGTCGGGCGGAAGATTGTACACTACCGGCTCCTGGATCACGGGGCGGCCGTAGTAGGTGGGCTGGACGGGAAGCGACTCGCGTGCCGGCATGCGCTTCACAATTGTCGCGTTTTCGGAGGTGGCTTCGAGCGTCATTCGGTGTGTCCCAGGACGGCGCCGATGGCGGCTGCCAGCAATCCCACGGATGCCAGCGCCAGGGATGCCCAGGATTCCTTCACGCGCCGGGTGGGAACCACCGGGTCGGGCGGAAGATTGTACACTTCGGGGCGGTCCACCAGCAGGAAGAAGGCGTTCAGACCCTCGGTGCCGGGCTGGCCCGCGGCGTCGGCGCCGTACAGGTAGGCTTCCGGAATGCCGCGTTGGTGCAAATCGCGCACGCGTTGTTCGGCCTGCGCGCGCAGGTCCTCCACTTCGCCGAAGAGGATGGAATCGGTGGGGCAGGCCTTGGCGCAGGCGGGCTCCAGGCCGTCCTTCTGCCGGTCGTAGCACAGCGTGCACTTCCAGGCGCGGCCATCCTCCGCGCGGCGGTCGATCACGCCGAAGGGGCAGCCCACCACGCAGTAGCCGCAGCCGTTGCACACGTCGGGCTGCACGTAGACGGTGTCGAAATCGGTGCGAATGATGGCGCCGGTGGGGCAGGCTTCCAGGCACCCGGCGCGCCGGCAGTGCTTGCACACGTCGGACATCATCAGCCAGGAGAAGTTGTCCGCGAGCTGGCCGGAGAGCGGCACGGGACGTTCGATGAACTCCACGTGACGCCAGGTGGAAGCGCCCAGGGCCACGCTGTTGTCGTACGACATGGCGCTGAAGAACATGCCGTCGTCCGGCAACTGGTTCCACTGTTTGCACGCCACCTCGCAGGCTTTGCAACCGATGCACACGGTGGTGTCGGTGAAGAAGCCTTTAGGCATGGCGGGCCGCGCTCCCGCGGCGTCCGGGCCGGATGTTGCCGGTGAGAGCCTTGGACTCCTGAATGGAGACGTTCGGATCGGCGACGAAGGAGATCAGCTCGTTGGCCGAATCGCCGCGCACCAGGCCGTTGGCGCCCCAGTGGTAGGGCAGCCCGATCTGGTGGATCCACCGGCCGCGGATCCGCAGCGGCTTGAGCCGCCGGGTTACGAGCACGCGGGCTTCGATGGCGTTGCGCGCGGTAACGACGGTGGCCCAACCGCCGTGGGTGAGGCCGGTCTCGGCGGCCAGCTCGGGCGAGACTTCGCAGAACATCTCGGGCTGCAGTTCCGACAGCCATGAAAGCCAGCGCGACATGCCTCCGGCCGTGTGGTGTTCCGTCAGGCGATAGGTGGTGAGTAAATAAGGATAGGCGGGATCGCCCCAGGCGCGGTGATAGGGATTCCCTTCGCGCCGCCACTCCATGCGCGCGGGGTTGGCCTGCTGCCCGTAGAGCGGGTTTTGGATTACCGATTCCTGGGGCTCGTAGTGGGTAGGCAGAGGCCCGTCGCGGAGTCCCCGCGGGACGAAGATCCAGGACTTGCCATCGGCGTTCATGATGAACGGATCGATGCCGCTGAGGAGGTCGATGCCGCGCGCGCCCTCCGGCGGCCGGTACGAAGGTGGACGGCCGGCGAGGAAATCCGGGGTGTCGAAACCGGTCCACTGCTTCCGCGCCTCGTCCCACCAGACGTATTTCTTGCGCTCCGACCAGGGCCTGCCGTCCGGGTCCGCCGATGCGCGGTTGTAGAGGATGCGGCGATTGTTCGGCCACGCCCATCCCCATTCGGAGGCCACCCAGCTCTGTTCGTGTCCCGGTTTGCGGCGGGCGGGCTGGTTCCGGCCGTCCTGGTAGCATCCGGAATAGATCCAGCAGCCGCAGGCGGTGGAGCCATCGTCCTCCAGGCTGGTGAAGCCATCGACCGGCCTGCCGTCAGCCACCGTGTAACCGTTGATCTCCTTCAACACCGCTTCGGCGTCCGGCTCGGCGGCCTTGCCGGTGACGGGGTAATCCCAGGTGAGATGTTGCAGCGGCCGGTCCTTTGGGTCATTCGAATCACGGTATAGCTCGCGCAAGCGGCGGCCGAGATGATACAGGAAGTGCAGCTCGCTGCGGCAGTCGCCGGGCGGCTCAACGGCTTTGTGATGCCACTGAAGGAGGCGCTGGGTATTGGTGAAGGTGCCGTCCTTTTCGGTGTGAGCGGCGGCCGGAAAAAAGAACACCTCGGTGGGCACGGCCGCGGGCCCGCCGTCGTTGTGTCTCCAGAACTCGGCGGTCTCGGTGACAACGAAATCGCGCACTACCAGCCAGTCGAGCCGGGCCATGGCGGAACGCTGGAAGCCGCCGTTCATGGAGCCTACTACGGGGTTCTCTCCCATGACGAAGTAGCCTTTGACACCGCCATCGGCCATGGCGGCGTAAGTCGTCATGTGGGAGTGATCGCCGGTGAGGCGTGGAAGATAGCCGTAGCACCAGTCGTTCGCGCGCGCTGCGTGCCCGCCGAAGTAAGCCTTCAGGAGGGACACCGCATACTTCGGGAATTCGCTCCACCACCCCGCGGCGGACGTGTGGTTCGCGACATATCTTTCGAATGTGGCGTCGTGGGCAGCCTGGGGCATCGGCAGGTAGCCGGGAAGGAGATTGTAGAGCGTGGGGATATCGGTCGAACCCTGAATGGAGGCGTGGCCGCGCAGCGCCAGGATGCCGCCGCCGGGGCGCCCGATGTTGCCCAGCAACTGCTGGATGATGGCCGCCGCGCGGATGTATTGGACGCCCACCGTGTGTTGCGTCCAGCCCACGGCGTAGCAGAAGGCGGAGGTCCGCTCGCGGCCGGAGTTGTCGCACAAAGTCTCGCGCCACCTTCAGGAAGAGATCTCGCGGAACGCCGCAGACCTGCTCCACCATTTCGGGCGTGTACCGGCGAGAAGTGACGTTTCAGGATCTGAAACACGCAGCGCGGATGCTGGAGCGTGGGGTCGGTGTGTTCGGCGCGGGTGCCAGTGCCGCGCTCGGAGTGAGGCTCGCCGGTAACCTGTTCGCGCGCCCCGGCGGCGGGAGCGAGATCGGCTCCCTGGTAGCCCCACGAGCCGGGATCGTAACGCGCCGTTTCGGAGTTCCAGCCACTGAACAGGCCGTCGAGATCCTCGGTATCGCGGAACTCCTCGTTCACGATCGCCGAGGCGTTGGTGTAAGGAACGACATAGTCGCGAAAATAGCGCTCGTTCGCGATGATGTAGTGGATGATGGCGCCCAGGAAGACGATGTCCGAGCCGGCGCGGATGGGCACGTGGATATCGGCCATGGCGCTGGTGCGGGTGAATCGCGGATCGACGTGAATCAGGATGGCGCCGCGGCGCCTGGCCTCCATGACCCACTGAAAGCCCACCGGGTGACACTCCGCCATGTTGGACCCCTGGATGACGATGCAGTCGGCGTTTTGCAGGTCCTGCTGGAACGTCGTGGCTCCACCTCTCCCGAACGAGGTCCCCAGACCGGGGACCGTGGAGGAGTGTCAGATACGGGCTTGGTTTTCGATCTGGACCATGCCCAGGGCGGTGAAGAGTTTCTTGATCAGGTAGTTCTCTTCATTGTCCAGGGTGGCGCCGCCCAGGTGGGCGATGCCAAGGGTGCGGTGCAGGGGATGGCCCTCCGGGTCCGCCGCCTGCCAGGTGGAGTCACGGGTGTGCCGCACGCGGTCCGCCACCATATCCATAGCGCGATCGAGCGGGATGGTCTCCCAATCCATTCCGCCGGGCGGACGGTACAGCACGGAATGGACGCGGTGCGCTCCGGTGACGAGCTGGAACGTCGCGGCGCCTTTGGGACACAGGCACCCGCGCGAGACAGGTGAATCGGAGTCGCCCTCGATGTTGATGATCCGGCCCGCCCGCACGTAGACATCCTGGCCGCAGCCGACGGCGCAGTAAGGACAGACGGACTTCACGATCCGGTCGGCGGTGCGCGTGCGGGGCGAGAGTGTGCGGCTGTCAGGAGAGACGGCGGCATGGTGAAGAGCCATCGGGTCGCCGGCAGTGAGTTGCTTCACCAGGGGCCAAGGCGGCAGTTTCATCTATCTCAGAATAGGGCGGGACGGGAAGAAGCCGCCGGTGTTTTGCGTACAAGTCATCCAGTCAACAAGTCATGGGGAGACCCGCACCCGCTCGGGTATGATGAAGCTACGGCAACAATGCGGAAAGCCGACCGAATGATGCCGCATGTGACCGCGACCGTCGAAATCCAGGAGCAGGCAGCCTTGTTCAACCTGGAGCTACTGGCCCCTGTGGAAGCCAGCCGGTTCGAGTCACACGTGCGGAGATGCGCGGTGTGCGCGGCAGAGCTGCGCGCCTATCACGAAGTGATGGTGGAGGTGGCGTTGTCTCAGCCGGAGGCCGCTCCGCCCGCTCGGCTGCGGGACGAAATTCTGCGGCGGGCCTCTTCGTTCCACAACCGGCCGGACGCGATGGATTGTCAGGTCTCGTGCCGCCACGATCGTTTAACCCTATCGGGCGGAGCACGAAAAGCCGATCTGAAGGATTGAAGCCAGAAACGCCTGTGCCGCAGAGCACGATTTCGCGGAACCGTGCGGGCCTGTGACGGCTGCGGCTTTTCTATAGGGTATCTCCCGCGAGGCCGGCTGAGGAACAGGATGGTATGCTGGATAGTCCCGTCGATCCGATGCCGCATGGTCAGGTTCTGAGTGTTGATGCGAGGGGCCTCGGATACCGTGAGGCAACCAGTCGATTTTGAAACGCAAGTTATGCGCGAGGCCGGGGATTACAGGAGAATATCAGGTGAATCTGGTAATTCCCGCAATGGCTCCACCCGGACTTGGGTGTTGACTTACCCCCAAACAGGGGGGACAACTGAGTAACACGATATTTGTAGCAGTTCAATTACAGAAAAAATGAGACCGTTCGGTGTGAAACTGTTGACGCCGGCGGCGCGAACATGCTTAAATCGGGCATCTTTGATGAAGTGGCGGATCAGGTGGTCTCAGCCGGTGTTGTGCGTTGAAGGGAAAGAATTTCTCTTGACACTTCCGACACAATCGGTTATGAATATCTTTACCGCGTCCGGTTCAGTGTGCAATTTTCTGTTTGAGCCCTGCGTGTACAGAAGAACATGAAAAAAACACCATGTACAGCAGGGAGACATCTTCAGTAAGGCCCGGTGACCGGCTTGGCGGTTATCGGTGATGTGCTCTCCGCCCGACACGGAGAAGTTCCCTAGGTGACTGAACGGTTTTTTGGGTTGACATAGAGGCTCAGGTTGGAAGAGAACTTCGACCGATTCAATATTGCAATTTACAAGGAGAAGGAAATGGTAGATTTTCGCAGATGGATTACTGCGTTAGCGGTGCTAGCTCTCTTCGTGGGGCTGGCCAGCGCGCAGGTTACTGGCCCCGGTAATACCGGGGCGCTGCAGTGCACCGCGCAAGCGGCGGTGACGCCAGCCCTGCGTTTCGAAGGCATCACGGACCTGATCGGCGACATCGTGATCACGTGCAGCGGCGGCAGTTCGATGGCTAATGGCACGGCAATTCCGACCGCCAACATCACGATTGCCCTGGCGACGAACGTCACGAGCCGCATCATCCAGTCGAGCGGCAGCATGTCGGAAGCGATCCTGCTGGTCGACGAGCCGGGCTCGGGTCTGGCTCCGGTCCCGGTCCCGGGTTCCGGACCGGAAGCGACGCAGAACGCGTGTCTGGTCGGGGCCAACATCAGCACGGTCGGCGCGGGTCCTGGCGGGTGCGTCACCTATGCGCAGACGGCGGCAAACGGGTTGCCGGTTGCCAGCGGCTCGGCGGGCTCGATCACCGCACCGGCCAACGTGTTCTTCGGCTCGGTGAGTGGCAACCAGGTAACGTTTAACGGCATTCCGATTCTGCCTCCGGTCTCGAGCGGCACGGTGCGTGTGTTCCGCATCTCGAACGTTCGCGCCAACATCTCCGGCCTGGGCGGCAGCACGAATGGCACGGCTCCTTTGCAGGCGTCGATCATCGTCAGCGGCAACACCTCTCTGCCGATTCCGTTCGGCTCGGTGACTGCGGGCTTTATCCAGCAGGGCCTGAACACGACGGTGCGCAACGCCGCCAATTCGAGCAATCTGAGCAGCAACGGGACGGGTTTCAACCAGTGCAACACCCAGACCCGAGCGGCGGTGGCAACCCTGCAGTTCCAGGAGGGCTTTGCCACGGCCTTCAAGACCCGCGTCGCCCCGACCACCAACTACAACGGGCAGGCTGGTCTGAGCGCGATCAACCAAAACGTTCCGGGCACCATCTATAACTCGGAGTCCGGCTTTGTGTTCACGGGGATCACGTCTTCGACCTCGACCGGCGGCATCAGCTTCAACGGCGTGTATGCCGGCCTGGCCGATTACGGCAGCCGATTGAAGGCCGTGTTCAACAACGTTCCGGCCGGGGTCCGTCTGTTCGTCTCCGTCACCAACCTGGCGTCGAACACGAGTTCGTCCAACACGGTCGCTCCGACCAACCCGAACGTCACCACCTCGTACGCCGTTCTGGTCAGCAGCGAGTCCGCTCAGGATGCCAACGGCAGCGTGCCGGGGGTGAATCCGACCGACAGCGTGAACAGCGGCAACACGGCGCTCGCTGAAATCCCGGTGATCAACGGGACAGCGATGGCGGTTTGGGAAGTCATCAACACCAACACCGCCGCGACAGAGACCTTCAACTTCGGCGTGTGGACCAGCTACAGCGCCAGCCCCGGCACCAACTCACCGCCTCCGGGCACGGCGACGGTCAACATGAGCTTCGCTCCGACCTCGACCGCGACTACGGCGAGCAGCACACAGCCGATACCGAGGTTCGCGGATACTTCGACGGCGAAGAACGTGCTGGTGATCAACATTTGCCAGACCCTGCTGCTCTTCCCGTTCGTGACCAATACCAACGGCTTCGATACAGGTATCGCGATTGCAAATACCTCGACCGATCCGGTGGGCACGGGCGCACAGGCGGGCGCTTGCGACATGTTCTGGTATGACGGCACCGGCAAGACCCCCAAGGCCAACACCGGCAAGATCGACACGGGCACAGTCTACACAACGCTGGTGTCCAGTGCGGCCGCCGGCTTCCAGGGCTACATGATCGCCCAGTGCAACTTCCAATATGCCCACGGTTTTGCGTTCATCAGCGATCTCGGTGCGCGCAACCTGGCCATGGGTTACCTGGCGCTGGTGATCAACGGCGGCCTGGGCCGCGATGGTGCACCGGCTGCTGAAGCTCTCGGCCAATAGGTCCCTGGCTTCACGCTTTGAGAAGAGGGGAGCTTCGGCTCCCCTCTTTTTTTTGTGATACACTACAAGTCTCTCCGCGTCCATCCCAACCCAACGTTGTGCTCTTACATTGCGTAAGGAGGTATCTTGAACCGATATCGATTGGCGGCATTCGTAGGGGGGTTGTGCAGCCTGATGATGGTCCAGGCGGCATCCGCTCAGACTCTTTCCGTTGTCGCGGGGAACGGGCAGGCAGCGTGTGTAGGCTGCCCAGGCACCGCGGCGCAGTTTCTCCAGACACTGGTGTTGAAGGCCACGGACGCCTCAGGGAATCCGATGAGCGGCGTGACCGTGAACTGGAGCGCGCTGCATCTGAACCTGCTGAACCCGACCACGACCACCGGTCCGGACGGCACCACCCTGCAAACCGTCCTCACGCCCGGCAACTTTTTGCTCAATGCTTTCCAGACCTTCAATCAGTACGCTGTTACAGCGCAGGCCGGCGACGCCAGCACGACTTTCTATCTCACGCAATTCATTCCGACGACGACCACGGCCGGGTTCAACATCTCGCCATACCAGGTATCCTTCGGGTCGATCGCCTTCGGCACTCCGGTCAACGGCCAGGTGGGTGCGGTCTCCTCCACGAGTTTTCAGGTGCACGTGCAGGACGGCAAGGGCAACCCCGTGCCGAATGTCGCGGTCTCACTGGTGGGGTCGCCGGATAACGAGTCCGACGTGAACGTGCGGTGCGCGACGACGCCGCCGGGCGCCGGCGTCAACATTGCGCTGACGGACGCGAGTGGATTCGCCACGTGCACTCCCGTATTTGTCAGTCCCGGCAGCGGGCAGTTCAGTCTGCTGGTAGGGACGGCCTATATTGGAGGGGACATCACGCAGCCTCCGGTGGGCATCTCTAACTCGCTGCCGATCAGTTTCAATGTGACGCCGGGCGAGTCCGGGAATATCACGATCATCTCGGGGAATAACCAGACGGCCGCCGGCGGCCAGGCGCTGCTGGCGCCGCTCGTCGCGGAAGTAGACAGCGTTTCCAATCAGCCCCTGGCGGGGCAGACGGTGAATTGGACCGTGTCCCCTTCGAACGCGGGAACACTGGGCAGTGCCACAACCACGACGAATTCTTCGGGACAGGTATCCAACACGCTGACGCTGACTTCAGGTGTGTCCGGCCTGGTGCAGGTGACCGCCCGGCTGGTGGCCGATCCCAGCAAGTCCGTGACGTTCAACGTCACCGCCGGGCAACCGGTGCAGGTCACTGGGTTCTCCATCGTCTCGGGCAACAACCAAAGCACGCAAACCGGCTCGGCATTCGCGCAACCGCTGGTAGTGCAGGTGACGACCAGCAGCGGGTCGGGCGGCCGGCATTCCGGTTACCTTCGCGGTAACGAGCGGACCGGTGACGCTGTCCGCGACATCGGCTACGACCAATGCGAACGGCCAGGCGCAGGTGACGGCGAC
The DNA here is from genome assembly GCA_963719195.1 of Bryobacterales bacterium. Lineage (GTDB taxonomy): Bacteria > Acidobacteriota > Terriglobia > Bryobacterales > Bryobacteraceae > DASQZT01. Next base: position 113,588 of record CAVRBB010000005.1, on the reverse strand, counting down.
GGCCGGCAGTTCGGCCGGCTCGGCGATCGTCACGGCGTCGGTGGCCGGCGCGAACGCGCAGGCGTTCAGCCTGACCGTGCTGGCGCTGGGGCCGCCGATCACTTCGAGCTTGTTCGTCAACGGCGCCGACTATCAGGCCAACTCGCTGTCGCCGTGCGGCATCGGCGCGATCCAGGCGCCTCTCGGATCGCTGGGGGCGACCGGGTTTGTGCCGACTCTGCCGGGATTCCCGCTCTCCGGCAACAGTTCCGTGAGCATCGCGATCGGCGGGCAGACGGCACCGGTGCTGAGCATCGGCACCAACATCAACAATCGCAGTGAAATCCGTTTCCAGGTTCCTTGCGGCGTCACTCCCGACAGTTCGGTGCCGGCGAGTGTGACCATCAACGGCGGTACGTCCAACGTCAACCTGAACATCCAGGCGGCCAGCCCGGGCGTTTTTCAGACCCAGAACTCGGATGGCACGATGCGGGCGATTCTGGTGCGTCCGAACGGCTCCTTCGTCAGCCTGGAGAACCCGGCGCGGCGCGGCGAAAACGAGATCGCGTATGTGACTGGCCTGGGTCTCATGACTCCCGCGGTGGCCACGCCCGGGTCGTTCGGCGGCGTGGCGGTGCCTCCACCGAGCACGAGTGCGGGGGAGGTGAACCCGCTGGCGGTGCAGGGCACGGTCATCGTAGGCATGGCCGGTCTCGGGCTGCCGCTGAACTACGCGCGGCTCTCGGACAATCTCGCCGGGGTGTACGTGGTGTCGTTCCAGATTCCCTCCGATATAACAACAGGGAACAACGTGACGTTTTCGGTCGGGGTCATCCTGCCCGGAGCGTCGGGCGCGATCTACAGCGCCACTACCAGAGTTCCGGTGCAGTAGTAGTACCTTCTCCTTCTTGGGGCCGAACACAGGTTCGGCCCTTCCTTTTCGCTTTCCGGGGATCGGGCCTGGGAACCGGAGGGGGAACTTACCTGTTGGTTCAGGCCTTCGACGTTTTTCGCTTTCTCTTCGCCGCTGAATCTATATATTGTGTGTTGCGCGATCCATGTAGACTGGGTAGTAGCAGAATAACTCCCCTAAAAATCAGCAACATCCCCAAAATAATTCTTGCAATCCACGAGGTGGTCGTGCCACTATTGGTTGTGGATTAAATTTGGACCAAAGTGGCGTTGCAGGGATAGAAAGTGGACCAAAATGAAGGAGCCCGACCCTCCGTTGAGCCCCCCCGGGGTATGTACCCCGGGCGACTGGACGACAAGGGCAGAATCAAGGTCCCGGCGCCCTTCCAGGAATACCTTTCGTCCCTGCCGGAGAAGAAGCTGTTTGTGACTTCTCTGGACGGCCACACGGCACAAGTATACCCGATGGAAACCTGGCGGCAAAACGAAAAGTTCTTCGACAACTACACCGAAGATCCGGACGCGGCGGGTAACGTGGCATTTAACGCAGCCGACATGGGGGCGGAAGCGCAGATGGACAGCCAGGGCCGGATCGTGTTCTCCGCGGAATTGCGCCGGGCATTGGGTATCGAGAACCAGCCGGTACGGATTTTTGCCTATAAGGGGCGGATCGAAGTTTTGAGCGAGCAGATTTACGAGGCGAGGAAGCGCGCCGCGACCCAGTCGGCCACAGAGAACCTGCGCAAGCTGGAGAAAGCGGGACTGAAGTGATGCCGTATGCATTACCCGGTAATGGCCGAGGAGGCGCTGTCGCTGCTGGCAGTCCGGCCCGAGGGAGTGTACGTGGATGCGACCGCCGGGCTGGGGGGCCATACGGCGCTGATCGCGCAGCGACTCACCAGCGGGCTGGTGATTGCGAATGACCGCGATCCCGCGTCGCTGGAGATAGCGCGGGGCAACACCGCCGCATGGGGCGGGCGCATCCGGTTTCATCGAGGCCCGTTCGGCCGCCTGGCCGAAGCGGTGGCGGAAGCCGGACTGGACAGAGTGGATGGGATCCTGGCGGACCTGGGAGTCAGCCGGTATCAACTGACAGATCCCGCCCGCGGATTTTCGTTCATGGCGGATGGGCCGTTGGATATGCGCATGGATCAAACCGTGGGCAAGACGGCGGCCGATCTCGTCAATTTCACTGACGAAAAAACACTCGCCGATCTGATCTATCACCTCGGCGAAGAGAGGAGGGCGCGGAGAGTAGCCAGAGCAATCGTCCGGGCGCGGCCCATACGGAGTACAGCGCATTTGGCCGATGTGCTGTTACGGGCCGTACCCCGGACGGGAAGAATCCATCCGGCCACCCAGACCTTCATGGCGCTGCGGATGGCGGTCAACGATGAACCCGGAGAACTGGATCGTTTACTCGAAAACGCACCGGGGCTCCTGAAGCGTGGAGGGCGCATGGTGGTCATCAGCTTCATGTCCATCGACGACCGGAAGGTGAAGGAGAGATTCAGGACACTGGGCCGGGAGGGGCGTGCGACGATCCTGACGAAACACCCGCTCCAGCCAAGCCAGGAAGAGGTTGCACGGAATCCGGCATCGCGCAGCGCCAAGCTGCGGGCGCTGGAGTGGATCGAGTGAGTGAGGTAACGAAAGAAACCATGGCGACGCTGCCAGCATTTTTCCGAAGGTCCGAAGCTCAGGCATATCTGGAGGCAACGCGGAGCTCAGCGCCCGCGCGGGCCGAGCGGGACCCGTTTCGACTGCGCGCACTTCCGCAGGAAGACGTGTTCTTCTACTGCAAAAAGATCGACAATTCACGCCTCGTGCGGGAACACGACGCACGGGCGCACGGAGCCTGCTGGTCGGCGATCGGTTCCGCGGCGGTGATACTGGCGCTGCTGACGGGGATCCTGGCGCCGAGCGTGGCCGTCACCCTGACCGGATACAAGGTCGAAGCGCTGCGCGCCGAAGAGCGCAAGCTGGTGGACGAATCGCGCATGCTGGACCTGCAGGAGGCCGAGCTGCTGCGGCCCGACCGCCTGGAGCGGCTTGCCCTGCAGCAGAATCTGGTGATCCCGTCGAACGGCCAGGTGTTCCATCTCGAAGCGCAGCCGGATGGCACCGTGGCGCTGGCGAGGCGATAGGAGGGTGTTCGCCGGGCGGGCCGGAAGGCCTGTCCCGCTCGAAAGGTCATGGTTGAGCGCCGTCTGACATGGCTTGCCAGGATCGTCCTGCTATGGGGCGGCGCCATTTTTCTGAAGCTCGTCTCGCTGCAGGTAGTCCATCACCAGGAATACGCGAGTAAGGCGAGGGCGCGGCAGGAACTGGCGATCGAGATCGTAGCTCCGCGGGGCACGATCTACGATCGCACCGGCCATCCGCTGGCCATGAGCGTCCCCACCGAATCGGTGTACATCAACCCCCTGAAGGTGCCCGACCTCGACTTTGCAGCCACACTTCTGGCGCGCGCGCTGAACCTGGACCGGGTGGAGTTGTACGGCGACATGAAGAACGCGTACGAGAACCACCGCGGCTTCCTGTGGATCAAGCGCAAGATCGACTACGACGAAGGCCGCACGCTGCGCGACATGCACCTGGAGTGGATCGGGATCCAGCGGGAAAGCCAGCGCCACTACCCGAACGGCTCGCTGGCGGCGCACGTCCTCGGGTCGGTGGATTGGGCGGAAGCCGGCAATGCCGGAATCGAACGCTACCTGAACCAGGATCTGCGCGGCGTTCCGGGAGTGCTGCGGATGCTCACGGACGTGAAGCGGCGCGGCATCGATTCGGAGTGGTCGACGGAGCCGCACCCCGGCGATTCGGTGACGCTCACCATCGACGAACGGCTGCAGTTCGTGGCGGAGCGGGAACTGGCCGCGGCGGTCCAGGCCAAGGATGCAGTGAGCGGCAGCGTCGTGGTCCTGGCGCCGGAGACGGGGGACGTGCTGGCGCTGGCCAGCTATCCCACCTACGATCCCAACCAGTCGTTGAAGCCGGGCCAGGGCTACACGCGGCTGAATCACGCCGTGTCGGTACCGTTCGAGCCGGGGTCGGTGTTCAAGGTGTTCAACTTCTCGGCGGCGCTCGAGACCACCACGCTCACCCCGGATACGCCCGTGAACTGTCACGGCGGAGTGCTGGTCCTGCCGGGGCGGGTGGTACACGACGCGCACGGAGGGCTGGGAATCCTGCCGATGCACGTGGTATTCGAGAAATCGAGCAACATCGGCGCCATCGAAGTGGGCTCGCGGGTCGGGCAGCAGAACATGTACCAGTATCTGCGGAGGCTGGGATTCGGCCAGAAGACCGGGATTCCGCTGCCGGCCGAATCGGCGGGGAAACTGCGGAAGCTGTCGCATTGGGGAAAGACTTCCCTGGCGTCGATTTCGATAGGCCAGGAGGTGAGCGTCACCACGCTGCAACTGGCGCAGGGCGTGGCGGCTATCGCCACGGGCGGGTACCTGGTGCGGCCGCGGCTGGTCCTGAAGAAAGGCGGCCGGGTGATGCCGCCCTCGCCGCGGGTGCGTGTGTTGCGGCCGGACACGAGCATCACCATGCGGCAGATGATGGAGGGCGTGGTGCTGAACGGGACCGGCAAGGCGGCGAAGCTGGCGGGGTACGCGGTGGGGGGCAAGACCGGATCGGCGCAGATCTTCGATTTTGCCAGCCGGCACTACACGCACACGTACAACGGTTCTTTCGTAGGGTTCGTGCCGCTCAACAACCCGGCCTTCGTGATGGTGGTGACCCTGAACGGCACGCACGGAACGGCGGGTTTCGGGGGCGCGGCGGCGGCGCCTGTTTTCCAAAAGGTGGCCGCCGAAGCGCTGCGGATGATGGAAGTCCCGAAAGACTTTCCGGACGAGCCGCCGGTGCTGGTGGCACAGGCGACGGATGTGAACGACCTGGCCACCACGGATGGACCGGACGAGCCGAACATACTGGAAGACGGAGACGACGACGGCGACGAAGCCGCAACGCCCGCCCCGGCGCCTGCCGGCGAACCGGCGCCGGCGGGTCCGCGAGTCCCCGACTTCCGGGGCAAGACCATGAGCGCGGTGCTGGCCGAGGCGACGGCACAAGGCCTGACGGTGGTACCCGACGGCAGCGGTCTGGCCAGGACACAGGTTCCAACGCCGGGCTCGGTACTGCGCCATGGAGAGAGCATTCGCGTCCGGTTTGCAAGATGAATGTGGCCCTGGACGGCATCCGGAGGACCCGGGCGGCGCGCGTCCGCGCGTCGCCACGGTACGCTATGAGAAGGGGGCACGTGGGCCGGGACGGGAATCCCAAATGAATCTGGCCGAACTGCTGACAGGCGTCCGGCTGCGGCAGCCGCTGCCTCCGGAGCTTGCCGCCGCCGCTATCGCCGGTGTGGAGTACGACTCCCGGCGGGTCGCGGAGGGGTTCCTGTTTTTCGCATTCCCGGGCAGCAAAGCGGACGGCCGGCAATTCGCGCAGGATGCGGCGGCGCGCGGGGCGGTGGCGGTGGCCGCCGAGTCCGAGCCTCTTCCGGACCTGGCATCGCGCTGGGTGCGGGTGGAGCACGGACGGCAGGCGCTGGCGCTGGTCTCGCGAACGTTTTATGGAAAACCGGACGAGCACCTCGGGCTGACCGGCATCACCGGCACCAACGGCAAGACCACGACGTCGTACCTGGTGGATTCGGTGCTGCGCGCGGCCGGGAATACGACCGCGCTCATCGGCACTATCGAGTATCACCTGGCGGGGCGGGTGTTGAAGGCGGTGAACACGACGCCGGAATCGCTGGAGCTGGTGCGGCTGTTTGCGGAGCTGATGCGGTCGGGAGGGACGCACGCGACGCTGGAGGTCTCGTCCCACGCGCTGGCGCTCGGCCGGGTTTACGGGATGCGGTTTCACACCACCGTCTTCACCAATCTCACGCGCGATCACCTGGATTTTCACGGCACCATGGAGGCGTACTTCCAGGCCAAGCAAAAACTGCTGGAAGGCGCGGGCGGGCCGCCGCCGCTGCTACGCCGTGCTGAACCGGGACGATCCGTATGCGCGCAAGTTAAAGCTACACCCCTCCACACGGGTATTGTGGTACGGCCTGGGCCACGAGCCCGACCTGCGGGCGCGCCACATTTCCTCGGGATTCCACGGGCTGCGGTTCGACGTGCAGTTCGGCAAGCAGCGCTTCGCGGTGGAATCGCCGCTGATCGGGAAGATCAACGTGTACAACATTCTCGCGGCTTGCGGGGCGGGTCTTTCGTACGGCATTGCGCCGGAGACGATTGCCAGCGGGATCGCCCAGTTGCACGCCGTGCCGGGCCGGTTCGAGCGGCTCGACGAGGGCCAGCCATTCGTGGTGGTCGTGGACTACGCGCACACCGACGACGCGCTGCGCAACGTGATCTCGGTGGCGCGGGGGCTGAATCCCAAGCGCGTGATTACGCTGTTCGGATGCGGCGGCGACCGCGACCGCGCCAAGCGTCCGTTGATGGGCCAGGCCGCGGCCGAAGGCAGCGACTTTGTCGTGGTCACCAGCGACAACCCCCGTTCCGAAGATCCGCTGGCGATTATTAATGACGCGCTGGTGGGCGTCCGGCGCAGAGATGTGCCGCACGTGGTGGAGCCGGACCGCGCCGCCGCCATCGCGCGGGCGTTGAAGGAGGCGCATCCGGGCGACATCGTGATCCTCGCCGGAAAGGGACACGAGACTTACCAGGTGCTGAAGGACAAGACCATCGACTTTGACGATCGCGCGGTGGCGAGAGAAGTGCTGAAAAGGTATGGGTATCGCCGGAGCGGTGAGCCATGATCCTGGAACTGCAAAAGGTAGCGCACGTGGTGGGCGCGAGCGTGGAGCCGCGGCCGGCCGCAGTTACGGGGTGGAGCGTGGACACGCGGACACAGAACGTGGGCGACCTGTACTTTGCGCTGCGCGGTCCGAACCACGACGGGCACGATTTCGTGGGGGCGGCCCTGGAGAAGGGGGCGGTGGGAGCGGTGGTGGAGCATTCCTGCCCGGCGGAGAACGGGAAGTTGCTGCAGGTGCCGGATACGCTGCGGGCTTTGCAGCAACTGGGCGCCTGGGCGCGCGTCGAGTGGGGCGGAACGGTGATCGGCGTAACCGGGAGCGCGGGAAAGACGACCACCAAGGATGCCATCGCGCACCTGCTTTCGACTCACCTGCCGACCGGCCGCACCGAGGGCAATTTCAATAACCACGTCGGCGTGCCGCTGTCGATTCTGCGGCTGCCCTGCGAGTCCCGCGCCGCGGTCCTCGAGATCGGAATGAACCACGCGGGCGAGATTCGCGAACTGGCGGCCATCGCCGGTCCGCAGGTGGGCGTGGTGACGAATGTCGGATACGCGCACGTGGAGTTCTTCGATTCGATCGAAGGAGTGGCCGCGGCCAAGCGCGAGCTCATCGAAGCGCTGCCGCGCGACGGCGTGGCGGTCCTGAACGCGGACGACGAACGCGTCCTGCGTTTCCGCGATGCGCATCCGGGGCGATCGGTGACATTCGGCTTCTCGGAGCACGCCGAGGTTCGCGCGGAAGCGGTGGAGATGGGCGCAGCGGCGACGCGTTTCCGGGCCGTGGGGGTGGATTACGAAACCGGGCTCACGGGGCGGCATGCCGTGCAGAACCTGCTGGCGGCCATCGCCGTGGCGCTGTTGTTCGAGATCCCGCCGGAGAGTCTGCGCGACGCGGTGAGCACGTTTTCGGCCGGGAAGATGCGGGGGGAACGGCTGGAGCATCGCGGCATGGTGGTGTGGAACGACTGCTACAACTCGAATCCCGAAGCGGCCCAGGCGATGATCGACGTGTTGCGCGCCACTCCCGCCGGCCGCCGGATCGCGGTGCTGGGCGAAATGTTGGAGCTGGGGCGCGCGGCGGAAGGGCTGCATCGAAAAGTGGGGCGGTACGCCGCCGAGCACGGAGTGGACCTCCTGGTCGGTATCCGCGGCGGCGCGCAGGCGATGGTGGAGGAGGCCGTTGCCGCGGGATTACCAGCATCCGCGGGCTACTTCTTCGACGACCCCGCCGAGGCGGGCGAATTCGTCCGGCGGGCGGCGCGCGCCCCGGATGCCATTCTGTTCAAGGGCTCGCGCGGGGTCCACGTGGAGCGGGCCCTGGAGAGGTTTCTGGCGTGAGGCAGGCCTAGAGTACCGATGCTTTACTACTTACTGTACGAACAGCTTTACCCCTACGCCAGCCCGTTCCGCGTCTTCCGCTACACGACTTTCCGGACTGCCTTCGCCAGCATCACGGCGCTGTTCCTTTGCGTGGCTCTCGGTCCGTGGCTGATCAACCGGCTGCGCCAGTTCCAGATCGGCCAGTTCATCCGGGAAGAAGGCCCCAAGTCGCACCAGAAGAAGGCTGGGACACCCACCATGGGCGGCGTGCTGATCATCATTTCCATCGTGATTCCGACGCTGTTGTGGGCGGACCTGCGCTATCCCTATGTATGGGTCGCGATCGCAGCCCTGCTGGCTTACGGCTGGATCGGCTTTCTCGACGACTACGCCAAGATCACCAGGCGCCGCAATCTCGGCCTGTCGGGAAAGCGCAAGCTGGCCTACCAGTTCATCATGGGCTTCGCGTTTGCGGGCATTCTTCTGGTGATGCGGGCGTACGGCGACTTCTCCACGACCATGAACGTGCCGTTCTTCAAGCAGTTCAAACCATCGCTGCTGTTCGAGTCGCTGCTCACCAACCCGTGGACCTATCTCATCGGCGTGGCGCCGTTCTGCCTCTTCGTGGCGCTGGTGGTGGTGTTCGCGTCCAACGCCGTGAACCTCACCGACGGGCTGGACGGCCTGGCGATCGGGCTGATGGTCATCGCCTCCGGAGCGCTTACGGTGTTGACCTACGCCGGCGGACACGCCACGCTGGCCGAGTACCTGCAACTGGCGCGCAACACCCACACGTCGGAACTCACCATCTTCTGCGGATCGATGACCGGCGCGAGCCTGGGCTTCCTGTGGTACAACGCGCACCCGGCGGAGATTTTCATGGGAGATGTCGGCTCGCTGGGGCTGGGCGGGGCGATGGCGGTGGTGGCGGTCCTCATCAAACAGGAAGTCCTGCTGCTGTTCATCGGCGGGATCTTCATACTCGAAGCGGTCTCGGTCATTCTCCAGGTCGGGAGCTACAAGCTGCGCGGCGGCAAGCGCATCTTCAAGATGGCGCCGCTGCATCACCATTTCGAAGCGCTGGGCTGGACGGAATCCAAGATCATTGCGCGCTTCTGGATCGCCGGCCTGGTGCTGGCGCTGTTCGCGCTGACCACGTTGAAGCTGAGATGACCATGGAACTGAAGGGCATCCAGGCGCTGGTGGTGGGGATGAAGAAGTCGGGCATCGCATCGGCGGGACTGCTGGCGCGCCTGGGCGCGGTGGTGCGCGCCACCGACCTGAAGCCGCTGGATCAACTGCCGGAGGGGCGGGCGGCGCTGGAGCGGCTCAACATTCCTTTCACGCAGCAGACGCCGGAAGTGTTTGCCGGGTGCGATCTGATCGTACTCTCGCCGGACGTGCCCTACGACCTTCCCCCACTGGTGGAGGCGCGCGAGCGCGGGGTGCCGGTGGTCGGCGAGGTGGAACTGGCGGCGCCATTCCTGCAGGGCGAGAACATCGGCATCACGGGCTCGAACGGCAAGACCACCACCACCAGCCTGATCGGCCACATTCTGCGGGAAGGCGGGCTGGCGGTGCAGGTCGGCGGCAATATCGGGACACCGGTCACGGCCATGATCGACTCGTCGCGCGCCGGCGGTTGGAACGTGCTGGAGCTGTCGAGCTTTCAGCTCGAGACCATCACGGAATTCCGGGCGCACATCGGCGTGGGTCTGAACGTGACCCAGAATCACCTGGACCGCCACCACACCTTCGACAACTACGCCTCTGCCAAGGGCCGGCTGTTCGAGACCCAGGGGCTGGACGACTTCGCCGTACTCAACGCGGAGGACCCGGTGTGCGTGGCTTACGCGGGGCATACGGCCGCCACGCCGCAGTGGTTCAGCAGCCGGCGGAACGTATCGCCCGGCGCCAGCCTGAGCGGCGACACACTGGTGCTCGATGGCAAGCCGCTGATGCAGGCCGGCGAAATTCCGATCCGCGGGCGGCACAACCTGGAGAATGTGCTGGCGGCTTCCATCGCCGCCGCGCGCGCGGGCGTCCCACATGCGGCCATCGCGGCCGCCGTCCGCACATTCCGGGCGGTGGAGCATCGGCTGGAGTTTGTCCGGCGCGCTAAGGGGATCGACTTCTACAACGACTCCAAGGCCACCAGCGTGGATGCCACGCTCAAGGCGGTGGACGCATTTCCGGGCGGGCTGTGGGTCATCCTGGGAGGCAAGGACAAGGGTCTGAATTACGCCGATCTGCGCGAGCCGCTGAAGACCAAAGCGCGGGCGGCGCTGCTGATCGGCGCCGCCGCCGGCAAGATCGCGGGGCAACTGGAAGGCGCCGTGCCGCTGGTGGATTCGGGGACGCTGGACAACGCCATCGCCTACGCATACGCCCACGGCGCGCCCGGAGACACGGTGCTGCTGGCTCCGGCCTGCGCCAGTTTCGACCAGTTCCGCAGCTTCGAGCATCGCGGCGAAGTTTTCAAGCAGATCGTGAGCCAGTTACCGGCGGGAGACTGAAATGTCGCAACGACTCAAGACCGATTGGATCCTGTTCTTCACCGTGCTGGTGATGGTCTCGTTTGGCATGCTGATCCTCTACAGCGCGTCCTCGGTGACCGCCAAGATGGATCCGCGGTTCGGGTCGACCTGGCATTTCGTGGCGCGGCAGGCGGAGTGGGCGGGCCTGGCGGTGCTGGCCATGATGATGCTGAAGAAGACCAGCTACCGCAAACTCCACAGCGCGGCCGTGGCGTTCAGCGCCATCGGCATCGCGCTCCTGCTGCTGATCGCGGTGTTCTTCGTGGATTCGACGCACCACCGCTGGCTGCGGCTGGGCGGCCCGGTGGGCGTCCAACCCTCGGAACTGGCCAAGCCGGCGCTGGTCATCTTCCTGGCGTTTTTCGTCACCTGGCGCGCGCGCGCGATCAACGATCCCCGCTATACGTTGAACGGGGCGGCCCTGGCGGTGGGATCGGTGATCCTGGGAGTGGTGGTGGCCGACCTGGGCACCGCCGTGGTGCTGGGGTTGACTGCCGCCGTGGTGTTCTTTGTGGCGGGACTGGAGTGGCGCTACTGCGCGATCGTCACCGCGGTGGCCGCCGTGGGTGTGCTGATCTTCGTGATTCTCCAGCCGTACCGCCTGGCGCGTGTGGTCCACTTTGTCGACCCGCAATTCAAACTCATTTCCCGCTTCGACCCGCGCGGCACGATTCGCGCGCAAATGGAGAAATCGCTGGCCACGCGCGATCCGAACTACCAGTCGGAACAGGCGAAGATCGCGGTAGGGGCGGGGGGACTGTACGGGCTGGGGTTGATGAACGGCCGGCAAAAGCTGCTGTACCTTCCCGAAGCCCACACGGATTTCATCTACGCCGTGGTGGGCGAGGAAATGGGCCTGGTCGGAGCGGCGGGGCTGTTGATCGGTTTCGGCGTGATCTTCTGGCGCGGGATGCGAGCCGCCTGGCTGATGAAGGACGATTTCGGCCGCTACCTGGCGCTCGGGGTGACGATTGTGGTGGTGGTGCAGGGGATGGTGAACATGAGCGTGGTGCTGGGCATGATGCCCACCAAGGGCATTCCCCTGCCGATGATCAGCTACGGGGGCAGTTCGCTGCTGAGCACGCTGGTGCTGCTCGGGATCCTGATGAATGTGGCGGAACATGCGGGATGACAGGGCGCTTCCGGCGCGCGGGCAGGCGGTGCCGGGGATTTTGATGAATGCGACGGAACATGCGGGCGCCTTCGACGCCCGGGCAGGCCAGGAGGCCTACCCTACATGGGTAAGGCGTTTCTGATGGCGGGCGGTGGGACCGGCGGGCACGTGATCCCGGCGCTGGCGGTGGCGAGAGAGTTGAGACAGCGGGGGCATGACGTGATTTTTGCCGGGACCGGGCGGGGCATCGAGGCCAAGCTGGTTCCCGCGGAGGGGTTCGATCTGAAGCTCATCCACATCGGCGGACTGAATCGGGTGGGCATGCGGAAGGCGATTGCCACGCTTGCCCGGCTGCCTTTCACGACCGCGGGATGCGACAAGCTGGTCCGCGGCGCGGCGGCGGTCTTCAGCATGGGCGGGTACGTGGCGGGCCCGCCCGTCATGGCCGCGCTGCTGCGCCGCATCCCGGTGGTGGTGATGGAGCCGAACGCGGTGCCCGGCTTCACCAACCGGATCATCGGCCGGTTCGTCACGCGCGCGCTGATCTCCTTTCCCGAGACGGCCGCGCACTTCCCCAAGGGCCGGACGGAACTGACCGGGCTGCCGGTCCGCGAAGAATTCTTCCGCCTGGCACCCAAGCCGCGGGGCGACGTGCTGAGCGTGCTGATCACGGGCGGCAGCCAGGGCTCGGGCACGCTCAACCGGGCGGCGCGCGAGAGTTGGCCGCTGTTCCGCAAGGCCGGACTGCCGGTGCGCATCGTGCACCAGACCGGCAGCGCGAGTTTCGACGCCCTGCGCGAGGAGTTCGCGCGGTCGGGCGTGGCGGGCGAAGTCGTCCCGTTCATTGCCGGCATGCCGGGCGCGTTTGCGGAAGCGGACCTGGTGGTCTGCCGCTCGGGCGCGGGCGCCGTCTCCGAGCTTGCGGCGGCCGGCAAGCCTTCGGTCCTGGTGCCTTTCCCGTTCGCGGCCGACGACCACCAGACCCGGAACGCCGAAGCGATGGAGCGCGCGGGCGCGGCGCGCCTGGTCCGCGACCGGGAATTGACGGGCGAGAGGCTGGCGGAGACGGTTTTGGATCTGGGACGCTCGGCGGACGCGCTCGAGCGCATGGGAGCAGCCGCGCGCCGGCTGGCCCGTCCCGGCGCGGCGCGAAAGGCCGCGGACATTTTAGAGGAGGAGGCTCGCGCGTAAGCGCAGATTTCAATTGACAGTGGACGCGCGAGCCGAAACAATACGTTAAGGAAATGTTTTTCCGTCCCCAGCACCTGCATTTCACCGGTATCGGCGGGATCGGTATGAGCGGAATCGCCGAAGTGCTGCTGAACCTCGGATACCAGATCAGCGGCTCGGATCTGAAGCTTTCGCCCATCACCGAGCGGCTGGCGGCCATGGGGGCCCGGGTCTACGAAGGTCACGATGCGGCCAACGTCACCGGGGCGCGCGCCCTGGTGGTGAGCTCGGCGGTGGACGAGCAGAACCCGGAGGTGCAGGAGGCGCGGCGGCTCCAGATCCCAGTCATCCCGCGGGGCGAACTGCTGGCGGAATTGATGCGCCTGAAGTACGGAATCGCCGTGGCCGGCAGCCACGGCAAAACCACCACGACCTCCATGACCGCCACCATTCTGAACTGCGCGGGCCTCGATCCCACGGTGGTGGTGGGCGGCCGGGTGGGCACCATGGGCGGCTCCAACGCGCGCGTGGGACACAGCGATTTCCTGGTAGTGGAAAGCGACGAAAGCGACGGGTCGTTTCTCAAGCTCGCACCCATCGTGGCCGTGGTCACGAATATCGACCGCGAACACCTGGACCACTATCCCTCGCTGGACGCGATCCGCGACGCGTTCATCGAATTCGTCAACAAGGTGCCGTTCTATGGGGCGGTGATCGTGTGCCTCGACGATGCCAACGTGCAGGGCATTCTGCCGACGATTCGCCGGCGCACCATCACCTACGGCACTACCGCGCAGGCCGATATCGAGGCCGGCGAGATCGGCTGCGGCCACTTCGTCAGCGACTTCAGCCTGCGCTACCGGACCACGGACCTGGGGCGCTTCCACCTGCGGATTCCCGGGCGCCACAACATCCTCAACGCCATGGCGGCGGCCGCGGTAGCGCTGGAACTGGAAGTAAAGCCGGACACCATACGGGAAGCCCTGGCCGGCTTCAGCGGCGTCGACCGGCGGTTCCAGGTGCGCGGCCAGGAGAGCGGCGTCACCGTGGTGGACGACTACGGCCATCACCCCACCGAGATCCGGGCCACGCTGGAAGGCGCCCGGCAATGCGGCTTCCGCCGCATCCACGTGCTGTTCCAGCCGCACCGGTATACGCGCACCTGGCATCTGCTCGACGACTTCGCCCGCGCCTTCTTCGCGTGCGACAACGTGTTCGTGCTGGACATCTACGCGGCTTCGGAGAAGAGCATCGAGGGGGTCACGGCGGAAGCCCTGGTGGAGCGGATCCGGCAATTCGGGCATCGGGGCGCGGAGTACGCCGGCACGATCGATCGCGGGGTGGAGGCGTTGCTCGGGGTGGCGGTGGACGGCGACCTGGTGTTGACCCTGGGGGCCGGCAACGTGTGGCAGGCGGGAGAAAAACTGCTGGCCGGCTTAAGGGAGCGGCGGGTTAGCTGATATGGCGCGGGAGACGAGAAGGTCCGGGGGCAGGATCCGTTGGCGGCTCTGGTTCACGCTGGCAGCCGTGGCGGCGGTTTGCGTTTCGACCGCCATGGCGGCCTGGAAGGTCCGCGATTTCGCGCTGAACGATCCGCAGTTCACCCTGTCCCGGCAGGTGCGGGACGGCTTCGCCATCGAAGGGCTGAAGCACGCTTCGCGCAGCGGCGTGATGCGTGTGTTCGCGGCCGATTTCGGGCACAGTATCTTTCGCGTGGCGCTGGCGGAGCGGCGCCGCCGGCTGCGGATGATCGACTGGATTGAGGATGCCTCCATATCGCGCCTGTGGCCCGACCGGATGGTGGTGAGCATTCGCGAGCGGAGGCCGGTGGCCTTCGTCAACTTCCCATCCGGCGTCATGCTGATCGATGCGCAGGGAGTGCTGCTCTCGCGGCCGGCGCAGGCACAGTTCACCTTTCCCGTGCTGCGCGGCGTGCGGGAAAACGAGGCTCCGGAGCGGCGGCGCGAGCGCGTCCAGTGTCTGCTGCGGGTGCTGAGTGAGTTGGGCGACTCGGCCCGGGAAATCTCGGAGGTCAATGCCGCCGATTGCGAGAACGTCAGGATCGTTACCAAGATGGACAACCGCGCCGTGGAGTTGATTATGGGCGATGGCAACTTCGGCGCGCGCTACCGGAATTTCGTCAAGCACTACCCCGAGATGCAGAGGCGGTCGCCGGGTGTGAAAGTGTTCGACCTGAGGCTGGCCGACCGCATTGCAGCAGAGGAATAGGGCCCCATGGCAGCGAAACCGATTTACGCAGTTGGACTCGACACGGGCGGACGCCAGACGCGACTGGTGATCTGCGCCCTGGAGGAGAACCGCATAAGGTTCCTGGGGTGTGCCGCCGTTGAGTCGCTAGGTTGGGTGCGGGGCAAGATCGCCGATCAGAAGGCCGCGACCGATTCGATCCTGTCGGCGATGCGGGAAGCGGAGGCCATCGCCGGGGTGTCCGTGGAGTCCGCCGTCGTCGGTATGGGCGGGCCCACGCTCCGCGGCGCCAACGGCCGCGGCGTCGCCGAGTTGGGGCACGTTCGGGAAGTGGAGCAGCGCGACGTGAATCGCGTGGTCGACCGGGCATCCCGGGTGCAGTTGCAGGAAGACCGGATGGTCCTGCAGATGTTCCCGCAGGATTTCGTGATCGACGACCATCCCGGGCACCGCGATCCGCGCAAGATGCTCGCGTCGCGGCTGGAGATCAATGTTCACCTGGTTACCGCGTCGCTGCAGGAGCACAACGCGCTGGTCGGCGCCGTGAACCAGGCCCACCTGCTGGTGGAGGAAACGGTGTTCGAGGCGGTGGCCGCGTGCTATGCGGCGGTGCTGCCCGAGGAGCGGCGGGAAGGCATTGCCGTGGTCGATATCGGCTCGCAGTCCACCGAGATGGTGGTGTATTACGGCGATTCCATGCAACTCGCCTCCACGGTTCGGGTGTGCGGCGACCATTTCACGCGGGACCTGGCGCAGGGCCTGTGCCTCAGTTTCGAAGATGCCGAGATGGTGAAGCTCGAGTTCGGCTGCGCGCTTGCCGAGAGCAGCCCCGAAAACGCCATCGTCGAGCTGCCGACGCCGGACAATCGCGAGCCACGCCAGGCGCAACGGAGGTTCGTCAACCAGATTCTGGAAGCGCGCGCGCGGGAGCTGTTCCGGTTCGTTCGCGCGGAGCTGGCGCGGGTGGGCATGGATCGCGCACTGATCGGCGGCGTCTTCCTGACCGGCGCGGCGGCCAAGCTCCCCGATCTCTGCGACCTGGCGGAACAGGAGCTGCAATGCCAGGCGCGGTTCGGGCTCGCCTTCGGGATTCAGCATTGGCCGGAGACGTTGAACGATCCCGAGTGGTGTACCGCCGCCGGGCTGGCCATGTATTCGGCCAAGCTGAAGTCTCAGCCGGAGTATCAGAGGGAGACGGCGGGTTGGTTGGGCAGGATTTTGCGATAGGGCAGGCCCTCCCGGCCTGCCAGTGCGCGCACGCGCATTCTAAGGAGGTGATATGGGGCTGATGGATTCGGAAATGGACGATCTGAAATACGAAATCGAAGAAGAAGCCCGCACCGGCACGCGGATCAAAGTGGTCGGCGTTGGCGGCGGCGGATGTAACGCGGTGGCTCGCATGGTGCAGGAGGGCCTGGATGGCGTGGAGTTCTACGCCATGAACACCGACCTCCAGGCGTTGTCGGTCTGCAACGTGCCGAACAAACTCCAGCTTGGCGCCAGGATGACCAGCGGCCTGGGCGCCGGCTCGAACCCCGAAATCGGGCGGCAGGCGGCGCTCGAAAACACGGACCAGGTGGTGGAGATGCTGCAGGGCGCCGACATGGTTTTCGTCACCGCCGGGCTGGGTGGCGGCACGGGCACGGGCGCCGCGCCGGTGGTCGCCTCGCTGGCCAAGGAACTGGACGCGCTGACCGTGTCGGTGGTGACCAAGCCGTTCGGATTCGAAGGCCCGCGGCGCATGCGCATTGCAGACGACGGCATGCGCAAGCTCGCTTCCACCGTGGATACTGTCATCTCGATTCCCAACGACCGCCTCCTGACGCTGGTCCCCCGCGGCACGAGCTTCTTCGACGCGTTCAAGGTAGCGGACGACCTGTTGCGCCAGGCGGTGCAGGGCATCACCGACATCATCGTCACTCCCGGAGTCATCAATCGCGACTTCTCCGACATCAAGGCCACCATGGTCGGCATGGGCTACGCCATGATGGGCACAGCCACCGGGAAGGGCGAAAGCGCGGCGGTGGAGGCGGCCCGCAAGGCCATCAGTTGCCCGCTGCTGGAGGACACCCACATCGCCGGCTCGCGCTGCGTGCTGATCAACCTCATCGGTTCCAGCCGGCTGGGCCTCCACGAAGTCAACGAGGCCTGCTCCATCATCCGCGAAGCGGCCGAATGCGAGGACGTGCAGATTAATTTCGGCATCACGCTGAACGAGTCGATGGCGGACGCGGTGAAGATCACGGTGATCGCGACGGGCTTCGAGCCGGAGTCCATGCGGGTTGCCAAGGAGCGCCAGGAAGCCGAGCGGGCCGCCGCGGAACGGTCGTTTTCGCCGCCGATCATCGAGCGCGTGGAGCGCAGCACTCCGGCACGCCGCATCGAGCCGGAGCCCGAACCGGAAGCGGAGCCCGAGCCCGGGATGCAGGCCGAGCCGGAACCCGCGATGGTCGCCGAGGGCGAGGCCATGCTCGATATGGACGACCTCGACACTCCGGCGTACTTGCGGCAGAACGGGATGCTGAATTAGTGGGTCTGCGGCGGCTCTGAAGCCGCGGGTTTGGTTTGGAGCGGGGGCTGGGCCGATTGAAAATCGGCCCGCAGGTTGAAAACCTGCCCCACTGTTGAAAACACGCCACACTATGGAGTAGGGGTTATAGAGTAGAGCTACACAGTATGGCTGTCGTGTAGGGCTATATGGGTGGGGCTACCAGATTGTCAGCTCCGCTGCGGAGCCGGTCTCGCAGCGGATCTGGCTGGCCGCCGACCCCTGACTCACCGATACCTCCAGGTAGCCCGAACTGCCCACGATCAGGAACAACTCGCCCGGACCGGTCTCGGCGTAGTTGCGAGCCAGCACGGAGATCTCCCGCGAGCCGATCGTCATCAGGAAGTCCCTCTGCTCCAGGTTGGGAAAATCGTCCACATAGAAGTTGGTGATGATGTTTCCGAACCGGTCGATTTTCAGAATCCGCCCGTTCCAGGTGCGCTTGCCGGTGCGCTGCGGTTTCTCAAACGCCGGGCGCAGGTAGTCGGCGATAGGCTTGCCGAACCGCGACGGGAGCACGCCCGCGCACAAATGCCCCGCAACCGGCGCAAAGATGTCGCGGCCGTGAAAGGTGCGGCTCACCGGTTTGCGGTAGTAGCGGTCGTTCGCGATCAGCCGGATCTTGTGTTTTTCGCGCGAATAGACCATCGACAGCACGCCGTTATCGGGCGCCACGAAATACTGCCCGGCGGCCTCCAGCAGGATCGGCCGGCGCGCGGTCCCGACGCCGGGGTCCACCACCACCAGGTGCACCGTCTTGGGGGGAAAGTAGTGGTACGCCTGCGCGATCAGCCAGGCGCCCTCGGTGATCTCGAACGGGGTGACCTCGTGGCTGATGTCCACCATCTGCGCCTGCGGGCAGATGCCCAGGATCACACCCTTCATCACCCCCACGTAATGATCGGACACGCCGAAATCCGTGGTCAACGTAAGAATCGGTTTGCGCATTGCTAAAATAGCTGTAAGTGCAGCGTTTCTATTTCGACCACAACGCCACCACTCCCCTCGATCCTGAAGTGCTCGAGGTTGCGGTGTCGTGTCTCGGTCAAGTGTATGGTAACGCGTCCAGCATTCACTATTTCGGCCAGTCCGCCAAACAGCGGCTGGAACAGGCGCGGCGCCAGCTAGCGTCGCTCATGGGCGCCAATCCCACGGAGCTGATCTTCACCAGCGGCGGCACCGAGGCCGACAACATGGCCGTGCTGGGAACGGCGCGCGCGGCGGCCGCGAAGACCTCGCGCCATGTCATCACCAGCCCCATCGAACATCCCGCGGTGCTGGCGTGCTGCCAGCAGCTAGAGCGGGAAGGCGTGGAAGTCACCCGGCTGCGGATCGGGGCCAGCGGCGTGGTGAACCCGGATGACGTGCGGCGCGCGCTGCGGCCCGATACGGTGCTGGTCTCGATCATGCACGCCAACAACGAACTGGGCACGGTACAGCCCATCGCCGAGATCGCGCGAATCGCGCGGGAGGCGGGTGTGCCGCTGCATGTCGATGGCGTGCAGGCGCTGGGCAAGATTCCCGTGGATGTGGAGGCCCTGGGGGTGGACCTGTACTCCATCAGCGGCCATAAGGTGTACGCGCCGAAGGGCGTCGGCGCGCTCTATGTTCGCAAGGGCACCAGGCTGGCCCCGGTTGCCTTCGGCGGGCACCATGAGCGAGACCGACGTCCCGGTACCGAAAACGTGCCTGGCGCGGCGGCTCTCGGGGCCGCGGCCGATCTCGCGGCGCGCCACCTGGCGGCCGATGCCGAGCGGATGGGCATCCTGCGCGACCGCCTGGAGGGCGCGGTGCTCCAACGCATCGCGGGAACGGGGATCAATGGCTCGCGCTGGAACCGAACCCCCAACACCAGTAACCTCTATTTCGACGGCATCGATGGGGAAGCCCTGGTGATCGCTCTCGACCTGCGCGGCTTCGCGGCATCCACCGGCGCGGCATGCTCCAGCGGCGCGCTTACGCCGTCCCATGTTCTGACCGCCATCGGACTGTCCGCCGACCGCGCCCGCGCCAGCATGCGGTTCTCGCTCGGCCGCTCGAACACGGCGGCCCAGGTGGACGCCCTGGTCGAAGCGCTCGAGGTTTCCGTAGCCCACCTGCGCCGGATTTCCGTGCATGCCTGACGTACCCATCGCCGTGGCCATGAGCGGCGGAGTGGACAGCTCCACCGTCGCCGCGCTCCTGGTGAGCCGGGGCCACTCCGTGATCGGCTTGACCATGCAGCTCTGGAACCAGCGCCGCCTCCCGGCGCTCTCACGCGAAGGCGCCACCGGGCGCTGCTGCTCGCTCGACGACGTCTACGACGCGCGCCGCGTAGCCGGGCAGATCGGTATTCCCTACTACGTGGTCAACTTCGAGCGGCAGTTCGAAGAGCACGTGGTGAAGCCGTTTGTCGGGGAGTACCTGGCGGGACGCACGCCGGTACCCTGCACCCTCTGCAACAACTACATCAAGTTCGACCGCTTTCTGGAAATGGCCGATGCCGTGGGGGCGCGTCACGTCGCCACCGGCCACTACGCGCGCATTCGCTTCGAGCCCACGTCGGGGCGCTACCAGTTGCTGCGCGGCGTCGACCGGTCCAAGGACCAGACCTATTTCCTGTTCGGACTGACCCAGCCGCAACTGGCGCGCACGCTGTTCCCGTTGGGTGAGCTGACGAAGCCGGAGGTGCGCGAGCTTGCGCGCTCGCTGGACCTCGCCGTGGCGGCGAAACCCGACAGCCAGGAGATCTGCTTCGTGCCCAACGGCGACTATGCCGCGTTTCTCACCGCCTATCTCGAGGAGAACGGTGTACCCGCGCGGCGCACGCGGGGCGAGATCGTCACCGCGGGCGGGCAAGCCCTCGGGTACCACGAGGGCGTCCACCATTTCACCGTCGGCCAGCGGCGCGGGCTGGGGATCGCCACCGGCGAGCCGCTGTACGTGATCGCCACCGAACCCGAATCGCAGCGCGTGATTGTCGGCGGCAACGACGCGCTGCTCCGCACGCGGTTTGCGGTCCGGGACGTGAACTGGATTTCGATCGACGGCTCGGCGCCTTCCGTGCGCGCGCAGGTGAAAATCCGCAACAAGCACGAAGCTGCGGCGGCCACGGTACACGCTACGGCCGACCCAGGGCGCGTAGAAGTGGCGTTCGACGTGCCACAGCGCGCCGTCACACCCGGGCAGGGCGCGGTGTTCTACGAGGGCGACCTGGTGCTGGGCGGGGGCTGGATCGAGTAATCAACGGGGCAGCACGGGTGAACCCTGTGCTACCTTGCTTGTTTATGCCTTGGTTCACGGTACGGGTGCCGGCTTCCAGTGCGAACCTGGGGCCTGGGTTTGACGCGCTGGGCCTGGCGTTGGGCATCTATCTCACCTGCCGGTTCCGCGCCAGCGACACGCTGTCGATTCACGCCGAGGGGCGCGACGCCGCGCAGATCCCGACCGGTCCCGAGAACCTGATCTGGCAGTCCGCGATAGCCGTCGCCGACAGCCTCGGCATGCAACTGCCGCCTGTTGAACTCCACATCTGCAACGATATCCCGATTGCCAAGGGCCTGGGATCGAGCGCGGCCGCGCTTACCGCCGGGGTGGTAATCGCCGACTGCCTCCTCGACCTGCGCTGGAAGCCGCTTCGCATTCTCGATGAAGCCGCGCGCCTCGAAGGACATCCCGACAACGTGGCCCCCTGCACGCTGGGCTCGATCGTGGCCAGCGCCATCGATTCCGGGGGCGTCACCCGCGCCGTGCGGCTCGACCTGCCGCGCCGTTTCGGCATCGGAGTGGTCGTGCCAGATTTCGACCTGCCCACCGCCAAGGCCCGCGCCGTGTTGCCCGAAGGCTACAGCCGCCAGGACGCCGTATTCAACGTGCAGCGCGCCTCGCTGCTGATCGCGGCCCTGGCCACCGGCTCCACATGGGCCTTTCCGACGGCGCTCGAGGACCGCTTCCATCAGCCCTATCGCATGCCGCTGGTGCCGGGCCTGGAGGGCGTCCTGAAACTGCGCGCGCCGGGGCTCCTGGGCTGCGTCCTCAGCGGGGCCGGACCTTCCATCCTGGTGTTCTTCGAGCAGGGGTACGAGGGGGTTTGCGACCTGGTGCGCCAGATCTTCCGGCTGCACGGGCACGAATCGGAGACGTTATTCGCCAACATCGCCGATCACGGCTTCGAACTGACGGAAGGATAACGGGTACTTGCAGCCACACGCCGGATTTGGTGCGCGTGGTCACAGCGTGGCCGCCCGCAGCCGGAACTGGCAACATACCTGCTCATCAATCCTCGCTATGACCTCTCACTGCCATATTTCGGAGCGGCTCAAAGCGTGTTGCGATACGTGCGGCAGATGGCCCCAGCGGCTGCACATGCCGGAAGACATTCACGGCTGGTATTGCGCGCGGTGCTGTCCCACCTGCAATGCGCGGCCGGTGCCGTCCCGACCCCCGGTTACGGCCCAAGCCGGCCCGGCGACGCCGCAGGCGGCCTGAGGGCTACGCGACCTATTCCGGCTGGCGCTCGCTGACCGAAGTGAAGGTCGCGGTACCTTGCGGGGTGTACATTTCCCACTTGCCCGTGAACTGCGTGCCGTCCGCGGACACAGTGACGTTGATCTTGCCGGCAACCGCGCCGCCTTTCATCATGGTGCACTCGAACGTGCGGGTGTCGATGGGCCGGACGCTCATGGCATCCCCGAACGGGCTTCCGCTCAGCGGGTAAACCTTACCATCCAACTGAAAAATCATCTCCACGTGGATGGCTTGCCCGTTGGAATAGGTGCTGTCGGCCGAGTAGTGGAATCCGTCGTCCGCCTTGACAAAACGGACGGTACCCTCTTGCGGCATCGGGACCTGAACGGCGGACGTCGCCGTTGCGCTTTTGAGCCGCCACGTGCCCAGGAAGGGAAGCGGCCTTGCGGCTGGTGTCATGTTTTTGTCCTCCATGCTGGCTCTGAGTGCCAGGGTCTCACTTCTATATCATCCCGGCATCAGCGTCAAGCCCCGTCCACAGCCTGCCCGCTCGCCGCGCTCGCCTGGGGGTCGTTGTCCGGAGTGCGATGTCTCGAAGGTACCATTCCTTAAAGGACTCGCTCCTTCGTGGACTCAGCGCACTTCTGGTCGATCCTCTGTGCCCTGGTATTGATGTTCACGGTGAACTTCGAGGAGGACCGTTTCTCCGCTGGGGACCAGTATCTCCTGGTGGCCAAAGGGAATGCCGTCGATCCGATACCGGTCACTAATGTCCGTGTAAGCGATCTTGCGGGCGATCGAAACCACAATTCTCGCGGCCGGCTGGTTGTCCTGGCGGGTGATCGTCCCGTACACGATCGCGGTCTGGGTCTGGGCGTGCAAAGCCGCGATGAGCAACAACAGCTCGATTCCAAGCACCCGGGACTGATCGTGCCCTGGATGGTCAAGTCTTCTAGGCCAGCCCGGCAGGTGGCCAGTGCCGCGCTCTGAAGTTGATGTTAGGAGGGGTACAGCGCCGCATTTCATTCCTACGACCTGCCCGTCACCGCCCTCACCGCCGCCGGATGATTCCACGCAGCGGGCTTGATGCGCATCCCGAACCCGCTTTGCTCCGGCACCTGTATGTGTCCATCCTCGGGCGCGATGGGATTCTCCAGCATGGCCGGCCAGTCCCGTTCGTAGAAACGCTGGCAGCTCTCCTGGATCCACACGTTGGGAGACGCGGTCGTCAGATGCGTCGAAGCGTAGAACAACAGCGGCCCGCCGGCCGTGTGCGGCGCAATGGGCAACTCCGCAGCGTCGGCCATGGCGGCGATCTTGCGCGCCTCGGTCAGCCCGCCGCACCAGGTCACGTCGAACATCACGTACTTCAGCGCGCGGGCTTCCAGCATCCGCTCGAATTGCAGCTTCCCGGCCATGCGTTCCCCCGCAATCAGCGGCAGCGCGGTGGCCGTAGCCAGCTCGCGGTACTGGGCGAAATTTCCGGGCAGCAGCATGTCCTCCAGCCACATCGGGCGGTAGGGCTCGAGCGCCCGCGCGATCCGGATGGCCGAGGCCAGGTTCCAGTTGGCGTGGAACTCGATCGCGATTTCGATGTCGAAGCCGAACGCATCCCTCAGCTTCTTCACCGGTTCCAACGCCTGGTCGATGTCTCGCGCGGTGATGTACTGGTTCTTGTTGCGTTGCGCGGCGCCATCGAACGGCCAGATCTTGATGGCCCGGATCCCGCGCGTGTCGATCAGCTCCCGCATGATCTTTTCCGGCTCCCGGTTGAAGTCGTACTTGTACGGGAAGCAGGTGTTGTAGAGCCGCACGCGCGGGTTCGCCTTGCCGCCGATGAGGCGGTAGACCGGCGCGTTGAGCGCATGGCCCAACAGATCCCACAGCGCCAGGTCGATGGCGCTCAGCACCCGGATCTCCGTCCCTCCGGCCACCTGGTAGTCGAACGACCGGTACAGGTCGGCCCAGATCCGCTCGATATCGCGGGCGTCGCGGCCAAGCAGCGTGGGAGCCGCGCTGTGAACCATGGCGGCCTCTACCGCGTTCCGCGGGTAGGTTTCACCGATGCCCGACACGCCGCCATCGGTATCGATTTTCAACCACGTCCAGTGCGGCCAGAACGGGGCATCGTCGCGCGTTTTCCAGTAAACCGTCTCGACCCGTGTGATTTTGAGCGGCGCCGCGGACTGTGCCGCCGCGGCATACGCCGCCCAAAGCGGCGATGCCATCAGATGCGATAAGAAGGATCTCCGGCTGTATGCCATGGCCGGATTATAAAGCGATTCGCCGGACCCTGTTTGTCCCGAAATATCGTGAACCTACGCTATACTGCTCAGAACCTGCTTATGCGCGCCATTCACCTTTTGCTCACTCTGATTCTCAGCGCCTCAACCGGACTCGCCCAAAATCAAGGATACTACCGCTACCCGGCCGTGCACGGCGACACGGTGGTGTTCACCGCGGAGGGCGACCTCTGGAGCGTCGGCATTCAGGGCGGAGTCGCCCGGCGACTTACATCACACCCGGGCGAGGAGTCCCATGCCGCGTTTTCGCCCGACGGAAAGACCATCGCCTTTTCCGCGAATTATGAAGGTCCGACCGAGATCTACACGATACCTGCAGCCGGAGGGCTTCCGGTCCGCCATACCTTCGAAGGCAATGCAACGGTCATGGGCTGGACGCCCGACAACAGAATCCTATATGCGACCAGGCGCTATTCCACACTGCCGGACACGCAACTGGTGACGCTGGGCCTGGACAACCGGATCCAGGTGCTGCCTCTGAGCCAAGCCGCGCAGGGGAGTTTCGACGCAACCGGGGCCAGCCTCTATTTCACCCGCCTCCCGTTTCAGGGCAGCTACGCGAAACGTTATCAGGGAGGCACCGCCCAAAGCATCTGGAAGTATGCCGGCGGGCAGGAGGCGGTGCCCTTAACCGCCGATTACATGGGCACCAGCAAGAACGCGATGTGGTGGAACGGGCGGGTGTATTTCCTGAGCGACCGCAATGGAACGATGAGCTTATGGTCGATGAATGAGAGCGGCAAAGACCTGCGGCTGCACGCTTCGCACGAGGGCTGGGACATTCAGGAAGCGTCACTCTCGAATGGCCGGATCGTCTACCGGATGGGTGCGGATCTCCGGCTCTACGAGATCGCCGGCGGCGCGGACAAACCGCTGCCGGTAGAGCTCGCCTCGGATTTCGACAACCTGCGGGAACACTGGATCAAGAACCCGCTCGAATACACGACATCCGCGCACATTGCCGCGGACGGGGCACGCGTGGTCCTGGTCTCCCGGGGCCGCGTCTTCGTAGCCCCTGTGAAGCGGGGCCGGTTCGTCGAAATTCCCAGTGTGAACCCGGGGCGGTCGCGCGAGGCGCGTTTCACCGAGGACGGAAAATCGCTCGTGGTTCTTTCGACCGAAAGCGGGGAGGTGGAACTATGGAAAGCGCCGGCCAACGGCAGCGGGCCTGCCGAGCAGCTCACGAAAGATGGCACCGTTTTGCGTTGGGACGCGATTCCTTCGCCCGACGGAAAATGGATCGTCCACCAGGACAAGGAGAATCAGCTCTGGCTGTTCGACACCGCTGCCAAAACCGAAAAGCGTCTTGCTGTCATTGTGAAAGGGCAGGGTAACTCCACGCCGCAGTTTTCCGCCGTGCGCTGGTCGTCCGACAGCCGCTGGCTGCTGTTCGATCACAACGCTCCAAACGGGCTATCCCAGGTCCAGCTCTACAATGTGGAGACCGGCTTGCAGACTCCGATCACCACCGACCGTTACGAAAGTCATGACGCCTGCTGGAGCGCCGATGGCAAGTGGATCTACTTTCTCTCGGACCGCGCGCTGAAGAGCGTTGTAACCGCACCCTGGGGAACGCGGCAGCCGGAGCCGTTTTTCGATCGCCCGAACAAGATTTATGCCCTGGCGCTCCAAAAGGGACTCCGCTCCCCGTTCCATCCGCCCGACGAGTTGCACCCCGAGAAGCCGGAACCTAAGAAAGAGGAGAAGCCCGCCGCGGACAAACCAGCCGAGAAGAGCGAGAAACCCGCGGAGAAGTCCAAGGTGGAAATCGATCTGAATGGGATCAGCGCCCGCATCGAAGAGGTTCCGGTGCCACCGGGTAACTACTCGCAATTGGCGGTCGCGGGAAACCGGCTCTGCTGGGCGGACCGGAGCGCGGCCGAGCCGCAAAAGGCAATGCTCCAGTGCGCCGACATCAACAACAAGGGCGACAAACCCGAAACGCTCATGGAAGACATTCGCGGATTCGAAGTTTCGGCGGACGGCAAGAAGATTCTGATTCGCAAGCAAACCGAATTGGTGGTTATCGATGCGTCGGTCAAAGCCGCCGCGCTGAAAGACCCCAAGACCCTTGCGGATGGCCAGGTCGACCTGAAGAACTGGACTTTCTCCGTGCTGCCGGTGAATGAATACAAGGAGGCCTTTGCCGATGCCTGGCGCCTGCACCGCGATTACTTTTACGACCGCAAGATGCACGGCGTGAACTGGCCCGCCATGCGGGAAAAGTATGGGGAACTGCTCGGCCGCGTGCGGGACCGGGGCGAATTTGAACGACCTGATCGCGGCCATGGTAAGCGAACTTTCCGCGTTGCATACTTTCGTGCGGGGCGGCGATATCCGCCGGGGCCCTGAAGATATCCAGTTGGCGGCCCTGGGTGCGCATCTGGTGCGGGAACCGAAGGCGGAGGGATACCGGGTCGAGCACATCTACCGGTCGGATCCGGACCGTCCGGATCGAAAGTCGCCTTTGGCGGAGCCGGGTGTCGAACTGGCCGATGGCGATGTGATTCTGACGATCAACGGCCGGGATGTGCTGTCGGTGCCCGATCCCGGCGAATTGCTTCGCAACCAGGCAGGCAAGCAGGTGCTGCTGCGCGTCAAGCCGAAAGACAAGGCGGAGGCGCGCGAAGTGATCGCCAAGCCGATTACGGGCAACAGGAGGCCGACCTCCGTTATCACGAATGGGAATACACGCGCCGCCTGGCAGTGGAAAAGGCCTCGGGCGGGCAGATCGGATACGTGCACCTGCGAGCCATGGGACCTAATGACATCAACCAGTGGAACGAAGAATACACGCCGGTGTTCGACAGGCAGGGATTGATTATCGACGTGCGTCACAACGGGGGCGGCAGCATCGATAGCTGGATTCTGGAGCGGCTGATGCGCAAGGCGTGGATGTACTGGCAGCCCCGGGTGGGGACACCGATCTGGAATATGCAGCAGGCGTTCCGCGGGCACATGGTGGTGCTTTGCGATCAATTCACCGGCTCGGACGGCGAGGCGTTTACGGAAGGCTTTCGCCGTCTCGGCCTCGGAAAAATTGTTGGAACGCGTACCTGGGGAGGCGAGATCTGGCTGACCTCCACCAATGTGTTGGCAGACCGCGGCATCGCCACCGCGGCCGAGCTGGGTGTGTACGGCCCCGAGCGCAAGTGGCTGATTGAGGGCCACGGCGTGGACCCGGACATTGTTGTGGACAACCTGCCGCACGCTACTTTTGAGGGGAAAGACGCGCAGCTCGACGCCGCCGTTGAGCACCTCCAGCGTCTGATCCAGGAAAAGCCGGTGCCGGTGCCGGAGCCCCCGGAGTATCCTGTCAAAACGACGGGAGCAGAAACGGCGACGCGCAGGAAGAAGTAAGGCCGGGGCCCCGCAGCCGCTCCACCGCGTTCCGCGGACAGGCTCCGCCTATGCCCGGTACGCCGCCATCGGTATCGATTTTTCAACCACGTCCAGTGCGGCCAGTACGGGCGTCGTCGCGCGTTTTTCCAGTAGACCGTCTCGACGCGCGTGATTTTGAGCGGCGCCGCGGACTGTGCTGCCGCGGCATACGCCGCCCAAAGCGGCGAGGGTATCAGGCGCGATAAGAAGGACCTCCGGCTGTATGCCATGGCCGGATCATGAATCGAATCGCGCCTGGTGCGTCCAGGGCCCCTGGGAATCGGCCGGCGCTACTCGAGTCCGAAAACGATCCCGTGGACTTCGTCAAGCGACAGCGGTGTAATGCCCTCGATGGGAGGAAACGGGTTGAGGAACGGACCGCGCACGATCAAGTAGCCCGTGGGCTGGTATTCGTTTACCGGGTGGGACCGCTGCATAAACGTTGCCGGGCGTCGCGGACCAGTGGATAGACGTAGATGTCTTTGATGGCTTGCCCGTGAGCTTTGTGTTCGCGGTCCATGCGGCCGCGCCCGGTGGTCTGTCCCAGGCAGATCCAGTTGGCGGCCCGGTAGCAGGTTCCTCGAAAGCGGTCGGCGTCCACTAGCGTTTCTAGCAGCAGCGGACTCTGACCATAGCAGGTTCGCCAATCCAGCGGCATGCGTCGGGCGCTCAGCGCCAGAATCTTGCTGGCCAACCCTTTGACGCGCACCCACGGCAGGATCAGAAACCGACCGTTGTTGACGATCCATTGCAAGTTGTGTTTCCGCTGCTCCTCACTCCACCCAATCCAAGTGTCTCGGGTTTGCATCTTCCAAGCCGGCGATGTCCAGAGCAGACAGGCAAGTTCCCGATCGCGGCTCTGCACCCAGTAGCGCAAGTTCGCGCCGAACGGCACCCGGGATCCCAGGTAGTGATGACGTTCCATGTACTCACGCCACCGTCGACTCTCGACCGGACCTCGCACCAGGGCCAACTCCAGCGGTTCGCATTCCCGCGCCGCGCACTCGACTGGCTCGGGCTCGAAGGATGGCTGGGATATATCCACCCTCCGCGGCCCCTTTCCTCCCAGCTTCCGCACAGCCGGCAGCGTCAACACTCCCCCGGCTTGGAGACGCTCCAACAGTTGCCGGCACTCGTGATTCTTCAGCCTGCCGTTGGGACGCTTCCATTCCAGCAGTTCGCAAACGGTTCTGGCGATCTCGGTCACGCCCAGACCGGCATAGTCGTGCGCCACCACGCGCATCAGTTCCACCTCCTGCGCCGTGAACGTACGCCCGCAAAATGTCACCGGAACCAGGGTACTCATGGGAGCCGCACGGACCTCAAGCCGAACTGAAGAGGGGTCGAGTTTCTGCGGAGGGCAGCCAACCCGGCAAAAACAGAAACATCCGCCCCAGCAGGCAAACGCATTTCTGCCAGCCCATCGCCTGCCGGTCTGCCTGCGACTGTCCGCCCACCCGTGGCCACGGCATCCACACCGTTCGATCCCGTTACGGCCTCAACTTCCGGGAGGATATCCAGTAGTTTCGGTCG
The DNA here is from genome assembly GCA_963719195.1 of Bryobacterales bacterium. Lineage (GTDB taxonomy): Bacteria > Acidobacteriota > Terriglobia > Bryobacterales > Bryobacteraceae > DASQZT01. The sequence continues at coordinate 84,347 of CAVRBB010000005.1, read as the reverse complement.
CGGCGACCGCAGCAGATCGGTCAACAACTCGAAGACATCCTTGTCCCGCTGCCGCGCGGTCAGCAAGATACGGGTGAGAACGGCCTGCGCCCGAGCCCCATTTTTGGTCCGGTTGCCGCCCCAATTCTTGCGGATCACCAGGCTCATCGCCAGTCTAAACCTCTGCTTCAGAATGGCGGCAGCATCGGCATGCGGCAAGCCCTGGGCTTTGTTCATCAGCACTCCCAGGGTCAAGGCTTCCGGCCCCACTTGCACCGCCGCCGCCCCGATGGCATCGGAGGTTTGCAGCGGGTGGCGTCCCTGCACCCGCTTGCCGCACTGTGCACAGCGGCAGATCGGAATATCAAACCGCCGGATCCAGGTGCGCCGGACGATTTCCTCCTGATACGGTGGTGCAATCCGCTCTACGGTCAGCACTCCCCTGCACTGTGGACACTTTTCGGGAACAGGCTCCGGGATCTGCTCGTCTACATGATCCGGGATCGGCCGGCGGTGGTGTTTGCTGTACGCTTTCCCGGCCTTGCGGCCCGGGGATTTCGGTTGATTCTTCCGCTTGCCTCGCGAAAACGGAGCCGCCTGGCGCCGGGCGGCACGCTGTGCGGTTTCCAATTCCTTCTGCAAGCGCCCATTTTCTTCCCGCAGCCGCGCAATCTCGTTCTCCAAGTGCTGCTTTTCTCGCAGGGCTTGATCGCGCTGCTCTCTGGTCCGGCGCAGTTCCTGCACCAACTCTCGGATCCGGCGAACTGGATTTAGCGACTTGAGCAACAAACGATACTTTAAACCAAGACGCGACTTTTTGTCCAGCCCCCCTTCAGAGGCCAATGTTTACAGCCCTTTCAATGCGGTAATCAAAACCAAAGATTTCTCTGCGAGATGCCAATACATCTCGTCGGTCTGAGGCAGAGCCTCGTTAGCCTATATGCTATCGCAGCGCCACACGGGCCATCCGCCTCGTTCCCGCACCGCTCCACAAACCCGGCGGGAGTCTATGCGATGCTCAAATTGTGTCCGCCCTCTATCTCGTCGCCACTCCCATCGGCAACCTGGAGGACATCACCTACCGCGCCGTGCGCATCCTGGGCGAAGTGGACCTCATCGCCTGTGAGGATACCCGCCAGACCCGCAAGCTCCTCGATCACTACAGCATCGGGAAACCTACCATCAGCTACCACGAGCACAACGAGGCTGAGCGTACCGCGGACCTGATAGCCCGGCTGCGCGACGGCGCCGTCATCGCCCTGGTGTCGGATGCCGGCATGCCGCTCATCTCCGATCCGGGCTACCGCCTGGTGCGCGCCGCTATCGAGTCCGGAATTCCCGTCCATCCCGTGCCGGGCCCTTCGGCGGCGATCGCCGCGTTGTCCGCCTCCGGCCTCCCGACCGATTCGTTCCGCTTTTGCGGCTTCCCGCCTGCGAAGTCCGGCCAGCGCCTCAAAGCTTTCGAACTGCTCGCCGAAGACCCCACCACGCTTGTCTTCTATGAAGCCCCGCACCGGATTCTCGAAACGCTCGAGGTGGTCGAGCAGACCATGTACGCGCGCCCCGTCGTGGTGGCCCGCGAACTCACCAAGATCCACGAGGAATTCCTGCGCGGCACCGCCGCCGAAGTCCGCGCGCAGCTTGCCGCGCGCGATGCCGTGAAAGGCGAAATTACCCTGCTGATCGGCAAGGCCACTGCTCCTCCGCCGGACGACACACCCGCCAACCAGGCCGTCGACGCGCTGGTCCGCGACGGCACGCCGCGCATGGACGCTATCAAGCAGGTGGCCCGCCGCCGCGGCCTTTCCAAACGAGAACTCTATGACCGCCTGTTGCGCGAGAAATAGCGCGATCCTTTTCCTGCTGGCCGCCGCCACGGCCGCGGCCCAGGACTACCTCGACGCCGTGGTCGAGCGCGCCCGCCAGGAGTTTGAGGTGCCGGGCATCGCCGTCGCCATCGTCAAGGACGGCAAGCTCGTCACCGCCAAAGGTTATGGTGTCCGCAAACTCGGCGAACCCGCTCCCGTCACGCCCGATTCGCTGTTCCGCATCGCTTCCAACACGAAAGCCTTCACCACCGCCGCGCTGGGCATGCTGGTGGACGAGGGCAAGATCCGCTGGGACGATCGGGTCATCGACCACCTGCCCTGGTTTCAGATGTACGACCCCTACGTCACGCGCGAGATCACCATCCGCGACCTGCTGGTGCATCGCAGCGGCCTGGGCCTGGGCGCCGGCGACCTCATGTTCTGGCCCGCCACCGACTTTACCCGCTACGAGATCATCCGCCGCATCCGCTTCCTCAAGCCCGTGTCCAGTTTCCGCAGCCGGTACGCCTACGACAACCTGCTCTACCTGGTTGCCGGCGAGGTGATTCATGCCGTCACCGGAGTTACCTGGGACGATTTCGTCCGGCAGCGCATCTTCGTTCCGCTCGGCATGTCCCACACCAACAGCTCCACCGCCGCGCTGATCGCCGCCCGCGACGTCGCCGCTCCGCACGCCCGCGCGGATGGCAAACTCGTGCCCATTCCGCAGACCGATCACGACAACAACGCGCCTGCCGGGTCCATCAACTCCTGCGTGAGCGACCTCGCGAAATGGCTGATCTCGCGGCTCGACGCTCCGCCCAAAGAAGCATGGTCACCGCAGACCATCCTGCCCATCGACGATTTGCCCGGCGGCGCGCCGCGCGAACTCGCCGCCCTGCAGCCCAACTTCAGCGCCTACGGGCTCGGCTGGATGCTGCGCGACTACCAGGGCCACAAGCTCGTCTACCACACGGGCACACTGGCGGGTTACGTGTCGCGGACCGCCCTTTTGCCCGACCTGAAGCTGGGGTTAGTGGTTCTCACCAACGCCGAGGAGTCCGGCGCCCACGCGGCCATCGCATGGACCATTCTCGACCACTACCTCGGCGCGCCCGCCACCGACTGGGTTTCGGCGTTTCGCGCACTGTCGAGGATCGAGACGGCCGAGGGGGAAGCCGCGGTTCGCCACGCGGCCGTAGGGCGAAACGCCGACTCCAGGCCCTCGCTCCCGCTCCGCGCCTATGCCGGCCGCTACCGCGACAACTGGTATGGCGACGTGCTGGTGGAAGACCGCGGCGGCAAACTGGTCATCTCCTTCACGCACACCAAACAACTCACCGGCGACCTCCAGCACTGGCAATATGACACGTTCGTCGCCCGCTGGCGCGACCGCACTCTGAACGCCGACGCCTTCGTGACTTTTTATATCGGCGCCGGCGGCGCTATCGAAGAGGTCAAGGTGAAGCCCGTGTCCCCACTCACCGATTTCAGCTTCGATTTCCAGGATCTCGCGCTTCGCCCCGTCCGCTGACTCTACTGCTCCAACGTGAAATTCACGTCCGCCGTGGTTTGAACCTCAACCGGTTCGCCGTTGAGCAGCGTGGGCTGGTATTTCCACTGCTTGACCGCTTCGATGGCAGGTGGAACCAGCAGCGGATGCCCGCTAATCACCTGGATGTGGCCTACGCTGCCGTCATTGAGGATCACCAGGTTGAGACGCACGGTTCCCTGGATGCGGGCCTGCATGGCAAGTGCGGGATATTCGGGCCGAACCTGGTTGATGAGCTTGGACTGCTGTATGGCCCCGCCAACCACGATGCGTTGCGGCCCCCCTTGCTGCCCCGGACCGGGAGGGGGTGGCGGCCCGTTCACCCCCAGTCCCGCAGGCTGGGCCTTCTCCTTCTTGGTTTCCAGCGCCCGGTTCACCCACCGGTCCGCCTCCGCGACATCACGCGCATACTCTTCCCGCGTGGTCTTCAGATCCGCCCGCTCACGAATCAGCAGGTTCATGTAGGCCATGGCATCGTCGTACTTGGGATTGATCTCGAGCGCCCGGTTCAGGTTCTCGATGCCCTCGTCCACCACGGGCGCGTACTGATTCTTCAACTCCTGCTTGACGGCCCCCTCCGGCAGCGGGCCCGGATCTTGCGGCCGCAGTCCGAGCCTCGTGCGCGCCGACGAGAACGCCGGGTACCACTGTGACCACGCGATGAATCCGAGGGTGTAATAAGCCTGGGCATTATTCGGATCGGAGCCGAGGATCCGGTAATACCAGTCCCGCGCCTCCACCCATTTGCGCTGATTCAGGTACAGCGAACCCACCGAACCCAGGGCAACCTTGTTGTTCGCGTCCAGCGCCAGCACGCGCTGAAACTCCGACTCCGCGCGCGATGCGTTGTCCAGGTTCTCCGGGGACGTCGCACCCGGAATATAGCGCTGCATGTACGCAGTTCCGAGGTAGAGGTGCGCGTCGACATTCGCGGGATCGAGATCCACTGCCTTCTGAAACGCCGCTACCGCCTCGTCGTAACGGGCGCTCTTGAACGCCTGAACGCCCCGGTTCAGCCAGCCCCGGACATCGGCCGGCTGCTGGGCCATGAGGCAGCCCGCTCCGACCCATACCCACGCCACCCATATCCGCATCACGCCTCCTCGCTGGCGCCGGCTTCAGCGTGTGGCGCCGTCGTCCGTTATCAGCCTACCTCCGTCCAGCCGGTACCGCACCAGCCCCCCGTCTTCGCTTTCCACCAGGTATTCCTCCACCGGTCCGAAAACGGTCTGCAACTCCTGGGGCGTGCAGGTCGGCAGGTAGGCACGCATCACGCGGGGATCATAGTAGCGGAACAGCAGCCGCCGCCCCTGCCGGTCCCTCACCCGCAGGAACCCGCGAAAGTGGCGGCGCAGTGTCTTCATGCCGGCTGACGACCGGGCGAAGATGCCCCATGCGTTTCCCAATCCGTGATCGCGGATGTAGGCGGTGAGATGATCGTCGCTCTTGAGCTGCACCAGGTAAGGCGCCGTCATCTGGAGCTGCCACGGAAGATCGCCGCTGAACAGGCAGCATTTATCCAGGTACGACCCGTCCACGGCGCCGAAGATTTTCGGGTCGCGTGCCGCGTCCAGAATCGTCCAGGCATCCACGCTGCTCGAGGCGCCGTTCGGCCACAGCGCATCGACGAAATCCTCGAGTGCCCGGCTGGCCATTACTTTCCGCGCCTCGCTGCCGCCGCCTTGGCGCACTCCTCGCAAAACGGCACCCCGTCCTCGGAGGCCGCCTTCAGCACGGCGGCAATCGCAACCAGTTCGGCATCCTCTGGAAATATGGGCACGTCGGGCGCCGGCCCAGCGGGACCCGTTGTCACGCGCCGCTCTTCCAACGGAAACGCCGGCGCCAGCACGGGCGCCGGGCTTTCGTCGCCCAGGTCACCGCCGCCCCGCTCCGGGCGCCATTCGTACACCAGAAGCCGCTTATTCGCCACTCCGTCCGCGACCTGTTTCAGCAGGCTGTCGTCCCCCCACCGCCAGAAGGTTACGGTGTGATGTTGGGAGAGCAGCCGGCGCAACGCGGGCAGCGCGTCGCTCTGTCGTCGAAACCCCAATACCCACAGCGATGCCGCGGCACGGTCCCAGGCGATCAGCTCAGCCGATGGCTTCGGCCGCTCGTACCACCAGAACAGCCTCCATCTCCCCAATGAAACCATGATCGTATTTTACTAGGACGGGCCGATCTCCGGCGAACGCACGAACTCCATGGAGCTGATATTGACTTCCGCTACGATTTCCCTTACGATGTCAGGCAAATGGGACTCCACTACGAATCGACCTGTCGCCTAGGCTTGCTGATGCTGTCCGGCCTATTCGTGGGCGGTCTATCCGCGCAATCCAAACCGTCCCTGGCCGGAGACTACGCGGGCATCCTTGCAGGCACACTGCACATTAAACTGCACATTACCACCGCGCCCGATGGCTTACTGAGCGGCACGCTCGACAGCGTCGATCAAGGCGCCAACGGCCTGCCCTGCGCCGATATCCGAATCGACGGCAACACCCTCAGCTTCCGCGTGCCTGTGGTGAACGGTACGTGGAAGGGCACGGTCAGCGCCGACGGCACATCGCTTTCGGGCACATGGAGCCAGGGTAGCCCCATGGCCCTCAACTTCACGCGCGATACGTTCGTACCTTCCGAAAAGCCATCCGCCGTGGATGGCATCTGGCTCGGCACCGTGCAGGCGGAGGGCCGCTCTCTGCGCGCGCAGATCAAGGTGAAGAGCGACCGCTCCGGCCGCGAGTATTGCACCTTCGACAGCCTCGATCAGGGCGCGCTCGATTGGGAATGCACCAAGGTGAGCCTGAGCGGGAACGATTTCTCGTTTGAAGTTCCCAGGGTCCACGGCCGCTGGACCGGTAAGCTCTCGGCCGATCACCAGGCTCTCACTGGTTCGTGGAACCAGGGCGGCACATTCGCACTCAATTTCTCCAGGCAGACCGCGGCCGTAACGGCTTCGCCACTGGCCACGGACGCGGTCATGCCGCCGGTGAAGGCCGCCGACCTGCAGTCCGTTCTCGATCGCGACCTGGCCGCGGCGCGCACGCCGATCTTCCTCCCCGGCCCCCTATCGGAAGGAACCGGCGCGGGCGTCGCTATTGGCGTTGTTCAGCACGGGGTGCGCCGCGTTTTTTCGTTCGGTACCGCCCGGCCCGATTCGATCTTCGAAATCGGTTCCATCACAAAAACCTTCACGGGCCTGCTGCTCGCGCGGATGGTCGACGAAGGCAAAGTGAAATTCGATGACCCCGTCCGCGAGCTATTGCCACCTGGCACCGTGCCCAAACCCGCAGGCGCCGAGATCACGCTGCTGGATCTGGCCATCCAACACTCCGGTCTCCCGCGCCTGCCCGACAACATGCATCCCGCCGACCCGCGGAATCCCTACGCCGACTACCGACCCGCCGATCTCTATCGCTTCCTGGCTTCGCACGGCGTCGCCAGGCCGGCCGCGCCGGGATTTCTGTACAGCAATCTCGGCGTCGGACTCCTGGGGCAGGCCCTGGCCAATCGCGCCGGCGAGAATTACGCGGCTCTGCTGCAGCAGGAGATCGCCGGTCCGCTCGGGCTGAAGGACACCGTCGTTTCGCTTTCCCCGGAACAGCAGGCCCACTTCATTCAGGGGCACGACGCCGAACACCGTCCTGTCCAGGCATGGGATCTCGACGCTTTGGCCGGTGCGGGCGCGATCCGCTCCACAGCCGCCGACATGCTCACCTACCTGGAGGCCCAACTGCACCCCGAGAAGTTTCCCGCGCTCGCCAAGGCCATTCAACAAACTCATGAGCTGCGCGCGGACGCCCTGCCTGGCATGCGCATCGGTCTCGCGTGGCTGTATGTGGACAAGGAGGGATTCTATTGGCACAACGGCGGCACCGGCGGCTTCAGCAGCTACGCCTTCTTTGATCCGAAACATGATTGCGCCGGCATCGTTCTCTTCAATACCACCGTCCGCGCCGGAGGCAGTTTCGCCGACCTTCTGGGCACCCACATCCGGCAGCGACTGATCGGGGAAGCGCCGCTTTCTCTTGCTCGCTGACGGTGCCGTTGTGCGGGTCCATTCGCAATGGAATAACCCCGCACGGCCGGGTCAAATCCGCATGAGTTTGTTCAGCTCCGGCGTGGTCACGCACCGGTCGAGGAAACCGAACCGGCCCTGGTCTTTCACCTCGCGTGCCGCGTCGAGGAAGGCGGTCATTGCCGCGCGGTAGAGTGAGGTCGCCAGGCTGATACGCCTGACTCCGGCCGCGGCGAGCTCAGCCACGGAGAAGGATTTTCCCTTGATGCCCACCATGAAATTGACCGGCTTCGAGACCGCAGCACAGACCGCGGCCACCGCGGCAAGATCGGGCAGGCCAGGAGCGAAGAGCACATCGGCGCCAGCTTTTTCGAAGGCCTGAAGGCGGCTGATGGTGGCGTCCAGGCTCGGTGCCGCGTAGAGGAGATTGTGCGCCCGCGCCGTCAGAAGAAAGGGAAACGGGAGTGCCCGCGCCGCCTGCGCGGCCGCGGCAATTCGTTCGACAGCCAGGCGATCCTCGTAGAGGGGCTGCTCCCGGTTGCCGGTCGCATCCTCGATCGTGCATCCCACCAGTCCCACCCCGGCTGCAAGCCGGATCGTTTCCGCCACGACTTCCGGGGCGTCGCCAAAGCCCTTTTCCAAATCCGCGGAGACGGGCAAATCCGTCGCATCGACGATCGAGCGCGCATGCGCCAGGGCCTCATCTCGCGTCAGCCCGCCATCCCTCCGGCCCAAGGCTGTGGCGGACGCAGCGCTGGATGTGGCCAGTGCCTGGAAGCCAAGCCCGGCGAGAACGCGGGCCGAGCCGGCATCCCATGGATTCGGAATCACGAAGGCGCCGGGGCCGTCGTGAAGTGCGCGGAAGCGGGCTGCCTTCTCGTTCTGGGTGGCACTCATAGGAATTACCTCGCGGTGTGATCTTCTGTATTTTACTATCCGGCTGCGCAGCGGTTATTCATGACGGAGTGCAGTCATCGGATCCACACGAGACGCCCGCCGCGCGGGCAGATACGCCGCCAACAGGGCGGCGGCAGTGAGCAGAATCGCGGCGCCGGCGAGGGTTGCCGGATCGGTCGGGGTCAAACCGAACAACATCGATTTCACCCAACGCGACGCTATCCACGCAGCCGGCAGCCCCAGCACGATGCCGAGCACCAGCAACCGGACGGCGCTCCTGACTTCCCCTCCGATGACGCGGCTCCGCTGAGCGCCCAGCGCCATGCGGATTCCGATCTCTCTGGTCCGCCGGGCCACACTGTAGTTGAGCAACCCGTAGAGCCCGATGCATGCCAGGATGAGCGCGAGGGTGCCGAATCCGCCCGCCAGCGTGGCCATCATGCGCTCCTGTACCATCGCGGCGTCCACCTGCTCGGAAAGAGCACGGACCTCGACCGGAGCCTCCGGCATCTTCGATTGAAGCGCCTTCTGTATCGCTGACGATACTTGCCCGAGCGAACCGCTCGCGCGAATTTCCAGCGTGGTAGGAAAGTCGTCCGTGAGTTGAAAATAAGCCACGTAAACAGTCGGAGGGGGCGCCGCCCGGAAACCGCGCAGACTCGTGTTCTTCGCCACCCCGACGATCTCCAGATCGGTACGCCGGTGCCTCACGATCGCGGAAAGATGCTGTCCCAGCGGATTCCGATGGGGGTAGAACCGCCGAGCAAAGGCTTCGTTGATGACTGCCACTGCAGGATTGGTTTTCGTATCGTGTTCCGTAAACTCTCTTCCCGAGAGAAGCGGGGTTTGCATCGTGTCGAAGAAATGAGGTCCGGCTCCGATAAAATGCGTGTTGTCTCTTTCGGGCACCGGTTGCCCTCGTGGGACCGCGGGTTCGCTCCACGTGGATCCATCCAACGGGGTGTGCGTGGAAACACTCGCCGAAACGACACCCGGCACCCGTCGAACCGCCTCGAGCAGTTCTTTGGGAAACGCTGTCCGGCGGCCCTCCAGGTCGACCAGCAGAACCCCTTCGCGCCGGAAGCCCGGATCGACATTCTCGAGGTTCTCCAAAGTCCGGACAAAGAGTCCGGCGCCGATGAGCAGCAGCAGCGAGAGAGCCACCTGTATGGTTACCAGGGACGAAAGAAGCCGCGTCCGCGAGTGGCTGCGCGCATCTTCCTTCAACACCGGTGATGGTTCCGCGGCGGTACTCTGCAATGCGGGCGCCAGGCCGAACAGGACACCAGTCGTGATCGCGACCGTGCTGGTGAATCCGAGGACGTGCCAGTTCGGCGTGAGATCGAACACGATCTGCATCCGTACATTGGAGATCATGTTGACGAGAAAACGGCTGGAGAGCCATGCCAGCATGAGTCCGAATCCAGCCCCGATCATGGAAAGCAGCGTGCTTTCGGCCAGAAGCTGGCGGATGATCCGTCCCCGTCCCGCGCCGATGGCGAGACGAACCGCGATCTCCTTCTGGCGCGTCGCCGCGCGCGCCAGCAGGAGGTTGGCGACGTTCGCGCAGGCGATCAACAAAACCAGGGCCACCACGCCCATCAGCACCAGCAGCGGTTTCCGGAACATTGCCCGAAGGTACGTCCACCCGGTTCCACCGGGCTTGAAATCGAACCTGGCGTTCGCGATTTCTTTCTGCCGGTCAGGCGGCCAGGCCGGAGGGATCGCACGTTCCGAAATCTGCGGCCATACCGTGGCCAGGCGCGCTTTGGCCAGAGAAACAGGGATTCCCGTTTGGAGCCTCACGAGCGCGCGCAGCCAGAAGTTGCCCGGGCCAAGCAACGGTGCGGCCTCCGGGTTCAGCCGCGGCAGGGTGGCTGCGGTCACCGTGATGTCGGCAATGGCCCCGACGTTCGCGCCCGTGAAGCCGGGAGGACTGATGCCGGCAATCGTTACGGGAACACCGTTCAGCCGGATCGTCCGTCCGACCGCGTCCGGATCGCCTCCGAGTTGCCGGCTCCAATAGCCGTAGCTGAGCACGGCCGCCAGGGGCGCCCCGGGTTGATCGTCTTCCGGCGTGAGCAGCCGCCCTGATACGGCATTCAAGCCGAGAGTTTCGTAGTAACCCCCCGTTACCATGGCTCCCGGAACTTTGGTGATCGAGCCGGCCAGTCCGACGGTAAAGTCCCAGCCGCTGAAGCCGGCGACACCCGCAAAGATCTCCTTCTGGTCTGCCAACAGACGCACGATCGGATAAGAGAGACTATCGATGGGGCCCTCGGCCTTCAACTGGAGAAGCTCCTGCGGATCGGGGACCGGCAGCCAGCGCAGCATGAGGGCGTCGATCAGGCTGAAGATTGCCGTATTGGCGCCGATGCCCAACGCCAACGACAGGACGGCAACCGCCGTGAATGCGGGACTGCGGCGCATCCGGCGCACCGCATAGCGTGCGTCCTGCCAGAGCCGTTCGAGCGACACCCAGCCCCACATTTCGCGCGTGGTCTCCTGGATGAGAGCCCGGTTGCCGAATTCACGGCGGACGGCCCGTTCGGCGGCCAGCGGTTCCTCGCCTCGTTCGACGCGATCCCGGGTGGCCATGGCCAGATGAGCCTGAATCTCGTCGTCCAGTTCCTGATTCCGGCGCCGCCGGGAGAACAGCGGCTTCCAGTTCATGCCGGGTTCTCGCTTTCCCCAGGATTCATGAGGCTGGCAATGGCGCCAGTGATCCGCAGCCAGCGGTTGTTTTCGCTGACGAGCTGCTTCCTGCCCGCTGCCGTGAGCTGATAGTACTTCGCGCGTTGATTGTGCTCCGAAGTGCGCCATTCGGACTTGATCCAACCTTGCTTCTGGAGCCGATGCAGCGCCGGGTACAAGGACCCGGTCTCGACCTGAAGCACGTCCCCGGACCCGGAGCGGATGGTCTGACCGATGCCGTAGCCGTGTTGCGGTCCCCACCGGAGGGTCTGGAGGATCAGCATGTCGAGCGTGCCCTGGAGCAGCTCGATCCGATTCCGGTATTTTTCCCGCTTGCCCATAGATGTAGGCATTCTACATCCATGGCAGTAGATTGTCTACAGGCTGCCCGCTCCGCCCGCTCCGCGAGTCACATCTCCACGTTCCAGCCGTCCACCTGGATGGACGATTGCGCCCCGCCCAGCAGCTTCCGCGCATAGGTGGCCGTGACTTCCCGCTCCTCGCCCGGCATCAGCTCGAAATAGTTGTCCTCCCAGATTACCGGTGCGACATCGCCGCCGTCCTTGCCCTTCAGAACCGTAAGGTGGACGAAAAATGCGAGCTGCGAAGATGAATTCCGCACCACGACGTGCTCCACCCGATCCGCGCCGCTCTCCTCCGATCGCCACGCGAGCGACACTTTCGCCGGCCCCAGGTTCTCCAGGTCCGTCAAATCCGCATACGCCGTCATCGCCGTGTGCCACGGGTCGGATGTGCTCCAGTCGAACACGTCCGGCTGCGTCGAAAGCCAGTAGAAGTTGGTGCTCACCACGGCGCCCGCCGCGTCCCTGAGTGACAGGCGCACAAAGTAAGTCCGCGACAGGTCCCCGATCTCGGGCAGGTAGAAAACCCGCGTGGAACTGTCCTCCGCGATGTCGATTGCCGCCGTTTGCGAAAACTTCTCCGCCAGGTCGAAGTTGTAGACCTGAGCCGTGACGCTGTAACCCGGCAAAGCGCGGTACAGCGAATTCACCACCACGATGGAGCGGTCGTCATAGGAGTACTGCGCGTGAACCGGTTCGCAGGCCTTCTTCGTTCCGAAATATCCGCCGCCCGGCCGCAGGTACCAGTCGTAGAGGTGCCACACAATCGAGGGCCACGCGTTGTTCACCATCCACTGGATGACTCCCGTGGCCGTGTACTTGTTCCGCCCGTACGCTTCGAACATGGCGCGCTCGCCTTCATACGCCGCCACCTGGCTCTTATTTACGTAATCTTCCAGGTCCTTCGCCTTGCCGTAGCGGGCTTCGAGCGCGGCCGTATACTCATCCAGGTTGGGATAGGTGGGCGTTGCCTCATGGTAGATCCAGAACTCGTCGATAGGCCACAGATGCTCCGGCGGCAGCATCTGCCGCAAGCTGGTCATCACTGGAATCGCGTGGCCGGGGCTGATCTCCGTGGCGAATCCCCAGGCTCCCCCGCGGCTGGTATCCAGCAGCCAGTAATTGGGCGCCACGTACGCGTAAGGGCCCCGCATCTTGACCCCCGTGCGGCCGGCTCCCGGCGTCGCTTCGTCGCTCGCCGAGGCCACGTACGGGTGCGGCCAGCGCTCCTGCTGCAACACATCCAGGTAGACCCGTTCGGCCTGCGGATTCACCGCTGCATCGCTGCCGTACAGGAACACAAAAACGCCGGCGTGGTTCCGCAGCCGCCGCACCTGGTCGCGCAGGGATTCCGCCGCGACCGTGAAGTCGTCCGCGTTCCACTTCTCCGGCCACTCCCAATACGCGCAGCAGCACCATCCCGGCATCACCAGCATCCCGTACCGGTCCGCCGTCTCGTAGAAGTGCTCGCCCATCATCTTCCCTTCCAGGCGAAGCGTGTTCAGGTGCATATCGCGCGCATAGCGGATCTCGTTTTCCTCGCGTTCATCGTCCCGCCGCAGCATCATGTCGTGCGTCCACCCGCCCCCGCGAATCAGGATGCGCCTGCCGTTCACCCGGAATACGCGATGCTGGTTCCCGTCCAGCTCCGACGTGAACTCCCGGATCCCAAACGTGACATCCTCCCAATCGGAGACCGCTCCGCCCGTTTCGAATGCAAGCTGAAGATGATGCAGCGTCTGCGGACCCAGCCCGTAGGGCCACCATAACTCCGGGTTCCTGAGGTTGAGTTGCGCGTATACCGCCGGGCTGAACGTGACCGTCGTCGACTCCCCCGCCGCCAGCCGCACCTGGGTCGATACGGCGACATTCCCGATGATGCCGGTGAGCGTGCCCTCCACGCCCTGACCGCCGGCGTTCTTCAGGTCCGCGTACAGCGTGAGGTGCGCCGCATCCAGTGTGTTGTCCACCCGGGTGACCACCTGCGGGTTGCGAATCGCCACCGGCCCGCTCATGCGGATGTACACGTCCCGCACCACACCCATATCCTTATCGGGAGGCAGCGGATTCCAATCCACGAAGGTGATCGTGAAATCGTTTTCCTGAGGCGGAAACACCTCCACCGCCAGGGTGTTGACACCCGGAATGACGACATCCGTGATGTCCAGCTCGAACGTGCGATACATGCCTCGGACCTGCCCGGAGTCCGCGATCTGTCTTCCGTTCACCCACACATTCGCGCGATAGTTGATGGAATCGAAGTTGAGCCAATATCGCTTGCCCGCCGCTGAGCGGGCCAGCCGCGAGGCCGCCGCGGGAAGCTTGAAACCCGTCCGGTACCACCACGAAACCGCGAAGGGGCTGTCCGCCGGCATGGGCATGTTCGTGAAATTGTCGCCGATATCGCCCGTGGTCCCCGGCAGCGACCGCAGATTCATCCCGATATACGGGTCGGGAAACACGTGGTTGTCCACCAGCGCCGCCAGCACGGTGGAGGGCACCCGGGTTGGATACCATCCGCGAGTGTCGAAGCCGGCGGTCGAAATCTCGCCACCCTTCTGGGTGGCCCTGGCGGACGACTGAATCCTCCACTCCCCATCCAGATCCATCCGCGCAGCCGGCGCGCTGCGTACCTGGCCTGCCGCGGCACCGCAAACAGTAAGAAGGAGGATGAGGGCCCTGGTCATGGTTCCACCTGCGAGATGGCGTCGTTCGCCCTCAGACTAACACGCGGCGGCCGGACGTCGCGAAGAGTCAGCGCCAGTTCGGAAACGGATTCGTGCGCGCGTTGCGGCAGGCGGCGATCAACGCGGGAGTCCGCTTGCGGCGCTCATACAGGCGCTCCAGGAGCTGTTCCAGCGCCTGCTCTTCTCCATCGATCCACTCCGGTGGAATGCGCTTCCAGGCCCGATCGATCACTTCCTCGGGAAAATTGACTACCTGCTCCAGCCAGGGTTCGAAATCGGCCAGGGAGGAGACTGGCTCGTACACGGTCCGCCGCGGATAGAGTCCCTGTAAGGGCGATTCGGGAAAATCCCAGTTTGGCCCATCGAAAGCAAAGCCGTGATCGATCATGCGAGCCACAAAGCCCTGACGCCGGCCAGGGGAGGCCGCGCGGTCGTCGCTGTGGCGGACCACGGCGCGGTAGAACACGCTCTGCCGCCCGTCGGCATTGGCGGCCCACTTGTCGAACACCAGCACTGCCCGAAAATCTTCCACGTTGACCACGCCCGGCAGCAGGGAATCCGGCAGGAAATCGTACACCGCGGTCCGGCCGGGGTCGCCCGGATACCGCGAACCGAAGTGCCATCCCGGCTCGATCGCCACCTGTTGCGTGCCTACGGTGAGGCGCAGCTCCGGGTTCGCGGCGAGGAATTCGGCACTCACACCGATCAACGCTGCTTCCGGCGCGGCGATCTTCAGGTAATCCAGAAACGTCGCCGCGAGAAGCTCATTCACCAGGATGCGGCGGTGCTGGGGATTGTTGCGGAACTTGACGACGTACCAATGACCGTCATCCGCTTCCAGCAGGTGCGACTGGGCTCCTCCCCGCATTTTCCGGACATGCCGGATGGCTCTCAGCGGCATGGTTGGTGTGGATGTGGTCGCGATTCGGCGGCGGCGTTCAGTACACTAGAGTTTTATCACAGGAGGAATCAGCCACGATGGCGGAACCGGAATCTCCCCCCACGACCACTCCCGACGCCGCGCCGCCCGCGGGCGCGCCCCGGAGCAAAGATGAAATCGCACTCGAGTTGATGAAGTTTATCGCGACCACCACCAGCTACGGAAAGGCGGCTCACACCGGCGCCGGCTTTTCCGCCAAGCCCGGAGGGCGCTCCCCAGAGGAGCACGCCGAAGCGCTCCTCGAATTGTACGAACGCTGCCGGCGGGTGGTGAACGGGTAACAGCGGGGAGGGGATAGGCGGCCGGGGACACCGCACCGCCCGATCGGATCTCAGCGCTTCTTGCCTTTTTTCGTGGCCTTTGCCGCTTTTTTGGCCGGGGCCTTTTTCATTGCCTTCTTGGCCGGGGCCTTCTTCGTTGCCTTCTTGGCGGGGGCTGTCTTAGCTGCGGCCTTCTTCACGGCGGCCTTCTTCGCGACGGCCTTCTTCGCGACCTTCTTGGCTGGCGCTTTCTTGGCGGCTTTCTTCACTGCTTTCTTGGGCGCCGCTTTCACGGGGGCCGCTTTCGTCGCGGCCTTCTTCGCCGGAGCTTTCTTCGCCGGAGCGCTCTTCGGAGCTTTTTTCACGGCGGCGGCTTTGGTCACAGGTTTCTTGGGCGGGGCTTCCGGTTCTGTCTCCTGCGCGACTATCTCTGCCGGAGCTGGCTCGGGCGCGGGAGCGACCACCGCGGAGGCTTCCTCTTCTTCCTCTTCCTCCTCGTCGTCGTCCTCGTCATCGAACTCGTCGAGCTTAGAGTCCGTTTCCGAGTTCTCTTCATCCTCGTAGTCGCGGAAATCTTCCATCTCTTCTTCGTCTTTCAGAACGATTTTCCGGCTCTCCAGCATGCAGCAAGCCTCCTATAGTCAACGCCACAATCACCCATAGCATACTCCTTTTTGACGATTCGGCAATAGCGAAAAATCTGAACCCGAGCGTGGCTCGCCGGCATGACCCGCGAGGGATGCGGGGGGCCTGCGGCCACGGCTTGCAAACGCTTGCACGCCGCGGTAATGACGGGGTCACGCAACTGCGGAAGGCGACCGCGGCACGCGCAGGTCAGAGCGTGCGTCCCCGCCCGCCGCGGAAAAAACGGACAAGCGCTTGTGCAAACCGGCATGCTATGATCCCACTGATGGACTTTGTGGGTGGCTTGCCCGCCCCCAGGTGAGGTTTCCCGAGATCACCGGGAAGGTCGCGATTTGAAAGGCACGGTTGTCGGTATTCGTGACGTCGCGGAGCTTGCCGGTGTCTCTCCGGCAACCGTTTCCCGCATTTTGAACGGCACGCGGCGGTTCCGGGCCGAGACCGAACAACGGGTGCGATCCGCCGCCGAGGAGCTTGGCTACTCCGGCAACCTGGCCGCCCGCACGCTCGCCAGCCGCCGCAGCAGCCTGCTCGGAATGATCATCTCCGATATTCGCAATCTGTATTTCCCGGAGATCGCGGCCGCCTTCCAGGACCAGGCGCTGCTGCACGAGATGGACGTCATCGTGATGAACACCAATTACGATCAGCAGCGCGCCCTGAAATGTGCCCAGCGGCTGATCGGATTGCAGGTTGCGGGTGTCGCGGTCCTCACTTCCGAAATCGACGCCAGCATCCGGAAGACACTGGCCAGTCGCGATATTCCCGCGGTGTATTCGGATGCGGCGGAGCCGGGCCGCAACGTCAGCATTCTGCCGGCTGAACTGGAGAGCGGCATAGAGCAATCCGTCCAGCACCTCCGGCAACTGGGACATTCGCGCATCGGCTATATCGGCGGACCGCTCCATCTCCGCACGGCCCAACGGCGGCGGCAGGCATTCCTGGACGTTGCCGCCGGCAACGATATCGACAGCCGGATCGTGGATTCCGATTTCAACGTGCAAGGCGGCTACTACGGCGCGTCGCGCCTGTTCCTGAGCTTCTCGCCGACAGCCATCGTGGCGGGCAACGACATGTGTGCCATCGGCGTCATGCACTGGGCCTTCGATCGGGGCATCCGGGTTCCCACCCAGCTTTCCATCGTCGGGTACGACGATATCAGCTTCGCCCCGTATACCCAGCCACCCTTGACCACCGTCTCGCTTCCGCGCGCTGAACTCGGACGCGCCGCCTTCCAGGCGCTGCAAGACATTACCGAAAGCAAAGATCGGATGGGGCGCGAGTACCCGATTCGTCCCAGCCTGGTTGTGCGGCAGTCTACCGCTCCGCCATGTGCGGATTGAGGCCCTTGCCATGAACCTCGATGCCGCCGTGGTGTGCGCCTATTGCGGGACCGCGCTGGCGGTGGGCGTGCTGGGCCGGCGCCGGTTCCAGGCCAAAAATGCGGAGGAGTTCCTGACCGGCGGCCGGGAGTTGAGTTGGAAACAGGCGTCCCTGGCGGTCATAGCCATGACCGTCGATCCCGGAATTATGGGCTTCTCCGGCCTGGCATTTATCTGGGGGCTCGTGATTCACTGGAATGCCGTGAACATGTGGCTTTGCGCACCGTTCGGAGCATTTTTCCTGCTGCCCATTTACTGGCGGACCGGCATCGTCACCACCCCGGAGTTCCTGGAACGACGCTTTAACGCCGGATCGCGGGTGCTGGTGGCCGCGCTGATGATCGCCTTCAACGTGGTGGTCCTATGTTCCATGCTTCACCTGGGCGGCCTGATCCTCAGCGAACTGTTTCACTGGCCGGTTTTCGCCAGCACCATTGGCGTGCTCCTGATTGCCGGCGTGTACATCGTCAGCGGAGGCATGAAGGCGCTGCTGGCCCTCAACCGGTACCAGAGCGGACTGGTGCTGGCCACGATCTTTGCCGTGGCCGCGGTTTCACTGTACCGGGTGGGCGGCGTTCCGGGCTTCGCCTCCATTCGCGTGATGGGCGAGTCCGGCGTCGTGCTGCCCAGCACGGTGCCCTCTCTCGACTGGAGCCTGTTTTCCAGGCAATGGTTCCCGCTGCCGGTGATCCTGTGTTGGGCTCCGCTTCTCAGCACCGCGTGGCTGGCCTGCAATTTCAGTTTCGTGCAGTGTTTCCTCGCCACACGAACCCTGGCCGATGCGCAGAAGACCATGCTTGCCCTTGGCACATGGAGCCTCGTGATGTGTACGCTCGCCTATGTGGCCGGGGTTTCCATGCGCCGGCTTACGCCCGGCATCCTGCCCGACCAGGCCTTCCTGAAGGTCATCGTCACCATGTTTCCAACCGGTGTGCGGGGGGTGCTGGTAGCCGGGCTCACCGCGTCCCTGCTTTCCGCTGTGAACGGACTGCTGATGGCTTCCAGCACGCTGGCCACCCAGGATATCTACCTGAAGCTGGCTGGTTCGCAAGGGCCGGCGCGGGTCGAAAGAGCCACCCGGATATTCCAGGTGCTGGTGATCGCCGCGGTGCTGGTCCTGCTGCCGGTTGCCGGCCGCGCGCGCTCGATCACGGCCTTCATCCAACACTTCATGGGCGATGTTTTCGGAGTGATCGTAGCGTGGTTCCTGGTGGGAGCGTTTTCGCGCCGCGCCGCGCCGCGGGCGGCGCTGCTGGGAGCGGTTGCGGGAACGGTTGCGGCGGTGTCGCTGGATATTTTCACGCCGGTCAACTTCGGGTACGTGGGATTCTTTTCCTTCGCGGTGGCGGTAGCGGTGACGCTGCTCCTGAGCCGCTGGGAGGCCCCGCCCCCGTTCACGAAGCTGAAGAACCTGACCGTCCACACCATCGGCCGCGGCCCGGCCGCCGAAGCGTACCCGTCGTGGCCCGGCATCTGGAAGTGGAGCCTGGGATCCCTGGCGTTCTACCTGGTGGTGACGTTCGCCTGGGAGTGGTACCTGCGGAGGTGAGCGGATGGCATTCTGCACCAAATCGTTGCCTGCCATCACGGCCGCGCTGGCCGCCGCCGCGATCTGGTTCACTGCGTCATCTCACGGAGCGGAAAGCCCGATCCGGTTCGCCTGGCAGGCCATCCCGTTCACACTCGACAGTTGCGAGACACCGGAGCGGCACGCTCCAGAGACCATGGCCGGCGGCGTGGCCATTTTCGACTTCAACAATGACGGCAACCTGGATGTCTTTTTCGCCAACGGGGCCGACATCCACACCCTGAAGAAGACGTCGCCCAAATACTACAACCGGCTCTTCGCCAACGATGGCAAGGGCCATTTCACCGACGTCACCGACAAGGCCGGCCTGCGCGGCACCGGATACGACACGGGAGTGGCGATGGGCGACTTCGACAACGACGGGTTTCAGGATCTCTTCGTCGGCGGCGTCTACCGCAACACGCTCTATCACAACAACGGCGACGGCACGTTCACCGATGTGACCGCGAAAGCCGGACTCAACCGGCCCGATGCAGAGTACGGGCCCCTCTGGTCGGTGGGCGCCGCGTGGGTGGACGTCGACAACGACGGCCGGCTCGACCTTTTCGTGGTCAACTATCTGAGCTGGAACATCGATACCGAGCCGCCGTGCGGATACCTGGGGCGGCGCGATTATTGCCATCCGAAGCTATACAAGCGGCTTCCGGACCAGTTGTTCCTCAACAACGGAGACGGGACGTTCAAGGATATCTCGGCCGAATCGGGCATTCGCGCTCACCCCGGAAAGGGCATGGGGGTGGCCGTGGCGGATTACGACGGGGACGGCCTGATCGACATCTTCGTGACCAACGACAAGGTCTACAATTCGCTATTTCACAACCGGGGCGGCGGCAAATTCGAGGAGGTGGCCTTCGATGCGGGAGTGGCGGTCACCGAGAATGGCGAGCTCATTTCCGGCATGGGCACGGACTTTCGGGACATCGACAACGACGGCATCCCGGACCTGGCGATCGTGGCGCTCGACGATGAGACATTCCCGCTGTTCAAAGGCATCGGGAAACGGGGCCTTCCTCGATATCACGCGGGCCAGCCGCATGGGCTCGCTCAGCCTGCCGATGGCTGGTTACTCGCCGGTGATCGCGGACTTCGATAACGATGGCTGGAAGGACATCTTCGTGACGCGGGGACACGTGCAGTCGCTGGACGCGGCGCCGCGGGTCACGGTGAACCAGCACAACACCGTATTCCGCAACACGGGCGGCTCTACCTTCTCGGCCTGGACCGCCGAGGCCGGGCTGGCATCCCGGCCGCCCGCGCGCCATCGCGGCTCGGCAGTGGGCGATCTGAACGGAGACGGCCGCCTGGACATGGTGGTGAGCGCGCTTTCCGCTCCCGCCGAGATCTGGATGAACGAGAGCCCGGGCGGCAACCACTGGCTGGAGCTGCAACTGGAGGGAGTGAAGAGCAACCGCGACGGCATTGGCGCGCGCATCAAGGTGGAGACGAAGAGCGGGACACAGTACAATCACGTCTCCACCAGCTTCGGGTATGCGTCTTCGAGCGCCGGTCCGGTTCACTTCGGGCTGGGCCCGGACGCCACCGCGGACAGGGTCGAAATTTCGTGGCCGGACGGCACGATCCAAAGCCTGGAGAACGTGGGAGCGGATCGCGTGGTGAAAGTGAAGGAACCCGCCCGCTGAACTCCCCGGACTTACAATGGACTTCAGATGATGGCAGCACGGCTCCTGGTGCTGGCGGTTGCGGCGGTCGCTTCCGGGCAGGTCACCGACCCCCTGGAAGCGGGAATCGCGGCGCTCGAGAAAAACGACCTGGGCAAAGCCCAGGCGGTGTTCCAGCAGGCTACCCGATCGGCGCCGGAGAATGCGAAGGCATGGCTGCTGCTGGCGCAGACCTATGCCCGGCAGAAGAACCTGCAGCCCTCGATAGCGGCGGCGGAGAAGGCCGAGACCCTGGGCGCCGGAGATCCCTCCATCCTCCAGGGCCTTGCCAACCTTTACGCCACGCTGCTGGCCGATCCGCCCCGAGCGGCCGCCCTCGGCGAAAAGTATGCGGAACGCGCGCCGAGCCGACCGAACCGCCTGGCAGCGGCTGGCGGTGTACTGCCTGGCCACGGGCCAGCCGGAACGGGCCATCCACGCCGCGACCCGGGCGCTCGAGGTAGAGAACACGGCCGCGACGCACAGCCTGCTCGGCAGGGCCTACGTGGAACGTAAAGAGTGGGCAAAAGGGGTGGCGGAACTCGCCGAAGCGGTGAAGCTGGCGCCTTACGATGAGGATACGCATTTCCGGCTGGCCCAGGCGTACCTCTTGCATCAGGACTTTGTATCTGCCGCTTCAACGCTGGAGGATGCACGGAAGATCTTCGACAAGAGCCCGCAGATCGAACTGGCCCTCGGTGTGGCGTACTACGGCATGCGCGAGTTTCAGAAGGCCGTGGACCAGTTTCTGATCACGATCCGGCTCGCACCGGACGTAACGCAGCCGTATGTGTTTCTGGGCCGCATCCTCGATCAGACCGGAGACCGGCTGCCGCTGGTGACGCGCCGCTTCGCCGAATTCGAAGCCAGCCATCCGAAGGACCCCATGGGCTACGTACTGCACGCCAAAGCCATAATCGCGCAACTGCCGCCCACGGGCGATCCGCCCGAAGCCCAAACGGCGCTGGAGTTGGTGCGCAAGGCCCTGGCCCTTCGCGAGGATGAAGCGGAAGCGCACACGCTGGCAGGCATCCTGATGGAACGGAAAGGGGATTGGAACGGCGCCGCGGCACACCTGGAGCGCAGCATCGCGCTGGACCCGAAGGCCCCGCTGCCGCACTACCGGCTGGCCCGCGTGTACGCGCACCTGGGCCGTACGGCCGAGTCCGAGCGCGAGCGGGCTCTGCACCTGAAGTTGAGCGAGGAGGATACGGCGAATGCCGGCCGGGGAACGCCGATGACGCCATCGCCTCGCGGCGGGGCTGTAGTAAAGTAGGCAGGGAATATCCGTGGTACAAGATGCCCAATCCGCCGCCGCCATTTCGCGAAGCCGCCGCGAGTTTCTGCGTCTTGCCACGGGAGCCGGCACCGCCGGCGCGTTTGTTTCCCGGGGCCGCGCCGCTTCAAAGGGCCGCAAGATCGTGGTGGTGACGTTCGGTGGCGGCGCCCGCGACGACGAGACCTTCATGCCCGACGGACAGGAGAACATACCGCTCCTGCTGCACGAACTCGTCCCACGCGCCACGTTTTTTTCCCAGGTCGTGAATCGCGGCATTCTCGGCCACTATGTCGCGACCGCGAGCCTGGCCACCGGGGTATACGAAACGTTTAATAACTTCGCCGCGGTCCCTCCCAATAACCCGACGATTTTCGAATACTTCCGGCGCGACCTGAACCGGCCGGCGTTGGATGCCTGGGTGGTCGCGCCGGCTAATGGCTTCAACCGTGTCGGGGAGAGTGGAAACCGGGCGTACGGCCGGGGCCTGGGCGCGGGAGTGATTCTGCCGAAGCGGCTGCTGGCAGCGGCCCTCAAGTCGTCGGGCGGCGGCAACTACGAACACCTGCTGCGGGACAATTACGAGACGCCGCTATACGCGCCCGAGCTGAAAGGCCACGAAATCGAACTGAACACGGTGGCGGAGGTGCTGAAGCTTTCCGTTTCCGATTTCACGGCTGAGGCCCGGAGCCTGAAAAGTCCCGACGAGCTGTCCGTGTATGTGGCCCGGCGCCTGATGAGCCGGCTGGCTCCCTCGCTGCTGTGGATCACGCTCCACGACATCGACATCGCGCATTCGGGAACATTCTCGCTATATCTCGAAGGCATCCGCCGCTGCGACCGGCTGTGCGCGGAAATCTGGAAGATGATCGAGAACGAGCCGGAGTACAGCGGCAAGACCACGATGTTCATCCTGCCCGATTTCGGCCGGGATGCGGACACCAGCCCGGGCGGCAACGGTTTCCAGCATCATCGAACCGGCGACGCGGCGTCGCGGACCACGTGGATGATGGTCATCGGTCCGGGCATTCGCGAGAATGTGGTGGTCGAGCACCCGGTGGAGTCGATCGACCTGGTGCCGACGGTCGCATCCATGCTCGGAGTATCGCCGCGCTTCGCTCGCGGCAGTCCGCTGGCGGAGGTGCTGTAGGGATGCTCCCGAGCCAGCTCACGCCCGAACAGTTCAAGAACTGGCCTGCCCGCGCGCGGGAAGTTGCCGTGAAACACCTCGACCTGTTGCGGAAGCTCCCGCTCTGCTTCATTCCGCTGCTCTTCCGCGAACTCATGGAGTACGACTGGAAGTTCCCCGCCGAACGGAACGAGTTGGACCGGCAATTCGAATACCTCACCTCCAGCCCGGCCTCCCGGACGCAGCCGCTGCTGGCGCGGTTCGCGCAATTGCACCTGGCCCCCGAACTGGAACGCCTGGACTGGATAAACCAGCCGGCCCGATTTTCCGAGCAGTTGTCGGCGCACCTCTGGGCGTCGCGCCAGATCGATGCGTTTCGATCGGCGGCGGTGGACTACGTCCAGGACTTCAACGCCGCGGTTCCGGAACAGCCTCCCACGCTTTCCCGGGCCGGCATCGTCCTGGTGGGAAAAGGCGTCGCCGTGAACCGCTACCGGCTGTTCCGGAAGCTGCGACGGCACGGCACCTACTTCACACGGGTGCAGGCGCGGGACGGTTTTCGGGTCCTGTTCGATGCGGTGGCGGCCAGAGCCGCGGCGCACCCGGCGCCCTACGGTCACTGGTACATCGAAGGGGGCGCCTTCGAAACCCGCAACCCTGCCGGGCTCAGCGTAGTCTCTTACCCGGCGCTCGAATCGGTACGCTCCGCGCTGGCCGCCCGGATCCGTTCCGGCTATCAATCCGGCGCCGGTCCGGAGGCTCTGCGCACCGCTCTGGCCGCCATGACTCCCGACCAGGTGGGGCTGACGGACGGCGATCCGGTGTGGAACCGGTATGCGATGAGCCTGTTCACCGAAGGTTCGGGGACCCAGATATTCAGCACCACGTTCGTGCAATGGGCCGCCCGCGAAGCGATGCGCAGAGCGCAGCCCGTGACGATGCTGGTGCGATTCGCGCCGCGGGTACGCGACCTGTCGATGGATCAGCTCCTTGCCGCGCACCGCCCGGACATCGAGCTCGATCCCGAGGGATCACTGGTCGATGCGGACATGGGCGCCTGGTACACCTGGCTGAACCTGCAACGGCTGAGTCAGTCGGAGAAAGCATCGTTTCTGGTCTGGTTTGAAGCCCACGCGGAAGCCGTGGCGGTGGGACCCTCCTTCCGTTCGGACGCGGAATCGGCGGCGCCGGCCGAACTGGCGGACCTTGCGGATCGCGTCGCAGGGCCGGCGAAAGAGACGGACCATCCGCATCAGTGATGGCCGGCCGCGGAGGCTGGTTCAATCGGGGGCTAAGCCGCGTCACTCTCAATTACATGCGCGAATCCCTGACCGTTTGCGGACGCACGTTCCGTGTCGGCGAACTGGAGTTGATGCGCCACATCGCGCGTGAGTTTCCCGGCCTCGGCATGACCTAGATCGCGCGCACAATCTGTGAGTTGCTGGAGTGGACATGCCTCAGCGTAGGCGCCGAGGCAAGCCTTCGCAGCCTTAGTCGCCGTCACGGTAAACAAATATGCTGAGCGGACATCACAGAGGCCTGCACCGTCCTTGTCGCGTGACTTCATTGGACCAGCTATACGTTCGATCACGTTGCATGAAAACCGAGAGAAAAGCAAGCACTAATCTGTTCGGGTAGAACGGTACTGTTGCATGCCGGCGGGCTGCCGGAAACGCCCACACCACGAGGATAATGTTAAGGGAATTCATGATTTTACGGAGGGGCATTCATGGCTGACGAAGCTGCACTGAAGCAGGCGGTGATCGACCTGGCGAGGGAACAGGCAAGAAACGGCGCTCATTATCTGTGGGGCGCGGCGGGGAACACCCCGGGGGAATCGAACGGCGCGACTTACCGTCCCAGTCACGCACAGTTGCATCCGAATCTTCCCGATCTGGACGGAGGTACACCCGGGAAGAGCGACGTGCTGGCGCCGATTCTGTTCTCGGCATGGGTGAACAGTTCGGACCAGGGCAAGCTGGCATGCGCAGGCCGGTGCGCGATTCCCGACGTGCAAGGGCTGCCGCTGGCTCTCACGGTGACGATCAAGGACGCCCTGGCACTGAAGTTGAAGAGTCTGACCCCGGCGCAAACGGACGAATTCAAGAAGCACCGCGGAGATTCCGACTCCTTCCGGTGGCCGCGGCCGAACGGACTGCTGGGGGCAGGGGGGCACCACAGTACGGTTTGGGGCGAATCCTGCGTCGGCGTGCGTCATTTCGACTGCATCGGGCTGGTCAATTTCTGTCTGTCCTCAGTACTGATGCGGGTGTGGCATTACGGAATCCAGAGCTTCACCATGCCGGCACACGCCAAAGCCTCGGGCTTCCTCGAGGTGAAGGGACTCGGGTCGGCCGAACCGTGCGATATCGTGACGGTGGGGTCGGATCACATCGGAATCGTCAGCGACCGGCGGACGGCAATCGAGGCCATGGACGGCGCCCACGGTGTGCTGGAGCGGGACATCTCCGTGGGACACTGGACGCAGATCTGGCGTTTGCCGAAATCGACATGGAAATGAGCGGCGGCGGCTTGGCCGGAGGAACGGGAGCGGCGCGGTCCACCCGTCTCGGGGTTATTGGCGCGGGTTTTGCCGGCGCTGCGGGCCAGGAGGGCGAATTTGGCGAACAACTTACGAGCCAGAACGTGGCCAGCTTCTTCGACCGGGTCGATGAATCAGAAACGCTGTGGGTGTTGAGGTTTCTAACAGGGTCCACGCGGCCGGTGGTGCATGGTACTAGATTATTCGACGTTTCGTTCCATCCGCGCCCCTTCGCGCCTATAATGCGAGCGAGGCAATAGTGGAGGTACGGCAAGCTGTTGGGGACGGGACGGTTGCAGCGGTCTAGCACTCCTGGAAAGTACTGGGGCTGCTACACGGTACCGGGTAGAGGTAGAACCGGCCCTCGCTGTAGTGTTTCGGGGCAATCCTGACAGCTGGCAGGCAAGGCCCAGAAACCTCCCACGCCGTGAATGAGCCTCGGAGGATTGTCCCGTGCGTGTCGACGGCTGTCGCAGGCGCAATAAAGAGGACGTGGACCACTCCCCGGAGTCGCCAGCAAAAACGAAACTCCGGATCCGTGCCGTGCCTCGACAATTACGAGAGGAACGGGAGAGGATTGCGCGCGACCTTCACGATGACCTGGGTCAGACGCTCACCGCTCTCAAGATGGGGCTGGAGGGCATTCACGCTACCATCGACCGCGGCGGGGAGGCCGAAGATATTTCGGAACGTCTCGCCAGCCTCACGCGGCAGGTGCAGGGCGCGATTGCCAGCCTGAGAATGGTGATCTTCGATCTGCGGCCAACGGCCCTGGAGCGTTTCGGGCTGCCCACAGCGATTCAGTTGCAGGCGCTGGCCTTTCAATCGCGAACCGGCATTCCCTGCCAGACGAGCGGGCTGGAGCTAACAGCCCAGTTACGCGGGAGAAAGGCAACGTCCGTGTTCCGTTTCATCGAGGAAGCTCTGACTAACGTTGCGCGACACGCGGCGGCGGATCAGGTCCGGATCCAAGTAACTCAGAGGGTTGGATGGTTTCGCTTGTGTGTCACGGACAATGGCCGCGGACTGGATCCCGCCCGGCTGGAGGTTGGTGCGGCGCTCGGCCTGGTGGGCGCCCGCGAACGGGCGCGCCAACTGGGCGGGCGGCTGGAAATCGCCGGTGTCGCACCTCACGGCACCGCGCTGCAACTCGACGTGCCCGTGTAAGGTAAGGTGCCCCCTATGCCCGCCATTCTCCTGGTTGACGACCATCCCGTGGTGCTTCAGGGCCTGAGGCAGATCATCTCCGAGGAGGTGCCCGGCGCGGTGGTCGTGGAAGCGCGGGACGCCGCCGAGGCGTTGGACCGGCTGGCGGAGACGCGATTCCAACTGATTGTTCTGGACCTGATGCTTCCAGGCCGCGGCGGCCTGGAGTTCCTGACGCAACTGCAGCACGCCTATCCGTCCACCCCGGTCCTGGTGTTGAGCATCCACCCCGAGGACCATTACGCGGTTCGCGCCATGCGGGCGGGCGCCGCCGGGTATCTGAACAAGGCCAGCGAACGGCGTGAGATCGCCCACGCGATGCAGAAGATCATTGCCGGGGAAAAATACATTTCTCCGGCGGTGGCGGAGAGGATCGCGCTCAAGAAGGTACTCCCCGCGCGCACGGAAGGCTTGTCCAACCGGGAGTACGAAATCCTGGGTGCGATTGCAGCCGGGAAACGACTGACGGTCGTGGCGCGCGAACTGTCGCTGAGCGTAAAGACGGTGAGCACCCACAAGCGGCGAATCATGGCCAAGCTGGGAGCTACGAACGACGCGGAACTAATCCGATACGCCCTGGAGCATTTCACCCTGCCGGAAGAGTGAACCATGGCGGCGTGCGACAGGGGCCGGCGGCCCTCTAGCGGCCCGTGCCAGACCCCGCCGTGACTCAAGTGGAGTCACGGATAGAAAGTGCCCTCCTTTAGAATCAAACACTTGCCGGATTGCCGTGACTCAAGTGGAGTCACGGAGGGGTTCTAACACAGGTTGCTAGCCTAGCCGCGATCCAGAGGCAGGCGGACCTGGAACACGGTATGGCCGGGGACGGACTCCACATTGATCGACCCCCTGTGGCTGCGAACGATCCGCTGGACGATATCGAGGCCGAGGCCGGTTCCCTCCCCGACAGGCTTGGTGGTGAAGAAGGGCTCGAAGATGCGGCCCTTCACTTCACGGGGAATGCCACTGCCGTTATCGGCGATCTCCACGAGGACTCCGTCGGGCTCCAGACACGTTCGGACCAGAAGCGTTTTGGGCTGGCCGGGCGGGAGGGCTGCCACCGCATCCAGCGCGTTATCGATGAGATTGGTCCAGATCTGGTTCAGGGCGCCGCCATTGGCGCGGATCCGGGGCAGGTTCCCCGCAAATTGCCGCGAAACCTGAATACCCTGCTTCAGTTGATGCTGGAACATGCGCAGAGTGACGTCGATGCCCTGCTCCAGATCCACGTCGCTCACCTGGTTCTGGTCCATGTAGGAATATGTTTTCACAGCCTGAACCAGTTCCGAGATCCGCCGCGAGGCCTCTTCCAACTCGCGCGCGAGGCACAGAATCTGGTGGTCGGCGACCAGAACGCGCAGTCCCATGGTGATGGTAGCGGTGGAAACGAGCGATGTGAGTGGAGCGAGTTGTCCGGCGACGATCCCGGCATCGGTCAGGTCTGAAGCGAGTTCCACGGGGATGCCGGCGGACTCCAGCCAGTCCGCCAGATCGGATTCGCGATCGGTGCGCTCGATGGCATCCATCTCGCCCGGCGTGGTGGCACACTCGGTGATGGCATCGCCGAGATCGGACATGATCTGGCGGACGCGTTCCGAGAGAACCTCGCTGCGCAATGCCAGTACGTACCGGCGGCGCTCGGTGAGCACCTCGCGCAGACGGGCGGAGGAACGGACGGCGGCCGAAGCCGGGTTGTTGAGCTCATGGGCCAGCCCCGCGGCCAGTTTCCCCAAGGCCTGAAGGCGGCTCGAGCCTTCCTCCATGCGGGTGAACTCGCGCGTGCGATCGGTCATTTGAGACACGAGTTTCTGAGCGAGCGCCGGCGCGCGGTAGACCAGCTCGCGAAGATGAGCCGAATCCATCATGGCAACCCGCAGCGGCTTGGCCGCCAATCCACGGCCGGCCCAAGTCTTCATCCGGGAGAAGGGTAGGATCCCGGTAGCCTGCCCGCAAGGCACCACCAGCATCCCGTCGTACCCGGTTCGCTGGAAATGAACCTCGCCTTCGAGAATAATGATGAAGTGCCGGACCGGGTCGCCTTCCTTCACGACCACCTCGCCGGCGTCGTAGCGGTGAATCTCCATATGTCCGGCGACCCACTCGGCTGCCTCGCGTTCCTCGCCTTCGAAGATCGGCAACCGCATGAGTTCGTCCGCGCCGACTTTTTCCGGAGCAGCTTCTGGCATGGGGATACCTCTATCGGTTCTGCACGTACTGCTGAATGAAATAGAGCACGATCGACCCTTCGCCGACGCTGTTGGCAACGCGGCGCACGGCCCCGTCACGAACATCGCCAACCGCGAACACACCGGGCACGTTGGTTTCCAGCAGGTACGGATCGCGCTCGAGGCTCCACCCCGGCGGGCGTTTGCCGCCGTTCAAGAGACTCGGGCCAGTCAGGAGAAAGCCCTTGCCGGTGCGGCACACCACGCCATCCAACCAATCCGTATGGGGCTCGGCTCCGATAAAGATGAAGAGCGCGGCGGCGGGAAGGTTGTCGGTCACGCCGGTATTGTGGTTCCGGACGGCGATCTCTTGGAGACGGTCGCCGCCGCGCACTTCGACCACTTCGGCGTTGAGGACGACGGAGATGTTGGGAACCGTGCGGATGCGCTCGATCAGGTAGTGGGACATGGACTTCGACAGAGAATCGCCGCGAACGATCATGGTGACCGAACGCGCGATTTCGGAGAAGTAGACCGCGGCCTGGCCGGCGGAGTTGGCGCCGCCGACGATATAGACATCCTCGTCCTTGCAGGAGGAAGATTCGGTGATGGCCGCGCCGTAGTAAATACCGGCTCCGGTGAGCCGATCCATACCGGGGACTTCGAGCCGGCGCCACTGAACCCCGGTGGCGATGACCACGCTGTGCGCCGACAGTTCCTGATGGTTGGACAGGGTAACGACGCGGTACTCGCCTTCCACCGACAGGGCGATGGCCTCGGCGGGGGCGAGGACTTCGGTTCCGAACCGGCGCACCTGGGCGACTCCGCGGCGTGCAAGGTCCGCGCCGCTCAGGCCCGAGGGAAAGCCGAGGTAATTTTCGATCCGCGAGCTGAGGCCGGCCTGGCCGCCGGCGGCCTCGCGCTCCACCATCACCGCGCGCATACCCTCGGTGCTGCAATATAGCGCGCAGGCGAGGCCGGCGGGCCCCGCGCCGACGATGATCACGTCGTAGAAGTGGCGGCTGGGTGTCATGGCCAGACCCAGTTTTTCCGCCAGGTGCGCGGCGTCGGGGCTTTCCAGCAGGGAACCATCCGGGAAGACAACCACCGGCATGGCCACCGTGCGGCCTTCCAGAGCGGCGCGGATGCGGGGATCGACAACGGCATCGGGCTCGACCCAACGATAGGGGACCTGGCTCCGGGCCAGGAAATCCTTCAGACGGTGCGTCTCCGGAGCCCATCGTGTGCCGACCACCCAGGCTCCGTCAAATGAGCCGCGGTTGCCCGCCTGCCAGTCCTCGAGCTGATCGGAGAGAACCGGGTACAGGTACTGCTCGGGCGGTTCCCAAGGCTTCATCAGGTATTGATGGAGCTTGACCTTATTGATGGCATCAATGGCCGCCGTGGAATCGGCGTAGGCGGTCAGCAACACTCTTCGGGCATCCGGCTGAAACTTCATGATCTGCTGGAGAAACTCCGTACCGCTCATGTGCGGCATGCGTTGATCGACGAGAAAGAGCGCGACCCGATCGCCGCGCGCGGTGAGCTGCCGCACGGCGTCGACGGCTTTCTGCGGCGCATCCACCGCGAGGATGCGATATTGTGGCGCGAACCTGATTTTGAGGTCGCGCTCCACCGCGCGCAGGACCGTAACGTCGTCGTCGACGGCCAGGATGTAGGGCTTTCTCACAGGCTTGGTACCTCTCGAGTCGAAATGCCAGGTATCACAGGGCGTTCCCTTTCCGCCGCCAGGCGGGTTACAGACTCAGCATCCACGATCTGCTCCAGCTATTTTCATTGTAGGCGCGCACCGCGGGCACTCTCTCAGAGCTGAAGGATCCCGCGCGCGAGGGCGATCATCACGGCGTGCGTGCGATCGTGGGCGGCAAGCTTGCCGAGAGTGCTCTTCATATGCATGCGGACCGTTTCGTCCGCGATGCACAGTCCTGCTTGCTCCGGTTCGCCCTGGCAACCAGGCGCAGAACCTCCAGTTCGCGCGGGGTGAGAGTCTCCTCCCCGACGTGCTCGGCGAGCATGGATGCCACCTGCCGGGAATCACTTTTCGTCCGGCGGAAACCTGGCGGATGGTGTCGAGCAGTTCGCGGTGCTGAATTCCTCTGAGCACCAGGCCCTTCACGCCGGCCTGGAGAGCGCGCAGGAGGCGCACGTCGCCTCGCGCGGCGGTGATGACCACGATTCGGGCCCGCGGAAACACCGAAGGACAGCAATTCGCTCAAAATGGCACGTTACCAGCCGGGAGTGCAAGCCGGGCCGGCTCTTCCTCGGAGTATACCAGCGACCCGGGCGGGTGGATGTGTGGAAGGCGTTTGCCTGTTTGGCGCGAGCGTGTGGCGGCAACCCTAGAACGGCACGTCGTCGTCGGTGATGCCTTGGCTGAGTTCTTCGGGAGGGGCTGAGGAGGCGGCGGGTTGTGGCCGCTGCGCGGAGCGGGGCATGGAGACCACACGGTCAAATTCGCCGGAGGGCTCGGAGACATCGCCGCGGCTGCCACTGCCGAGCAGAATCACGTTGGAGCCTTCGCATACCACCTCGGTGATGTAGCGCTTCTGCCCTTCTTTGTCTTCGTACGAACGGCTCTCCAGCCGGCCTTCCAGGTAGATCTGCTTGCCCTTCAGAAGGTAATTGGCGACGTTCTCGGTGCGCCACATGACGATATTGTGCCAGTCGGTGGTGTCCTTCCACTCGCCGGTCTGCTGGTCCTTGGTGCGGCGGTTGGTGGCCAGGGAAAACTTGGAGACGGATGTGCCGCCGGGCGTGAATCGCGTCTCGGCGTCCTTGCCGAGATGCCCGAGAAGTATGACTTTGTTGACGCTACGGGATGCCATCTTACCCTGAACTGTAACACAACCTAACCGGGCCGTCGCCGGTCATTTTGCAGAGCCTGAGAATGCGGCGGCTGTCGGTCCCATCGTGCAACCGGCCATCATGCCGCGGGCTTCGTTGCTGGGGAAATAGGGCGAAGCCGCCGCCATGGAGCGTTCCAGAAACTGCCGGGATACGTCGCAGGAACCCGCGGCGACCGCAGCCAGGTGACGCCAGGCCACGGCATCGGGGCGCATGCCGCCGGGAATAGTAAAGTTCAAGGCGCTGGCGAATTCATCTTCGGCGTGCCGATAGTCCTTGCGACGGAAGAGCAGGATGCCGCGGTACAGGTGGGCTTCGCCGGACGCCAGGTCGCGGGAATTGGCGAAGGCGGTGCGGCTGGCAAGGCTGTAGTCGGAAAGGGCGGCATCGGACTCGCCGGCGAGTTCCTTGGCCCGCCCGCGCAGATAGAGCGCTCGCGAGTCGGCGGGATCTGCCTTCACCGCGGAATCCAGGGTCGCGATGGCTGCCCCGGCATCGCCCGCCAGCAGGATGGCTCCTCCCAGTTCAGCCAACTCGGCCGCTCGATCGGCAGGCGGCCCGAGCCGTTGCGGGACAGGAGGAGGGACATCGGGATGCAGGAGTTCAATCGCACGGCGATAGGAGGAGGCGGCCTCGCGGTAGTTGCCCGCGTCGAACGCTTTTCGCCCGGCGACCCACTCGGTCCATCCCGAACCCGGCGAACCGGCAAATCGGGCCACCGCCTCGTTGAGGTTCCCGCGCCCCAGGGCCAGCCAGCCCAGCCACTGATTGCCCGTGCGGAGGGCACTTTCGCACAGCGTGGCAGGCATGACGCCCGGCCCGCAGAGATGGTTTGCTTCTGCCGCGACGATCTCGCTTTCGGCCCGGCCAGCGGACGGCCCCGTCGCTCCGGACAGCAGGCGGGCCACGGCGGCCAGTACCGGAACACCTGAGGACAGGGGCTCTACCGGCTTTCCTTTCAACACCGGCCGGCTCCGCCACGCCTCTACGGCCTTATCGAACTCTCCCGCGGCTGTCCCGAATTCTTCCGGGTTGCGGGTGGTCGCGGCACCGGCGAGGAGGCAGTAGCCTTTGCGGAAGCGGGTGAGCGGAAGTTCCTCCGGTGTGGCAATTGGCACCAGTGCAGCCTGCGCCTGGACACAGGCCGCAGACTCGATGAGCGTCGGCTCCGCGGACAAAAGGACGCGATCGAAGGTCGATTCGGCCTTAACCACCAAACCCAGGCGGGATTCATCCTCGGCGTGCAATAACGACGCAAATACCAGGATCAGTGCCCAAAAATACATCACACCGAGCAGAATAGCACGTGACGTGCCAGTGTAATCCTTACTGCCCACCCGACGGAGCCGGTCCGGCGGATCTTCCCAAGTGATTGATTCGACAGGAAACCATAAGTCTGACTCAGACCCGCTTGGCGGCGGAGCCCGCACCGATCTACTTGGTGAAGATCGTGGCGTCGACGTTCATGCCGGGGCGCAAGACCAGGTTATGCTGGTCGACCACGATCTTCACGGGAATCCTCTGCACGACTTTGACGAAGTTGCCAGTGGCGTTTTCCGGGGGCAGGAGGCTCAGGCGGGACCCCGTCGCGCCAGCGATGGAATCGACATGGCCGGCAATGCTCTTGCCATACATGTCGACTTTGATCTCCGCCCGCTGGCCGGGATGCACGTCGGCAAGCTGCGTTTCTTTGAAGTTCGCCGTGACCCAAACGTCATTCAGCGGAATGATGGTCATGAGGCTCTGGCCGGGAGCGACAATCTGGCCCCGCTCGACGCTCTTCCGCGTGACGACCCCATCCACCGGAGCCACGACGGTAGTGTAGCTGAGCTGGAGCTCGGCAGCTTCGAGGTTGGCACGGGCCGCTGCCACGGCGCCCTGGGCGGTGCCGACATCGGCCGTGCGCACGGCGACCTGTTTGTGATTCGCCAACGAAGTATTGACCTGGGCCTTGGCTTGTAGGATGCGCGACTCGGCGGCATTCATGGCCGCTTTGCGCATGTCGGCTTCTTTCTGAGCCGACCCCAGTTTTTCCCGGGCCGCCTGCCACTCGCTATCCGCAACTCGCGCCGCCGCCGTGTAGGCGTCGAATTGCTGGCCGGAGATCTCGGCTTTATCGGCCAGCGGACGCATGCGTGCGAGGTCGGCCTGGGCGCGGTCATTGGCGGCTTGTTTGGCGCGCACGTTGGCTTCGGCGTAGGCCAGGTCCGAACTCGCCGCCGTCTCGTAGGAGATACGGGCCCGCTCATATTCCGCCTGGGCGTCGGCAAGGTGTGCCTCCGCAGCCGAGGTGCCGGATTGGGTGGTCTCGCTGGTCAGGGGCACCACGGTCCGGGCGGAGAGCAACTGGCCCTCCGCCTGGAGCAGGGCGGCTTTGGCCTGGCTCACCTTGGCCTCGTAATCGCGAGGATCGATCCGGACCAGCACATCGCCGGCCTTGACGGGCTGATTGTCCCGCACGAGCACTTCGAGGACGCTGCCGCCGATCTTGGGCGCAATGGCGGTAACGTGGCCATCGACATTGGCATCGTCGGACGAAACCCGATACCGGAAATGCAGATACACGCCGGTGCCGGCGGCGGCGACGACGACGAGCACGACCAACAAGACCACTAGACGCGGCCCGCGGCGGCGGGCCGGGGCCGGGGGGCTGGAAGTGGTTTCCGTCCGGGGAACGCCTTCAGCTACGTTTGCCATGTAGACCTCACCCTTTCTGATGCAGCACCAGGGCCAAATGCCGCAGGACAGCCAACGCTATCTGCCACGGGGCGTTACGCCCCGCGGTAAGGCGTCCGCAGGCGCCTGTTTTGCCCATATTTGGGCAGCCGGGAACGACCGGCCTCGCTCCATGGGGACCGGACCCCGCCCCGGCGCGGACCTTTGCTTCAGGGACATCAAAGGAACAACAGCCAGGAAGAGCACTGCCATTATCCAGAATGCATCCGCAAACGCCAGCATGCTCGCCTGGCGCTGCACATTTCCATAGATCAAAGCGGGAGCGCGGGCGGCGGCGTCGGGCAGGGAGAACCCGCGGGCATGCAGCAACTCCGTGGTGTGGGAGAGCGCGGACCGGTAGGCGGCATCGTGGGGCGTGAGGTGCTCCACCAGCCGCACCTGGTGGAACTGGGCGCGGCGCGCGAGCAGGGTGGTGATGCCAGCGATTCCGGAGCTGCCTCCGATGTTGCGGGCCAGGTTGAACAGGCCGGCGGCGTAGTTGGTGCGGTCCTTGGATCCCGGTGCTGATTCCGGGAATGCCCAGATCAACATCGCCGGAACCAATGCTAGTCACTCCGGACAGAAAGCCTGCCCGGAGACTTCAACGATTCCGCCGCTCAAGGCAGACTCCTGAGGATCAGGTGACCCAAGAGCGGACACAGTCATCATCGCCGCCAGGAATATGACCTTGCTTCGAACTAACGATTTCATACAAGCTCCTTTCAATGCGATCGTGTCGTTCGCGGTCTAACTCGGTTGGAGAAAAGTCGCAGTAAGTCTTGCGCGCCGAAATTCTATCTGAGGGAACCGATAGGAAGAGACAAAATTACCGCGGACGTAGCGCAGAGTTGGGCCCGCGCCTCAGACAGCCCGGACTTCGCCGCCGTTGGCAGCGCCGAGGCCGCATTGCTTTTGTTGACTGTCGGCAACCGGAGCGTCGGCCCGGCACACGTCGACTTGCACGACCAATTTCTAGCGGTGGATGGCGATTACAGCCCCGCTTGGGGGTGAGACGTCGGCGACGGTCGCCACTACGGGTTGTACACCGTCCGGCACGTCGGGAACGACGATGTTGAACTGGTACATTCCGGCCCCCGAGAGGCCCGCAAATAGCACGGACGCCGCCACCCCGCCGATTCGGATTGTAATAGGTTTGGTGATACGCGCAGCTCCGTTGAACGCCTCCCCGGCCGCTACCATGGGATTCGTCGGTCCGAAGCCTGTGCCGAAGAGAAGCAATAGGTCACCGGGTTTGGCGGGCTCTGTTTGGAGACCGGGAATCAGGCCCTCCGGTCCGATATAACGTCCATCGGTGGCGCGTACAGCAGCCACAAATGTGTCCGGAAAGGCGAAGAAACCCGGCAGCACTTCCTGAACCGGCGCGCTGACCGGATCGCTGGTTCCATTCGGGGTCGTTACTGTTACCAGCACCGAGCCGCTGGCTGGCAGGGCATCGGTAGGGGCCTGAACGTTGAGCTGCGTGGGGCTGATGTAATAGACAAAAGCGGGCTTGTTGTCGATCGAGACCTCCACTCCATCCAGGCTGGTCGGGAGCTTCCCATCGATGATCTCTGTTTCGGCGT
This sequence comes from Bryobacterales bacterium, assembly GCA_963719195.1. GTDB lineage: Bacteria > Acidobacteriota > Terriglobia > Bryobacterales > Bryobacteraceae > DASQZT01. Next base: position 48,402 of record CAVRBB010000005.1, on the reverse strand, counting down.
TCCAGGTTCGTGAAGTATTTGCGAAGTTGGTTCCGATAATCGACACCCATGCCCCCGGGCTGATGCCGGGTTGGTAACTGGCAGCATTGATCACGCCGTTCTGAGAGCGGATCAGCGGCCTTGAACCCGCGGCCTGATCTCTAATTTTGGTGATAAACGCGTCGGCGCCGGATGCGGTGGCGCCGGGCAGGACGTTTGTAGCCGCAAAGTCCGGAGAGAGGGTTTTACCGACCACGTAGATGTAGCCCGAGGCGTCCACGGTGATGGCACCACCGTCTGCCGCTTCCAGGTAGGTCGAGAAGGTGAGGGCCGATCCATCAGCCTTGAGTTCAGTGACGAAGGCGCCACGGAAATGTGAATCCGTCAGGTTGCTTGGTGGTTGAAACGCATTCACCAACGGGAAATCGGTCGAGCGGGTGGTCCCAGTCACGTAGGCGTTTCCCAAGGCGTCCACTGCAATATAACTGCTTTCTTCCAAATCGTTGCCGCCGAGATAGGTTGAGTAGACCACGGCGCCGTCGGAAGCGAACTTGGTAACGAAAATGTCTCCGGTGTGTCCGCTCATGGCAGGCTGCAGAGGTTTCGCTACAGGGAAATCGACGGAAGCTGTATGACCGCGCGCGTTCGGCCGCGGGACGCCCGGCCCACTCCCTCTGTGCGGCGCAGGCCGAGGCGATCGCGGACTCCACATCCGCCGGGGTGCTGTCGGGGACGGTGCAGATGGGGTCGCCGGTGGCGGGGTTGATACAAGTGATGCGGTTCTTGCCGCTGGACGGCGTGAACCTGCCGTCGATGAAGTTATCGTAGTTCAGCATCAACACTACGATAGCTCCAGTGACTGCGACTGCTGCACCAGACTGCTTTCGACCGAAAAGGGCGAACGAAGCGCTCAGTTCTCCACGAAGGTTCTTAGCCGGGCCAGAGCCTGATCCCACTGGGCGGACACGAAATCCAGGTATCGCTTCACTTCTTCAATCGGCTCCGGATTGAACTTGAACAGGTTTTCGCGACCCCTGCGGACGCCGTGCACGATGCCTGCTCCCTCCAACACATGTAGGTGCTTGGTGATGGCTTGCCGAGTCAGCCTGGAGCCAGCGCTCAATTGAGAAATGGAATGCGGCTGGCCGCTGCTCAGTTCCGTCAATAGCCGCAGCCGGGTGTCGTCGCCCAGTGCCGCAAACACGCGTGCATAAGACCGCGGTCTGCCGGCCCTGCCGCTACGACGTTTGTGCGACATACCGATCAATGTTCTTCATTTGCTCCGTCCACCCGCCTTCGTTCCTGCGAAACGCCTCGGCCCGGCGGTGGATGGGGATCTTGTCAAAGCCGGACTCGGTAACCCGAAGCAAGGTGCCGCTCTCGGTCTCCTGCAGCCTGAATTCCACGAGTGTAGGCGTTTCCGGCGAATAATCCACTTTAGCCCGCATTTCTCACCGCATGTAGCCGGGTATTGATCTGTCCTGCATGGAGGGCAGTGCTTGGGCAGATCCAGCAATAAGGACGTACACCTCCGTAACGTGTATAGCGCAGAAGCCGTGCCGGGCTCGCCTGACGCGTGCCAATGCACTCGAAACACGGTGCCGTCGCGAATTTGAGGCAGGCTGCGCCCGACCATGCGCCGGGGAGTGTATCTCAAGAAATGGATGAAGGCCGGCCTTCGCTTCAGCCTTCAGGCCGTGCTCATCAGATGGGCGTGGACACGCGCGAAGATCTCTCGGAACGGATAGCCGGCAGCCAGGGAGAGGCAAACGCGCCGTACGGTCACCCGGATCTGCGCTCCGATTTTGAGCAACTTCAGCCGGATCGTCTGGCATTGTGCCTGCGCCATCTCGGTGCCCTTCAGTCCGAGCCGCCGCAGACCTTGCATCAATTGATAGGCGAAAGTGGAGAAGTATAGACGCAACTGGTTACTCCGCATCCACGCGGTGGACGTGCGGTCGGCAAACAACGCCAGTTGCTGTTCCTTGATGCGGTTCTCCATTTCTCCGCGCGCACAATAAAACTCCTCGTACAAGGCCTGCGCCACAAACTGCTCATTGGTAAGCGAGGTCACCACAAAGCGTGGATTGGCGCCCTTCTCCAAATGCTCCGCCTTGGCGATCACGCGCCGCTCTCGCTGCCAAGTCTTGCGGGTCTGATAGGAGAATTCGCTGAACACGCGCGCGGCTTTCTGCTCCTGCTCAAACTTCAGCTTGGCCTCATGTAACTGCCGCCCGATGATTTTCAACAGGCGCTTATTCTTCGCCAAGCCAAACACATAATGCACGCGGTGGTCTTCACACCAGCTCATGATGGCGTCGCGGCTGAAACCACCATCGCCGCGCAGCACGATTTCCACCCGTGGCCACCGGGCACGAATCTGCGTCACAATGCGTTTGACTTCTTCCAGCGCCCCAGCCGAGGCATCGATGTTGCTACTCCGCAGCCGTGCGCATAGCACGAACTCGCCACAGATGATGTACAGCGGCAGGTAACAATACTCGCGATAATAGCCGTGAAAGAATCGCCCCTCCTGGTTGCCATGGATCGGATCATCGGTCGCGTCCAGATCCAGCACGATTCGCTCTAGCGGCTGATCATGCGCTTCCAGGAACAAGTCCACCAGTAGCCGATCCATAGCGTCGCCGTCGTAGACAATTTTCTTGTAGCGTGCCTTGGCATCGGCATCGGCCGGCGTCAACTCCAGCCGGTTCAGCGTGCTCTTGCCGGCTCCCGCCTTACCCTGATCCTGTTTGCGCCGGCGATCGATCCCCTGTGGCTCCGCCTTGCCCACCAACACGCCCATCAGCGGATCGGCGCGCAACTGGTCATGATCGTTCAGATCCTCGTAACCCAACGCCAGCCCGTAGAGACGTTGTGCCACCAGTTCCCGCACTTGGTGTTCTACCTGGTCTGGCCGCCGATGGTCGGTGAAGCAACCGGCCAGCCGCTCGGTCAGCCTCAGCCGCCGATCCACCTCACGCAGCAACAAGCCACCCGCATCGGTGGAAATATCACCGCCGTCGAACTGGGCCACCACCTCGCGCCGATACAGGGCAGCAAAACCGAAGCTGGATTGGGTACACTCTGTCATAGCAAAAGCCGTTCTCCTTTTTGGCTGGAACATTGTGTGGAAACTATGTTTATGCCATGAAGTGGCGGCTTTTGCCACTCTATCGGTGAGAATTCCGGGTTAGGGTCCACGGCATACGGGTGCCCGGTGAAGGAAAACAAGCGCTCGGGCTCGATGGTCTGCACGGCCGCTTCCCAGAGGACATGCTCGTACCCAGGATAGGTGATGTGTCCCCGCGAGACCTGGCCCGGAATAAAGGGGCCATCCAGTTTCACGCGAAACCACTCGCCAAATTCGCGATAGTCGGTCAGGGCGCGCCAGACCCGTGAAGCCGGCGCTTGGGGTTCAATCTGCTTTTCAATTCAGTCTGTCATCTTGCGCAACCTCTGAGTTGCATATTAACAACAGCCGGCAAGAAGCGCAACCATGTAGTTGCGCTTCTCCCGGGGCTGGGCTGCCCGGGTGGTTTTCCGTCACCCGCGGCCTACACAGGGCCGTCGCGGGCGGGGAAGACCGGCCTGGAGATATCCATGCGGTCTTTGGGCCGCGAAGCCCTGCCATCATCTGCTCGCCGGCTTGCACGGGTGGTCCGCCGCCGCGTTCTCGTTCGGAGCCGGTCCCAACCCGGCTGTACCAGGCGTCAACGACGTTGATACATAATCCGACCGCTCACAATGGTCATGACAGGCTCGATCTCGCGAATCTCGTCCTCAGCACAAGTGAAGATATCGCGGTCGATCACGACTGCGTCGGCGAGTTTACCGGGTTCCAGCGAGCCGCGCGTCCGCTCGTCAAACTGGAGCCATGCGGCTGACGTAGTGTACATCCGAATGGCCGCTTCACGAGAAATACGCTCCTCGGGGTAGAACCGGCTGCCATCGCGCATCATGCGCGTGACGCACACCCAGATGTTGAAAAACGGGTTGTACGGGTTGACCGCATGGTTCTTATCGTGGCCGATCATGTGATCGCTGCCGCCGGCGACCATAATGCCCGCATCCAGTACGGATTTGAGCGGGAAGAACCACCGCATATTCCGCGCGCCGAAAACGCGCTGCAAGGCGGGGACGTCGAAGTACAGCCAGCCCGGCTGCGCATCCAGCGCGACTCCCATGCGCTTCATCCGCGATACCGCCTCCGCGCTGAGAAAGCTGCCATGCATCACGTGATTGCGCATTTCACGGATGGGCTTCTCGCGGTCAAGCCGTTCAAAGACGTCGAGCAACGTATCGATCGCCGCTCCGCCCTGGACATGCGCCGTGAGCTGCCACCCTTTGGCACGCGCAGCAGAGTAGATTCGGTACAGTTTCTCGGGCTCGACGAAAAGGGCGCCGCGAGCGTCCGGATCAGTCTGGCCGTACAACTGACGCCCGAAGGGCCCGTAGGGCATGCGCTGATATGCGGTTCCGACCGACTGCCCACCATCCAGTGTCACCTTGAACGTTCCGAACTTCAGCCATTCGTCCCCGACGTTGGTGGTCCAGGGAGACGCGGCGATCTCAGTAACGACATCCTGAACCGGACGCGTGGAATCCGGCCGCCATGTAAGCACGACCCGAATCGGCAAACGCGCCTGGGACTTCAGCTTCTCATAGAGCTGGACCTGTTCTTGCAGGACGGCACGGTCGCCCACGCCAGTGAGTCCCGCGGCGGCATAGAGCTTGAGCATGGTCTCCAGCGCCTGAAGTTTCTCGACCTCGGTAAAAGTCTCGGCGCGGCGCGCTCCCTTTAGAAGCTGAGCGGCGTTGCGGAGTATACCGTTTGGCTCTCCATCCTCGCCCTTCACCACCTCGCCGCCGGGCGGGTTCGGCGTGTTCCTGGTGATGCCACTGACTTGGAGTGCCATGGTATTCGCGCTCCAGACGTAGCTGCCGTCGAACGCGACCGGGTGGTCATGCGTAACGTCGAGGTCCTGGCGAGTCGGCATCCGCATCTCGCGCAGGCGGGGCGGGAGGGTGCGCGGCACAATAATCCAAGCGCCCTTGGGAGTGGTGCGGGCCTTCTGGCGGATGTAGTCCTGGATGGCAACGATGCTGTCAAGCGGCGGTAGTGGTGCGCGTAATTCGCTGAGACCGGCTTCCAGAGCGTGGACGTGAGCATCGATCAAACCCGGCAAAACGGTCTTGCCCTGGAGATCGATTACCCTGGTGCCGGGCCCGCGCTCGGTCCGCAGGACGTCAGCGGAAGAACCGATAGCGGTGATGTGCCCGTTCTTGAACGCGATGGCTTCCACCTTTGTATTTCGAGCATCGAGAGTTGCGATTTTCCCGTGGTGAAGGATGAGGTCGGAGTCCGCCGCGGGCATGATGCCAGCGATCGCAATAACGAGGATGAAGCATTGACGCATATCGAGATTTTACGCGCTTGCGTAGACAAGCTCCATGGTCGACGGGGCCGGGATAAGCCGGTCCGCACACGAAGGACGAGCGAGGCGCTTGTCTACGAGCATGGATCCGACCTCAGCCACGCCCGCGGCGGGCCGGTGAAGTGGGCGCGAGACTCCGTTTAGCGGAACAACAGAGGCGCGTACTCCGCAAGATACTTCCGCCATACCGTGTAGTTGTGGACGCCCTCCGTTGGGTGAAACACGTGCCTCACCTGATATTTTGTCAACAACTCCGCCAGGTTCCTGGAGCGCGCGAACAACGAATCCTGCCGCCCACATCCGATCCACAACAGCTTGACCTTCTCGTTGGTGCTTTTGGAGTCTTTCAGCAGGGCGGCGAAACGTGTCTCGAAATCTCCGGGCACGGCGCCTGAGAACGTGGCGACAGCGCTGAACAATTCCAAGTGCCCGAGGCCGATACGTAGAGACTGCCCGCCACCCATCGAAAGCCCGGCAATGGCGCGGTTCTGGCGCCCCGGCAACACGCGGTAGCGAGCCTCCACGGTAGGGATCACATCTTTCAGAAGGTACTGTTCAAACAGGGCGTCGTTCGTTACCCCTCCCGGAGGTACGGGAACGCCGAACGGTGTGGCGTGGCCGAAAGGCATCACCACGATCATCGGGACGGCTTTCCCCGCGGCCAGCAGGTTATCGAGTACGAAGTTCGCATTCCCAGCCATCGTCCAGCCGGCCGCCGTGTCGTTGGAGCCGTGGAGCAGGTAGAGCACGGGATACTTCCGTGAGGTCCTGTCGTAACCCGGGGGAGTGTAGATCCAAATGGCGCGAGTGTCGCCGGCGATGACTTTGGACTGCTCCCAGTTGATCTCAACCGTTCCGTGCGGCACGTCTCTGGGCTCCCAGAACGCCGGCGTATCGTCTTGGACCTCCACCAAGCTAGCGGATGTGCGGGCTCGCAGCTTGATCCGCGGGTTGACGGGGTCGGATATCGCCATGCCGTCGACATTGAACGAATAAATATAGATGCTCGGCTCAAGAGGGCCGACCGTGATGCTCCATACGCCGCGATCGTCCTTGCTCAATTCAGGCGCCGGCGCGGTGCCGAGCCAGTCACCGGTGAGCGTCACGTGCGACGCTTGGGGCGCGAAGATTCGGAAGGTGACGTGATGGTCGGAAGACACCTCGGGGGATTTCAGCGTGTCATTGATCGACGGCTCGCGACGTGGCACCTGCGCGGGGACGGCGGTCGCCAACACGACAGCGAATCCCCATATTCCTGATAACAGCACACGATACATTAATGCGCCTCCTGAAAGACTCTCTGTGCGAACTCGACAGGGGCGGGCCGCCACCTGCGCAACAAGCAGGCAGGCAGAGCCGGGTATAGCTGCGATGAACCGCTGCATGGCTGCCCTAAGAATCATAACGCCAACAGATTTGCCACCGGGAATTGCGAACCGAGGTGGGCTACGATCCTCGCACGCACGAGTTGTCTGTGGACAGGACCGCTCCTGCAATGCCAGCTTCGGTCCCCATAAGCCAAGACTGAGAACGCGCGCACGTCGAGAAGCAACAGGCACGAGAACCGGGAGGACGCTTGCACGTCGGACCTTCATCGGGTTTGCCGGGCTGGCAGGGGCAACAGCGAAGATCAGGAAGCAGGCCTGCTGCTCGCCTCCTGCCAGCAGCGGTAAGGTGGATGGTTGTGGAATTGCTGTATATCAGTCCGGTGATTCCCTCAGTGACGGGAAGTGGAGTTGCAATTCGCGCGGGGATGGTGCTTGAAGCGCTGACAAAACAGTTCAACGTCTCGCTTCTTACAGTACCCGTCATTGATGGCGGCGGCGGGAGCAAGGCCGACCGGGCGCTCACTCGATTGTGCAGGGAAGTTCAAACTGTACGCATTCGTCAGGTCGATCCGGAATTCGAACGAATCCAGGAGATCGGCGACCGACGCACGCAGTTGGTGAAACGCGCACTCTATCCAAAGCCGGCGTTGTTCCGGTACGCGACGCCGGATGCCGTGAGGCGGACTGGAGCGGCTTACGGCGGCCGCCGATTCGATGTGGTTCATGTGTTTCGACTTTACATGGCTCCGTTCGCCGAGCCTTTTCTGGACGCCAGGGATGGCGCGAGACCGTCCTGCTGGCTGGACCTGGACGATATCGACTCGGCGAATCACCGACAACTCGCGCAGGTTTACGAACTCGGCGCCGAGCTAGCGAGTGCCTCATTGGAGCGCGCCGAATCGCTGAAGTACGTTCATGCCGAACAGGTCTTCATTCCCCGATTCGATCGCGTCTTTGTCTGCTCGGAATCGGATCGCCTGTTCGTGATGCAAAACCTTGGAGCATCCAGAGTCTCCGTAGTTCCGAACGCGATCCGCCTGCCTGCTGCACTGCCAGGCGGATCATCCGCAAACGACCCTTTTCACTTTCTTCTGGTCGGCACGATGGGATACCTGCCGAACGAAGACGCGGCGGTGCATTTCTGCAGAGACATCCTTCCGGAAATCCGCGCCGTGACGTCGATTCGAGCTCGCGCTCTGATCGTCGGAGGATCGCCCCGCGAACGGGTCAGGGCGCTCGCGTCGGATCCGGACGTAACCGTTACGGGGAGGGTTCGCGATGTCGCCAAATACTACGCGATGGCTGGGGCTGTCGTTGTGCCTCTCCGCGCCGGCAGCGGCACGCGTATCAAGATCCTGGAGGCCCTCGCGCACGGGTGCCCGGTTGTGTCCAGCGCGAAAGGTGCGGAGGGATTGGAGGTGACGCACGGCGAGCAGCTTCTCATTGCCGACTCACCGAAGGAGTTTGTCAATTCCTGCTTACGCCTCATTCAGGACTCGGCGTTGAGGGAAAAACTACGCTCGGCGGGTTGGAGTTGGCTTCAAGGTCACCACAGCCTCGACGTAATGGCACGCTGCCTGGAGGATAGCATGGGGCTTCACCCGAGTAGTCAGAAGACGACACCGTGACGATCGTGCAAGTCCTGAAGAATCGAAATCAGCCGCCTGGTCGACTCCTGCCACGTGAACCTCGAGACGATTCTTTCCCGCGCCGTGGGATCTGCCTCGCCTCCGGTTCGCACAATCTCGGAGATGTGAGCCGCGGCGGCGTCTTCGTCCGGCTGCCACCACTCCGAGTTTTCGAAAAACCTGCCGACCGGCATGCCGGGAGAGGGCTGCACCGGTACCAGTCTCACTGGAATCATGCGAGCGACAGAGCCATCCAGGTAGGTGGCGTATGCGCTGTGTTCCGGCGAGACCAGCCGAAGACCGGTTGCCGCGGCCTCCGTCATTGGCAAGTCCCAGCCTTCACCGCATGACATGCTCCAGTAGTGGGTGGCCGAAGCAAATAGTCGCGGCATCTCGGCTTCGGACAGAACGCTTCCGAAAAAGAGCAACGGCGCCGCTTCCGAGAGCGTTTTGCCGAGTTCCCTCTCCACCGCGGTCAGGTTCTGCTTAAAGGCTAACCAGCCGCCCGCATGGGTAGAAAGTTTCAGGATGAGAAGAGTATTGTCGAGTCGAGAGGTCGCGCGAATCCAGACCCGCAGCAAGGCGGACAGGTTCTTTCTGGGCATGAATTCTGAAACGTTGAGGAACCTTGTCCGGTAGGTGCTCACGTCGCGCCCGGAGTCGTCGCAAAGAGCCAGGGGTTCGACCCGAGGGTGGAAGAGGCCCGGGTCAACTCCCAGTGGGCAAGTGGTCACTCGATCCGGAGGAAACCCAGCGGCAAGCCACGCCTGGCGGGACGACTCGGTGGGTACCACGACAAGATCATGAGTCCGGCTGTGTCGTGCCCAAAGACTGCAAATTCGATTCGACTCGAACATCGTGTAATTGACGTTTAACAGGCCGGACCGTAGCCGGACCTGGTGCGGCATGCAGAAGTGAAGGACGCACGAACTTCTGCATTTCGTTCCAAATGCGTCGTACCAGCCATCCTTGCGGTCGTCCGGTAATTCCAGGGAGCCCCAACCCCGCATCTCCTCCAGGGCCAAACGAACTCCAGCAGCGTTCAGATGCCGGACGAACTGGCGGACAAGATGATCGTGCCCACTGGACCCACGGTACGGGCCAAAGACCGTGAGGGACCGCGGCGCCTGGCGGTTTCGCACAACACGCCAGAACTTCAAGAATCGGCGACCGGATTCGACCATTACAAGCACACTCACACGGAGTCTCCGGATTGCATTTCAAAGCTTCAGCTCTTGATCAAGAGGTGTACTCTGGATGGGGCACATCCGAATTCCCAGGGATTTTTCCAATTGACAGCGTCGCCACATCAAGGCTAGACTAATTTTACCTTCGAAAGAAACCTGCGCCAGCCTGGACCGCTGAGATTAGAGTCGGCTTATGGGTGTTTACCCGAGGAAGCTGGGTCAACTCGAGATCACCGAAGTTGCCGACGGATTCATGATCCACCAGCCGCAAAAGGACCGCCTTCACTATCTAAACCACACGGCAGTCCTGATCTTAGAAATGTGCACCGGGGAGAATTCTCCGGCAGCCATCTCCGAAGCGCTTCGCGAGACGTACGGCCTCGACCGTGTACCTGAGAGCGAAGTGCTTCAGATCCTGAACAATATGAGGGAGGAGGGATTGGTTTCGGGAGGAAGCGAGGATAGTGAGCGAATCGGCGCATCTTCCCGGACTACCGCATCCTAGCCAAGGCCGCAGCATCGGATTAACGATAGGAGGAACACACTTTGGGGGAAAGAGTTGTTAGCAAGAAGGCTGTTCTGGACCGCGTCGACAAGAATCGTCGTGGTTTTGTCAAGAAGGCTCTGATAGGCACAGCGTTCGCCGCGCCATTGATGGCGTCTTTTCGAATGGACTCGCTGTCGGTAGGTTCCGCCCGCGCGTGTACTGTGGGGAACCAGGGCGATGGCGGTGGATTCCTACAGTGGCTGATTTGCTATATCAAAAAGCTGTTCGGCTTGCAGTGCTAGTGAGTCACTTTCTGCGTAGGATATAGCGGACATGTACTTGTGTTCGCGCGGTCGTTTGTCAATCTGCGCGGCACTCATTGCAAGAAATGAGGAACGTTTCATCGGCGGGTGTCTGGAGTCTGTCCGTGGCCTGGTGGATGACATCGTAGTCGTCGATACCGGATCGGAGGACCGGACAAGACAGGTGGCGACGCAGTACGGCGCTCGTGTCTTTGACGTGCCGTGGGCGGACGACTTCGCGGCGGCCCGGAACGCGGCGCTGGCAAGAGCCAGAGGCGACTGGATTCTCTACATCGACGCCGACGAAAGGGTGCGTTCACACAATGAACGCAAGCTTTGCCAACTCCTTTCAGAGAAATCCCGCATTGCTTACTTCGTTCAGTTTCACTCCAAGCTGGGCATGACCGCCTACTGGGAGATGAGAATCTTCCGCAATCACCCCCGTATCCGATTTCACGGAGCGATGCATGAGAGCATCTGGCCGGGAATACGGCGTTATCAACTCTGGCGGGGCGGCAGCATCGGGTACAGTGACCTCGTATTCGAGCACTTAGGCTACGAGGGTGACCAAAGACATAAGCATGAGCGAAACCTACCCCTCTTGTTGCAATCTCTGGAGAGCGATCCCAACAGAATCTTCTATTGGTGCCATCTTGCACAGGTTTATGCCGGCCTTGGCAGGCATGTTGAGTCGCTGGGAGCCTGGGAAGAAGCGGTGGCACGCGTCCGGAAGAAGTGGCGAGTGGAGCCGAGTGACGGCCTGGCGTTTGCCGGTCTGATTCAGTTGAAGATCGAAAACGGCGAGGACGTCACGGCCTTGTTAAAGGAGGCGCGGGAGCGGTTTTCGGGGAACTTGCAGCTTGACTGGCTGGAGGCAAGATTCCTGATGGCCAAAGAGCGTTACGTCGAGGCGATCCCTTTTCTCGAAAGCCTCATCCGCCATGGACGGGATCGGGATTTTGAGCTGGTGGCGGGCTACGACGAACGCTTGTTCGGAGAGTTGTCGCTAAGTTCGCTGGCGACGTGCTACTACCGAATCGGCCGCTATAGCGAGGCGAAGAAGCGTTACGCCGAGGCCGGGCAATACAGTCCCGACAGTTTGGAATACAAGGTGAAGGAAGCTCTTTGCGCCAAGCTCGAAGAGCGACCCCGCTGAGAGCCGTGCCGGAAACCGTTCTCATTCTCACACCTGTCAAGGATGCCCGGCACCACCTCGATGGTTACTTCCAACGCCTCGCCAGGTTGACTTATCCGGCCGGCTACGTTTCATTAGGAATGCTGGAAAGCGACAGCCTGGATGGCACTTTCGCGGCGGTCCACGAGGGGCTTGGTACGCTGCCCGCGACCGTGGGCAGTACGAGTGCGTGGAAGAAAGACTTTGGCTATCGGATACCGCGAGGATGGCATCGCAGCGCCCCCGAGATTCAGTTGATGCGCCGCGCCATCCTGGCACGGAGCCGGAATCATCTGCTGTTTCGCGCGCTCAGAGATGAAGCGTGGGTTCTCTGGCTGGATGTCGATGTGATCGAGTTTCCTTATGACATCATCGAGAGGCTACTTGCAGTTGGCAAGAAAATTCTGCAGCCTCATTGCGTGCTCGACTACGGTGGGCCGAGCTATGACACGAATGCGTGGGCAAAGCAGGGAAGCCTGCACCTCGACGATCTGCGCGCCACGGGTGACCTGGTTGGCCTGGACGCCGTTGGCGGCACGATGCTGCTGATTCGAGCCGACCTCCACCGCGACGGCCTGATCTTCCCTCCCTTTCCATATGGCTATGGTCATGAGCTGGCGCGTCCCGGCCGGGGAGAGATTGAGACAGAGGGACTCGGACTACTGGCGCACGACATGGGATATCGTTGCTGGGGCCTGCCAAACCTCGAGATCAGGCATGCGAGGGAGTAAAGGCATCGGTGCTCATCCTTGTGTACAACTGTCAGTGGGAACGACCGATCGAGGAACCACCTTGCGATTGTCACCCCGATTGCGAAATTACGTTTGATCGATCGCGCTTCCAGGATGCAGACGCTGTCGTCTTCCACATACCGACGCTCGAAGACATCGTCCGGCTTCCAAAGCACCCCGACCAAAATTGGGTTGCATGGTCAATGGAAAGCCAAGTTAACTATCCACAACTGTGCGACCCGGAATTCATGCGCCGTTTTGACCTTACGATGACGTATCGGCTGGACTCGGATGTACCGATTCCCTATGTGATGCCCGGCCTCCCGGATGAACTTCGCCGCCCGCCGACGGCGAAGACCGCGGAGGCGTTGGCCGCGTGCTTCGTATCCAACGAGCACGACAACAGCGGGCGTTATCCGTACATCCGTGAGTTGATGCGCCATCTACCTGTCCATTCCTTCGGGCGAGTTCTTCGCAACAAGGAGCTGACCGGTGATGACGGCCGCGAGACCAAACTCTCGACGATTGCCCGATATCGCTTCACACTTGCCTTCGAGAACTCATTGACGACGGACTACCTGACTGAAAAATTCTTCGATCCTTTAATTGCAGGCTCGGTACCGGTCTACCGGGGAGCGCCGAATGCCGATCAGTTCGCCCCTGGTGAAAGGTGCTTCATCAACGCGTTGGACTTTGGAAGCCCGCGGGAGCTTGCCGACTATCTGAATGTGCTTGCCGGCGATCCCGACCGGTACGACACCTACCTGGCATGGAAAGGGATGCCGTTGCGGCGTGGGTTTCTGGACCTGGTTCAACGGCGCACGAGTCCGTGGTGCCGTCTCTGTGAAAGGCTGGAGAAGTTGCAGGCCCTGAGGCCAGCGCGTGCGGGAGCCTCTCAGCGCGTCGCGGTCGTCGGTCACTTTGGCGGCCTAAACATTTCGCGTGGAGATGCAAGACGTTTTGCTCGAGAGATCGCCGGAAACGGGATACCCGTTCGGCTCGTTGATCTGCAAGACGCAGGGGTCCGTAATCGGCGGGAGGACCGGGCTGAGGTCGCATTGCATTTTGGGGAACCGCCATGTGTGCGTCGAGAGGCCGGCCGGTTGAACGTCAACTATACGGTGGCGGACACGGATCCCATCCCAGCAGACTGGATCAGGCACAGTCTCACTCACGACATGGTCATAGTGCCCTCCGAGTTCTCAGCCAATGCCTGGTTGCGGGCCGGGTTGCCCGCGGACCGCCTCCGTGTGTGCCCGCCAGGAGTCGATGGCGCCATTTTTCACCCGGACGTCGAACCCTTGACGCTCACGGATAGCCAAGGACAAAGTGCTCTACGCTTTCGAACCAGGGTTCTGAATGTCTCACACGTTACGCCAAGGGCGAATCTAAAAGCGCTGCTGAGAACCTGGATGTATGCAACGACGGTGGACGATGACGCAATCCTCATCGTGAAGATCAGTGGAGACAGGCCCGACTGGCAGGTGTTATTCATGCTGGAGATACACAGGCTGGAAAAGTCGATCGGCAAAGCACGTCACGAGGCGGCGCCCATCCTGTTCTACGAGACATTCCTGTCCGACTGGCAGATGGCTCGCCTTTTTGGTTCAGCAACTCACTATTGGAGCATGTCTCACGGGGAGGGTTGGGACCAGTCAATGATGCGCGCCGGCGCCGCCGGACTATGTTTGATTGCCCCGGATCACAGTTCGTATGACGACTGGCTGGATGAATCGGTAGCAAAGATGATCCCCAGCCGGCGGCTTCCGGCTGACGGCTGGTGGGAGCCCGATGAGGAAGCAGCGGCAGCGCATCTCCGTTGCGCGATCCAAAACCCGGGACACGCTTTCCCAAACGCCCGTAATCAGGTGGTTCGCAAATTCAGTTGGGAACGCGCCGGCCTGTGTATGAGTCAGATACTCGGGGAGGTTCAAGCGCGTTCCAGGTAACGGATATAATCCAGCGACGTGCAACGCGCGGTGTAGATTCGCCTTGTGCTGGGTTTAGTGGGGTCGCTCTCGAGCTCGCTGCGATGAGCGGAGAGCAGATAGGTATGATCCTTCAACTCGAGGCCGCAACTGTAGGCTATGAGCGATAGGATCGACTGGTCATAGCGGTGATTTCGCAGGCTCGACCCAAACGGCGCAATACAGTCCTTCTCGCACGCAGCCTCATACATCGGCTGCAAGACTTTCTGAGCGGCTGCACTTCCCCGAACGTATCCCTGCGTGTTGCCCGCAAAGCTCGGCTTGCCCGCAAAGTCGATTGCCCGAAGGCCCAATTGACGAGGACACTTCGTGTGAAGCTTTGCGGTCATGTCGAGGTCCTGGCCCTTTACCAGAAAACAACCCTCGCGGGCAAGGATTTCAGCAACCATGTCGATACTGCCCCGGAGGTCACTTCCCGCGTCCAGCCAGAGCACGGTGCCATACGCATCGACAGCCTCAACGAGGGCTGCGGGCTTCCATGCGTACTTTTTCAATTCCCGCACATGCGGACAGTATTTCCATTTTCCCCCAACCAGGAGGTTCACCGGCGGTCCATTTCCCGCCCAGCGCAGTTCACAGCCACGCCAAGCCGAGACCGCGTCCAACTCTTTGGTTTCCAGGCCGAGGTTAAACACGGCGACCTTCGTACCCGGCATCCAGTAATGGACCGAGCCCACAAAGTTCATCAATCCGCGGAAGTATTTGGAATCGGCTCCGGTGGCAATAACCATTTGATTCACGATTGACTCTTTCGGGGTTTGATGTGTTCGGTTATCCGCCTTTTCCTCACCACCAAAAGGCCAAGACTACCCTTGTGATCGCTCTGATAGCCCGTGGGGCCAATTCCCGCGAAGGTATCGGGAGCATCTTCGCTGCTGCAGCTACTGCCTCTTCACGCACGAGGTAACTTCGATCCTTCGCGGTAGCGGCCAAGGCGGGCAGAGCCGCAAGTCCAAGCCGTTCGATGTTGTCCCAGTCGCGGCGAGCGACAGCGATATGCCCCTCGAGTCGCTCCGTATACTGTGGGCCAAGCTCCCGCCTACAGTCGGCTTTCGCCCGCAAGAGAGCGGATGCAGCTTCGGCTCGAACAGGTTGCTCGGAGTCCTTCAAGGCCCCTAACAGAATCGCCTTGTTAGTGTTCACATCGCCACCCAAATTGGCTACTGCGATTTGCCGCAGTTCGTGATCGGGGCTTCGCAGCGAGTTGATGAGCGGCGGTAGACCCTCGGTCCCTCCCACGGAACCCAACACGGTAAGGAGAAATCGTAACATTTCTTTCCGGTGCCGGCGTGGGAAAGGGGCGCCCTTGCGGCCGTCCGGAAGGTCGGTGGACAGATAGTCGACTTTGCTGAACGGCGACATGCGGGTTACGAGTTGCTGGTCAGGTCCACGAGCGTGAGGATACCAGGGGTGCGCGGGGGACTGGGTCATGAGCATCAGACGAAATGGCCGTCCGAGATTGTAGGCCAAGTGACTCATCCAGCCCTCCACGGTTACGATCAGATCGGCCCTGGCAGCAAGGTACTTAAACAAGCGCATCAACCTGTCGGGCTGGTTCAGTTCGAGTCGCTCGGAAAAACAGAGACTTCGTTTCGATGCCGGGGCCGCCGGGTATGGAGCGATGCTAACGTGCCGCCGCACCGTCTCAGGTAGTTTTCCCGCCACCGCCCTGGCGACACGCAGGCTGCCCCAGCGTGTTCCGTTGGGAAGTATCACCAGGTGATAGCCTTCGTCGATCAGCCCGCAAAGCTCGGTGGCAAGCTGGGCGAAGTGCGGCGGCATATAACCCTTTTCCGGTGACGAGCCCCCAAACGGGTTAACCAGCGCAACTTTCCTCTCGCCAGCATTCTCTGGTACGAGCGAGACCCATAGCCGATCGGCATCCGGCGAGGGAGTTCCTACCAGTACCGACGCTGACGAGGCGGCATCCTCGCCAAGTCGCATGGGCAGCCCCATCTCCGCGAGCAGACGTAGAGACGGTTCGTAGATGTTCTCGAGCAACTGCTGGTCGAGACCAAGCTCCGCAGCGAGTTCCCGGCCGTCCAGGCGAAGGCGTTGAAATGTGAACCGGTGGTCAACATGGTCCCCTTCGAGCACCAGGCGGGGATTCAGCCGATCAATGCACGCCGATACGGCGGCCACCAGCAGCGGCCGGCAATTGCAGTGCGCCGCCTTAGGTTCGTGGAAGTGTACGACGCCGTCATAGTCCGCCCGGAGTGTTTGTTGCACTTCATCATCGTCCATGATCGACGTGAGCTTGATTTGCGGGTGATCGAACAAGTATCCCCGCCTGCCGAGGACGGTGATCGACGCGGTGGGGTTTGCATCGACAATAGCTTGTAACAACGGAACCGTGCGCACCATCTCGTCACCCTGCCCGAACAGGGAGTTCACCACCACCAGAAGTTTGAAGGACGGGTTGCGCAGGATTCGTGCAGCACTCGCTCGTAGGGGGAACTGACCCTCCGGCACCCTGACGGGAAGAAGGTTCATCAGGTATTTGAGCCTGCGCGTCTCAGCAAACTTCGTAACCAGACGTTCGACGAGCGATGCTTCAAACGCTTCAGGAGTAAGAAACACGTAGCGCTCGACAAGATAATCGAGGACGAAGTTGAGATCTTCCCGGCTGTCGATCGATTCGGCGAGTTCAACAATCACGGCAGGTTCCAGCAAGTCCGGCCGCCAGTGAACACACTCCCTCAGCACTTCCAGAAGCATGCGTCGAAAACGTTGCGAAATGCCGGAACTGTGCAGGGCTTCCAGAATCAGCGAGACGGCCGGCGGCGCCTCGGAAGTAAAGAGCAGCGATCGCAGAGCCATGGAGAGCGCGGGTTCCAATTCTGCGGAGAGTCTGGAAGACCGGACAAGAGCGCGTAAGCGATCGGTAACACCCACGGTGATCAGATCCGGCCGCGAATAGACAATCGCTGTGATCAACGCCAAGGCTACCTGTTCCAGCAGAGGATCGCGCGGCCCTTCTGACAACACCTGCTCCACCGACTGAACCATCGACTCGTCCAGGTCAGACGGTTTGGTCAAGGCCGCAGTCAGATACCGGACGAGGTCGGATTTCGCGTGCGCCGCTCTCATGAGCGTAGATGCTTCAGCCGTTCCCATGCCCGCTCCGCTGCATGGTTCCACGTCCAGGACGCGGCTATCTGCTCGCGCGCCAGCCGGCCCTTTGCCAGGGCTTCCTCCCGATTCACGAAGACATGCCGCATCAGTGTCTTGAGATGCTCGAAGTCAGGCTGCGCCCATTGTCCGAAGTCAAGCTCCGGATCGAAGAAGAGAGGATCGTTCACATCAACCAGTCTCTCCACCCGGATGAGGTAGCCAGTCTGCGCGGTAACGTAGTCGAGATGGGCGCTATAACCGGTGACAATGACCGGCTTGGCGCATGCCATGGCTTCAATGATCGGCAACCCCCAACCTTCTCCCCGGGTCGGTAGCACGAGCGCATCGCACGAGTGGTAGAGCTTCACCATGTCGGGTTCACGGAGCCGGTTGCTGACGCAAATGGAGGCGTGAGGCGGGAGGTTCAGGCGCGCCAAAGCAGAGTGGATGCTGAAGTGCGGGATCTGGGGATTGTGGCAGTGCAGGACCATCTCAACGCTTTCCCGGGGGTGGAATGCCTCGACGAAGGCCCGCATGAGAATGTCTATGCCTTTGCGTACCTCCCACTTCCCAACGCACAGAAAGCGGAAGGGGCGGCAGTCGTCCGGTGCGGGCTGATGATCTTCCGGCTTATAAAGGTCGACATCGACGCCCTCCGGAACAACGTGCACTTTCTCCTCGGCCACCCCGTTTTGCGCCAGGATCGCCTTTCCCCACGTTGATGGGATCCAGACCTCGTCTACCTGAGCGAGGTGATCGAGAATCGGAGCCGGGATCTTCGTGGTTTCAAAAACGGTATGAAGGATCTTGGGGCGCCCGACAGCACGTCGCGCAAGGTCTGCCGCACCGATGGCCAAACCGGCGTTGTCGTCCAGCCGCCCGTTTGCGTTATCGATCTGTTTCCGCACTTCTCGAGGCTGCCTGCTGAACCACCTCGGCTCTTCGACCGGCAGCAAAGCGATCTCATCGTATTGAGAGAGTGCCCTGACGAAGTTGCGTCCGAGCAGATGCACCCCAAGCTCGCCGAAATAGTGACAGCGGACGTTGATCATCCAACGGCTGCGGCTTTTGCCACCCTCGACTCGATCCACCGGTATGTCGGTTCCAGGCCGGCGCGGAGTGGCTGCGATGGAGCCCAGCCCAGCTTCTCCCGGATGAGACGGTTATCCGAGGTCCTCCCCCGAACGCCCTGCGGACCCGGTACATGCCGCAGCCGTATCTCCTTGCCGGCGATGCCCGCGATCATCCGCGCCAATTCGTTGATGGTGATCATCTCCTCGGACCCGATGTTGAGAGGACCCGCAAAATCCGAGTCCATCAACCGGAGCATCCCTTCGATGCATTCATCCACATAAAGGAAAGATCGCGTCTGCTCCCCATCGCCCCAAATCTCGATCTCCGCACCATCCGCGGCTTCCGCGATCTTGCGGCACAACGCGGCCGGCGCTTTTTCTCTCCCGCCGCGCCACGCGCATTCAAGACCGAACACGTTGTGAAAGCGGCCGATGTGGACTTCGACTCCGAAGTTTCGCATATAAGATAAGTACAATCGCTCGCTGAACAGCTTCTCCCACCCGTATTCGCTGTCGGGAGCCGCTGGATACGCCGAGTCCTCCGAGCAGAGAGGACTATGAGGATCGACCTGGTTGATCAGCGGATAAACGCAAGCCGAAGAGGAGAAGAAAAACTTTCGCACTCCCGCGCGAAGTCCGCACTCGAGGGTATTCAGATTGATCATCGCGGAGTTGTGCATCACTGTTGCGTCGTGTTCTCCAGTGAACAGATATCCGGCCCCACCCATATCCGCGGCCAGTTGATACACATCGTCTATGCCGGCCATAATGCCGGCCGCCAGCGCCGGGTTGCGCAGATCCGCGAAGATGAAGTGATCCGCCGGCGAACGACTAAACTCGTGTTGGCGGATATCGACAGCCCGAACCCAACAGCCCTCCTCCTTCAATCGCCGCACGAGATGTCCGCCGATGAATCCACCCGCGCCGTTGACAAGGACTCTCTTCATCGTGACGAAGGTAGACAGTTCCCCCCCATTTTATCAGGGCTTGTGTGGAGGCTTGGAGGAGCGCAGCGATACCGGGCGATACCGGCAGAAATGTGTCCCAAACCAGGCCGGTCAGGGTATCGGGCAAGGGCGATTCCTCTCCTAACGTACTATTACGTCAGAACAAGAGACACCAAAAAGAAACCGTGTCGCGCACCCATGCGAGCGAGGCCCTCCGCGCGACACAGTTGGACATGCTATCGGGTGGTTACTCCCATCCACACTACTGGTCAGCGTTCAGGCTGACCGGGCGGTCGCCCCTGATCCGGCTGTAAGCGGGGCGGCGTTTGCAGTACCCCTGAAGTCGAGTTTGTCAGTGCGCTGACAGAGGGCGGAACAACTTATTACGGCGGCGTCTCCCGCCGTGCGCGTTACTGGAGTATCAAATGTCATGGTGCCGTGGCTGCGCCTTAGGTCCAGTAGTTTCGATCCAAGCTTCTGTATTGCACGGCCTCCGCCAAGTGCTTTGCAGACACCTGTTCTCTCTGATCCAGATCGGCGATTGTGCGCGCGACCTTGAGAATGCGGTCGTGCGCCCGCGCGGACAGTCCAAGGCGGCGCATGGCCATTTCCAGTGTTCGCTCACCGGCCTCGTCCAGTTCGCACAGCTTGCGCAGGAGTCTCGGGGGCAGATGAGCGTTGTAGAAGCCGCGCCGCTGCTGGACGGAGCGCGCCGCCTCCACTCGCTGGCGCATCTCCGACGAGGACATCCCATCGCCCTTCTCGCGCAATTCCCGGTACGGCACGGCGGGTACCTCAATGTGAAGATCGATCCGATCGAGTAGCGGTCCACTCAGTTTGCCGAGATACCGCTGAATCATCGCCGGCGTGCAACGGCATTCACGAGAGGCGTCGCCCAGGTGACCGCACATACACGGGTTAAGGGCACAGACCAGGATTACGCTTGCCGGGAAGGCTAGCGTCATATTGCTCCGCGCCACGGTAACGGATCTGTCTTCCAATGGTTGCCTGAGCATTTCCAGAACGTTGCGTGCGAATTCCGGAAGCTCATCCAGAAACAACACTCCGTTATGCGCGAGACTCACCTCGCCGGGGCGCGGCATCCCCGATCCGCCACCGATCAGGCCGGCATCGGAAACCGTATGATGCGGGGCGCGAAACGGGCGTTGTGACAGCAGTCCTGCCCCCCTCGGCAGGAGGCCGGCAACGCTGTGGATCTGCGTTGTCTCCAGGGCTTCCTGGAACGTCAGAGGGGGCAGGATACCTGCGAACCGTTTGGCCAACATCGACTTGCCGGAGCCGGGAGGGCCGATCATCAGGACGTTGTGGCTTCCCGCCGCAGCTACTTCGAGCGCACGCTTCGCCGTCGCCTGTCCACGCACGTCACGAAAGTCGGGAAATGATCCATCACCAGACGGCGCCACGGCCGGAACGGGCGTGAACGGCTGGAATTGTTCCGGCTCTCTGAGATAAGCCACAACCTCGGCCAAGTGCCGCATTCCGAATACGTGAATCCCTTCGGTTACGCCGGCTTCGGCCGCGTTATCCAGCGGGACGATCACGTTCGTGATTCCGCGCTGCCTGGCGCACGCCGCGATGGACAGCACCCCACGAACAGGCCGGAGGGTCCCATCAAGCGACAGTTCTCCAACCAGCAAATGCTGATCGGCGGCTTTCGCCATACCCATCGCGCCCAGGATCCCAATGGCCATCGGCAAATCGAATCCCACGCCCTCTTTGCGGACGTTGGCGGGCGCCAGATTGATGGTGACCGCCTTGTTGGGGTATCCGAACCCGGAGTTGAGGAGTGCGGATTTGATGCGTTCCCGGCTCTCCCGTACTGCGGTGTCCGGCATACCCACAGTCACGAAATCCCGCGCCGAGCCATTGTACATGTCGACTTCCACATCTATGACATGCGCTTCGATGCCGTAGACGGCTGCGGACCGGGTTCGGAAAAGTGCCACTGTGTAGATACGTTGGCTCGGACGGAATTCTTCTCAAGAATGTTGTGTCACGCGTTGGGTGAGGCCCCAACCCGCTGATTCGAAAGGCACACCGAATCGACATCCACGTGGAGGTCCCCCGGTTGATCCCTAACCGGTGCGCCCTGCACGACACCGGGGAGCAGACGCTGGAGACAGCCGTCCGCGGCTGGGCCTCTCGGCGCGGGCCCACGACCGGGTGCTGACAGTGGCGCGCACGGCGGCCGATCCGGACCAGCCGGAAACCGTGTCGGCTAAGCACGTGCCCGAAGCAGTGACTGAGCGGGCCCGCCGTCGCCTACTCCACAAATATCCGCTGCCACAGAATCTCCAGCCACCGGTCCAGTTCTTCCCGCGTTCCCGTCTGGTCGCGGGTCACGGCTGTGTATTCTTCCGGCGTGATGGAATGAGCCTCCATCGCTGCCCGGAACTGTTCGCGAATCCGGGTGGCTTTCTCAGGATCGCTGTCGAAGGCGCTCTGGATGGTCTCGTTCCAATAGCTCCCGTACAGCTCCGGATTCAGATAACTGCGCATGAATCCGCGCAACGGCTCAGGAATTTTGTCGGATTGCTCCATGCGATCGCGTTCTCCTGACATGTTCTACTCTTTCGGCGGATACCCCATCCCCCACCAGCGATAGTAAATATCCAGCGCTAAATTCACGGACGGCGACACATTTCCTTTCGCATCTCTGGCCCGCAAACTGATTGTGAGTTTGGCGGATTGCTTGGGCGTTCCAGTGATCTGCAGGCCGGCACAGGCAAAATCAGCGGGTGCCTGAGCGGCGAACTCGATCGCGACGGGCGCCCACCCGCCTTCGACGTTAATGTCCGCCGTATAAGCGTTGTCCTGTTTCGCATCGGCCAACGTTGTAGTGAGGATGCGCACCGGTTTC
Source organism: Bryobacterales bacterium (assembly GCA_963719195.1). Classification (GTDB taxonomy): domain Bacteria; phylum Acidobacteriota; class Terriglobia; order Bryobacterales; family Bryobacteraceae; genus DASQZT01. The sequence continues at coordinate 26,145 of CAVRBB010000005.1, read as the reverse complement.
GGCGCGATCACCAACTGGTATTCCTTTGGTTCCGACTTTACACCCTTCTCGTCGGTCGCCGTGATTTGAATGGTCTTCTCCAACGGATCCCCAGAGTTCCCCTCGATGGCATCCCCTTCGATGCGGAAGCCGGCCACCGCCGGACTCATCGCCAAGGTCGAAGTGCCCCATCCATCCGCCGTGACGATGGACTGGTTGTACTCCGTTTCCACCACGCCCTGCGCCAGAGTAGCGGTTGTGATCCCGGGCGGGCGCGGTGTGACCAACAGTTTGCATGCTACCGGCTTACTCTCCCGGTCGTCCTGGTCGACCGCCTTGACGGTGATGGTGTACTCGCCGTACTGAGGCACCGTGCCCTTGAGGGTACTTCCTTCGAACGCGAGTCCAGTGGCACGCGGCGTCTCCGATACGATCGCGAAGCTCTTCACCGGCTGTCTGCCGTCTTTGGCCGCGAATGCCTTTGTGAATTGCTCGTCCACCGCCACGGAGCCGAGGTCCGGATCGGTTGTAATGCTAATGTGATCCAGAATCTTGAATTTGAATTCCGCCGGCTTGCTGTTGTTTTTCGCGTTGTCTGTCGCGATCACCGTAATCGTGAACTCACCCTTTGCCGACGGTGTGCCGCTCAGTGTCATGGCCCTCTTCTTCACGCGGCAAGGGAGTTCACCGTTCACGGTGATATTGAATCCGGCTTCAGTGCCGCCGGAGCAAACGAAGCTCGCGTTATATGGTTCGTTCACCCGGCCATCCGGAACCTGGCAGGAGCCGACGTCTATACTCAGCGGCGGGTGCGCAATGATGAGCTTGAAGTTCGCCGGTTTCGTTTTGCCCTTCGAGTCCGTGCAAATCACCCGGAGATTGAAATCGCCGCCCTTGGTCGGCGTTCCGGATATTTTGCCGTTGTCGAATTTGACACCTTCCGGTAATTTGCTGGAAGTGGTGACGGTGCGCTCTCCCCAACCTTTGCTGGTCGCGATCTGGTGCCCAAATTCCGTATTGGCACGCGCCCGGTATTCGAGCACACCATCAAACTCGGGAGGCGCAGCGGCAACCGCAAGGGTCATCGTCTCCGGCGCACTAGCATTCTGTTTGCCATCATAGGCAATAAACTGTATTACGTACTCACCATAAGTAGCCGGAGTGCCTTTCAAATAGAAGGAGCCGCTATCTCCCACCACTTCCAGGCCGCTCTTCTTCTCGCCTTCAATGCATTCGATCCGGTCAATCGGGGTCCAGCCGTCTGCGGTCGTGATTCGATAATTCACCTGCGCGCTGGGGCCCAGGTTCAGCGTAGGATTGTCGACAGGCTTGGTGAATCTGATTTTGGGTGGCTCAACCGTCAGATCGAACTCCTTCGGCTCACTCGATTTGCCCCTCTCATCCCTGGCCAGAACGGTCAGCTTGAAATCTCCCCAACCCGTTGCCTTGCCCTGCAATCTGGCTCCGCTGAAGGTCAAGCCCGAACTTGCGGGCCCTTGAGGACTCGTGTTCCTCCGGGAGACAATTTCGAACGTTCTCTTTTTCTCCCCACCCCCCGGATGTAGCGAAATCCACTCCGGCGCATTCTTCGCCAACGACTCCGGACGTCAACGGTGAGGCCGTCGTGATCTCCAGGGGCACAGGATTAATGGTCAGACGGAACTTTTTGACCGCCGTTTTCAAGTGAGCGTCGGTGGCCGTCACCTCCAGGTCGAAATCGCCCGATTCTTCGGGCGTCCCGGAAAGCACTCCGTCCGTGAAATGGAGAGCCTTCGGGAGCTTGCCGCTAATGGATAGCGGCTTGCGATCCGGCCAACTGATCGACAAATCGTGCCGAAAATGTTTGGGCTATCTCACCTTCCGGAATCGGACCATCGGAATCAACCGTTAATGGAAGGGCCGCAATCGTAATCTCAAATTCCTTGGTTGCGACCGTATTTTTCTGGTCTTTGACTGTGGCTGAGAAGCGGTACGTCCCTGGCGTGGCCGGTTCGCCCTGAAGCGTGTCGCCGCTCAATTTGACTCCGGGCGGAAGCATCGGATCGTCGACGATTGCGAATGCCTGGTAGGCCTCATATCCGCCTTCCGCCCCGAGGGATTGCGCATATCCAGCGCCCACCTTCCCGTCAGGAAGCTTGGCCGGATTCTTGATGCGGAATGGCGCCGGCTGGATGTCCAGGGTGTAGGGCTTGGAATCGCTGCCGCCGGCCGTATCGTTGGCTGTCACGGTCACCTGGTAGGCGCCTGGCTTCACAGGCGTGCCAGTAAGCAGACCGGCCTTGGTAACGTGCAACTTCTCCGGCAGGGGAGTTATCGTCCACGTCCTGATCACGCCTGAGCCGTCTTTCGTTTCGAACGATTGCGAATACGTTTCGCCTACCCTGCCGATGGCCAGCGGAGGCTTGGTCGTGATCTCCAGGGGCTTGGGCGCATCAATGACCATCTTGCACTGCCTGGTAACGGGTTTGCCGTCGCCATCCAGAGCTTCCACGGTGAATTCGAAGGTGCCCACCTCTTCAGGAACCCCGGCAAGTTTGCCGCAGCAATAACTGAGGCCGCGGGGCAGTGCGCTCGGGTCCTTGATCACGGGCGGCGTGCCTCCAGGAACGGCTCCCACCAGTTGGAACACGATATCCGCTGGTTCCTGCTCTCCCGTGGTGCTGCCCGGCTTGGGAACCATCTGCTGCAGCGGCTGTCCGATGACAGGTTTTGGCAGATCGCCCTCCGGGAGGATCTTCGGATCCGGATCGATGGTGACTTCGAGCCATTTCGAATAAACCCGATTATCCCGCCCTTTTAGCTGCAGTTGGAAAACATACGTGCCCGGAGTCTTTTCCGCTCCCGGTTTTTCCTTGATCTCGAAATTCGCGAGGTCCACATATAGCCCGGATGCGGGATCGAGCGGCACTTTCTCGCTCAGCTTGAAGTTTTTGACGGTTTTCAAATCCTGAGCGGTCACCTGCCTCGGAGTGAAGGTTGCTTTGACCTCTGCCTGCAAAGTCTTTGTTACAGTAGTAGCCTTCGTTTCCTTGAGTTGAAGATCGCAGGAGTAGTTCCCCGGAGCTTTCGTGACTCCGGAAACCTCCTGTATCTGCTTCGTGGTGATATCGAAGGTCAGTCCGGTTTCGGGGGGAAAATCCTTCTCGACTGTTACCGTAGCGCTTACCGGGATTACCCGGCTGGAAGGATCGAAGGTCGCCGCCTCGCCCTCCCTTTGAGGGGTGTGCACCGTAGTGGCCACGGTCACCGCCGTCTCTTCTTCCTTCGATGTCTGGATCTTAATCGTGCACGGATAGGTCCCGGAGGTCTTTTGCTTCACGTCATCCCGATCGACCACCTTGCCGGATCCAGCGTCGAACTTCAGCCCGGAAGCCGCGGCGAAATCCGATTCCACAATGACGGTAGCGTCTTCGGGCACGCCGGGATCGATCGGATCGACCGCAGCCGTTACCGTCGTCTCGAATTCGAAGACCTCATCCGCGGGCGTGTCGGCATCGTCCGTGACCTTCAATTTGAATTTGTAAGTTCCTTCCTTCTTGGTAGGGGAACTGGACTCGACCTGCCTGGTGCCCGTATTGTACGTCAGGCCCGACTCGGGCGGCGGCGGCGTATCAACCGTAGTGGTGTAAGTCAAGGGACGTCCAAGGTTCGTCGTAATGGGAACGGCCGCATACGGTGTGCGGGTCTTGCCCTTCGGCAGAACCTTCTGGTTGGTAATCGCCGGAACATAGCGGATGTCGGGACGGTCACTGACGACCGGGTCCGGATACATCGTCGTTAGCTTGAGACCACCACCGGTGTTCCGGTAAACGGCCTTCATATTGCCGCCTTCGGAGGTGGATGCGGCGAGCAGTGCACGCGGGGACAACGCCCGGGAGCGGACGCTGCGAATGGCCCTCGCCGCCATGGCTTTCCAGGTGTCGCCTCCGTGGAATCGGAGAACCGCGGTGTACCATGGTCGTGAGCGGTGTCTATCACTCGGAGGGTGTGTGTCTTCTCTGCCAGTCAAACTTTTTCGAAAGGCCGTTGTTGCATGTGATGCGGAGCAACTGGGCCGGCTCTTGGAAAGCCATCCCGAGTTACAGTCTCAGGTCAACGCCCCCCTCTTCCATTTCGATGCGCCGGCCATTGTGCAGGCGGCGGGCGGGTGCAGCCGCGGCGTCATCGATACACTGCTGGCCGCCGGCGCCGACATTAACGGCAGAAGCCAATGGTGGGCGGGAGGCTTCGGCGTCCTCGACTTTGCCGCCGGCGAACTGGCCGCATACCTGATTCAGAGGGGCGCGGTCGTGGATGTTCACGCCGCGGCCCGGCTCGCCATGCTGGACCGCCTTCGCGAGCTCATCTCGGCCCAGCCCGCGCTCGTTCATGCACGCGGCGGCGATGGCAAGACGCCGCTGCACTTCGCTGCCACTGTGGAGGCCGCAGAATACCTGCTGGCGCAGCACGCGGATCCCGATGCCCTCGATATCGACCACGAGTCTACGCCGGCGCAGCACCTGGTGCAATCGCATCCGGAGGTCGTCCGCTTCCTGATCCGGCGTGGATGCCGCACGGACATCCTACTGGGGGCCGCCACCGGCGATGCCGGCGTAGTCCGCAAACATCTCGACGCCGACCCGGACTCGCTCCGCATTCGCGTCAACGAACAGTGGTTCCCGAAGCGGAACCCGCGCAGCGGCGGCACCATCTACATCTGGACCCTCGGCATGAACCTCTCCGCGCACCAGGTGGCCCGCAAGTTCGGCCACCAAGAAGTCCTCGCGCTGTTGCTGGACAGGAGCCCGGCCGATGTCAGGCTGTTGTATGCCTTCGCCGCGCGCGACGAAGCAGCCGTCAAAGGCCTGCTCTCCGGCCAGCCGGACCTGATTCAGACTCTCTCCGCCAGGGACCACCGCCTGATCTCTTACGCCGCGCAGGACAATGACGTCGAAACAGTCCGGCTCATGCTGGACTACCAATGGCCGGTAGATTCCGCTTCCGGCGAAACGCCGCTGCATTGGGCCGCTTTTCATGGCAACCGTGAGATGGTGCTGGCGATCCTGAAGCACAAACCGCCGCTCGAGCGGACCGATCCGACGTACCACGGTACGCCCATGGACTGGTCGATTCATGGCTCCCAGAATAGCTGGCACTGCCGAACCGGTGATTACGGCGGCGTGGTTGAGGCTCTGCTCGAGGCCGGAGCCAAGCCACCCGCGCAGGCCGGCTCCAGCGACGCCGTCCAGGATGTGCTCCGGCGCCACGGAATCGCGCCTCGATCCTGAGTGGTTTGCGGCGGCGTCAGTCCGAACCCGCCCACCCCACTTGCATGCCGGCTCGGGTTTCCGCAATAATACACGCCAGGATCAGTAATATTCGTCACGGGCCGGAGATCTGTTGTGCGGAGATCGCTGATAACTGCGTTGGCGGAATGCGCGGAGAGTTCCTTCAGATGGCGGGCACGCCGCTTTCTGCTCGGACTGTCCGCGGACGAGCTTCAGTTCATCGCCCAGTTCATGGGCGGTCATATCCTCGAATCCGCGGAGTGTTGTGATGCGCGGGCATTGCGATCATGCGGTTCGGAAGACCAGCAGCTCAAGCTCATCGTGCTGCGCGAATACCTGTCGCAAAGCGGCTTGCAGCAGATATCGGCGGCGTTCCAGTAGGTCCCCCGATCTCCACGACCCTACTTCGTGATCTCCACCTGGCCGAGAAGCCAGGCGTATTCGAATGCCTGATCCTTCAGGCGGTCATAGCGGCCCGAAGCGCCGCCATGGCCAGCGGGATCCATTTTGATCTTTAGCAGCAGCGGATTGTTGTCGGTCTTCAGGGGCGCGAAGGCGGGCCACGTATTTCGCAAGCTCCCAATACATCACCTGGCTGTCGTTGAAGCTGGTGGTTACCAGCATTGCGGGGTAGGCGCGCTTCTCCAGGTTGTCGTAGGGGCTGTACGTTTTCATGTAGTCGTAAGCCTCCTTCTCGTTCGGGTTACCCTATTCCAGGTACTCGCCGACGGTGAGAGGCAACGACGGATCCAACATGGTATTGAGCACGTCGACGAAAGGCACGGTGGCATGCACGGCGCGGAACAGGTCGGACCGCATGTTCACCACGGCGCCCATCAGCAAGCCGCCGGCACTGCCGCCTTCGATGACCAGCCGGTCCTTTGACGTCCACTTCCCGGCGATCAGGTACTCGGCGCAATCGATGAAGTCCCAAAAGGTGTTCTTCTTCTTCAGCAGCATGCCGTCTTCCCGCCACTTCTCACCCATCTCGTTGCCGCCGCGAACGTGAGCGATGGCATCGGCGAAACGCCGGAGTACACATCCACCGCCTATCGCTACAGCTACCAGAGCTTCTTTACGCCCCCCAGCGTCTACGACTACGACACCCGGACCGGGCAGTCCTCTCTGCTGAAGCGGCAGGAGGTGCTTGGCGGGTACGACCCCACGCAATATATCTCCGAACGTCTCTGGGCCACCGCGCGCGACGGTGTGAAGGTGCCGGTTTCCATCGTCTACAAGAAGGGCTTCGAGCGCAATGGCAAGGCGCCCCTGTTCCTCTACGGCTATGGTTCGTACGGCTTCGGCGTGTCCGTGACTTTTGCCAGCCAGCGCCTCAGCCTGCTCGATCGCGGTATGGCCTAGGTAGATAGGTGCAGGAACGCGCGTTCCGAAGTCTTTTTGCGGGGAACGTTTGTTTCCGGAGGTTCGGAGTGGGAACGGTTCGTCTGGACGCTGCGGCGTGTCAAGAATTCGTAACGGCTGCTTGGAACTGGTGCTTCGGGCGCGCGGATTGGCGCCCGGCGCCCTCGGAAGACGGCGCCAGAACGGCCGTTCCCCTCGTTTTAGGTGAGCATCAAACCAGGTCCTATCCAACTCGGCCTCCCAGTCAAGTAGATCTTCGATGCAGAGGCGGTTGTATTCCGCGGATAGATCCTCTGGTCGCCTGGCGTTTACGGACGGCTTCACAAATACGTGGCTGAAAAACGCCCGTTCCTGATGAGTGGTGCAGGCTGGAGCCAATCGGTGGTATGGCGACTTCTCGCTCATATGGATTGCTTCCGGTTTGCCGACGATCCACTCGGAGCGATCGCTGAACGCTACGGCGTTATCACGAGCCGTCTCATATCTGCGACGTGGGCGTCATGCGTCGCGCTTCAAAAGGGGTGAGTCCTGCAACCACGCGATTATGGAAATCAGGCGCAGGCGAGCCAAACGAAGTTGGACGCCTGCTCATAGCCGGGCAGTCGACGCGAAGATCGATGCCTTCATGACGGTTCCACGCTCGCTCCCAGGGCGGCGAGAAGCTGGTCCAACTGCTCGAACTGCTCGCCAGACCAACTTATACTTCCAGAGGCCATTGCATCGTCGAGGGCTTTTTTTGAGGGATAGAGTTCGTGTATAACGACGAGCGTCTCGCCACCCCTTTCTTCGAAGGTCACGGTGGTGACGGGCCCATCCTCATCACCTTCGTCATTCGTCCAGACGAGGCGGGAGCCCGGAGTCACTTCGACGTACCTACCAAAGAATGGCATAGGCTGCTCTGAGGAAGGGTGACTGAACACGAAACGGTACGTGCCCTCCGTACGAACATCGGCCTCGCAGGAAAGGAAGGACGCTCCAAACGACTTCGGTACCCACCACCGCTTGAGCAGTTCGGGTTTGGTCCACGCATCGAAGACAATATGCGCCGGACCGTTGAAGGTTCGAGTCACGACGAGCTCACGCTCGGACTTCCGTTCCACTGTCGTGTCGTACTTTGTGGGGTTGATTTCACTATCTCTTCTTTCGTACATCGGCTTTCTCCTTCTGTTTCAATTCCTCGACAAGCTTGTCCAATTCATCGAAGCGAGCGGCCCAGCGCTGGTGGTACCTCTCGATCCATGCCGCCTCTTCCTCCAGTCCGCGCAGGCCGACCTTGCAGGTCCGCACGCGCCCGACCTTCTCTGTGGTGACGAGCCCCGCCTGCTCCAAGACGCCGACGTGCTTCTTCATGCCCGTTAGGGTCATGTGAAACTTCTCGGCAAGGTCCGTGATCGAAGCGTCCGCGCGTCCGAGTTGTTCGAGAACGCCGCGTCTGGTGGCATCCGAGAGCGCGGCGAACGAAGCATCGAGGACGGTTCCCGTATACTGAACCATGTGGTTCAGTATACAAAACGGATTGGCGACATGCAAGGGGCTGAGTGCGCGCGGCGCTGCCTACTGCCTTTTATTTCCCAAATCGACACGCGGCCCAGTGTTTACCGACCCCGGGCGGATAACGCGCCAACCGGAAGTTGGGCCGGGTCCCGTCAACTTGGACGAATAACGCCCGTTGCTGACATCTGGTGGCCACAGGAGGATAGATCCTCTCTGACTCCCTGCCACGTCCCCCTGTCTTACCGCCACCTCACACCCATCCCCCTCACACCCCCCGCAACCGCTCCGCCGCCGACTCCGCCGTCAGGTCCCGCTGCGGCGCCGCCAGCATCTCATATCCCACCAGAAATTTCCGCACCGTCGCCGACCGCAGCAGCGGCGGGTAAAAATGCAGGTGCAGGTGCCACTCCTCGTGCATCGCCCCGTCGGCGGGCCTCTGGTGGAATCCCATGGAATACGGAAACGGCACCCGGAACAGCCGGTCGTAGCGCGCGGTCAGCCGCTTCAGAATATCCGCCAGCCCGTCGCGCTCCGCGTCCGCCAGGCGGTCGATCCCCGTCGCATGCCGCTTCGCAATCACCATCGTTTCGAACGGCCACACCGCCCAGAACGGCACCACCGCGAGAAAGCTCTCGTTCTCCTCCACCAGCCGTGCGCCGTCCGCCGACTCCAGCTTCGCGTACTCGCACACCAGGCACGTCCCGCGGCCGCTCCGCCAGTCCTCCAGCGACGCCTGCTCTTTCGCCACCTCGTTGGGCACCGTATGGCTCGACCAGATCTGGCAGTGCGGATGGGGATTGCTCGCGCCCATCATCGCCCCCCGGTTTTCGAAAATCTGCACGTACCGGATCCCTTCCCGCGACCCCAGTTCCAGGAACTGCTCCACCCACGTATCCACCACCTTCCGCAGGTCGCCGGACTCCATGTTGGCGATGGTCAGGTCGTGCCGCGGCGAAAAGCACACCACCCGGCAGATCCCCGGCTCCGATTCCGCGATCAGCAGTCCTTCCCGCTCGAACCGGTCCAGCGGCGTGTCCGGTTTCAGCGCGGCGAAATCGTTGTCGAAAACGAACGTGCTTTCATATTGGGGATTGCGCGCGCCGCCGGCGCGCGGATTGCCTGGGCACAGGTAACACTTGGGATCGTACCGCGGCTGTGTCGCGGCGCTCCCGGTTTCCACCTGTCCCTGCCACGGCCGATCCGTCCGGTGCGGCGAAACCAGCACCCATTCGCGGGTCAAAGGGTTGAAACGCCGATGCGGATCCTGCTTCCAGTTGAACATTCTGCTCCTTTTCCGTTCTCCGGCCCCTTCCATTCTGTACGCCGCTGTACACGTCTCCGCGGTCCGGCTGGAACGGAAACACGATTCCTGGAATCGTATCCACTGGAGACTGGGGCTGGAGTACGATTTCGGGGGGAACCGTCTTCAGTTCCGAGTCGTTTGAGCCGGCTCCTTGGAGCCGGCTTTTTTTTCCACTCGGGCTTTTGCCTGAGTTACTACAGATTCCACCTGATCGCGATACTCGCGCAGAAGTTCGGGCGTGGTGGCTTCGAACCGCATCACCAGCACCGGCTGGGTGTTGGACGCCCGGAGCAATCCCCACCCCTCGGGGAATAGCACGCGCACGCCGTCCACGTCCACGGTCCTGTGCCGCGCCCGCAACTCTGCGGCGGCCTCCTGCACCACCGCGAACTTGATCTCATCCGCGCAGTCGAAGCGGATCTCGGGTGTGGTCACCGTCTTCGGCAGATCGCCAAGCTGCGCGGAAAGCGGCTGCCCCGATCGCGCCACGATCTCCATCAGCCGGCACGCCGCGTAGAGTGCGTCGTCGAAGCCGTAGTAGCGGTCGGCAAAAAACATGTGCCCGCTCATCTCGCCGGCCAGTTCCGCCCCCGTCTCCTTCATCTTGGCCTTGATCAGGGAATGGCCCGTCTTCCACATGATCGGATTTCCACCCAGCGCGGCAATCTGGTCATACATCAGTTGCGAGCACTTCACCTCGCCGATAAACGTCGCGCCCGGTTTCCGGCTGAGAATCTCCCGCGCGTAGATGATCATCAACTGGTCGCCGTACAGCACCGTCCCGCGCTCGTCGACGGCGCCGATGCGGTCCGCGTCGCCGTCGAACGCGATGCCGAAGGCGGCGCCCGTCTCCCGCACCTTGGCGATCAGCGGCTCGAGGTTCGCGGGAACCGTCGGGTCGGGATGGTGGTTGGGAAAATTTCCGTCCATGTCGAAGAACATTTCCGTGGCGTCCACGTTCAACCGCTCCAGGATCCGGTGCAGCGCCGGACCGGCCGTGCCATTGCCGGCATCCGCCACCACTCGCAGCCGCCGCGGGAACCGGAACTGCCCCGCCACTTCCTCCACGTAGGGCGTCACCGCATCCACACTGGTCTCCGAGCCCGGTCCCGTGTCCAGGTCGCTCCTCTCCATCAGGCGGCGGACCTCCTGGATCGCTTCCCCGTGTATCGTCGATCCCCCGCATACCACCTTGAACCCGTTGAATTCCGGTGGATTGTGGCTGCCCGTAATCATCACCGCTCCATCCAGCTTCAGATGAAATACGGAGTAATACAGCACGGGCGTCGGCACGATCCCCACGTCGATCACCGCGCAGCCGCTCGCCTTCAGCCCGCTGGCCACCGCGTCCCGCAGGCGCGGCGAGCTCAGGCGCGTGTCCCTTCCGATCGCGACCTTGGGGCCCCCGTGGCGGCGCAGATAAGTGCCGAATGCCTGCCCGAGCACGCGCAGCCCGTCGTCGGGGAACTCGCTTTCCGCCACTCCGCGGATATCGTATTCACGAAAGATCGTGGATTTCAGCATTTTTCCAGTTTCTCACTGTGCCGCTTGCAGTTAGCATGTAAATTAAACCTGCGGTTCGGAGGCCCGGCTCCCCCGTCGCTCCGAAACGTGGCGCTAATATGAAGACGGGAAATTCGGTTGTCCGTGGTGGAACCCCGGGCACCGGGTCACGCCATGAAGACCGCCGAACGCCAGTTTACGACAATTAGCGGGGTGCCGATCGAGCCCGTCTACGGACCCGGTCACCTGCAGGAACTCGACCCCACCCGCGATCTCGGCGCCCCTGGCCAATTCCCGTACGCCCGCGGCATTCACCGCGACATGTATCGCGGCAGGCTCTGGACCATGCGGCAGTTCTCCGGTTTCGCCACCCCCGAGGAGACCAACCGCCGCTACCGCTACCTGTTGGACCAGGGCCAGACCGGTCTTTCCGTGGCCTTCGATCTCCCCACCCTCATGGGCTACGACGCCGATCATCCCACCAGCCTCGGCGAGGTGGGAAAGTGCGGCGTGTCCATCGGTTCCCTCGAAGACATGGAGACGCTCTTCCAGGGCATCCCCCTCGGCGAGGTCACCGTCTCCATGACCATCAATTCCCCCGCCGCCATCCTGTGGGCCATGTACCTGGCGGTGGCGGAACAGCAGGGCGTCCCCTGGGACCGGCTGTCCGGCACTCTCCAGAACGACATTCTCAAGGAGTACATCGCGCAGAAGGAGTACATTTTCCCGCCGCGTCCTTCCATGCGCCTGGTCACCGACACCATCCAGTTCGGCGCGCTCCACACCCCGAAGTTCAATCCGATTTCCATCAGCGGCTACCACATTCGCGAAGCCGGCTCCACCGCCGTGCAGGAGTTGGCCTTCACCCTGCGCGACGGCATCGAGTACGTCGATTGGGCGTTGGCCCGCGGCCTCGCCGTCGACGATTTCGCGCCGCGCCTGAGCTTTTTCTTCAATGCCCATAACGATTTCTTCGAGGAGATCGCCAAGTACCGCGCCGCCCGCAAAATCTGGGCTTATGTCATGCGCGACCGCTACGGCGCGGCCAGCGAACGGAGCCTGAAACTGCGGTTTCACGCGCAGACCGCCGGCTGCTCGCTCACCTGGCAGCAGCCGTACAACAACGTGGTGCGCACCGCTTTGCAGGCCATGGCCGCGGTCCTCGGCGGCGCTCAGTCGCTGCACACCAACTCGCTGGATGAAGCCTACGCGCTGCCCGGCGAGCACGCCGTCACCATCGCCCTGCGCACCCAGCAGGTCCTGGCCTACGAGACCGGCGTGGCCGACACCCCCGATCCTCTGGGCGGCAGCTACTTCCTGGAACGGCTCACGCTCGACACCGAGGCCGCCGCCAACGAGTACATTCGCCGCATCGATGAAATGGGCGGCATGATCGCCGCCATCGACGCGGGCTTCCCCCAAACTGAGATCGCCTCCGCCAGTTACCGCTACCAGCGCGAAGTCGAGGCCGGCGAGCGTGTCATCGTGGGCGTCAACCGTTTCCAGTCCGAAGATCAGCCCATCGAGCTGCTGCAAATCGATGAGACTGCGGGCCGCCGCCAGTCGGAAAAACTGGCCCGCCTGCGCGCCCGGCGCGACTCGCACCAGGTCACCCGTGCCCTCGATGCCTTGCAGCGCGCCGCCGGGGGCGCCGAAAACACCATGCCCTACCTGCTGGATGCGGTCCGCGCCTACGCCACGCTCGGCGAAATCTGCGACGCGCTGCGCAACGTGTTCGGCACGTACCAGGAGAAAACCCATCTCTAGCCCAACCTCCATTCCGATTCGAGTGCTGGTCGCCAAGCCCGGTCTGGATGGCCACGACCGCGGCGCCAAGGTCATCGCGCGGGCGTTGCGCGATGCCGGCATGGAAGTGATATACACCGGCCTGCGCCAGACGCCCGAAATGATCGTCAACGCCGCCCTGCAGGAGGATGTGCAGGTCATCGGCCTCTCCATCCTCTCCGGCGCGCACAATGCCATCGTGCCGCGCGTGCTCGAGTTGCTGCGCGAGAAAGACATGTCCGATGTCAAGCTGGTCATCGGCGGCATCATCCCCGACGAGGATGCCGAAGCTCTCAAGCGGCAGGGCGTAGCCGCCGTCTTCCAGCCCGGCGCATCCTTGGATTCGATCGTCAGTTTCATCCGTCAGTGGTGTAGGCCTCCGGGCCTGCCTGCGGCCCCCGGCCGTGACTCAACCTGAAGTCAGTCAACCCCCCATTCCTCTGGTTGCGGTGACTTAGGAAAGTGACTTAAGTATAAGTCACTGTTTTTCCTGTAACTCGCTTGTTTTCAACGAATGATTTTAAAAAGTGACTTATTTATAAGTCACTGCGCCCTTATGAAGTACCTCTTATCGATCGACGGCGGGGGTATTCGTGGCATTATCCCCGCCCTGGCGCTCCTGAAACTCGAGCAGACTACCAACCGGCCCGCGCGCGAAACGTTCTCCTTCGTGGCCGGCACCTCCACCGGCGCGCTCCTGGCATCCGCCGTCGCCGCCGGCATTCCGGCTTCCCACATGGTCGACATTTACAAATACCGGGTCCGCGAGATCTTCAAACCGGGCCAGCCCTGGAGCAACATGCGGCAGTACACCGCGGGCCACAAGTACGATTCCGCCAACCTCTGCAAAGTGCTGCGCGAAGAGTTCGGTGCCGCCGCCGACTGGTGCCTCAACGATTCCCCTATCGATATTCTGCTCACCGCCAAAGGCCTGGCCGATGGCAAGCCGTGGTACTTCGTCCGCGACCATCCCGGTAACGCCGGCACCACCGGCACCCTCTCCCTGCTGGATTGCGCCACTGCCAGCGCCGCCGCGCCGACTTACTTCGATCCCTGGCCCATGCCCGTGCCCATCGATGGCAAACTGGTGGATGGCGGCGTCGGCGTCACCGGCAACCCCGTCTATCAGGCCTGCGTCGAAGCTTTCTGCTACAGCCCCGGCTATTCCCCCGCCGACACCACCATCATTTCCTTCGGCACCGGCCGTTTCCTCAAGAAATCCGATCCCAAGTTCATCACCGAGTGGCTCGATTGGGTGCTCGATACCCTGCTCCACTCCCCAAGCGAACAACAGACCGAACTGGTTGCCCGCCACTATCCCGACGCCGTCTTCCACCGCTTCGAGCCCGACCTCCCCTTCGATATCGACATGGACGACATCGACCAGATCTCGGCCCTCGAACAGGTCGGCCGCAGTTTCGCCGCCCAACTCGATTGGGAGCGAATTCTGCAACTCGCCCCCATCCCGGTCACCCTGTAAATTTGATTTGACAAATCAAATATCTTTGGAGCATAATCCCTCTCCAGTGACCCCGGACGAAGCGGAAGAGGTGGAAACCGTGCTGCGCTGCTATCCGCAAATCTATTTCGCCTGCCATCGCCGCCACATCCGCGACGAGAGCGCCCGGTGCGACGTGAGCGCCCACCAGGCCAGCGTGCTCGACCACCTGGATGACATCGAAGCCACCTCGCTCCTGGACCTCGCGCAACATATGGGCGTCACGCCTTCCACCATGTCGCTGACCATCGACCGCCTGGAACGCGGCGGCCACGTGACGCGGGAGCGCAGCAAGGCGGACCGGCGCTGCGTCGAGCTGCGGCTCACGCCTTCCGGCCTGCGCATCAAGCGCCAGCAGAAGGTGCTGGAGCCGACGCTGGTCGCGGCCGTGCTGGCGCGCCTCGAACCCGCCAGCCGCCGCCAGGCTCTCCACGGCCTGAACCTGCTCGCCGAGGCATCCGCGGAGATGATCCGCGGCGGGGATCTCAATCGCATCTTGAGAGGAGACAAGGGATGAAGTGGGTTCTCTACATCGCGGGCCCCATCGGGTTCATCGTAGCCGTCATGGCTGTGGTCGGCGCCTTGCTGCCGCGGCGCCACCACGCCACCCGCAAGGCCCGGTTCCGCGCCGCCCCCGATGCGCTCTATGCCGTGCTGGCCGGCCCGCCCGACTGGCGCACCGGCGTCAAGAGCTTCGGCGTGCTCCCCGAAGAAGGCGGCCGCAAACGCTGGTGGGAGGAAGACAGCCACCGCCAGAAGGTCACCTACGAGCTCGCTGAAGACCGCCCTCCCGCCCGCATGGTGATTCGCATCGCCGGCACCGGCCTGCCCTTCGGCGGCGCCTGGACCTTCGACATCGCCCCCGCGCCCGGCGGCGGCTCCGACCTCCGCATTACCGAAGACGGCGAGATCTACAACGTCATCTTCCGCTTCATGGCGCGCTTCTTCTTCGGCTACACCGCCAGCATCGAAGGCTACCTCCGCGACCTTGGCGTTAAGTTCGGCCAGATCCCGGTCATCGAGGCATAGCATGGGACAGGAGTTGGAATGCAGCCTGCGGTTGGGCCGCCGCACCCTTCGCGGCAGGGCATACCTCGAAACTGCGTATCTGCTCTTTCGCGGCGAGGAACGCCTGAAAATCCCGTTCCAGGGTCTCCGGAAGGTCGAAGCCTCGGCAGGTATCCTGAAGCTCGATTTCGATGGTGGCCCCGCCGAGTTGGAACTCGGCAAGGCTGCCGAAAAATGGGCCCGCAAGATCCTGCATCCGCCTTCGCGACTCGCCAAGCTGGGTGTGAAACCCGGCCTCACGGTGAAACTGGTCGGTGAATTCGAAGCGGACTTCCTCGATGAGCTTCGCGATGCCGGAGCGGATCTGGTCGCGGGCCGTTCGCGCCCGGACCTGCTCTTCTTCGCCGCCGAAACCACGCGCAACCTGTCCGCCATCGCGAAACTGGCCAGGACCCGGAAGCCCGGCGGCGCGCTTTGGGTGGTCTACCCCAAAGGGGTTCCCGCCATCCGCGAAATCGAGGTCATAGCCGCCGGCCGCGCCGCCGGCCTCAAAGACATCAAGGTTGCCGGCTTCTCCCCGACGCGAACCGCCCTGAAGTTTGTGTAGAGTCCCAATCCGTGCCGCCGCCGGCCGCCGGTGTGCGAAAGCGCTTGTGTCCGCCAGCTTCAAAGCCACCCCGCCGGCCTCAAAGATATCAAGGTTGCCGGCTTCTCCCCGACGCGAACCGCCCTGCAGTTTGTGTAGTCACAATCCGTGCCGCCGCCGGCCGCCGGGTGTGCGAAAGCGCTTGTGTCCGCCAGCTTCAAAGCCACCCGCCAGCCTCAAAGGCATAAAGGTTGCCGGTTGCCGGCTTCTCCCCGACGCGAACCGCCCTGCAGTTTGTGTAGTCACACTCCGTGCCGGCGCCCGCCGCCGGGTGTGCGAAAGCGCTTGTGCCCGCCAGCTTCAGATCTGTTAATATTGTGTTGCTGTTAGGCGGGTTCCGAGCCCTGTCTGGAGTGTGTACTGGGCTTCTTTCTATGCCTTCATGCTATTGGCTTGCAGTCCTCGTGGCGCCGTCGGCGACACAACGCTTCATGCAACGTGTGTTTTCGGAGACGCCGTTCGCCGGAATCCATCAACTTGCCTGGTTCGATTGGACCATGCTGATTCCGTATTTCACCGTACTGACCATTCTCTCGTTGTACGGAATCCACCGTTACGATATCATCCGCACTTATTTCAAGCATCGAAAGAAGGCTACGTCAGAGCCGCCCCGGCGCTTCGAGCAACTCCCGCCCGTGACCATTCAACTGCCGCTCTACAACGAGCGGTACGTGGTCGAGCGGCTGATTGAAGAGGCGTTGAAAATCGAGTATCCGCGCGAACTCCTCCAGATCCAGGTGCTGGATGACTCGATCGACGAAACCGCTCCCTTCGCCGAAGCCCTCGTCGAGCGGTACCGGAACATGGGTTACCCCATCGAATATCACCACCGGAAGAACCGCCACGGCTTCAAAGCCGGCGCGCTTCAGGCGGGTCTTGAAACCGCCACCGGTGAATTCGTCGCGGTATTCGATGCCGATTTCTGCCCGCCGCCCGATTTCCTCCATCGTACGATTCATTTCTTCACCGACCCCAAGGTGGGGGTCGTGCAGACCCGCTGGAGCTATATCAACCGGGACTACAACTTCCTCACCGAAGTCGAGGCCATGCTCCTGGACGGCCACTTTATCCTGGAGCACGGCGCCCGCTCCCGCGCCGGCTATTTCTTCAACTTCAACGGAACCGCCGGCATCCTCCGGAAGACCATGATCGCCGACGCCGGCGGCTGGCAGCACGACACGCTCACCGAGGATTCCGACCTCAGCTACCGCGCCCAGTTGAAAGGCTGGCGCTTCGTCTACCTACCCGGTCTCGACTGCCCCTCGGAGCTGCCGGTCGAGATTCACGGTTTCCAGGTGCAGCAGTCGCGCTGGGCCAAGGGCCTCACCCAGGTCGCGAGGAAACTGCTCCCCGCCATCCTCAAAGCCAGGATTCCCTGGCGCCTGAAGGTGGAAGCCTTCATGCATCTGACCCCCAACATTTCCTATCCGTTGATGATCGTGGTTTCGGCGCTCATGCTGCCCGTCATGATCGTGCGCTTCTACATGGGCGTGTGGCAGATGGTGTTCATCGACCTGCCCCTGATCGTTGCTTCGTTCTGGTCGATTTCCATGTTCTACGTCATCGCTCAGCGCGAGTTGTATCCCCGGAGCTGGAAGCGTTCGGTCCTGATGCTGCCCATGCTCATTGCAGTGGGCGTGGGGCTGACGATCATCAATACGCGCGCCGTACTGGAGGCGCTCTTCGGAGTGCAGACGGCGTTCGCCCGCACTCCGAAATACGCCATCGGCGACCGCCCGGTGAACCTGGAAGTGAAAAAATACCGGCGCCGCAGCGGCTGGCTGCCCTACGCCGAGATCGTGGTGGGCAGTTACTTCGCTTACATGATGGTGTTCGCCGTCCAGACCTACAACTACTTCGCGCTCCCCTTCCTCCTGCTCTTCGTTTGCGGCTACTACTGGGCCGGGTTCGGCACCCTGTACCAGGAGCACCAGACCCGGCTCCGCTGGGTCAAGCAGCGGAAACTGGCGGTCCGGATAGGGTAGGCCGACGGGCCCGCCCCGCGCCCGGAGCGCTACTGCACGTCGGATACTTTTCCGTCCGTGAAGATGATCTTCATCTCCGGGTAGATGTACACCTTCTTGGCGCCCAGGTCGGCGATCTGGCGCGGCTTGCCCAGGGCCCGCTCCACGTCCCCGATCGACATGCCCAGCGAGATGTTGATGGTGCCTGACGAATCCGCCTGGCTGACCACGTCCTGCTCGCCGCGCTCCGCTTCCTGGGCCGCCTGGCTGAGCTCACTGGCCGCGTTGGCGTCCGGCTGGACTTCCGAAGCGAGCGGCGTGCTGATCGCCCCGCGGGCATCGGCGGGCAGCGCGGGAATTCCGTCCTGCCCCTGCTTGGATTGCAGATCGTTCAGCCCCTGGTCGACGGTGGCGAGCATATCGTTGTACATCTCCTGCAAGTCATCGAGGCCTACCTGGACCCGGCTGCCCTTGCGGCAATCCTGGCCCTTGCTGGCGAGCACCACCACGTCGGCCGTCGGGGACCCCGGCGCGGGCGAACTGTTCATCTGGAGCACATCGCCCTCGGTAAGCGCGCAGCCCATCCCGCCGTCGTTCACATTCAGCGGATTGGAGACCACGAACACATGGGAGGCGTTGTCGTTGAACAGTCCCGGCGCCGCCGTGTTGTACTGCCCCTGCTGCGCCCGCTCCTCTTCCAACTGGCGATGCACTTCATCCGCGATGGCCTGCTTCACGTCGGGAGTGAGCGGGGTCTGGCCGTAGCCGTAGTTGGCTTGCGCCGCGGCCGCGCGCTCCGCCATGCGCTCATCGTAGGCATCCTCCAGCGTTCTGGCGATCAGGTAGTCCGTGAGCCACAGAGCCGGGCTCGTGTAATAGGGATACGGCGAGAACCAGCCGCCATAGTACCCATACCACGGACTCCCCGCCCAGCCCCACGAGTAATACACCGGCCGCGCCCACGGCGACCAGGCCCAGGTGTAGAAGGCCGGGTGGTAGTAGCGCATCGGAGTATATACGTGGAACGTCACGCCGCCCCACACCCATGGCCGGTAAAGACGGACATGCGAGGCGCCGCGATACACGTACGTCCGCTGCACGTAAGAAACGTTATGCACTACCAGCGGCCGCTGCACATATCCGACCCGGCCGCGCGCGCCAGTCACCACGACATGGCCTCCGGGCCGGACCACTTCGACCCGTCGAACGCCTCCCGGAGCGTGATGGATGACCGCGCCGCCCGGTGTGCGCACTTCGCGAATCGTTCCGCCGGGGCCGCGGTACACCTGCCCGCCGTTGCGGGTGCGGATGACTTCCGTGCTGCGATAGCTGCCATGCGATGTGGCGGGCCGGCTGCCGGAGTAACTCGGGGTCATGCCGCTCGGCTGCGCCGGTCGGCTGCCGGTACGGCTCGGCGTCGTATCGCTCGGCTGCGCCGGTCCTCTGCCGGGGTAACTCGGGGTCATGCCGCTCGGCTGCGCCGGTCGGCTGCCGGTACGGCTCGGCGTCGTGTCGCGCGGCTGCGCGGGCCGGCCGCTGTAGCTCGGCGTCGGTTGGCGCCGCATCTCCTGGTCGCGCCCGCTGGGTTGGGGCGTGGGCGTACTCGGGCGCGGGGTGCCAAACTGCCGCCCTGGATTTCCGGTTTCACGCTGCTGGCGCGGCACGGCGCTCGGCGCCGGCGCGCTCTGCCGCCCGCCGGCCTGTCCGGGAGTCTGCCGCTCCCTGGCGGCGGGTTGAGCCTGGCGAGGCGGTGCAGCTTGACGACCCTCGCCCCGCTGCTGCTCCTTGGCGGAAGGCTTCTCCCGCCCGCGCTGGCTCTGGCGCGATCCGCGGTCCTTCTGCTCGCTTTGTGCGAGCATGCTCGGCGAGCACGCCAGCACCACTCCCGCCGTCGCCGCGGCGAAAATCCGATTCAGGCTCATAAACTCTCCATTTCCATCCAGGCCAACCTTACACCCATGTGGACGAGCAATTCAAGCTGCCGGTTGCCTGCTTTGCCTACTGTCGGTTGCCTACTCTAATACGCGTAATTGGCTGCGCATAGGGGCCTCGCCGCGCCAAATCCCGGGTTTTCCGCCCGCCGCGCGTTAAAAGATTTTAAGAGTTACAATTCGGATACCGGAGTCTTATGCAGCGAACCATTACATTCACCCTCAACGGCAAGCCGGCGCGCATCACGGTCGATGACGAGCGCATGCTGCTGTGGGTGCTGCGCGACGATCTCGGCCTCACCGGCACCAAGTTCGGATGCGGCGCGGCGCTGTGCGGAGCATGCACGGTCATTGTGGACAAGCAGGCCGTCCGGTCCTGCTCCACTCCCGTCAAGGATGTGGCGGGAAAACAGGTAATCACCATCGAGGGCCTGAGCCAGGACGGCCGTCTCCATCCCCTCCAGGAGGCGTTCCTGAAGCATAACGCGTTCCAGTGCGGCTACTGCACGCCGGGTATGATCCTCAGCGCTTACGCCCTGCTGCTGGACACGCCGCATCCTACTCACGACCAGATCATCCAGCACATGGATGACAACCTGTGCCGCTGCGGTTCGCACGTGCGCGTGGTGGCGGCCATCCAGGAAGCTGCGGGGGGTGAGCGATGAGCATCAACCAGGTCAGCCGCCGCCATTTCCTGGCCTCCGGCGCGGGCCTGTTCATCTTCGTCCGCGCCGAGGTGGCGCCCGCCTACCAGGAGCCGGCACGGCTTCCGCAGCGCGGGTCGTACCCCACCGACTTCAACGCCTACCTGCGTATCGGCGAAGACGGCCGTGTGACCGGTTTCGCCGGAAAGGTCGAGCTGGGCCAGGGACCGAAGACCGCGCTCGCGCAGCTTCTGGCCGACGAACTCGACGTGTCGTTCGACTCCGTGGAGATGGTCCTCGGCGACACCGAACTCTGCCCCTGGGACATGGGCACTTTCGGTTCGCTGACCATCCGCCAATTCGGTCCCGCGTTGCGGGCCGCCGGCGCCGAAGCCAGAGCGGTGCTGCTGCAACTGGCGTCCGAGCGCCTGGCGATACCCGTGGACCGGCTCCAGGTGCGTGACGGCGTCGTCACCGGCCCTTCGCCTGGCCAGCGCGTCACGTATGCCTCGCTGGTGCAGGGCAAGCGCGTCGAGCGGCACATCGGGAAGGTGCCGGTGAAGGCACCCGCCGCGCTGCGTGTGGTGGGCGGATCGCCCAGGCGCAAGGACGGGCCGGACAAAGTGACCGGCAGGGCCCTTTTCGCGGGCGACATGATGTTTCCGGGCATGCTGCACGCGCGGCTGCTGCGGCCTCCCGCCCATGGCGCCACGCTGAAAGACGTGGATACGAGCCCCGCCGAGAAGGCCGGCGCGCGCGTGGTGCGCGACGGCAGCTTGATCGCCGTGCTGCACGAGCGCCGCGACCTGGCCGAGCGCGCGCTGGCTCTGCTCAAGCCGCAATTTAATCCGGCCGCGCCCGGCGTGGATGACCGGACCATTTACGATCATCTGCTCCAGACCGCGCCGCCGCCGCGGGTGGTGGCCCAGGGCGGCAACCTTGCCGAGGGCGAGAAGCTGGCATCGGCAGTGATCGAGCAGACCTATTGGAACAGCTACGTGGCACATTCGCCGATCGAGACGCACTCGGCGACCGCCGAAGATCGATAACGGCAAGGTCACCGTCTGGGCGAGCACGCAGACGCCGTTCTCGGTGACGCCGGAGGTTGCCCAGGCGCTGGGCCTCCCGGCGCAGGATGTGCGCGTGATCGCGACCCTTACGTAGGCGGCGGGTTCGGCGGCAAGACCGCCGGGCCGCAAGCCGTGGAGGCGGCGCGCCTGGCGAAGGCCACCGGGCAAAGCCGGTGCAGGTGGTGTGGAACCGCGCCGAAGAGTTCTTCTTACGATACCTTCCGGCCCGCGGCGGTGGTGAAGATCCGTTCGGGCTCGATGCCGCGGGCAGGATCGCGTTCTGGGATTTCGGCGTGGTGGGCGCGGGCGACCGCGAAGCGCGCTCGTTTTACGACGTGCCGCATCATCGCACCACCTCGGCCGGCGGATGGCAGGGCGGCAATCCTCCGGGCATGCACCCGTTCGCCGTGGGGCCGTGGCGCGCCCCGTCGGTCAATACCAACACCTTCGCGCGGGAGTCGCACATCGACATCCTGGCCGCGAAGGCCGGCATCGACCCGGTGGAATTCCGCCTGAAGCACCTGTCCGACGAGCGCATGCGGCGCGTGCTGGAAGCCTCGGCGAAGCAGTTCGGCTGGAAACCGGCGAAGGCGCCGAGCGGCCGCGGCATGGGCGTGGCCTGCGGCATCTACGCCGGCACCTACGTCGCGACCATAGCGGAAGTGGCCGTCAACAAGAGCACCGGCAACGTCCAGGTAAAGCGGGTGGTGTGCGCCCTGGACCAGGGCCTGACCGTCAACCCCGACGGCTCGCGGCAGCAGATGGAAGGCTGCATCACCATGGGCTTGGGATATGCGCTCACGGAAGGCGCGCGGTTCAGGAACGGCGAGGTGCTCGACCGCAATTTCGACACCTATGAGATGCCGCGCTTTTCGTGGTTCCCCAAGATCGAAACGGTCCTGATCGAGAACCGCGAGACGCCCGCCACCGGGTGCGGCGAGCCGCCCATCATCACCATGGGCGCCGTAGTTGCCAACGCCATATACGACGCGGTGGGCGCGCGAATGCTGGAACTGCCCATGACGTCCGAGCGCATCCGGCAGGCGCTAGCCGGGTAGGCCGCTCATAAGACCCATTTCGAGCCGAAGACGATGGTTGAGGCCATCCGGTTCTTCTCCGATCCGGCAACGTGTGTCCATTACCTTGCGGAGCGACGATGGCCGGATGGCCCCGTCTGCCCCAAATGCGGCGGCAAACAGCATTCATATCTATCCACCCGTTTTCCGTGGAAATGTAAAGCGTGCAGGAAGCAGTTCATCGTCAAGGTCGGGACGATCTTTGAGGATTCGCCGCTCGGACTGGACAAGTGGCTCCCCGCAGTTTGGTTGCTCACCAACTCCCGTAACGGCGTCAGTTCGATGGAATTGCATCGGTCCCTTGGCGTCGCCCAAAAAACTGCATGGCTCATGACGCATCGAATCCCGGACGCCATGCAGACGGGCACGTTCAACAAGGCATGTGGACAGCTTGAAGTCGATGAAACGTTCATCGGCCAGACAGCCCGGAACATGCACAAGCACGTTCGGGCAAAAAAATCACCGGGACGGGCGGAAAAGACAAGACGATGGTGGTTGGTGTCCTCCAGCGTGGCGTTGTCGTGCGAACCACGGTAGTTCAGAGCCGGACGAAACAGCCGCAGCAAACACTGGTGAAAGAACACGTCGAACCCGGCGCACAACTGCGCTGCACTTCTGGCGCATCCTTGTCACCTCGTAGCGCGATGAATTTCGCGTGTCTCAAGTGCCCGATTTGCGCTTCATACTGCACCTCCTCATCGCTTCATAACACAATATCGCCTAAAATCTGACCAGGCTCGACATCAGTTTCCGGTCGGGGTCTTGTCAACATGATCGATCCGAAATATCTCGACGGGCCCTTTGCGGGCTTCGAGTTTGAGCCCGAGTTGTTCCTGCACTGCAGTGATAACCAGCGCAGCCATGTCATTCGCCTGGTTGTCGCCGCCAGCATAAACGGCGAGGTCCACTGCGAAATCATAGCGCCCGCTCAGTCCAGTCAAATCGACAACCGGCCTTCGCAACGGGATCGCGAGATATTCGGTTGTTCGGTTAATTGAGATGTAGACGTCCGCTGGGCGGTGAACCCGAAGCGACCGGGAGTCATGGTGCTGACACCCTCGCTCTTTGATTCGTGAAACTTGGGGCCGCCTTTCGCGAGAAGAAGGGCATAAGTCTCCGCTTCCTTTTTGTCGCGATGAAATACGAGGCCAAATCTCTCTGCAAGTAGCGCCTGAAACATCAACCGCAGTTGATCTTCCGAGGTTGGCGTAGCAGTTTTTGCGAGGATGTCGAACTTGGCTGAAGTGAGCCAAGCAGGGCCTGAGATCTGAAAATCATTTAACCGATATGCCCACTTTATGCACGACGCTAAGCTGACATGGCGCATGGTCAGACCTACCGGGGAGCTGCGTATTTCCTCACGGTCCTCCTGGAATTCGCCGGCCAACGCAACCTTAACTGAGTCCACGTCAAACGCGGGTGGCGGAACAGATTGTTTCGGTGCTTGTGCCCACACGCTCGGCGCGGCAGCGATCATGACCAAGAAGACGGAAAGGCGCCTTCTGCCGCATCCTATGTGCCCTGCCTGGTGAAAACTCATTTTTCTCCAACCTGTTCGAAATCGTCATGCGCCCGCTGGACGCGTACGACTTTCCAATGCCGCTAGAAATCCTGCCGGCGAATCATCTGTATAGCGACCCAGAGCAAAACGCTGGCAAAAGCGAGGCTCGCAAATATTCCAAACCACGGCCATCCCGTGAGAAAACCGGTCCTAAGGTCAAGAAACTCGAAGCCGCTCATGAACCTGCTGACGTTAAAGCTTGGGAACCAGTAGTAGAAATAATTCTGGGAGTTGAACGCCAGGTAGACCGACACAGCACCTGCACCCACTGCGGCGACGTCGCCGGGAAGCACGGATGAATACAAGAGGCTCAGCGACAAGAATACGATTCCGGAGAAGAGGAGCAAAGCCGAGAATTTCAACGCTTCCCATGGAGGATAAGAGCGCCCAATCAAGGCGGCCGCAATCGGAATCGCGATTGCCGGCACCAAAGCGAGTACCGCCGCTTCCGCAGCGGCGACGGCGGCTCTCATGGCCATCCACCGCTGACGACTGATCGGAAGAACGAGAGTGAACTGAGCGGTCCCCTGGGCGTGCTCGCGGACCAACCCGCCCAGCCCGAGAATGATGCATGATGCCACCCAGAATAGTTGGATGTGACCGCCGTAAACAATGGATACGTAGCGCGTGAACGTCATCGCCGGTTTGACGTCGTAACGTGCCATTTGTCGGTCCGCGTCAAGAATCCACCAGACCACGGTGAGCACCAGCATCAAGGCGGTTAAGAGAAAACGACCACGGCTCTCTAGCCACGTCTTTCGCCAGATCATTTGTCCTCCACGCGGGTTCCCGCCACTTCGAGAAACAGTTCTCGAAGATTCACAGATTGAACGTTGGCGGAAATGGCTCCGAGCGCACTCGCCCGGCGGGTGATTTCTTCGAAATTGCTATCCACCACCAGTGAAAGTACGTGGCCGTCAGCCTGCGAATTGCGTACGCCTGCCAGGCTCATCTCGTCAACAGGTGCCCGACCGGGGAACGCAAAATACATGCGCCGGAAATTCTGGCGAAGGTCCTCCAAGGAACCTTCTGAGAACCAGCCGGCCGTCGCAAATGATGAACACTTCATCCGCGATCCGTTCGACCTCCGATATCTGATGCGATGAGAAGAAGACGGTGCATCCTTCTGCGGCTGCCTGCACTATGGCCTCAAGCATGTGCTCGGCAGCAATGGGATCAAGTCCCTCACTCGGTTCATCCAGGATCAGAAGGTCTGGTTTGCGCGCGAGTGCCAGGATCAACGCCAGTTTCGAGTCGCATTCCCTTTGAGAATGCCTTGAATTTCTGGTGAAGGGGAAGATTGAATGCGGCAACCAGATCTCGCTCCCGTTCCCGACTCCACCTCGGAAATAGTGGCCTAGTAAAACCGAGGATCTGTTCGCCCGTCATGTACGGATAAAGGCGCTTATCTTCGCTCACGTATCCGACTCGTTTACGAATTTCAAGGCTTGACGAGTCCTCCGTGACTGGTTTGCCGAAGACGAACGCGTCTCCTGCCGTTGGATGCACAAGCCCAAGAAGAATCTTTATCGTGGTCGTTTTCCCGCTGCCATTTGGCCCAAGGAAGCCGCTGATCCGGCCTTCAGGCACGGCAAGATCCAGACCACTAATGCCAACCGTACGCCTATACTGCTTGGAAAGACCGTGCGTCTCGATAATCATCAGCGGACGTTCTCCAGTTCACGATCGAGTTGCGCCTCTACAAAGCGGCGGATCTCGGCGTCCGAAAATCCCTGGCGCCGGAGTTTGTCGACAAACTGTCCCGCAAGAGTGGCAGCGGTGCGGGCCTTTAGGCTGCGTCCCTGCAGATTTTCCCGCATAGCCACGAACGCCCCCGCGCCATGCCGGAGCTCGATCACACCTTCGCGCTCCAATTCCGTATAGGCCTTTACTACGGTGGGCGGACTAATGACGAGTTCCTGAGCCAGCGTACGAATGGCAGGCAACTGATCTCCTGGTCCGAGGAGGCAGCTTTCAATCGAATGCCTGATCTGCTCCATCAACTGGACGTAGATCGGAACGCCACTGGCGGGATTCAATCGGAAAAGTCGCGC